>NZ_BAABEM010000006.1:0-723469 GCF_039540155.1 Gibbsiella greigii
AGCGTTCAATCTGAGCCATGATCAAACTCTTCAATTAAAAGCTTGATTTGCTAAGTTAATAGCGTGCTCGAAGATTTACTGCATGAATTTTACTTCAGTTAGTCACTCTTCAAGACTTGATATTTTTTTTGCACCCGAAGGTGCTGGATATCGTCTTGTGAGTGCCCACACAGATTGTCTGATAAATTGTTAAAGAGCAATGAGTTACGAGACCTGGCTCGTTCACTCGAGGTGGCGTATATTACGCTTTCCTCTTTCAGAGTCAACCCCAAATTTCAGGATTTTCTCTTTTCTTCCCGGCCGCTTCGTGAAGTGAATCACTTGCGCCGTGTCGATGGAGGCGCATTATAGGGAGCCGATTCAGAATGACAAGCGATAATCTGCACTTTTCTTTCAACCGCTCATTATTCGGCCGGAGCGTTTATTAAACCCGCGATTTAATCGCTTTCGGCAAGTCCGCCAGGCTATCTAGCACCCAGTCGGCCAATTCTTCACCCGCTTGCGTCACCGGTTTGCCAGTACGCACCAAAACTTTGGTACCGACGCCAGCGGCAATCGCCGCCTGCATATCTTCCGGTTTATCCCCCACCATATAAGAAGCAGCCATATCAATATTCAGTTCTTGCTGCGCCTGCAGCAGCATGCCCGGCTGCGGTTTACGGCAATCGCACACCTGGCGATATTCTTCTATTGCCGCATCCGGTAAATGTGGGCAGAAATAGATACCGTCGAGATCCACATCACGATCGGCCAATGACCAGTCCATCCATTCGGTCAACTGCATAAACTGATCTTCGCTAAACTTGCCGCGCGCAATACCGGACTGGTTGGTCACCAACACCAGAACATAGCCCATCTTTTTTAATTCACGGCATGCCTCTATGACACCGTCGATAAATTGAAAATCGTCAATTTCATGGACATAACCATGATCTATATTAATGGTACCGTCACGGTCTAAAAAAATAGCTGGAACGCGTTGTGTCACCGGTTTACTCCTGAGGGCCTGAAATCGGCCACAGTATCGCATGTTTTACCCACCGCTGAGAACGCCGGATAATATGCATGTCCGTTGACTTAGACGTCTAGACACCTTAGCATCGGCCCACATCTTGGTACCAGGCCAAGGTCAACTGTTATCTAGCCACGGGCAACCACGCGACAATTAGAAGAATATGATAAAACTTTCTAACATAACTAAAGTGTTTCAGCAGGGGGCGCACACCATTAACGCGCTCACCGACGTCACGCTTCATGTCCCCGCCGGGCAAATCTTCGGCGTTATCGGCGCATCAGGCGCGGGCAAAAGCACCCTGATCCGCTGTGCGAATATGCTTGAGCGCCCAACCTCCGGCCAGGTACTGATTGACGGCCAGGATCTCACCGCCATGTCTGACAGCGAACTGACGCGTGCACGCCGCCAGATTGGTATGATTTTCCAGCACTTTAACCTGCTGTCGTCGCGCACCGTATTCGGCAATGTCGCCCTGCCGTTAGAACTGGACACGACTCCACGCGCTGAAATCAAAAAGCGCGTCACCGATTTGTTGGATCTGGTCGGGCTGGCGGACAAACACGATGCCTATCCGGCCAACCTGTCCGGCGGGCAAAAACAGCGGGTGGCGATCGCCCGCGCGTTGGCAAGCCAGCCTAAAGTATTGCTGTGCGATGAAGCCACCAGCGCACTGGATCCCGCCACTACCCGCTCGATTCTGGAATTGTTGAAAGACATTAACCGCCGCCTGGGCCTGACGATCTTGCTGATCACGCATGAAATGGATGTGGTAAAACGCATCTGTGACCAGGTGGCGGTCATCAGCCAAGGCCGGCTGATTGAGAAAGACACGGTGAGTGAAATCTTTTCGCACCCCAAAACACCGTTGGCGCAACAGTTCATTCAATCCACCCTGCATCTGGATATTCCCAATGACTATGCCGAGCGCCTCAACCCGGTGCGCACGGGCGACCTGAAACCACTGCTACGCCTGGAGTTCACCGGCCAATCGGTTGATGCGCCCCTGCTTTCGGAGGCGGCACGCCGCTTTAACGTCAACAACAATATTATCAGCGCGCAAATGGATTATGCCGGCGGCGTGAAATTCGGCGTAATGTTGGCCGAACTGCAGGGCGATGAAGCCGGCACGGCGGCAACCATCCAGTTCCTGCAGGAAAATCAGGTTAACGTAGAGGTTTTGGGGTATGTCTGAAGCAATGATGTGGTTAATGGCGCGAGGCGTATGGGAAACCGTCATGATGACGCTGGTCTCGGGCTTCTTCGGCTTTGTGCTTGGCTTGCCGGTCGGTGTTCTGCTGTATGTCACCCGCCCGGGGCAGATTGTCGCCAACAACACGCTGTATAAGGTGCTGTCTGGGCTGGTTAACATTTTCCGCTCGATTCCGTTCATTATCCTGCTGGTGTGGATGATCCCCTTTACCCGCATGATTGTCGGCACCTCTATCGGCCTGCAGGCGGCCATCGTGCCGCTGACCGTCGGCTCCGCGCCCTTTATCGCCCGCATGGTGGAAAATGCCCTGCTGGAAATCCCCTCCGGCCTGGTTGAAGCGGCGCGCGCCATGGGCGCAACACCGATGCAAATCATCAAGAAGGTTCTGCTGCCGGAAGCGTTACCCGGTTTGGTGAACGCTGCTACCATCACACTCATTACGCTGGTAGGCTATTCGGCGATGGGCGGTGCGGTCGGCGCCGGCGGGCTGGGGCAAATCGGTTACCAATACGGTTATATCGGCTACAACGCGACCGTAATGAATACCGTATTAGTGCTACTGGTTATTTTAGTGTATCTGATTCAGTTTTGTGGTGAACGCGTCGCCAAGGCCGTTACCCATAAATAAGCTCATAGCAAACACGCAACGTATCTACCCAAAATAATTCGAGTTGCAGGAAGGCGGCAACGCAGCGAATTCCCAGGAGCTTACATAAGTAAGTGACTGGGGTGAGCGAGGAAAGCCAACACACCTGCAACTTGAAGTATGAAGGGTATACATACGAGTCTAATTGAGGAAGGAATATGTCGTTAAAATTTAAATCCATTGCGGCAATCGGCGCACTGATCGGTACTCTGGCTCTGGCCGGCTGTGGGCAAGATGAAAAAGATCCGAACCATATCAAAGTGGGGGTGATCGTCGGTGCGGAACAGCAGGTTGCCGAAGTGGCGCAAAAGGTTGCGAAGGAAAAATATGGCCTGGACGTGGAACTGGTGACGTTCAACGACTATGTGCTGCCAAACGAAGCGCTGAGCAAGGGCGATATCGATCTTAACGCCTTCCAGCATAAGCCTTACCTGGATCAGCAGATCAAAGACCGCGGCTACAAGCTGGTTGCCGTCGGTAACACCTTTGTTTATCCCATCGCCGCCTACTCTAAAAAAATCAAGTCACTGTCTGAACTGCAAGACGGTGCGCAGATCGCCCTGCCAAACGATCCCACCAACCTGGGGCGTTCACTGTTGCTGCTGCAGAAACAAGGTCTGATCAAGCTGAAAGACGGCGTTGGCCTGTTGCCGACCTCGCTGGACGTGGTTGAAAACCCGAAAAACCTGAAGCTGGTAGAGCTGGAAGCGCCGCAGTTGCCGCGCTCACTGGACGATCAGCAAATTACGCTGGCCATCATCAACACCACCTATGCCAGCCAGATTGGGCTGACGCCGGCCAAAGACGGCCTGTTTGTTGAAGACAAAGACTCACCGTATGTGAACCTGCTGGTTGCCCGCGAAGATAATAAAGACGCGGAAAACGTAAAGAAATTTGTACAAGCTTACCAAACGGATGAAGTTAACGAAGCGGCCAACAAGATTTTCAACGGCGGCGCGGTGAAAGGCTGGTAAGCCAAGTATTCACTTTTAGCGTTTTATTGTAAGGCGGGCTTCGGCCCGTCTTGTTATTTCCACCATAGCTTGCTTCAATAGCGCCACTTTATATAAAAAGGCAGAGGAATTTCTATGCGTGTTTTACCTCTCTGTTTGTTCGCGCTTACGTTGAGCGGTTGCTCCATGCTGCCCGGGGGCTCTACCCCAGCAAACAAGACCAGCAAACCCGCTGCTACCAGCAGCAGTGCCCCGGCTAAAACGGCGCCGGCGCCGCGCCCGGTACCGGTAAAGCTTTATAAGAATGCAGAAGAATTAGTCGGCAAGCCCTTCCGCGATCTGGGCGAGGTTTCCGGTGAATCGTGCCAGACGACTGCGCAAGACTCCCCGCCAAACCTGGCAACGGCGCGCAAACGTATGCAGATCCGCGCTTCCTACATGAAGGCCAACGCCGTGTTGCTGCATGACTGCCAAATCATCAGCGGCGTGGCAGGGTGTTATCAACAGGCCGTTTGCCAGGGGTCCGCGCTGAACGTTTCCTCCAAATGACAGCGTTTCATTTCAACCAGATAGGCACCATTCGTTCACCGTATAAAGAGAAATTTGCCGTTCCCCGCCAGCCAGGGCTGGTGGAGGATGGCGGCGGTGAGCTGGTGCTGTTGCCGCCGTACAATCAGGCAGAAGCGGTGCGTGGCCTGGACGATTTCAGCCACCTGTGGCTGATGTTTGTTTTCCATCAGACCATGGAAGGCGGCTGGCGGCCGACGGTTCGGCCACCGCGCCTGGGCGGCAATGCCCGCATGGGCGTGTTCGCCACCCGCTCCACCTTCCGGCCAAACCCGCTCGGCATGTCCCTGGTGGAATTAAAAGGCATTCGTGCCCAGGGGGGAAATGTAGTGCTGGAACTCGGCAGCCTCGATCTGGTTGACGGCACGCCGGTGATCGATATCAAGCCCTACCTGCCGTTCGCCGAAAGCCAGCCTCAGGCCCGCGCCGGCTTTGCTCAGGAAGCGCCGGCCGGCGATATGCCGGTTTACTTCTCGCCCCAGGCGGAGCAGCACCTGCAATTGCATCAACGGCGCTACCCACAGCTGCGCCGTTTTATCACCCAGGTGTTAGCACAGGATCCGCGCCCGGCCTACCGGAAGAACGAAACGGCCGAGCGCGAATATGCCGTCTGGCTGCTGGATTTCAACGTGCGTTGGCGGGTGGTTGATCGGCAAACTGAAGTGCTGGCCCTGGAGGCCCGTTAAAATTCCTTCCGCTCTCTTTTGGCGGCCGGCTCACGCTGGTAAACTAAACCACTTTTATTTTTTTCGGCTGCCATGCTGACAGCCCGATGCTACTTGCTGTTCTAACGGAACCAAAACACCATGCGTACTAGCCAATACCTGCTCTCCACCTTGAAGGAGACACCTGCCGATGCCGAAGTGATCAGCCACCAACTGATGCTCCGCGCCGGGATGATTCGCAAGCTGGCCTCCGGTCTTTATACCTGGTTGCCCACCGGCCTGCGCGTTCTGAAGAAAGTTGAAAACATCGTTCGCGAAGAAATGAATAACGCCAATGCGATCGAAATCTCGATGCCGGTAGTGCAGCCCGCGGATTTGTGGCAAGAAAGCGGGCGCTGGGAACAGTATGGCCCGGAACTGCTGCGCTTTGTCGATCGCGGCGAACGCCCGTTTGTGCTTGGCCCAACGCATGAAGAAGTCATTACCGATCTGATCCGCAACGAAATCAGCTCATACAAACAGCTGCCGCTAAACTTCTTCCAGATCCAGACCAAGTTCCGTGACGAAGTTCGCCCTCGCTTCGGCGTGATGCGCTCGCGCGAGTTCCTGATGAAGGATGCTTACTCGTTCCACACCTCACAGGAATCGCTGCAGGCGACCTACGACGCCATGTATGCCGCTTACAGCAAGATCTTCAGCCGCATCGGTCTGGATTTCCGCCCGGTGCAGGCAGATACCGGTTCGATCGGCGGCAGCGCTTCGCATGAATTCCAGGTACTGGCGGATAGCGGTGAAGACGATATCGTGTTCTCCACCGGCTCCGACTACGCGGCCAATATCGAATTGGCAGAAGCGGTCGCCCCGGCAGAACCGCGCGCGGCAGCCACAGAAGCGTTGCGCCAGGTCGATACGCCGAACGCCAAAACCATCGCCGAGCTGGTTGAGCAGTTTAAACTGCCGATCGAAAAAACGGTGAAAACCCTGCTGGTTCGCGCCAAAGAAAAAAGCGGCCACCAGTTAGTTGCGCTGCTGGTGCGTGGCGATCATGAACTGAACGAAGTGAAGGCGGAAAAACTGCCGCAGGTGGCAGCACCGCTCACCTTCGCCAGCGAAGAAGAAATCCGAGCCATTGTGGGTGCCGGCCCTGGCTCTCTTGGCCCAATCAACATGCCACTGCCGGTGGTGATTGACCGCAGCGTAGCGGCAATGAGCGATTTCGGCGCCGGCGCCAATATCGACGGCAAGCATTACTTCGGTATTAACTGGGAGCGCGATTTACCGCTGCCGCAGGTTGCCGATATTCGCAACGTGGTCGAAGGCGACGCCAGCCCAGACGGCAAAGGCACCTTGCTGATCAAACGTGGTATTGAAGTTGGCCACATTTTCCAATTGGGCACCAAGTATTCGGAAGCCCTGAAGGCAACGGTACAAGGCGAAGACGGCCGCAACCAGATCCTGACCATGGGCTGCTACGGCATCGGCGTGACCCGCGTGGTCGCAGCGGCGATTGAGCAAAACCACGACGATCGCGGCATTATCTGGCCAGACGCTATCGCGCCTTTCCAGGTGGCGATTCTGCCAATGAACATGCACAAGTCCTTCCGCGTGCAGGAGCTGGCGGAAAAATTGTACGCCGAACTGCGTGCCCACGGCATCGACGTGATCCTTGACGACCGTAAAGAGCGCCCAGGTGTGATGTTCGCAGACATGGAGCTGATCGGCGTGCCGCACTCTATCGTGATTGGCGACCGTAACCTTGACAGCGACGAGATCGAATACAAGAACCGCCGCATTGGTGAAAAACAGATGATCAAAACCAGCGAGATCGTTGATTTCCTGCTGGCGCAGATCGCACGTTAACCGGTAAAAACCCACCGCCCTTTGGCGATGGGTTAACGCTGACAACAACAACCCGCCACGGCGGGTTGTTTTTTATCGTTACGATACGCTGTCGCAGTGCTTGGCGTTATCGAACACCGCATTGCCATCCGGCACCAGCGCCTTGTGCATCTGCCCGTCTTCTGTTGATGGCTGAGTGCTAAAATGGCCATCAAGCATCAAAAACACCGGTTCGCCTGCGGCTTTGCGGGCTCTAGCATACCCCTGCTCCAGGCTGACGTTGCTATCGATAGGGAAGGTTTTACCGGTGACGCAGTCTTTAAAGATCGCCGCATCGGCCATGTAGGTGTAGCTGCCTTTCAGCGCCATCGGGGTGCTCGGCAATGTCTTTTCCACCGGCGCCAACTGGTAGTTCAACGGCGAGCGAATAGGCACACCGCTTTGATCGAGCATTTCCAGGCTTTTACCCAGCGGGCGGAAATAACGCTTATCCCCGTTGCTGCCGGTAAGCACCAGTTTATCTGCGGTACGCTCCCATTTGCCGTACTCGGCAAAAGTTTGATCGCCATCTTTCGTTTCGCGATAGGTTTCCTGTAGCACAAAGGTACCGTCGGTATCCAGGTACAGTAACGTATCCAAACCGCTGCAGTCAGCGCAGGGCAAGACCCCCTGATAGCTTTGTTGCATCGGCTGGAGCGGCTGCTCTTTAGGTTGAAAGTGGTTATTACATCCCAGTAATGAAAGTGCGCCCGCTGCTAAAAACAGGGCAACTGATATATTTTTCACAGTTTTTCTCCTACTGTGTTGCCGTATCCCATACTCCATCAGGTGCGGATCTTGCCGCGCAGTACTTTGGTTGCACCTTTGCGAACTTTGCCTTCTAACCGGCGTAATTTCGCCCCTTTGCTGGGCTTGGTCGCTTTACGTGTTTTTTCGACCACCAGCGCCTGAGCGATCAGCGCCGCGAGGCGCGCTAATGCCGCCTCGCGGTTGAGCTCCTGGCTGCGGTATTCCTGCGCCTTGATAATGACCACGCCTTCGGCCGTCACCAAATGGTGGTTTAGCGCCAATAGCCTTTGTTTGTAATACTCTGGCAGGCTAGAGGCCCGGATGTCAAAGCGCAAATGGATGGCCGTTGAGGCTTTATTCACGTGCTGCCCACCGGCTCCCTGGGCGCGAATTGCCGTAAGGACTATCTCCGAATCCGGTATAACCACGTTTCTTGATAAAACCAACACCCATTACACCTGCGGCCGTTGCCATTCGGCAAATTGAATTTCCAGACTATTCTGAGCATCGGACAGCCAGATCATCCCTTCTTGCAGCGTGGCTTGCAGCACCATATTACGGTTTGCCAATGCCGCCAGCCGGGCTAGCTGTGCGTCGCCCAGAAAACGTATATGCAAATTTTTGTGATTGGCCGCTTTTGCCTGCATGCCCTGCCACCATACCTGGGCCGCGCGCTCGCCATAGGCATATAACACCACCTGCGCCGATTGATTACAGGCTTTGCGCAGGCGTTTTTCATCCGGCAGCCCCAGCTCAACCCATAATTCCAGGCCGTTATGATCGTTACGCTGCCAGATTTCCGGCTCATCGGCAGTGCTCAACCCCTTGGTGAACACCAGGCGCTCATTGGCATGGCAGATCCAAGCCAACAGGCGCAGCATCATACGCTGCTCGGTTTCTGAAGGATGCTGCGCCAGCGTAAGCGCGGCGTCATAGTAAAAATGGCGATCCATATCCGCGATATTGACCGTGGCTTTGTAAATAGTTGCTTTTAGCGCCATGAGAAACCTCGTAATTATCAGGCGATAGTGTACTTGATTTCCCTCGCCGGCGCAGTGAAAGCTCGGCGCAACGGCCAATGCGAGCCGCTAATAACTTAACTATAGCTGTGCTATAGTCGTCTAAGTCAGGTTGGTAGCGCCAAGATCCTGCGCTTCATCACGATAATGCTTCCCGATGATGCAGAGGCTCTTGTGGGAGGAAACTGTGCAACAATACTGTGAGTTAGTACGCCGTTTTTACGCTGGGATAGGCAGTGGAGATCTCGGTTACGTGCCCGATGCACTAACATGTGTATTGAAGGCATTGGACGATGTTGCCGCAAATGAGGCACTTCCGTCCTCCGTTAGGGAACAGGCGGCTTTTGCCGCCGCTAACTTATTGGTGAGCGACTATGTTGATGAATGATGAGTATCAACCCATCAATTGTGATGACTACGACAACCTGGAACTCGCCTGTCAGCATAAACTTGTACTGAAGCTGGCGCTACGCGACGGCGAAGAGATCGAGGCCAAAGCCCTCGATTTGCTGCAAAAAAAACGTGTTGAATACCTGACCATTGAGCTCAATGGCGAGCAACGCGATCTGCGCCTGGATTATATCCACAGCTTTAGCCACCCGGAAATCGGCACTGTCGTCGTGAGTCTGTCCGACTGAACAGCGCTGACACTACAACCAAGCAGGGCAGCCATTGGCTGCCCTGCTTTGTTTCTACGGCCGCTCAGGGTTTCAGGCTGGCATAGTAGGCGGCCAGATCGGCGATGTCATCATCGGACAGGCCGGAAACATAGGCCCGCATCACTTCAGCCTGCCCCCCGGAACGCTCCCCTTTCTTATACGCCTGCAGCGCTGCCCCTAAATACATGGCATTCTGGCCGGCAAGGTTCGGGTACATCGGTACGCTGGCCTTTCCCTGCATACCGTGGCAGGCCATACAGCTTGCAGATTTAGTCTTGCCCACGGCGGCATCTCCTGCCGCTATCGCCGGCAGGCTCAGGAAGCCAACGGCCAACCACATGGCGCTTACCCATTTCATCATTGCTCCTTGGTATTTTCTTCTTTATCCCAGCGCAAACGCCACGGCTGCTCATCTGGCGGCACGCTGCCGGCTTCAGTCACGAAGACGCCAAGCGCGGCGATCAGCAGGGTATCATAATAGATCAGTGGCGTGCGCTCACGCAGCCAGGGCGGAACCCCCAGTTCCTGCCACAGCTTTTTGATCGGCCGGGAATGCGTTCGCCCGATAATACGGTGCTTGCCCTCTGCGCTAAAACGCACGCTCACCTGCTCGCCCGGCCGCGGCGCACGCAGCAGGATATCCCCTTCCCCGCCGATCAGCGTGCCCAGGCCATCCGGCAGCGGCAATCGCGGCCGCCACGGCAGGCACAGCGCATGCAGATCGGCCATTTGCGGCAGCAGATACAGGTGCTGGCGATAGCGGCGTATTTGATACAGGCCCAGTTGCAACTGTGGCGCGGCATCCGGCCGGGCCATCGCCACTTCATCCCACAGCCGCTGAAGTTGCTCCCGCGCCGGCATGGTCACGCCAAAGCGGGCGATCCAGCGGCGCAGCAGGGCGAAGCGGCGCACGGCTGAGCAGGCCACCAGCCCCGCGATGGCCAGCGAACCGTCATTTGCCAGCAATGCGTGTAGATCTTCCGCCAGCAGTTCATCCAGCAACTGCTCCTGTTCAGCGCACAGGCTGGCGCTGCGGGCGCTCGCTGCGGCAAAGTGCGGCCACCGCTGCTGCAACAACGGCAACACCTGCAGGCGCAGGAAATTGCGATCAAAACGCGCATCCTGATTGCTGTCATCCTCAATCCAGCACAATGCGTGCTGCCGGGCATAGGCTTCCAACTGCACGCGGGAAAAATCCAGCAGCGGGCGCAGCAACGGCTTCCCACTCAGTTGGCTTTGCGCCGCCATGGCGGAAAGCCCGGCCGGGCCGCTGCCGCGCTTTAGCGCCAGCAAAAAGGTTTCACACTGGTCATCAAGATGCTGCGCGGTCAGCAGCGTTTCGCCGCTGGCCAGTGCCTCTGCCAGCGCGGCGTAGCGCGCGTTACGGGCGGCGGCTTCGATACCGCCATGCTGGCAGTCAACCTGCACATGCTGCACTTGCAGCGGCACCTGCCATGCCAGGCACTGCTGCCGGCAATGTTCTACCCACTGGTCGGCAAAACGGCTCAGCCCATGGTGCACGTGCAGCGCGCGCACCTGCAGTTCAGGGCGTTGCTGACGCAGTTGCGCCAGCAGGTGCAGCAGCACGCTGGAATCCAGCCCGCCGCTGAACGCCACCAGCAGCTTATTGTGCCCGGCCAACCGTTGAGCAACCTGTTCGGCTAAACGTTCACTATCCATCGTGGGGTTTATCACCGTTGTTCATACAGTTCCAGCGGCAGCCCGTCCGGATCGCTAAAGAAAGTGAAACGGGCCTGGGTGTAAGGATCTACACGCACCGGCTCGCAAACAACGCCCGCCTGCTGCAGATGCGCCATCGCCTGTTCGATATCAGCGACGCTGAAGGCCAAATGGCGCAAACCACAGGCCTCTGGGCGGCTCACGCGCGCCGGTGGCGAAGGGAAGGAAAACAGTTCCAGGGTATACTCGCCATTGAGCGCTAAATCGGCTTTCCACGAATCACGCTCGGCGCGGTAAACCTCCGCCTGCAGCGTGAAGCCAAGAATGTCGCAGTAAAAATGCTTGCTGGCCGCGTAGTCAGAAGCAATAACCGCGATGTGATGGAGCTTGCGTAATGCCAACATTGAACACCCTCTTTCAGGATAACTACCGCTGTGGTTCCACTTCAGGCTGCGGCGCTTTCAGCACCTTGACCAGGTAGCGCCCGTCTTCCGTCAGCCTGGTGCCGTGAATATCGGTTTCAAAGCCGGGATAGTGTTCCCCGATCGAACACAGCATCAGCAGGAAATCAAGCACCGCTCGGCTCTCTTCGGTGATCATTTCCCCCGGCATCACCAGTGGAACGCCCGGCGGATAAGGCAGGATCATATTCGCCGCCACTTTGCCGATCAACTGGCCGATCTCGCAGGTTTCGACATTGCCGCGCACCTGCTGCTGGAACATTTGGTGCGGGGTCATTTTCATTTCCGGCAGCACATCGAAGGCGCGTTGCATCAGGCGCGGCAGATCGTGCTGGCGGATCAAATTATGGATCCCGGCCGCCAGATCCTGAATACGCATCGTGCGGTAGAAATCCGGATCTTCCGCGTACAGATCCGGCAGCATGTTCCTCACCCGCAGATTGAGATCATAAGAACGTTTGAAGTCGGTCAGGCCGCGCAGCAAACTCATCGACTTGGTTTTATCAATGCCAATGCTGAACAGGAACAGCAGGTTGTACGGCCCGGTTTTCTCAACCACGATCCCGCGCTCATCAAGGTATTTCGCCACCAGCGCGGCGGGGATGCCGTCATCCGCCAGGCCGCCCGCCTCGCTCATGCCCGGCGTGAGAATGGTTACCTTGATCGGATCAAGATACATATGATCGCGATCCGTCTGCCCAAAACCATGCCAGTTATCATCCGGGTTCAACGGCCAGCATTGCGCTTCACCGATCTCATCCGGCTGCCAAATATCAAAAAACCAGCTGTCGCTCTCTTCACGCAGGCGCTGTATCTCATGCCGGAAGTGCAGCGCGCGCTCCAATGAGCGATAAATCATGCGCCGGCCAGGGTTGCCGCGCAGCATCGCCGCGGCGGTCTCCATGGACGCCACGATGCCGTAATGCGGCGAGGTGGTGGTATGCATCATATAGGCTTCATTGAAGGTATCTTCATCATAGTCACCTTTAATATGAATCATCGATGCCTGTGAGAATGCCGCCAGCAGCTTATGCGTTGACTGGGTTTCATAGATCACTTTGCCGGGAATGCGCTCGCCGCTCATACCGCTTTTACCCTCATACATCGGGTGAAAATTGGTATAGGGCACCCAGGCGGAGTCAAAGTGGATCGAAGGCACATCCAGCGTGCGTTTGATGTAATCGGTGTTGTACAGCAGGCCGTCATAGGTGGAGTTGGTGATCACCGCGTGCACCGGCCAACTGGCGCCGGCGGTTTCCGCCACCCGCTTGGCAATGCTGTCGCGCGTGAATTCACGCTGCGGGATCCCCCCGAGGATGCCATAGGCATTACGCAACGGGCGCAGGTAAATCGGTACGATATCGGTCATCATCATTAAATGGCACAAGGACTTGTGGCAGTTACGATCGATTAATACCGTGCTGCCCGCTGGCGCCGAATACATGCCGACAATCTTATTGGCCGTCGAAGTGCCGTTGGTCACCATATAGCTTTGCTCAGCATTGAAGGTGCGGGCGATATACTCTTCCGCCTCAAGGTGCGGGCCGGTGTGATCCAGCAATGAGCCCAGTTCGGTGACCGAGATAGACACGTCCGCCTTCATGGTGTTGGCGCCGAAAAAATCATAAAACAGGCTGCCCACCGGGCTTTTCTGAAACGCGGTGCCGGCCATATGCCCCGGTGTGCAGAAGGTATACTTCCCCTCTTTCACGTAGTTGAACAACGCCTTGGTCAGCGGCGGCGTGATGGTATCCACATATTCGTCGGTGTACTGGCGAATACGTTGCGCGATATCACCCGCCGCGTGCAGATCGTACTCGAAGAAATACAGCACCATACGCATTTCATGCAGGCTAACGTCGAAGGTGGAATGGGTATTAATGAACGCATACAGCGGCAGGTATTCATTCAGTTCGTTAATTTCGCTGCACAGCTCCAGGCTGTATTCATCCCAGTCAAACACCACGCCGCAGATGCGCGCATTGTGTTCAATAAGCTTGAGCAAATCGCTGCTGCTCTTCGGGTATACCAACTGAAACCCCATGGCGGCCAGCGCCTGGTGAAGTTCGCGGATGGGTTCATCTTTGTAGTACACGCCCATTGGGCTCATGATGGCGATGATGTTCATCGGGCGACTCCTGTCGGTTAACGGTCTTTATAACAACATGATTTACCGCCATTGTGTACCCCAGACGCCAGGGCGGGCAGCGCGCGGCGGATAAAAAAATGCCAGTCAGCTTAACTGACTGGCATTTTTTACAACTGCGGCAGAAACGCCAGGATCAGCAGTAACCGTAGCTCATCAGGCGCTGATAGCGGCGGTTGAGCAACTCTTCGGTGTTCAACCCGTCAAGATCGGTCAGATCGGCCAGCAATTGGGCTTTCAACGCGGCCGACATCGCCGGCACGTCGCGATGCGCGCCGCCCAGCGGTTCCGGGATCACCGAGTCAATCAGCTTCAGCTCTTTCAAACGCGGCGCGGTGATGCCCATGGCTTCCGCCGCCAGCGGTGCTTTATCAGCGCTTTTCCACAGGATCGAAGCGCAACCCTCCGGCGAGATCACCGAATAAGTGCTGTATTGCAGCATATTCACTTTATCGCCAACGCCGATCGCCAGCGCGCCGCCGGAACCGCCTTCGCCGATAACGGTGCAAATCACCGGAACGTTCAGCCGGGACATTTCGCGCAGGTTGCGGGCGATCGCCTCAGACTGGCCGCGTTCTTCCGCGCCCACGCCCGGATATGCCCCCGGCGTATCGATGAAAGTGATGATCGGCATATTGAAACGGGAAGCCATTTCCATCAGGCGCAGTGCCTTACGGTAGCCTTCCGGTGCCGGCATGCCGAAGTTGCGACGGATTTTCTCTTTGGTTTCACGCCCTTTTTGATGACCAATGATCATCACCGGGCGGCCATCCAGCCGCGCAATGCCGCCAACGATCGCTTTGTCATCGGCATAGGCGCGATCGCCCGCCAGCTCTTCGAAGTCGGTAAAGATGTGTTTGATATAATCCAGGGTATAAGGACGGCGCGGGTGGCGTGCCAATTGGGCAACCTGCCAGGCACCAAGATCAGAAAAAATCTTGCGCGTCAGTTCAACGCTTTTTTCGCGCAGACGCAGAACCTCTTCGTCCAGATTAATATCCAATTTTTCGTCTTGACGACTGACTGCAGTCAGCGAATCGATTTTCGCTTCCAGCTCTGCAATCGGCTGTTCAAAATCAAGAAAATTCAGACTCATAGCATTCCTATTTTAGTCAAATTCCAGGTCCACCTGCTCATTACCTACCAAAGTCCGCAAATCTATCAACAAGCGGTCAGTGGGCGTTACACGCCATGCGGCCCCAAAACGCAGCCTTGCGCGCGCATCTTCCCGTTGATAGTAGAGATGCACTGGAATCGTCCCCGAGCGATGGGGTTCCAACGACTGACGGAGACGGGTCAAAAGCTGGTCATCAATTTGCCTGTCCGTCAGCGAGATAGCAAGCCCGCGAGCGTATTTTTCACGGGCTTCACTGATATCCATTAGCTCGCGGGCCATCATTTTAAGCCCACCGCTAAAGTCATCAAAGCTGACCTGTCCACTGGCGATCAGGATACGGTCTTTTTCCAACAAATGCTGGTATTTTTCCAACGCCTCGGTGAATAACATCACCTCCAGGCGCCCGGAACGGTCATCCAGCGTACAAATCCCAATGCGGTTGCCGCGCTTGGTGATCATCACCCTGGCGGCGACCACCAGCCCGGCGGCGGTGATCATTTTCCCGCGCTCGGTTGGGTGCATGTCTTTCAGGCGCTGGCCGCCGGCGTAACGTTCGATTTCCTTCAGATACTGTGTGATCGGGTGGCCGGTCAAATACAGCCCCAGAGTCTCACGCTCACCGTCCAACACCACCTGCTCCGGCCATGGCGCCACGCTGGCGTAGGATTGCTCCACCTGCTCCGGCGCTTCCGCCAGCACGCCAAACATATCCACCTGGCCGATCGCTTCGGCCTTGGCGTGCTGATCGGCCGCTTTCAGCGCATCGCCCAGCGCATTCATCAGCGCGGCGCGGTGCGGCCCTAGCCGATCGAACGCCCCGGACATGATCAGTTTTTCCAGCACCCGGCGATTGAGCTTTTTAATATCCGAGCGGGCGCACAGATCGAACAGGTCTTTGAAATAGCCCTGCTCGCCGCTGTTGCGCGCTTCGATAATCGCTTCAATCGGGCCTTCGCCAACGCCTTTAATGGCGCCAATGCCGTAGACGATTTCCCCGTCATCGTTAACGTGGAAATGATACAGACCGCTGTTGATATCCGGCGGCAGGATTTTCAGCCCCATACGCCAGCACTCATCCACCAGGCCAACCACCTTATCGGTGTTGTCCATATCGGCGGTCATCACCGCGGCCATAAACTCGGCCGGATAGTGCGCCTTCAGCCACAGCGTCTGGTAGGAAACCAGCGCATAAGCCGCAGAGTGGGATTTGTTAAAGCCGTAGCCGGCAAACTTTTCCACCAGATCGAAGATTTTCATCGACAGCTCGCCGTCGATGCCCTGGCTCTTGGCGCCGGCTTCAAACACCGAGCGCTGTTTCGCCATCTCTTCCGGCTTCTTCTTACCCATGGCACGGCGCAACATATCTGCGCCGCCCAGCGTATAGCCCGCCAAGACCTGGGCTATCTGCATCACCTGTTCCTGATACAGGATGATGCCGTAGGTCGGTTCCAGCACCGGCTTCAGCGATTCATGCTGCCACTGAATATCCGGGTAAGATAATTCTTCGCGCCCGTGCTTACGGTCGATAAAGTTATCCACCATGCCGGATTGCAACGGCCCGGGGCGGAATAGGGCCACCAGCGCGATCATATCTTCGAAGCAGTCGGGCTTCAGGCGCTTAATCAAATCCTTCATGCCGCGCGATTCAAGCTGGAATACCGCTGTGGTTTCCGAACGCTGCAACATGTCGAAGCTTTTCTTGTCATCAAGCGGGATGGCGGCGATGTCTATCGGCTCTTGCCCTGCCTTGGCCCGCCGAGCGTTGATCATCTCCAGCGCCCAGTCGATGATGGTCAGCGTACGCAAGCCCAGGAAGTCGAACTTCACCAGGCCGGCATACTCAACGTCGTTTTTATCAAACTGGGTAACCGGGTGGTTCCCTTCAGCATCGCAGTACAGCGGCGCAAAGTCGGTGATTTTGGTCGGTGCGATCACCACCCCACCGGCGTGCTTACCGGCGTTACGCGTCACCCCTTCCAGCTTGCGCGCCATGTCGATCAGCGCCTTGACTTCTTCGTCCGCTTCGTAGATTTCCGGCAGTTGCGGCTCGGCGGCAAAGGCTTTTTCCAACGTCATGCCCGGATCGGGCGGCACCAGCTTGGAGATGCGATCGACAAAACCGTACGGGTGCCCCAATACGCGGCCAACGTCGCGGATAACCGCTTTCGCCGCCATGGTGCCGAAGGTGATGATCTGCGAAACCGCATCGCGGCCGTACATGTCCGCTACGTGGTCAATGACCCGATCGCGTTTTTCCATGCAGAAATCGACGTCGAAGTCAGGCATTGAGACACGTTCCGGGTTCAGGAAACGTTCGAACAGCAGATCGAATTCCAGCGGATCAAGATCGGTGATTTTCAGCGAATAGGCCACCAACGAACCCGCGCCGGAACCGCGCCCCGGCCCAACCGGCACGTTATTGTCCTTGGACCACTGGATAAACTCCATCACGATCAGGAAGTAGCCGGGGAAGCCCATCTGGTTGATAACCTGCAGTTCGATCTCCAGACGCTCATCGTATTCCGGCCGGCGCTTGGCGCGTTCATTTGGATCGGGGAACAGGAATTCCAGGCGCTCTTCCAGGCCCTGCTTGGCCTTGGCAACCAGGAAATCTTCGGTGGTCATGTCACCGGTCGGGAACTGCGGCAGGAAGTACTCGCCCAGGCGAATGGTCACATTGCAGCGTTTGGCGATCTCAACGCTGTTTAGCAGCGCTTCCGGAATGTCGGCAAACAGCTCGCACATTTCCTCTTCGCTGCGCATATATTGCTGTGCGCTATAGTTACGCGGGCGCTTCGGATCGTCGAGGGTAAAACCGTCATGGATCGCCACGCGGATTTCGTGGGCATCAAAATCATCGGCCACCAGGAAGCGCACATCGTTGGTCGCTACCACCGGCAGGCCGCGCTCGGCCGCCAGCGACACGGCGGCATGCAGGTAGTTTTCTTCATCCTGCCGGCCGGTACGAATCAGCTCCAGATAGTAGCTATCCGGGAAATATTCCTGATAAAACGCCAGGCATTGATCAACCACCGCCTGGTTGCCGCGCAGGATAAACTTGCCCACGTCGCCCATCCGGCCGCCGGAGAGCAGGATCAGGCCGTTGCGGTGTTCGATCAGCCAATCGCGGTCGATAGTCGGGCCTTCGCCGCCGTAGCCGCGCTGATAGGCGCGCGAAATCAACAGCGTCAGGTTCTGATAACCTTCGTTATTCGCGGCCAGCACCGTCAGCTGCGCCAACTCATCGCCCAGGGCTTCGCTTTGCACATGGAAATCGGCGCCGATAATCGGTTTTATCCCGGCGCCATGCGCGCTGCCATAAAACTTGACCAGGCCGCACAGGTTGGTGAAATCGGTAATGGCTAAGGCGGGCATGGTTAACGCGGCGGCTCGTTTCACCAATGGCCCGACTTTAGCCAGCCCATCGATCATGGAATAGTCGCTATGAACACGCAGATGAATAAAACGGGGTTCGGCCATATCCAGATACCAGAAACGAATGAGTGAATAACCTGCGTATTATGCCGCAGCGCGGGGCCCAGTTGTAGGGGGCATTACAATGCCAGCACCCTGCGCACCGGGGCAAAACTGCGGCGATGGTGTTCCGTCGCCCCCAGCTGCGCCAGTTTCTCCAGGTGGAAAGCCGTCGGGTAACCTTTGTGCTGGGCAAAACCATAGGCGGGAAAAACCTTGTCCAGCTCGGCCATTTCGCGATCGCGGGTGACTTTGGCGAGAATAGAGGCGGCGCTGATTTCCGCCACCCGGCTATCACCCTTCACCACCGCCTGGGCCGTCATCGGCAAGGCAGGGCAACGGTTGCCGTCAATCAGCACGTAGTCCGGTACCACAGATAAACCGGCTACCGCTCGCTGCATGGCCAGCATGGTGGCATGCAGAATATTCAACTGGTCGATCTCCTGCGGCTCGGCGCGCCCCAGGCTCCAGGCCAAGGCTTTATCGGTGATTTCGTCATACAGCGCCAGCCGCCGTTTTTCGCTCAGCTTTTTTGAATCTGCCAGCCCGACGATCGGCCGGGCCGGATCGAGGATCACCGCAGCCGTCACCACCGCGCCCACCAAAGGGCCGCGGCCGACTTCATCTACGCCGGCGATTAACCGGGCCGCGGCAGGGTAAATAAAGGGATCTATCATGATTTCGCCAGTTCCAAAACGGCCTGAGCAGCCTGTTGGTCGGCACCGCAGCGAATGCGCTGGTGCAACTCAAGGAAAGTCTGTTTCAAGCGTGCGGATTCAGGGCTGTCTTCCAGCAATGGCTGCAACGCCGCCGCCAGCTTGACCGGCACACAGTCATGCTGCAACAGCTCGGTAACCAGCTCGCGCCCGGCCAGCAGGTTGGGCAATGAAACATAAGGGGTTTTCACCAGCCGCTCCGCCAGCCAGAAGGTCAATGGCTGCATGCGGTAGCCCACGACCATCGGGCATTTCGCCAACATGCATTCCAGCGCCGCCGTGCCGGAAGCCAACAACGCCGCATCGCTGGCGATCATCGCTTCGCGCCCTTTGCCATCCAACAGATGAGCCGGCAAATCGGGCGCCACCTCGGCCTTGATACGCTCAAACTGCGCACGGCGTTTGGCGTTGACCAGCGGCACCACCACTTCCAGATCCGGATAGTGGCTGCGCAACTGCAGCGCCGTTTTCAGGAAATCAGCACTCAGCATTTCCACTTCGGCGTTACGGCTACCCGGCAGCAGCGCCAGGCAACGCGCACCGGGCGCAATGCCCAACGCCGCGCGGGCTGCCTGCCGATCCGGCTGCAGCGGCATGGCATCGGCCATGGTGTGGCCGATAAAGCGGCAGGGAACGTTGAAACGATCATAAAACGCTTTTTCAAAAGGGAGAAACGCCAATACCAAATTGGTCGCTTTACCGATTTTGAAAACGCGCTTTTGGCGCCATGCCCAAACGGAGGGGCTGACGTAATGAATGGTGCGGATGCCGCGTTGTTTCAAGCGGCCTTCCAGGGTGATATTGAAGTCCGGAGCGTCGATACCGACAAACACATCCGGCTTCAACTCGCTGAACCGGCGGGTAAGATCGCGGCGGATCTTCAACAAGCGTGGCAAACGTTCAAGCACTTCCACCACGCCCATCACCGCCAGCTCTTCCATGTCGTACCAGGCTTCGCACCCTTCGGCCTGCATCAGCGGGCCGGCAACGCCGACAAAACGCGCGCCGGGGCACTGCGCCTTAAGCGCGCGGATTAATCCGGCGCCCAGGATATCACCGGAGGTTTCCCCGGCAACCAAACCGATAGTCAATGGACGATTAGGCATAAATCAGCGAATAATGCCGCGGGTGGAACGGCTAAAGAAATCGAGATATTGCTGCACCACCGGCTGTTGTTTCACCAGTTCAGCAAGCTCTGCTTTAGCTTCATCCAGCGTCTTCTCACTGCGGTAGATGATCTTGTAGGCAGTGCGAATCGCCTGCATTTCATCTTTATCAAAACCACGGCGTTTAAGGCCGACGGCGTTGATGCCGAAAGGCGTCGCATGGTTGCCCTGTGCAATGACAAAAGGAGGTACGTCTTGCGCAACGCCGGAACAGCCGCCAACCATCACATGGGCGCCAATGATGCAGAACTGGTGGATTGCCGTCATGCCGCCAATGATGGCGTGATCGTCAATTTCCACGTGGCCTGCCAGCGTCGCGTTGTTGGCGAGAATGCACGAATCGCCCACCACGCAGTCATGAGCGACATGCACGTTGACCATCAGCAGGTTACCGCTGCCGACTTTGGTCACACCGTGACCTTGTACCGTCCCACGATGAATGGTGACGCTTTCGCGTATGCTGTTGCGATCGCCGATTTCCACACGCGTGGGCTCGCCCGCGTATTTCAGATCCTGGTTTACCTCACCGATGGAAGCAAACTGATAGATCTGGTTTTCGCGGCCGATACGGGTAATACCGTTCACCACGACATGGGATTTCAGCACCGTACCTTCGCCGATTTCCACCTGGGAGCCGACGTAGCAGAAGGGACCGATATGCGCGCCAGCGCCGATCACGGCGCCCTCTTCAACAATCGCGCTTGGGTGGATAAAGGCGGTTTTGTCTGTCACAGATTAAGCCTCCCGGCTACGGGCACACATCATGGTTGCTTCACAAGCAATTTTACCGTCGACGGTCGTGACCCCTTTAAAGCGCGTCAGACCACGACGAGTTTTTTCGAAAGTGACTTCCATGATCATTTGATCCCCTGGCACAACGGGGCGCTTGAATCGCGCTTCGTCAATCCCGGCGAAGTAGTACAGCTCGCCTGGCTCCAGTTTACCGACGCTTTTGAATGCCAGAATGCCGGTGGCCTGCGCCATCGCTTCCAGGATCAACACGCCCGGGAAAATCGGCTTACCAGGAAAATGCCCCTGGAAAAACGGTTCGTTTACGGAAACATTCTTCACTGCACGCAGATATTTATGTTCTTCGAACTCCAGTACACGGTCAACCAATAGGAACGGATAACGATGAGGAAGCAGTTCCAAAATCTCTGCAATATCTAGAGTATGAGTGTCAGTAGTCAAAATACTCTTCCTGTCTAAAAAACTTATGATATCAACAACACGGCCTGCATTTATCCCCAAAAGAGGGAGTCAGGCAGGCCGCAAATTAACAACGCAATACGCTTGGGGAACCTGTTCAATCGGCGTTATTATCGCAGACAGTGTAGGCTTGGCGAGCGCGGAAAAACCGGGAACGCACGCAAGGTACGCAAATTTTATCCGTATCGCTCACCAGAGTGAGTGTTAACAAGGCTGCCAGATGCCAGCATGTCTCAACTCGGCCCCTGTCCAAATGGCTGGTAAATGGCCTGTTTGAACCGGTTCCTGGCCTCGCGGCCAACGCATTCGTTTTACCCAGAATGACGGGCGGTAGTGACTAGTCTTTTCCGACTTTTCGTTCGACAGCTTTTAAGCGCTTGCTAATCTCATCGATATTCATCACCAACGCGGCGGTTTTACGCCAAACTTTGTTGGGTTGGAGCGGAATCCCCGAAGAGTATACCCCAGGTTCGGTGATTGGTCGCATAACCATTCCCATGCCGGTCACCACAACCTGATCGGCAATCTCCATATGACCATTGATCACACTGGCGCCGCCGATTTGGCAGTAACGACCGATTTTCAGGCTACCCGCCATGATCACACCACCGGCAACGGCGGTATTCTCACCAATCACCACGTTGTGCGCAATCTGGCACTGGTTGTCGATGATAACACCATTCCCAATCACGGTGTTATCCAGCGCGCCGCGGTCAATGGTGGTACAGGCGCCGATTTCCACGCGATCGCCAATAATCACTGTCCCCAACTGCGGGATTTTGACCCAGTTGCCGCGTTCATTGGCATTGGCATAGCCAAAGCCATCGGCGCCGATCACCGTACCGGATTGGATCAGGCAGTGCTGGCCAATCTCAACTTCATGATAAACCGTAACATTCGCCCACAGGCGAGACCCCGCGCCAATGCGCGCGCGTTGCCCAACAAAGCAACCGGGGCCGATAACAACGTTATCACCCAGCACCGCGCCCGATTCGATAACCGCGTTCGCGCCGACAGCAACATTCTGCCCCAGTTGGGCATCGGCGGCGATCACGGCGCTTGGCGCGATGTCCTGCGCCGGTGAAGGCGTGGTATCCATCAACTGCGCCATACGCGCGTAGGTGAGGTAGGGATTTTTCACTACCAGCGCCGCACACTTGCAGTGCGGTAAATCCGCCTCGGTAAGCACGATAGCGCTCGCCTGGCAGACCGCCAGTTGTTCTTGATAACGGCTGTTTGACAAAAACGTGATTTGGCCAGCCTGTGCCGAATGCATAGAAGCAATGCCGGTGATGACGATATCGCCATCACCGTGCAATTGTGCATCCAACCGCTGTGCTAAATCAGCCAGTCGAATTGAAGGCATGTCTTATTTAACCTGTTTCAGCACGTCAGCAGTAATATCTTTAGACGTTCCTGCGTAAGCAACGGCGTTGGCGTCGATCACCACGTCATAGCCTTCTTTGCTGGCGACAGATTTCACCGCGTCCTGAATACGGCTCAGGATTTTGTTACGTTCTTCCATCTGGCGGCGACGGTTGTCCTGCTCGAAAGCCTGGGCTTTCTGAGAGAACTGCTCGCGCTGCGCCATCACGTCTTTTTCCAGTTTGGTACGTTCGCTGGCTTTCATGGTAGAACCATCGCGCTGCAGCTTCTGCATTTTGGTCTGCAAGCTGCGCTCCATGTTCTGGAGTTCGCCCGCACGGCCTTTGAACTCATTTTCCAACTGCTTAGCCACGGTGTCACGTGCCGGTAATTGCTGGAAAATGCTGGCTACGTTCACTACAGCGATTTTATCTGCAGCCTGAACGCCAGCCGAAGCAGCCATTGCTAAACCGAGGCCTGCGGCACACAACCACTTTTTCACTATAAACTCCTTACCATCACCCATATGTGTCATACGACACTTTGAAGTACACAATTTGCCAGACACATTCCGCCAGACAATGAGAATTATCCCTCTCTGGCAGGGCAAGGCCCGGCAATGTGATGCTCAGCTACTGCTTATACCTTCGTTCTACAGGTTGCAGAAGGCTTTCCTGCAACCTGTCATCGGCGCCCCTCAAAGAGGAACCGGCCCGTTACCAGGTCTTGCCGATGTTAAACTGGAACTGCTCTGACTTATCGCCATCATATTTCTTGATAGGATCGGCGTACGAGAACACCAGCGGCCCCAACGGCGACATCCACTGCAGCGCGATACCGGCAGAAACGCGGATATTGCCCGCCTTGCTGTAATCCGGAATATCATACATCCGCGTCAGATCGGTGTTCTGCCACTTGGTGTCCCACACGGTACCGGCGTCGACAAACAGCGAGGTACGCACAGAGTTGGCGTATTTTTCACTGATGAACGGCGTTGGCGTAATCAATTCCATGCTGGCAACCGCCATGGCGTTACCGCCCACCGCATCGTCAGAGTTACAGATCGTGGTGCTGCCGGAGCAACTGTACGAATTGGAATTGTAGTATACCGCTTTCGGCCCGATGGTATTGGACTGGAAGCCACGTACGGTACTGGAGCCACCGGCATAGAAGTTTTCATAGAACGGCATCTCTTTGCCGCCTAGCCCGTCGGCGTAGCCCAAGCGGCCACGGCCCAACAGCACCCAAGTGCGATCTTCGTTGATCGGCACATACTGCACGCTGTCTAACGTCAGCTTGTAGTAGGAGTTGTCAGAGCCTGGGATCGTCACCTTACCGTTCAGCGTGGTGCGGTTACCGGCGGTTGGGAAGTAGCCGCGGTCAAGGTTGTTATAGGTCCAACCCAGGTTCAGCGTAAAGTCGTCAGCCTTGTAGCTGGCGCGATCGGTGTCGTTTGGATTCTGGCCCACGGACTCCAGGTAACGCCACATGGCGATCTGCGGCTGCATATCCGACAACGAGTTATGCACGTAGCCCAGGCCGGCGCGCAACGAGTTGAACTCGTTGATTGGGAAGCCCAACGTGCCGTCAAGGCCGTAGCTCTTGTTGGTATAGTCCGACAGATCGGCGTCGTATGCTTTAAAGCTGTTGTAGAAGATGCGGCCACCCAGACTGACACCGTCAACGGTGAAGTAGGGGTTGGTTACCGACAGTTCGGAATACGTCTGGTAGTCGTTCTTGGTGCCGCTGATCCCGACAGAATAGCCGGTACCTAGCCAGTTATCCTGCTGAACGCCCGCCTGGAAGCTGACGCCGCTTTCCGTACCGTAACCGATACCGAAGTTCAAGGTACCGGTATTGCGCTCTTTCACCTTGTAGGTCACGTCCACCTGATCGGCGGTGCCGGGAACGCGCTGGGTTTCAACATCAACGGTTTCAAAGTAGCCCAGGCGGTTCAAACGCTCTTTACCCTGCTCAACCTGATCGTTACCCAACCATGCGCCTTCCATCTGACGCATTTCGCGACGCAGCACCGAGTCTTTACTGGTGTCGTTGCCTTCGAACTTGATCCGGCGCACATAGAAACGGTTGCCGGCATCAACGTTGACGTGCAGCTTGACGGTTTTATCCGCGTCGTTGATTTCCGGCTGGGTCTGTACGCGCGGGTAAGCATAACCATAACGGCCAAACATCTTCTTGATGTTGTCTTCCATCTTGGTCACTTTGCTGCCGTTATACAGCTCGCCCGGCTCGATTTTGGTCAGCTGCGTCACTTCCGCCGAGTGGCCGGCCAGGCTGCCGTTCACCACTACATCGGACAGTTTGTACTGTTCGCCTTCGGTGATATTGATGGTGATATAGATGCCTTTTTTATCCGGCGTCAGGCTGACCTGCGTCGAATCGATATTGAAACGCGCATAGCCGCGATCCAGGTAGAAGCTGCGCAGGACTTCAAGATCCCCTGCCAGTTTCTGTTTCTGGTATTTACGATCGCCGACAACGTTCCACCACGGCACTTCATCACGCAGTTGGAAGCGGGAAATCAGCTCATCGTTGGTGAAGGCATGATTCCCCACGATATTGATTTGTTGAATCTTGGCGGAAACCCCTTCCGTGAAGACAAGTTTAAGATCGACACGGTTGCGCGGCAACGGCGTAACCACGGCTTTCACCGAGGCGCTGTACTTACCGACGCTGTAGTAGAAGTCTTCCAGGCCTTTTTCAATGCTGGAAATCGTGGTGCGATCGAGTGCTTCCCCCACCCGGACGCCGGAGGCTTCCAGGTTTTGCTTGAGCATGTCATCTTTCACCGATTTGTTGCCGGAGAAGGTGATGCTGGCAATGGTTGGGCGCTCTTTCACCTGGACGATCAGCGTATTCCCATCACGCAGGACGCGGACGTCCTCGAAGTTGCCCGTGGCAAACAACGCGCGGATGGTATTACTGATGTCATCGTCAGTGACGGTATCGCCTACGCGAACCGGCATATTGAGTAACGCCGCACCGACGGCAACCCGTTGCAGGCCTTCGAAATGAATATCTCTCACTACGAACCCGTCTGCACCGTATACGGTGGCGCTGCCAAACAGCAGCGACGCTATGAGCAACTTTTTCATCGCCATCGTTGTTATGCGTTCTTCCTAACCTGTCCCCGCCCCTAAAGGCGAGAAAAATCATTGAAAAGCGCAAGCCCCATCAGCAACACCAGCACGATCGATCCAATGCGGTAGCTGTAGTCCTGCACTCGCTCAGAAACCGGCCCTCCCTTCAGCTTTTCTATCGCCAAGAAGAGAAGATGCCCACCATCTAATACCGGCAAGGGGAACAGGTTGATGATCCCGAGGTTGACGCTAATCAACGCCAGAAACATCATGTAGTACACAAACCCGACCCCGGCTGACGCCCCTGCTCCCTGTGCAATAGAGATAGGGCCGCTTAGGTTATCCAGCTTTACATCACCGGTTATTAATTTACCCAGCATGCTGACCGTAAGCCGCATCAGTTGCCAGGTTTTGTCCCCGGCCTGATACAGCGCCTGGAACGGCCCATACTGACGAATCGTTTTGTACTCATCCGGCAGCGGCAACACTTTCGGAATTATACCGGCAAATCCAACCACCTTGCCTTTGCCCACCGGCTTTGTATCCGGAATCAGCGTTAAAGACAAGGGGGCGCCGTTTCTTTCAATCTCTAAAGCCAGCGCTTGCCCCGGGCCGTCGTGGATTCGCTTCACCAGCGTTTGCCAACGCCCCAACAGTTGCCCATCGACTTTAACGATCCTGTCCCCAGCTTGCAAACCCGCCTTTTGCGCCGCCGACCCGGTTTGTACTTCAGCCAGTACCGATTCTATCTGTGGACCGCGTGGAATAATACCCAGCGATACCACGGGATCCTGCTGGTCCGGTTCAAAGTGCCAATCGCGCAAATCCAGCGTTTTATGCACCACTTGCGAACTGCCAAACGGCGCGATACCCACATCGCTTTGCGCATCGCCGATTTTACCGACCAGGGCCAAACGAACAGATTCCCAATCAGGCGTTTCGATACCGTCAACGGACTTTAGTTCCATTCCAGGAGAAATTTGCGCCTGCTCGGCGATGGATTGCGGCGATATTTCACCGATCACGGGGCGGTAGCTGGGCACACCGATGATGAACACCAGCCAGTAAGCAAGAATGGCGAACAGAAAGTTGGCGACAGGCCCGGCGCTGACGATCGCCGCACGCTGCCAGACGGTCTTGTTGTTGAAGGCACTATGGCGCCGCTCCGGAGCCACCGTATCAACGCGTTCATCCAACATTTTGACGTAGCCGCCCAGCGGGATGAGCGCAATCACATATTCTGTGCCCTGCCGATCGGTGCGCCGCCATAGCGCGCGGCCAAAACCGATTGAAAAGCGTTCAACGTAGACACCGCAGCGGCGAGCCACCCAAAAGTGCCCAAACTCATGCACAGTGATCAACACACCGAGAGCAATAATAAACGCTACCAGGTTCCAGAGCACACTGACCATTCTATCTCCACTTCGCCGCTACTGACGGATTAAAACACTAACAGCATCAGGCAAGCAAATACAGGCACTGCCGCAGTTAGGCTATCGATACGATCCAGTATCCCGCCGTGCCCAGGTATCAGGCTACCGCTGTCTTTGATACCCGCTTCGCGTTTGAACATGCTTTCCGTCAGATCGCCCAGCACCGAGGCCAGCGCGGCGATCACCGAACAGACAAGCAGCGTCACTGGCACCACGCTCAGCGGCGCATAACGGCCAAACAGCCAGGAAATTACCGCCGAGGTAACCAAACCGCCAATCAGCCCTTCCCAAGTCTTGCCTGGCGAAACCTTCGGCGCCAGCTTGTGTTTACCGAACAGCTTGCCAAACATATAGGCGCCGGAATCCGCGCCCCACACCAATAGCATCACGTACAGCA
This sequence comes from Gibbsiella greigii, assembly GCF_039540155.1. NCBI lineage: Bacteria > Pseudomonadati > Pseudomonadota > Gammaproteobacteria > Enterobacterales > Yersiniaceae > Gibbsiella > Gibbsiella greigii. Next base: position 27,628 of record NZ_BAABEM010000006.1, read on the forward strand.
GCCACCAGGCGCCGGTAAACGGGTTTTGGGCATAATCATATTGGCGCAGCGCCAACATGCCCCAAAAGAACGGCACGATGGTCAACAGGCCGAAAATCAGGCGCAGCGAGCGCGAATTGCGCCACATGCCGGCAGAGCCAGGGTAAAACAGCACCAGTAACAATGCGGCCAGCCACCAGGCCAGCGACAGCCATAGCGAGCCGCCTATCTGCAGCAAATGGACGGAATGTTGATAAGCAGGAATGCTCAGCACCATCAGCGCCAACAGCAGGCCGCACAACACGGCCAGCCAAATGCGCTGGGAACGGGAAGCGAAGCCGGCCAGCGGCCCCCACTCCCAGGCGGCCAACATGCACACCGCGAGCGTGACCAGCGTAAAGCCAAGCGGCGGCAGCAAGAACAAAGCCGCAATAACAACCGGTATTAAAATCAGAGCGGTAATGAGGCGATACTTCAGCAAAAGTTCCCCCTAGGACACATGGGTGCCGATAGGTGTTGTTCCCCCGAAGCGACGCTCACGTTGTGCAAACGCATTCAGCGCACCTTCAAAGACAAGTTCATCAAAATCGGGCCAGAGCACATCGGTAAAATACAGTTCAGCATACGCAATCTGCCACAGCAGGAAATTACTGATGCGATGCTCGCCACCGGTGCGGATCACCAGATCCACTGGCGCCAAATCGCTCATACAAATTTTTTCGCTCAGTAAACGCTCACTGATTTGGGACGGGCGCAGCATGCCTTCCTGCACCTGCTCAGCCAGTTGCCTGACACCCTGAATGATATCCCAACGGCCGCCATAATTCGCAGCGATATTCAGCGTTAGCCCATCGTTATTTTCCGTCAGCTGTTCAGAACGGCGGATCCGCTCTTGCAGCCGCTCGCTGAAACGGCTGGTATCGCCGATAACACGCAACCGGACATTATGTTTATGAAGGCTTTTTACTTCGCTGTCCAACGCACGGACAAACAGTTCCATCAATGCAGAGACTTCTTGAGCCGGACGATTCCAGTTCTCGCTGCTGAAGGCATAAAGCGTGAGCGCATCCAAATGGTGGCTGGCAGCGAAACTGACCGCCCGACGCACGGATTTCACTCCTGCTTTATGACCGAAGACACGTAATTTACCCTGACGTTTAGCCCAACGCCCGTTACCATCCATGATAATAGCGACATGACGTGGCCCAGGTGCGGACGGATTAGCCTCTTGTTGATTTGCGGACGACATAACTCGTACTTATTTCCTCAATAGAAATACAACAGCCTTCCCGGAATAAAGAGCCCTTGCGCGCGCAAAAAAAGCCGCGTGCCCGACACGGCTTTTTAGTCTGCCCGCCAATGCCCCAGAAAGCCCCCGGAAATCGCCTGGCGACATCGCCAGACCGGCCATTATTCAACGGTATATCCGCTGACAGGTGGCGCAGACTATATCACCTCAGCAGGACACGAACAAACAACCCCACTTCAGCCACACTATTAACCGCCAAAAATCAGGAAATATCGAACGCTAATTACGCAGAGCCGCCACCATGCCGGCAGCGGTTTCGCGTGCCTGGCGATCGATCGCCAGAACTTCGTCGATGCTGGCCGGTTCCGGCAGCGCCAGTTGCTCAACCACGCGGCGGTTAACCGATGCAATATCGCTAAAGCGGATTTGATGCTGCAAAAACGCCGCGACCGCGATTTCATTGGCGGCGTTGAGCGTGGTGGTCGCCGCCTGGCCGGCATCGCAAGCCTCGATCGCCAGATACAGGCAAGGGTAGCGTTTGGGATCGGGCTCAGAGAAGCTCAGCGCTCCCATGCGGCAGAAATCCAACGCCGCCACGCCCGAGCTGACGCGCTGCGGATAGGCCATTGCATGCGCGATCGGCGTACGCATGTCCGGCGTGCCTAACTGCGCGATCACGCTGCCGTCAACATAGCGCACCATCGAGTGAATCACCGACTGCGGGTGCAAAATCACTTCCATTTGCTCAGCCGAGGCATTAAATAACCAGCGGGCTTCAATATATTCCAGACCTTTGTTCATCATGGTGGCGGAATCGACCGATATCTTGCGCCCCATCGACCAATTGGGGTGGGCGCAGGCCTGATCCGGCGTCACGTCCGCCAGTTGTTCTGGCGGCGTCGTGCGGAACGGCCCGCCAGAGCCGGTCAGTACGATGCGTGAAATCCCATGATCCTGCAAAGAAGCATATCCCAACTGGCGCTGAATGCTCTCGGGCAAACTCTGAAAAATCGCGTTATGTTCGCTATCCAACGGCAGCAGTTGCGCTTTACTCTTTTGCACCGCATCCATAAACAAACGGCCGCAGGTCACCAGGGATTCCTTATTGGCCAGCAATACCTGCTTGCCCGCGCGCACCGCCGCCATAGTCGGCAGCAGGCCGGCTGCGCCCACAATAGCCGCCGTCACCTGATCAACGCCACTCAGCGCGGCCAGTTCACAGGCAGACTGTTCCCCGGCCAACACCTCGGTTTTCACACCGTTTTCCGCCAGCACGGCACGCAGTTCGCGCGCGGCGCCTTCGTCCGCCATGGCCGCGTAGTCCGGCCGAAATTCCATGCATTGACGAGCCATTACCGCGACATTACGCCCGGCCACCAGGGCCTTAATCGCGAAACGCTCGGGGTTTTCCCTGACCACGGCCAGGGTGCTGGTGCCCACAGAGCCGGTGGAGCCCAGAATAGTCAGTTGCTTCATGAGTTCGCTCTGAATAACCGTCTGAATCAGATCGGAGGTGCACCAGTTTGAAACCTTCGCTACCGCTTGTCTATGATCTTTCAGTACGGTGAAACGGGATCTGCTTCATAAAAAACAAAGCGCCGCACAGGCGACGCTTGATAACCGCTAAGTGCTGATTAGAAATCCATCAACTCTTTTTCTTTGTCCGCCAGGGCGGCATCAACCTGCTTGATGTAGACGTCGGTCAGTTTCTGAATATCATCTTGTGAACGGCGCTCTTCGTCTTCGCTGATCTCTTTATCCTTCAGCAGCGCTTTCACTTTGTCGTTGGCATCGCGACGCACGTTGCGCACGGCCACACGGCCTTGCTCAGCCTCACCACGCACCACTTTGATCAGATCCTTACGGCGCTCTTCCGTCAGCGGCGGCAGCGGAACACGAATGTCAGAACCGGCAGAGGATGGGTTCAGGCCCAGATCGGATGTCATGATGGCTTTTTCAACGGCCTGGCTCAGGGAGCGGTCGAACACGTTGATTTTCAGCGTGCGGGAGTCTTCAACCGTCACGTTAGCCAGTTGGCGCAGCGGCGTAGCAACGCCATAGTATTCCACCATGATGCCGTCCAGAATGCTTGGAGAAGCACGGCCGGTGCGAATTTTGCTGATTTGGTTTTTAAATGCTTCGACGCTTTTTTCCATGCGTGCTTGCGCATCTTTTCTGATGTCGTTGATCACGTTGCGAACCCTTGGAAGCTGGTTACTTGGCAGGCCATAACGCATTACAGCCCGTGCGTTTCACTTGGCGCCTATCCCGCGTGCCGTTTGGCCTGGCATAGACTCAAAAGCGTGAACAGAACATCGCGCACCGGGCGCTGCCGTTCCCGCTCATTAAAATCATGCGATCGGCAATCACTTGCTGATCAGAGTACCTTCGTTTTCACCCATCACCACGCGGCGCAGCGCGCCAGGCTTGTTCATATTGAATACGCGGATCGGCAGGCCATGATCCCGGGCCAGCGTAAACGCCGCCAGGTCCATCACTTTCAGCTCGCGTTCCAGCACGTCCTGATAGGTTAATTGTTCATAAAGCGTTGCATCCGGATTTTTCACCGGGTCAGCAGAGTATACACCATCCACTTTAGTCGCTTTCAATACTACGTCCGCTTCAATTTCAATCCCACGCAGGCAAGCGGCGGAATCGGTGGTGAAGAACGGGTTACCGGTGCCGGCGGAAAAAATCACTACGCGGTTGTTGCGCAGCAGGCTGATCGCCTCTGCCCAGCTGTAGTTGTCGCACACGCCATTAAGCGGGATTGCCGACATAAGACGGGCGTTCACATAGGCGCGGTGCAGCGCATCACGCATCGCCAGACCGTTCATTACGGTCGCCAGCATCCCCATATGGTCGCCTACTACGCGATTCATGCCGGCTTGCGCCAGGCCCGCACCGCGGAACAAGTTGCCACCGCCAATCACTACACCGACCTGAATGCCCAGTTCGACCAGCTCTTTCACTTCCTGAGCCATGCGATCCAAAATGCTAGCATCGATACCAAAGCCTTCTGCACCTTGCAGGGCTTCGCCGCTCAGTTTGAGCAGGATACGCTGATATACGGGTTTTGCATTGGTTGCCATGGTGTTTTGTCCTAAGAAGCAGTAATAGTATTGGGGATTTTAGCCGACAAGCAGCGCCTGTCTGAGTATAGCGCGACAGGGGTCATCGTCGGCGATTTCTGGCTGGATAAAACGGAACCGCCTGACCGGCGGTTCCGTTTACAGGCATTAAGACTGTTTGCTCATTGCTGCAACTTCAGCAGCAAAGTCAGTTTCAACTTTCTCGATGCCTTCACCCACTTCAAAGCGGATGAAACCTTTCACGTCAGCGTTGTGTTCTTTCAGCAGCTGAGCAACGGTTTTGCTTGGGTCCATAACGAAGTGCTGGCCGGCCAGAGAAACTTCGCCGGTGAACTTACGCATACGGCCTTCAACCATTTTTTCTGCGATTTCGCGTGGCTTGCCAGACTGCATGGCGATATCCAGCTGAATCTGGTGTTCACGTTCAACCACTTCAGCAGGAACGTCTTCAGGCTTCACGTATTCTGGTTTGCTTGCCGCGATGTGCATCGCGATATGCTTAACCAGTTCTTCGTCAGCGCCGGTTGCAGCAACCAGAACACCGATACGTGCGCCGTGCAGGTAAGAACCCAGCACATCGCCTTCCAGCGCGGCAACGCGGCGGATATTGATGTTTTCACCAATTTTAGCCACCAGCGCGGTACGCTGATCTTCGAATTGCGCTTTCAGCGCTTCGATGTCGGTGATGCGGCCAGCCAGGGCAGCGTTGATCACTTCTTCGCCGAAGGCTTTGAAGCCAGCATCTTTAGCCACGAAGTCGGTTTCGCAGTTCAGTTCAACGATAACCGCGTAGTTACCGTCGATTTTGGTCAGGATGATGCCTTCAGCAGCCACACGGCCTGCTTTCTTGGCAGCCTTAGCCTGGCCGGATTTACGCATGTTGTCGATGGCCAGTTCGATGTCGCCGTTAGCTTCAACCAGCGCTTTCTTACATTCCATCATGCCTGCGCCAGTACGTTCACGCAGTTCTTTTACCAGGGCAGCGGTAATATCAGCCATTTTATTTTCCTCGGTTATCTCGCACGGAGATAGCCCTTCATCTTTCATACCGCGTTGCCGCAACATGAAAGTTATCGGGCATGGTTCTCATTCAGATAAGCAAAGGGGGCCTTTCAGGCCCCCCTAACCAACATATGTCAATACCTGGTTAATAAGGGCTCGGGTTGCGAGCTTGCCTTATTATTCAGCTTCTACGAAGCCTTCTTCCGCCTGAACGGCCAGATCTTGAGAACGACCTTCACGTACAGCGGCAGCAACGGCGGTCAGGTACAGGCTTACTGCACGGATTGCGTCGTCGTTACCAGGGATGATGAAGTCAACGCCGTCCGGATCAGAGTTGGTATCAACGATAGAGAATACCGGGATACCCAGGTTGTTGGCTTCTTTGATCGCGATGTGTTCGTGATCGGCATCGATAACAAACAGAGCGTCTGGCAGGCCACCCATGTCTTTGATACCACCCAGGGAGTTTTCCAGCTTGTCCAGTTCGCGAGTACGCATCAGCGCCTCTTTCTTGGTCAGCTTGTCAAAGGTGCCGTCTTGAGACTGAGTTTCCAGATCTTTCAAACGCTTGATGGACTGACGAACGGTTTTCCAGTTGGTCAGCATGCCGCCCAGCCAACGGTGGTTCACGAAGAACTGATCGCAGTTGGTTGCAGCTTCTTTTACCGCTTCGCTAGCTGCGCGTTTGGTACCAACAAACAGGATCTTGCCTTTACGGGAAGAGATCTTGCTCAATTCAGCCAGCGCTTCGTTGAACATTGGTACGGTTTTCTCAAGGTTGATGATGTGAACTTTGTTGCGAGAACCGAAGATGAAAGGTTTCATTTTCGGGTTCCAGTAACGGGTCTGGTGACCGAAGTGAACACCGGCCTTGAGCATATCGCGCATGGAAACAGTTGCCATGATTAAAACCTCTATAGATTAATTGGGGTTATGCCTCCACGTATCCCATAACGCCGACCCAAAAAGCGCAGACCGCTTTCAGGCACCCCGGCGCATGTGCCGATACGTGTGTGTTATTTACACAATGTGAGTGCAGTTCAGTATTTTCGGCCAGAACCGGCGTTGCCATGAAGAGCAACATCAATGGATCTGCCGGCGCGCTTTATACCATAAACCCGCCCGCGACTCCAACTTTTGTTGCGCTTTCAGCGGCGATTTCATCACGGCCAGGCCCCCGATGGCTCACGCTTTCGCCCGGTTCCCGCCGGCCATGGAAAGAAATGAAATTTGGCAGCGGCCCGGCTGGGCTGGTACCATAGGGTACTGCTTCTCATTGTCGATAATACAGACCCTTGCGGACAACTTTCATGGCAATTTCAATTAAATCATCAGAAGACATCCAGAAAATGCGCGTAGCCGGCCGCCTGGCCGCCGAAGTGCTGGAAATCGTTGGGCCATACGTAAAACCCGGCGTCACCACCGGCGAACTCGACCGTATCTGCCACAACCACATTGTTAACGAACAGCACGCGGTCTCTGCTTGCCTTGGTTACCACGGTTTTCCCAAGTCAGTGTGCATCTCCGTTAACGAAGTCGTCTGCCACGGTATCCCCAGCGATGAAAAAGTGTTGAAAGACGGCGACATCATCAACATTGATGTGACGGTCATCAAAGACGGTTTCCATGGTGATACGTCCACGATGTTCATCGTCGGCAAACCCACCATTCTGGGTGAGCGGCTCTGCCGCATAACGCAAGAGAGCCTGTATCTGGGGCTGAAAATGGTGAAACCGGGCATCCGCCTGCGCTCACTGGGTAAAGCCATTCAGCAATTCGTTGAAGCGGAAAAATTCTCCGTGGTGCGTGAATATTGCGGCCATGGCATCGGCGAAGGGTTCCACGAAGAGCCGCAGGTGCTGCACTATGACGCCGATGACGGCGGCGTGGTACTGCAACCGGGCATGGCATTCACCATCGAGCCGATGGTCAACGCCGGTGACTACCGCATCCGCACCATGAAAGACGGCTGGACGGTAAAAACCAAGGATCGCAGCTTGTCGGCGCAGTACGAGCATACTATTGTGGTTACCGATAACGGCTGCGAGATAATGACGTTGCGCAAGGATGAAACTATCCCCAACATCATTACGCACGAACAATAAAGAAAAGGCGGCCCGCTGCCGCCGTTTCTTGTGATAAGCCGGCTTTATATCTGAGCGTTGGCTCTGCCCCGCACTGGCGGCGGCTGAAACAACGGCGGTGGTATAACCGGCTTTTTTATGGGCTGCTTACTACTATGTCTGAAAATTTTCGCCAACAGGCCGCGCCGGCCATCCCCTCACAGGCCATACCGAAGCAGCCGGAATATCCCAACGCCTATGGCGATGAGGAAATTAATTGCATTGCGCTGAAACAGCGCCTTGAGCAATTCCAGCTTTGGCTGGCCGCAGCTTTCAACGCCGGCGCCAGCGTGGAAAGCCTGGTGGCCGCACGCTGCGAGTTTATCGATCGGCTGTTGCGGCGGCTGTGGTTGTTCTACGGTTTTGAGGATATCCCGGCCACCGCACTGGTGGCGGTGGGCGGCTACGGCCGCGGCGAACTGCACCCGCTTTCCGATATTGATGTGTTGGTGCTGAGCCAACAACGTTTAAGCGACCAGCAAGCGGCGCGGGTGGGCAAATTCATCACCCTGATGTGGGATTTGAAGCTGGAAGTCGGCCACAGCGTGCGTACGCTGGAAGAGTGCCTGCTGGAAGGGCTGGCGGATCTGACCATCGCCACCAACCTGATCGAATCCCGCATGATCTGCGGCGACGTGGCGCTGTTTTTGCAACTGCAAAAACACATCTTCAGCGACGGCTTCTGGCCCTCGTCCAAGTTCTTCCCGGCCAAAGTGGCGGAGCAGCACGAACGCCACCAACGCTACCACGGCACCAGCTACAACCTGGAGCCGGACATCAAAAGCAGCCCCGGTGGCCTGCGCGACATCCATACCCTGCTATGGGTCGCCCGGCGTCACTTCGGCGCCACCTCGCTTGACGAAATGGTCGGCTTCGGTTTTCTGACGCAAGCCGAACGTAACGAACTCAATGAATGCCAGAGCTTCCTGTGGCGCATTCGCTTTGCTCTGCACCTGGTGCTGCCACGCTACGATAACCGGTTGCTGTTCGATCGCCAACTGAGCGTGGCCCAGCTCTTGTGCTACGAAGGCGAAGGCAACCAGCCCGTTGAGCGCATGATGAAAGACTTCTACCGCATGACGCGCCGCGTCGGCGAGCTTAATCACATGCTGTTGCAGTTGTTCGACGAAGCGATTCTGGCCCTCGACGCCACCGAGAAGCCGCGGCCGCTGGACGAGGATTTCCAACTGCGCGGCAACCTGATCGATCTGCGCGACGAAACGCTGTTTATCCGCCAGCCGGAAGCCATCATCCGTATGTTCTACGTGATGGTGCGCAATCGCGAAATCGCCGGCATCTATTCCACCACTGTGCGCCAACTTCGCCATGCCCGCCGCCACCTGAAACAGCCGCTGTGCACGATCCCGCAGGCGCGGGAGCTGTTTATGGCCATTTTGCGCCACCCGGGCGCCGTATCGCGCGCGCTGGTGCCGATGCACCGTCACAGCGTGCTGTCGGCCTATATGCCGCAGTGGGGCAATATCGTCGGCCAGATGCAGTTTGATCTGTTCCACGCCTATACCGTGGATGAACACACGATCCGCGTGCTGCAAAAGCTCGAAAGCTTCGCCGATAATCAAAACCGGCCAAGCCACCCATTGTGCGTCGAGCTGTACACGCGGCTGCCGAATTTGGAGTTGTTGCTGATTGCCGCCCTGTTCCACGATATCGCCAAGGGGCGCGGCGGCGATCACTCGCTGCTCGGCGCACAGGACGTAGCGGAATTCGCCCAGCAGCACGGCCTGAATGTGCGCGAAACCCAACTGGTCGCCTGGCTGGTGCGTTGCCACTTGTTAATGTCGGTCACCGCCCAGCGCCGTGATATTCAGGATCCCGCCGTTATCCAACAGTTCAGCAACGAAGTACAAAACGAAACCCGTCTGCGCTATTTGATTTGCCTGACGGTTGCGGATATCTGCGCCACCAACGAAAGCCTGTGGAACAGTTGGAAGCAAAGCCTGCTGCGCGAGCTGTATTTCGCCACCGAAAAACAGTTGCGCCGCGGCATGCAAAACGGCCCGGATCTGCGCGAACGTGTGCGCCACCACCGCTTGCAGGCGCTGGCGCTATTGCGTATGGATAATATCGACGAAGAGGCGCTGCACCGCATCTGGAGCCGTTGCCGCGCCGATTACTTCCTGCGGCATTCGCCGAACCAGCTGGCCTGGCATGCGCGCCATCTGCTGGCCCATGACTCCACCAAACCGCTGGTGTTATTGAGCCCGCAGGCCACGCGCGGGGGCACCGAGATCTTTATCTGGAGCCCGGACCGACCGTACCTGTTCGCCGCCGTGGCCGGGGAGATGGATCGCCGCAACCTGAGCGTGCATGATGCGCAGATCTTTACCAACCGCGACGGAATGGCGATGGATACCTTCATCGTGCTTGAACCGGACGGCAGCCCGTTGGCGCCGGATCGCCACGAGGCCACGCGTTTCGCGCTGGAGCAGGCGCTAATGCAGCGGGAATACCAACCGCCGCGGACGCGGCGTCCCTCTTCCAAGCTGCGCCACTTCAGCGTGCCGACCGAGGTCACCTTCTTGCCGACCCATACCGATCGCCGCAGCTACCTGGAAATGGTGGCGCTCGATCAGCCCGGTCTGCTGGCGCGGGTGGCGGAAGTGTTCGCCGATCTGGGGGTTTCGCTGCACGGCGCACGTATCTCGACCATCGGCGAACGGGTTGAGGATTTGTTCATTCTTGCCGATAGCGATCGCCGGGCGCTGAATGGCGAAACGCGCAAAAAGTTGGCGCAGCGGCTGGTCGAGGCGCTCAACCCGAACGAAAAAATGTGATACAAGTAATCTTTTGGCTAACAAAATCAGGAAAGAAACAGAATGCAGCAATTACAGAACGTTATTGAAAACGCCTTCGAGCGCCGCGCGGAGATCACCCCGGCGAACGTAGACACGGTAACGCGTGAAGCGGTAAACCAGGTGATCGCCCTGCTGGACAGCGGCGCACTGCGCGTGGCTGAAAAAATCAACGGTCAGTGGGTCACCCATCAATGGCTGAAAAAGGCCGTGCTGCTTTCTTTCCGAATCAGCGACAACAAAGTCATCGACGGCGCCGAAACCCGTTTCTACGATAAAGTGCCCATGAAATTCGCCGATTACGACGAAGCCCGCTTCCAGAAAGAAGGCTTCCGCGTGGTGCCGCCGGCCAGCGTACGCAAAGGGGCATTCATCGCCCGCAATACCGTGCTGATGCCTTCTTATGTCAACATCGGCGCTCACGTGGATGAAGGCACCATGGTGGATACCTGGGCCACCGTCGGCTCATGCGCGCAAATCGGCAAGAACGTTCACCTGTCGGGCGGCGTCGGCATCGGCGGCGTATTGGAACCGCTGCAGGCCAACCCAACCATCATCGAAGACAACTGCTTTATCGGCGCGCGTTCCGAAGTGGTTGAAGGTGTGATCGTGGAAGAAGGTTCCGTGATCTCCATGGGCGTATTTATCGGCCAAAGCACCCGTATTTACGATCGTGAAACCGGTGAAGTTCATTACGGCCGCGTTCCTGCCGGCTCCGTGGTGGTTTCCGGCAACCTGCCTTCCAAAGATGGCACCTACAGCCTGTACTGCGCCGTTATCGTGAAGAAAGTGGATGCGAAAACGCGCAGTAAAGTCGGCATTAATGAGTTATTGAGAACGATCGACTAAAATGAAATGGCGGGTATTTTACCCGCTATTTTTTTATCTTCAATCTGCGGGCGATCACTGCCGTGGGCGGGCGCAGACGCCATAATCACCACATGCGGTATGCCCCGTGGATTGCAGGCGAGCGGCAAACAGGCAGGCACGGCCGGCGTACAGGTATGAAGGGTATAAAATCTAAAGGGGCGCTCTATGTACGATAATCTGAAAAGCTTAGGCATCAACCAACCGGAAGACATCGATCGTTATACACTTCGCCAAGAGGCCAATAACGATATTCTCAAAATTTATTTCCGCAAGGATAAAGGCGAGTTCTTTGCAAAAAGCGTCAAGTTCAAATACCCACGCCAGCGCAAAACCGTGGTTTCGGATAGCAGCCAGGGTTACAAAGAAATCCACGAAATCAACCCAAACCTGCGCTACGTGATCGATGAACTCGATCAGCTATGCCAGCACGAACAGGCGGACGTCGATCTTAAACGCAAAATTCTTGACGATCTGCGCCACCTGGAAAACGTGGTTTCCAACAAGATTGCCGAGATCGAAGCCGATCTGGACAAACTGACGCACGGGAAATAACCTACACTGTGTTGCATCGGGTCGGCGCATCCGCACCGACCCTTCTCCGGCCGCGGGTTATTTCAGCAACGTGCTCCACTGCTCAACCCATGGGCAGGAGATCGCCTCCGGCTCCGGGTGCTCAACCGCATCAATTTCCAACACATCGCCTATCCGTGTCGCCCCCTGCTCCTGCAACAGCGCGTCAAACGCCCTCCCGCCGCCGCAGAAACGCTCGTAGCTGCTATCGCCCAATGCAATCAGGCCATAGCGCAACTCCGGCTGGTAGCCAACCTGATCGCGGATCGCGGCGAACAGCGGCGCGATATTATCGGGCAGATCGCCCTGCCCGGTGGTGGAAGTGATCACCAGCGCATAGTGCTGGCGATAGTATTGCCAGGCTTCCAGCGTGCCTTCTTCGAACAGTTTGACCGTATGCCCCTGCTCGTTAAGAATGTTTTCCGCCTCTTCCGCAACCAGCAAAGCATTACCGTAAACCGTCCCGACGAAAATACCGACCTGAGCCATCGCTCAAACTCCCTTGATGATCCATAAAAATTACGGGGTATCCTGACCGCTTACCGGGGGAAACTCAACCCTGGCAAGTTCAGGGATAACGTCCAGCCAGCCAAATTGTGACATCACCCGCTGCCACGGGCTATCCCAGCGCGCAGAAATCTGCAGCGGCTCACCGCTGATTGGGTGCGCCAGGCGCAGGTGGCTGGCGTGCAACATCAGGCGCCGGCAGCCAAAGTGCTGCGCCATCGCCCGGTTCTGGCGCAAATCGCCATGCTTGCTGTCGCCGACGATTGGGTGCCTGATATGCACCATATGGCGGCGCAACTGGTGTTTGCGCCCAGTTTCCGGCCGCAGTTCCATCAGCGTATAGCGGGCGCTGGCATAGCGGCCCACCGCGACCGGCATTTCCACCCGCGCCAGCGGCCGATAGTGCGTGAGCGCAGACTGGGGCGCTTTGTCTGCGCTGGCGAACCTGTCGGCGACTTTATCCCGCTCTTGCGTGAGCGGGTAATCCAAGGTGGCAGCGTCATGCACATAGCCGCGCACCACCGCGTGATAGGTTTTCTGCACCTGATGCTGTTCAAACTGTTGCGACAACCGGTGCGCCACCTCGCTGGAGAGCGCCAACAGCAGCACGCCGGAGGTGGGCCGATCGAGGCGGTGCACGGTGAACACATGCTGGCCGATCTGGTCACGCACGGTCTGCATCACAAAAACCGTCTCGTGGCGATCCAGCCAACTGCGATGCACCAGCCAACCGGCCGGCTTATTCACCGCCACCAGATGCGCATCCTGATAAAGAATCTCCAGCATTACGGCGATTCTTGATTCAGCATGTTGTCCAGGCGCTGCAGCACCACCAGCAGCGGCAGGCAAACCGGCTCTCGGTGCTTAAGCGCTTCTTCGAAATAAGGCGTGATGGCAAAGCGCGTGGGCAGCGGCGCGTTCGCATCCAGCAGCGCATACATCCGCGGCAGGAAGACCCATTGCAGCCACTCTTCCGCCTGCATGCTGTCAACGCAGAACGGTTCCACGCTAGTGAAAGCCTCAGGCTCCGGCGGCGCCGATTGCCACAGCGCCAAATCGCGCATTGACTGCTCAATCGCCAGCAAACATTGGCGAACCTGATTTTCTATACTCATCTGCATTCCCGATTGTGTAAATCATGATCTTCAGCGGCCTGGCTGAAGGGCGGCAAAGCATAGCATTTTCCCGGTGTGCGCCCAAACCCTTGCTAGGCTGTGTCCCGCAATAGGTCGTGGTGCCGTCGTTGCGTCCAAAGCCCGTCATCAAGGCTTCGGGCGCAGGGCATAGTGGGCCTATGTTCAAGCCCGATAACGCAGAAGACGGGCTTTGGGGGCACGACCCTCCGGGCTGGGGCCATTGGGCCGCGCTCCTGCGTTGCTCGCCGTTTATTTGGGCCCGCCAAACCTCACGGCTTGCGCCTTGACGCGCAGCCCAATGACCGCCAGCGGCACTCACGCACTATTACGGGACACAGCCTAGCCTACTGAATTTATTATGGAGACTCAGCGCGCTCGGCGGCACAATACCTGCTCCAGATAAACAACAAGATAAAAAATATGCCCAACCACACACAGCGTAATCATCATGCAACACCCGGCAAGGCGATGCTGGCTTCCGTTAGCGGCTATGCCATGGACGGCTTCGATTTACTGATCCTTGGCTTTATGCTGCCGCTTATCGCCGCTGAACTGCAGCTCACCTCTTCAGAGGCTGGCTCGCTGGTTACCTGGACGTTAATCGGCGCGGTGCTCGGCGGCGTGATTTTCGGCCATCTTAGCGATCGCTTTGGCCGCATCCGCGTTCTCACCGTCACGATTTTGATGTTTTCCCTCTTCACCGGCCTGTGTGCCATCGCGCAGGGGTACTGGGATTTGCTTGCCTATCGCACGCTGGCCGGTATCGGCCTGGGTGGCGAATTCGGCATCGGCATGGCGTTGATCGCCGAAGCCTGGCCCGCGGAAAAACGCAACCGCGCTTCCGCCTACGTCGGCATGGGCTGGCAGCTTGGCGTATTGGCCGCGGCCTTTTTAACGCCATTACTGCTGCCGTACATTGGCTGGCGCGGCATGTTCTTGGTCGGCCTGTTGCCGGCGCTGGCATCGTTTCTGATCCGCCGCACCATGGGGGAACCCCAAGCCTTTGCCCAGCGGAAAAGCCACAGCCACACGCTGTCTTTCGGCCAGCGCATCCGGCTACTGTTTAAAGATAGCGCCACCAGCAAGGCCAGCCTGGGTATTTTCATTCTCTGTTCGGTGCAGAACTTCGGCTACTATGGCCTGATGATCTGGATGCCCACCTATCTGGCAAAGAACTTTGGCTTTTCACTGACGAAGTCTGGGGTATGGACCGCGGTCACGGTGATTGGCATGACCTTCGGCATATGGCTGTTTGGCGTGCTGGCTGACCATTTCGCCCGCTGGAAAATTTTCGTTGCTTATCAGATTGGTGCCGTGGTGATGGTTATTTGCTACGCCCAGCTTAGCGATCCCACCCTGATGCTGTTTGCCGGCGCGGTCATGGGGCTGTTCGTGAACGGTATGATCGGCGGCTACGGCGCGTTGATCTCCGATACCTACCCGGTTGAAGCGCGCGCCACCGCACAGAATATCCTGTTCAACTTTGGCCGCGGCGTCGGCGGCCTGGGGCCTTGGGTAATTGGCGCATTGGCCAGCCAGATTTCCTTCACTGCGGCCATTAGCCTGCTGGCGGCAATTTATCTGCTGGATATTTACGCCACGCTGTTCCTGCTGCCGAAGAAACAAAGCCAGGGCGATACGCTGGGCGCTATTGGTTAATAGGTATGGGCTTAGCCCTGAGCTGGCATTTTACGGCTCAGGGCTCTATCCGGATATGATAGGCGGATTCAGCGTTGAAAATAATAATTTCTAATAGTGCAATTGCATGGCGACGCGACGTTGCGGATCCATGCCCGATGCGGCTTCTTTATCGAGCAAGTCTTTCAGCCGCCGTTGAATTCCCTTCCCTTCGACAATCTTAAACCCCAGAGAGGCGTAAAAAGACGCGTTGAAAAGCACGTAGCGATCGGTGGTCAAAGTAGCACCGGTGAAACCACGAGCCTGCCCTGCAGAAAGAAGCGTATTCATCAGGCGGCGGCCTATTCCACGGCGCTGCCAGTTCGGGTGCACGTCAACTTCTGAAATGTGCAGCCAATTATCAATGAGTAAAGCTCCAGCAAATCCTACCGGGATATCGCCTGGGACCAAGGCAACAAAGAGCAGTCCTTCATGGCATAACTGGCTGAAGTCATCAATGCTGCCAGCAATAGGAGCCCCTGTAACTGCGCCACCTGCGCGTAGCGTCTCAAACGACGCTAACTCAATGATGCGAAGCGCGGCCAGGTGTTCATTTCGCGCCAGACTGATGGTGATGTCCATGATTGGGTTGATCCATATTTTGGCAATGCCGGTAGTACGGCGTATGAGTAAGGCTCCGGCAAGGAAATAACCTGTTGTCTAAAAAGACAGTATCATTTCATACACTCAGTGCAATTCCTTCCAATACCGGTTACGCATGCAATGGTTAAGTAAACGTCTCGGCATGCTTAAAATCAAAGGCTTCACTTTATAATCCCGTTTTCAAATGGTTTTTTACTGAGCCTTTCGCTGTGTCTCGATATCGGCATTGCCAATATCGCGATGATTACGCTGGCCATGCAACGTGGATATTTTCATGGTTTCTGGCTGGGAATTGGCACCTGCGTGGGCGATTTAGCCTATGCGTTTCTGGCGCTGGCAAGAATGACCCTATTGCTCCAGTATGAAGCCGTACGCTGGGCCTTATGGATTGAGGGCGGCGCGATGCTGTTGTGGTTCGCAGGCAAAATGCTCGTTGCAGTTTTCCGGAAGGCAGCAGAGCTTAGCGTGAACGAAACCCCTCAATACCGTTCACTACTGCACGAATTCGGACAAGGAGTCTTGCTCGCAATGTCCTCTCCCACGGCCATCCTGTGGTTTGCTACCGTGGAAGGTGCGCTGATTTCCCGGATGGGGCAACACAGCATAACGGCATCATCCTGGTTTTTAAGTGGCTTCTTTATTGCGGGCGTGTTCTGGACCTGTGTGCTGTGCCTGGTCGGTAGCTTTGGTGGCAGGCTACTTGGTCACCGTGTGCTTAAATGCAAGCTGACTAAATAAGGGCGCGGAATTTACTCAATTCTTTTACTGTTTGTGGTAAAGCCTGGCGAAGTAACGCATCAAGATACTCATCAACCGATTTCGGCGGCTTTCTCATATTGCGGCGCTGCTTGTTTACGGCCGCCAGAACAAGTGCCTGATTCAAATCGAACAAATCAGTAATAAAATCATCTGGATGTAATGCTTCAATGCAGAAATTATTCAGATATTGTCGTGGGAAATCTTTCAAGTTGAACGTAACGACGATTTCAGCATTGCTGCAAATGGCGGCAGCAACAACATGCCTGTCATCAGCATCAGGAAGATCGATACTGGCAACGAGCGGCTAGAAACCTGTAACCATTGCATCAGGCAATGCCCGATTCATAAGCTCCCCAGTTTGTTTGATTTGGTCAGAATTTAAGTCAGGTCTATCCTTAATCAAATTACGCTGCCATTCTTCTTCGATAATGGCCGACCATTTCGGTTGATACAGCCCGGTCAGTCCCACATGCATCAATAAATCCCGTAGTAAAGATGGATAGAGTACGCAAGCATCTAATACTACGGGATAAGGTGAGGGAGTCATCAGTAAAATCCAAGTTCCTGGCTATGATCTGCCAATACCTGCATTGCTTTGTGG
Source organism: Gibbsiella greigii (assembly GCF_039540155.1). NCBI lineage: Bacteria > Pseudomonadati > Pseudomonadota > Gammaproteobacteria > Enterobacterales > Yersiniaceae > Gibbsiella > Gibbsiella greigii. Next base: position 44,609 of record NZ_BAABEM010000006.1, read on the forward strand.
CTTTCGCTATCTCGCTGATCTTTGTACCTCATTAAATCGGCGAAAAGCACGCGGCGATGGCGACCTGTTTTGTGAAAAGGTAGCTTCCCATCTTCCAGTAGTTTCACCATATGAGGGCGAGAAACATTCAGGATGTTGGCAGCTTCCTGCGTTGTTAATTCAGCATGCACAGGAACAACCTGAACCGCGTTACCGACGGCCAACTCTCCTAAAATCGACATAAGTAGCGTCAATGAAGACGTTGGCAACTCGATCTGGCGAGTGTTGTTATCTGCGTCCTGAATCGAAATTTTTTGTGTTTCCATTTTCGTGGAGAGGTAGGCAGCAAGCTCCCTTTGTCCACGAACAGCTGCCTCAATCTCCCCTTGAGCTGGAAGGCTCAGGCTATCAAGAATTGAGCTTTTCATTTAAGTATCAAATAGTTAAGTTTAGTTTATGAGTTTCAGTTTTACGATTTAGTGTTGATAGCAATGATTGATGGCAGATTATTCGAAACAAACGAAAAACACAACAAACGAAACAGACGAAAGTAAATTTAGATGGGAATGGTTACCGGTACGGTGTGCTGGCTGTGGATAAGGCGTATTGCCTTCGATTATTGGCTACCGCGCGCGCGCTCATCACATTCTCCCGGACACAGTGAATGGGTAAAAAATAGGGGCACTGCGTTAACAGTGCCCCCAGTTCGTTTTATAGCCATCCAGCTACAAAGTGTGCTCCCTGCTCATCCCTGAAAACTTTTCCCTATGACCATCCTGGCCCAACATCCGTGCAAATCCCTGAACGCCTTCCCAGCGTGGTTCCTTATAGCCTTTCATGGCCCGCCAATATTCCGTTATCGGCTCCCGATCTCCTTCCTGGAGGTGTCCCGAGTTCATCCTGAAAATCGCAAGGCCCTTGCCTGATAGGTTGCCTTTTGCCCAGAACGGGGCTTGTTCGTGCTGCCCTTAAAACGCCCGGCGCCTGCCGTTATCCGTTTCAAGTTCATATATCCTATAAACATTAAGATCGCTTAATTTTCATTGTTGCACAATATACCGAGAACGCGGCTAACGGACGGATGAGGGACAAACACGAAGAGATCAAAAACAACCCATTGATAAACAAATAGATGATGTTGATCTGGAACAAATTTCGAAAAAAATAAAAAGCGATATCTCACACGTAATGTGAGATATCTCTTACACCGCATTACCTATAAACGTCATTAATCAGAGAGGGTTGGCCGCAGCGCGTCGAGGAAATTGCCCAGCGAGGCCGCCAACAGCGTGCGTTTACTGCTGCCGAACTGCTCCAGCACCACGTTACCGCTGAGGTTGCAAAGTGATACTACCGTCATCTCTGATGACGTGGTGGCGAGGAACAGCGTGGGTGAGAGTTTCAAGCGTTTTTGCGTCACCAGGTGACCGATCAGGTTTTCCTGCAGGCGAATGAAATCGTCCTCACTCCATACCTGCAACAATGTCAGGTGCTGCTCGCCAAACTGAGCGGTCATATCGCCGGCATATTGCTGCGTGTAGAAAGTATGGATATCCGGCTGTAGCCGCAGTTCAAGCGCGGTTTCCACCCGGGCCAGCGTCGTCGCCGGCGTGAACGGCTGCGGCAACCACAGCACATCGTCAGCGCGGCTTTCCACAATGCAAGGCGAGGCCACGCCGTACAGTTCGCTACTGGCCGGCGCATGCCCGCGCTGCTGTTGCCAAAGCGCAACATAACGCTGGGTAAATTCACGCAGGGCTTGTGCTACATCATGGTCCATATTTTATCCCATATACGGTAAACTGGCGGCCATTGTATCGTTCTGGGACCAAGGTGACATCTATGTCCACATATCAAAACAATCAGGCACTCGCTGGCCTGAAACTCGGTAAACCCACCGCCTATCACGATCAGTACGACGCCACGCTGCTACAGCCGGTGCCGCGCAGCCTGAACCGCGAGCCTCTGGGGCTGTATCCGCAGAACCTGCCCTTCCACGGCGCCGATATCTGGACGCTGTACGAACTCTCCTGGCTGAATGATAAAGGCCTACCACAGGTGGCCGTGGGGGAAATCAGCCTGAACGCCAACAGCGCCAACCTGATCGAATCCAAAAGCTTCAAACTGTATCTCAACAGCTTCAACCAGACGCGCTTTGCTAATTGGGACGCCGTGCGCAGCACCTTGCAGCGCGATCTGGCGGCCTGCGCGCAAGGCGAAGTCAGCGTCACCCTGTTCCGCCTGGAACAACTGGCCGGGCAGCCGATCGCCATGCTGGCGGGGGAATGCATCGACGAACAGGACATCGCTATCGATAACTATGACTTCAACGCCGGCTATCTGCAAGGCGCCAACACCGGCCCGCTGGTGGAAGAAACACTCGTCAGCAACCTGCTGAAATCCAACTGCCTGATCACCAATCAGCCGGACTGGGGTTCAGTGCAGATCCAATACCGCGGGCCGCAGATCGATCGAGAAGCACTGCTGCGTTACCTGGTGTCTTTCCGCCATCACAACGAGTTCCACGAGCAATGCGTTGAACGCATCTTTAATGATGTGCTGCGCTTTTGCCAACCGGAGCAGTTATCGGTATACGCGCGCTACACGCGCCGCGGCGGGCTGGATATCAACCCCTGGCGCAGCAATACCGCATTCACCCCGAATACCGGGCGCCTGGCCCGCCAGTAAGCCAACCGTTGCTCAACGACTGCGCTAACGCGCTGCGTTGTATTGGTAAAAATCAAGGGACGGCGGTAAGGTTAAATCAGAGTCTCCGCCGCCGTGGAATGCGTTCCGGCACGCTGGCGCCAAGCGCGATGCTCGCACACAATAACAAGCTGCTGTATGGATTGCTAATGCCCAGCCAGGGCGCAAAGGAGTTATCTTGATTACACATATCAGCCCACTCGGCTCTATGGATTTGTTGTCGCAGTTGGAAGTAGACATGCTCAAGCGTACCGCCAGCAGCGACCTGTACCGTTTGTTCCGTAACTGCTCACTGGCCGTATTGAACTCCGGTAGCCAGACCGATAACAGCAAGCAACTGCTGTCACGCTATGAAAACTTTGACATCAACGTGTTGCGCCGTGAACGCGGCGTTAAACTGGAACTGATTAACCCGCCGGAAGAGGCCTTCGTCGATGGCCGTATCATCCGTTCACTGCAAGCCAATCTGTTTGCCGTGCTGCGTGATATTCTGTTTGTGCATGGTCAGATCGCCAACGCCGCCGGCCGTTTCCAAAATTTAAACCTGGAAAACTCCACGCACATCACCAACCTGGTGTTCTCTATCCTGCGCAACGCCCGCACGCTGCATCTGGATGAAGATCCGAATATGATCGTCTGTTGGGGCGGCCACTCCATCAACCCGACCGAATACCTGTATGCGCGCAAAGTGGGCAGCGAGCTGGGCCTGCGAGAGCTGAACATCTGTACGGGCTGTGGGCCCGGTGCGATGGAAGCGCCAATGAAAGGCGCCGCGGTGGGCCATGCCCAGCAGCGTTACCGCAACAGCCGCTTTATCGGCATGACCGAGCCTTCAATCATCGCCGCCGAGCCGCCTAACCCGCTGGTTAATGAACTGGTAATCATGCCGGATATTGAAAAACGGCTGGAAGCCTTTGTGCGCATTGCGCACGGCATCATTATCTTCCCGGGCGGCGTTGGCACCGCCGAAGAATTGCTCTATCTGCTGGGGATCTTGATGAACCCGGAAAACAGCGAGCAGGTGCTGCCGCTGATCCTGACCGGGCCAAAAGAGAGCGCCGACTACTTCCGCGTTCTGGATGAGTTTATCGGCAATACGCTGGGTGAACAGGCCCGCCGCCACTACCAGATCATCATTGACGATCCGGCCGAGGTTGCGCGTCGCATGCGTAACACCATGCCGTTGGTTAAAGAAAATCGCCGCAATACCGGTGATGCCTACAGCTTCAACTGGTCAATGCGCATTGCGCCGGATCTACAATTGCCGTTTGAGCCGACCCATGAAAACATGGCTAATCTCAACCTGTCGCCGGCCCAGCCAGCGGAAGAGTTGGCGGCGGCGCTGCGCCGCGCGTTTTCCGGCATCGTGGCGGGCAACGTGAAAGAAAACGGCATCCAGGCCATTGAACAATTCGGCCCCTATAAGCTGCATGGCGATCGGCAAATGATGAAGCAAATGGACCAACTGCTGCAGGGTTTTGTCGTCCAGCACCGGATGAAGCTGCCGGGCACGGCCTATGTGCCCTGCTATGAAATCATTGCCTGATTGTCTCCAGCCCAGCATGCGGGCGGTCAACGCCGCCCGCCGTTAATAACGCTTATCATGGCGTTGCCGGCCAATACTCCGACAGCGATTAACGATGCCTATACACTTACTGATTGTTGACGCCCTGAACCTGATCCGCCGTATTCATGCGGTACAGGGGTCCCCCTGCGTGGATGCCTGCCGCCATGCGCTGCAACAGCTCATCCAGCACAGCCAGCCCACACACGCGGTGGCGGTATTTGATGAAGACGATCGCCGCGACAGCTGGCGCCATCAATGCCTGCCTGAGTATAAAGCCGGCCGTTCGCCGATGCCGGAAAACCTGCAGCAAGAGATGCCGCAACTGCGCCAGGCCTTTGAAGCCAGCGGCGTGGCCTGCTGGCATTCGCCTGGGAATGAAGCGGACGATCTGGCCGCCACGCTGGCGGCAAAAGTGGCCGCAAGCGGCCATCAGGTCACGATTGTTTCGACCGATAAAGGCTACTGCCAACTGTTGGCGCCCAGCGTACAACTGCGCGATTATTTTCAGAAACGCTGGTTGGATATGCCTTTTGTTCAGCGTGAGTTTGGCGTGCTGCCGCAGCAACTGCCGGATTTCTGGGGGCTGGCGGGCATAAGCAGCAGCAAGATCCCTGGAGTTGCCGGCATTGGCGCCAAAACCGCCGCGTTGCTGTTGCAACAGGCCGGCGATCTCGACAGGCTTTATCAGGATTTGGCAAGCGTGCCAACGAAGTGGCGAACCAAACTGGAGCAACAGCGTGAAATGGCCTACGCCTGCAAGCAGGTTGCCACGCTGCGTACCGATCTTCAGCTCAGCGGCAACCTGCAGCAACTGCGCTTGCCGGCAAGATAATGCCCTTCCCCTCACCCCAACCCTCTCCCACCGGGAGAGGGAGTAGCCCGAGTGAGTACAGGGCTATGGCAGTAAGAGGACGGCAGACTGTGTTGTTGCTGATGTGCACAGATAAGCCCGCACCCCGCCCTCTCCCACAGGGAGAGGGAGCAGCCCGAGTGAGTTAGCTATTCATTGTGCACCGGACGGTCCCCTCTCCCGGTGGGAGAGGGCTAGGGTGAGGGGCAAAGAAAAGATTAACGCTCGTCGCGGCGCCCTGGGATCGCCGACCAGATACGGCGCACGTGCACAGTGATCTCTTCGCGATCATGATACAAATGCCGGGCATGAATCTCTGAATTAATACCAAATGCATCAAGCGCTTCGCGGATCGTCTGCAGGTTTTGCGAAACCTCTTCATAGCGCTTTTTCATCGGCAGCTTCAGGTTGAAAATCGCCTCGCGGCACCAGCCTTTGGTCAGCCAGTCGATCATCAACTGCGTTACGCGCGCCGGCTTCTCTACCATATCGCACACCAGCCAATAGATGTTGCTGCGCGTCGGCTCAAACTTGAAGCCGTCGGCGCGGTGGTGAGTCACTTGCCCGGTATCCATCAGGCTGGGCGCCATCGGGCCATTGTCCACCGCATGAACCATCATGCTGCGTTTCACCAATTGATACGTCCAGCCGCCCGGGCAAGCGCCCAGATCCACCGCATGCATCCCGCTGCCTAAACGTTCATCCCACTCATCGGCGGGAATGAACACGTGAAACGCCTCTTCCAGCTTCAACGTGGAGCGGCTTGGCGCATCAGCCGGGAACTTCAACCGTGGGATGCCCATATAGAACGGCGAATTGTTGTTGCTGTAGGAGTAGCCCACGTAGCAGCAGCCCGGCGCAATAAAGAACACGTGCACCACCGGGCGGGTTGGGTCCTCACGCGCCATCAGCACCTTTTCCTGCCGCATCGCCGCGCGCAGCGGCACCGTCAGCTTGCGGCAGAACTTCATCAGCTCTTTGCTTTCGTTGGTATCCGGCACTTCCACCCGCAGCTCGCCAGCGCGCTCCACCACGCCCATCAGCATACCGACGATCGGCGTAACGCGATCTTCCGGCGGTAGATCGCGCAACAGTTCGCCCACCACGATCATCTGGCGGGCGAAAATCATCTCGCGGAACGGCAGCTCGCGCGCCAGGCGATCGGCATCTTCCGGCTGGTAACATTCGAACAGCACATAGCCGCTGTTCTCTTTCACCCTGGCGAAGCCAAACACCTCGCGCTGTGCGGCTTTATCGGTGATCTCCGCCGCGCACTCTTTTTCAAAGCCCGGGCGGCAGTACAGTGCAATCTTATTCATGGCGCTCGGCCTTTTTCCTCTGACGCAAAGCGCCAATCAACATCAGTATCCAACCGATCAGGAAGCACCCGCCCCCGATTGGCGTGACATAAACCCAGAGCTTCAGGTGCGAAAGCGCCAGGCAGTAAAGGCTGCCGCTAAACAGCACGGTGCCCAACGCCAACAACGCGGCGCTCCAGTAAAACCACAAACAGACGCGGCGCTGCATCGCCACGGCTAATGCCAAAATCGCCAGGGTATGAAAGCCCTGATATTCCAGCCCGGTATGGATCCAGGCCATTTCATTAGCGCCCAGCGTATTACTTAATACGTGGGCCCCTATCGCCCCCAGAGCGACAAAAACAAAACCGCTGATCGCGGCAAAAATAAACATGGAACGACTCGTCATCATTATTTTACCTTTTGGTCTTTACCGGCGGTGGCGCCGCCACCGGCCTTATTGTTCATAGCGGAAACGAAATTTCTCCTGCTCACTGGCGGCGCGCGTCAGTATCCATTGGCGAAAGGCGGCTATTTTACCCAGTTCTGCCTGGCTGTCATGGCATACCAGATAATAGGCATTTTTACTTACCAGCACGTCGTTGAACGGGCAGACCAAGCGCCCTGCCTCCATTTCCGTTTGCGCCATCACATTATTCACCAGGGCAACCCCCTGCCCATGCACCGCCGCCTGCACCACCATCGCGCTATGGCTGAAGATCGGCCCCTGCTGCACATTGATATGCTGTAGCCCAAGTTGGCGGGTGTAGGTTTGCCAGTCACGGCGCGAAGTATCATGCAACAGGGTATGATAAACCAGATCGCCCGGTGATTTTAATGCGTGCTCACCGCCAAGCAGCGCCGGGGAGCAAACCGGCAGCAGGTATTCCGCATACAGGCGCTCGGCCCGCAGCCCCGGCCAGTTGCCACGCCCGTAGAAAATCGCGACGTCAACGTCATCCGCCAGCTTATCCTCTTCGCGGTCAACGGCCTGAATACGCACGTCGATCCCTGGATACGCGGAGTTAAAGCCCGAAAGACGCGGCACCAACCATTGAATGGCAAAGCTGGGCGGCACGCTGACGGTCAATGCGCCTTTGGCGCTGCGCGCCTGGAGTTTGCGGGTGGCCTCGTTGATGGAAGAAAAAATCTCTTTGATATCCAGGTAGTAACTCTGCCCTTCTTCCGTCAGCAACAGTGACCGGTTGCGCCGTCGAAACAGTTTGAGCCCCAGAAAATCCTCCAGCGATTTGATCTGATGGCTCACTGCCGCTTGGGTAACAAACAGTTCTTCAGCGGCTTTGGTAAAGCTGAGATGACGGGCGGCGGCATCAAAGACCCGCAGCGCGTTAAGGGGGGGTAAGCGTTTTGACATGAATTATCGGCTTTTTTACCAATTTATCGGATTAAGCTGCGTAAAAAATCAGGCGGCATCAGGCGTTCGCCGCTACGGCGTCGGCAGAAACCGCTAATATTAGTTTTTTTTATCCGAGGCATTATAAATTGTCCGTTGAGGCTACGCCAGCAAATACCTATAGTGGCGGCACTTCCTGGGCCGGAACGAAAAGGGATTGGGTGTTCAAGGCACTGATGAACTTTTGGCCTGTGGTTGTGATGTTGTGTTTGCAAGTTGTCCGGCTTTTCGGACATGGTAGCCAAGCTACTTTTTTCACTTCCTGTACATTTACCCTGTCTGTCCATAGTGATTTTTTGCAGCACCGCAAGCTTGCGGTGCTTTTTTTTTACCTGGCGTTTACTGGTCGGTTTCGAGCAGCTCTTTTACCTCAGAGCGGTTAATTTGCTGCTGTACGCCGTTGGCGTCTTTGTAGCTGATCATCCCGGTATCTTCATCTACCTTGGGTTTTCCATCTGCTACAATGGTACGCCCATCGTTGGTATGCATAACATAGTTACTGGAACACGCGGCCAGCGTAAACACCAACATCAGGGAAGAGATAACTGCGGCTGTTTTCTTCATTTGGCACTCCTTGTAGATAAAAATTCTGTTATAAAACTTCTTATTCATCTAAGAAACTGCTACATGCCGTCTATAACAGCATAACAAACCTTCACCAGTTTTCCATAAAATGGGCCGATTGTTCGGGGTAACTTGTCTGAAAAGACAAAATAGGACAGGATCACCCCATCTTCAGGCCAGTGATAATCAGGGTATGTCGCCATTTAACCCCACGCTTTTCCGTAACCAGTTCCCGGCGCTCCGCCAAAGCGGTATCTATCTCGATAGCGCCGCCACGGCGTTGAAGCCGCAAGCTGTCATCGACGCCACGCAGCAGTTCTATTGCAGCAGCGGCGCCACCGTACACCGTAGCCAACACCGTGCCGCACAGGATCTGACCGCCCGCTTCGAGCTGGCGCGCCAGTGGGTGGCCGAATGGCTCAATGCCCCTTCAGCGCAAGACATCGTCTGGGTGCGCGGCGCCACCGAGGCGATCAATCTGGTGGCGCAAAGCTACTCCCGCCCACGCCTGCAGCCGGGTGATGAGATCATCGTCAGCGAAGCGGAACACCATGCCAACCTGATCCCATGGTTGATCGTCGCCGAACAGACCGGCGCCAGGGTGGTTAAGCTGCCGCTAGGGGGCGATCTGCTACCCGATTTGGCGCAACTGCCAACGCTACTGACCCAAAAAACCCGCCTGCTGGCGCTGACGCAGATGTCCAACGTCACCGGCGGTTGCCCCGATCTGGCACAAGCGATCAACCTTGCCCATATGGCCGGCGCAGTGGTGGTGATCGACGGCGCGCAGGGGATAGTCCACCGCCCGGTGGATCTGCAGCAGTTGGATATCGATTTTTACGCTTTCTCCGGCCACAAGCTGTATGGCCCAACCGGTATCGGCGCGCTGTATGGCAAAAGCGAGTTGCTGGCGCAGATGGCCCCGTGGCAGGGCGGAGGGAAAATGCTCACTCAGGCTTCCTTTAACGGCTTCACCCCGCAAAAGCCCCCACATTGCTTTGAGGCGGGAACGCCGAATATTGCCGGCGTGATCGGCCTGGCGGCCGCGCTGGAGTGGTTGCGCACGCAGGATATGGCCGGAGCCGAACGCTACAGCAGCGAACTGGCGGCGAATACGCAGCAGCGCCTGGCGCAGTTGCCCGGTTTTCGCAGCTTCCGTAGCCCCGGCGCCAACCTGCTGGCATTTGACATCGCCGGGATTCATCACAGCGATATCGTCACCCTGCTGGCCGAACAGGGCATTGCGCTACGCGCCGGCCAGCACTGCGCCCAACCGCTGATGGCGGCGCTGGGGGTGAACGGTCTGCTGCGCGCCTCCTTCGCCCCGTACAACACGCCGGAAGACGCCGATGCGCTGGTCAACGCCATGATCAACGCCATCGCGCTGCTGGCCGATTAACATGACCGGAGGTACCATGCTCGCCCCTCATCCGTTTGGCAATACCCTAACCACAGAGACGCTGGCCGACCGGTTCGCCCCGCTGCGCCAATGGGAAGATCGCTATCGCCAGGTTATCCTGTTGGCCAAACAATTGCCGCCGCTGCCGGAGGCGCTACGCACGCCGGATATTGAACTGAGCGGCTGTGAGAACCGCGTATGGCTGGGGCACCAACTACAGGAAGACGGCACGCTGCACTTTTATGGCGACAGCGAAGGCCGTATCGTGCGGGGTTTGCTGGCGGTGTTGCTCACCGCCATCGAAGGCAAAACCCCCGCTGAAGTGTTAACGCAGGATCCCCTGGCGTTATTTGATCGCCTGGGGCTGCGCGCTCAGCTTAGCGCCACCCGGGCCAGCGGGTTGGCGGCGCTGGCCGCCGGCGTCAAAGCCGCAGCGGCGCGCTACGCCTGACGCGCCGCCTTCGCCAGCATTTTCTTCAACGCGTGGGAAACCGCCACAAAACCAAAGGTGGCGGTCACCATAGTCGCAGCCCCAAAGCCGGCGCTGCAATCCATCCGTTTTGGCCCTTCCGCCGTGCTGCGTGACGCACACACCGCGCCATCCGGTTGCGGGTAAACCAATGGTTCGCTGGAGAACACGCAGTCAATCCCCAGGCGGCCCTTGCTGTTTTTCACCACGTTGAAATCATGCTTCAGGCGCTCGCGCAGTTTGGCGGCCAGCGGATCCTGAATGGTTTTGGCAAGATCGGCCACGGCAATGCGCGTTGGGTCGATCTGCCCGCCCGCACCGCCGGTGGTGACCACCGGGATCTTAAAACGGCGGCAATAGGCCAACAGCGCCGCTTTTGGGCGCACGCTGTCGATGGCGTCAATCACATAGCTGAAGTTTTGCGCCAGCAGTTCGGCAACGTTATCCGGGGTAATAAAATCATCCACGCAGGTCACACGGCACTCGGGGTTGATGGCCTGAATACGCGCCGCCATCACCTCGGTTTTCGACTGGCCCACGTGCTGGCGCAGCGCATGAATTTGGCGGTTAGTGTTCGTTACGCACACATCGTCCATATCAATCAGGGTGATGGCGCCGATACCGGTGCGCGCCAGCGCCTCCGCAGCCCATGAGCCCACGCCGCCGATGCCGATCACGCACACATGCGCCTGCGCAAACAGCGCCAACGCCTGCTGGCCATATAAACGTGCCGTGCCGCCAAAACGCTGCAGATAGGCTTCCGAATAGGGTGTACTCATAACGCGTTACTTACCTTAACGATTAAATGACAAGGGCCGGAAGATCCGGCCCTGGCTTTGGGCGCAGCCCCACATGGGATCGCCGAGGGAAACAGCAGTGCTCAGCGGTTGACCAACAGTGAACCGCCGCCGGATGCCGGCGAGTTGGCACTCAACAACGTGCCCGTATTCGCCCCTTTCAGCACCCAAACGCGGCCATAGTGGTTGTAATAACCCGCCGCGTGGCCAGCCTCTGGCCCAATCCCCTGATAAATATCGAAGTGCTGCCCTTTAATCGCGCCGCCGACGTCCAGCGCCACCATCAGGCGCATCTCATATTTTCCCGTGAATTTCCCCTGGTTGTCCAGCAAAGGCACTTCCGCCAGCAGCGTGGTGCCGGCGGGGATCAAGGAACGATCGGAAGCCACGGAAGCCTTGGCGATCAGCGGAACAGCGCTTGCCCCTTTCACCGGCGCAAAAGCTTCTGGGCGGAAGAAGACGAAGGACGGGTTCTGCTCCAGCAGTTCACGCACTTCCGCTTCACTGTGGGTTTCCGCCCAGTGGCGAATCGCCTGCATGGACATATCTGCCCTGGCGACTTCGCCGCGATCGATCAGCACTTTACCGATGCTGCGGTAGGCATGGCCGTTTTTGCCCCCGTAGCCGAAGAACATCAACGGTTGGCCGTCGCCAAAGTCCACATAGCCGCTGCCCTGGACTTCCATCATAAAGTTGTCCATCAGCGAATTGGTGTAGGCAATCGCGTAACGATCGTCGAGAGCGCCAGAATAGATACCGGCGCGATCGGGCAGACGGCTACGGCCTTTGGGCGGCATACGGTACAGCGGGTAACGGAACTCGCCCTGCCGGGTATAGCGCGCCTGCACCACCGGCGTGTAGTAACCGGTAAACTGCACGTTGCCATAGTTGTCGACGCCTTCCATTTGGAAAGCACTCAGCCCAAACTGGCCCAGTTGGCGCGTATCGCCGCCGGCGGCGACCCAACGTTGCACCGCCTCATAGGTTGCCGTATTACGGTTAAACAAAGCAGGCGACGCGTACTGGATCTCCATCAGTTGATTCGAATAATCCTTGGCGTTTGCCGGCATGCCCTGCGCATTGGGGCTATTGACCAACTCCAACGACTGATCAAAGTGGCCGTCCTTATACTGCTGCCCTCGATCCGTCGGCTTGGACGAACAACCCGCCAACACCGCTATTACCAATCCGCCCAGCAGATATTTGCCCCAACGTCCTTTCATTACGCTTGCTCTCACACTGAATTAGCCCACCGGCGAACGATAACAAACCCCTATAGATAAAGGAATCGCTGCAAATAAAAAAACCCCACGCGGATAACGATGAAAAAGAACGCGAATTGGGGAGAAATTCAACAAAAAAACAGCTTGCGTTCAATTAATTGCAAAAAGGGGTTGCAAGATAATCCATGCAGCGTATAGTGCGCATCCATCGGACGCGGGGTGGAGCAGCCTGGTAGCTCGTCGGGCTCATAACCCGAAGGTCGTCGGTTCAAATCCGGCCCCCGCAACCAACCGATGCTGTACCAGCAGCATCACAGTAAAAAGTTGGTTTCGATAACATAAGCATTAAGACGGACGCGGGGTGGAGCAGCCTGGTAGCTCGTCGGGCTCATAACCCGAAGGTCGTCGGTTCAAATCCGGCCCCCGCAACCATTTTAATGAATGACAATAAACACCTTAACGGGTGTTTTTTTGTATCTGCCATCCATGAAACTGCCCTTCCCACGGGCACACGCACCGGCGTTTACTGCGCCCGCACGCCACCGTTCGCGAAGTATGCCTTGATCCCTGCCAGAATAGATTCGGCCACCTGCTGCTGAAAATGGCTGGTCTTCAATTTACGCTCTTCTTCCAGATTGCTGATAAAGGCCGTTTCCACCAGAATGGACGGAATATCCGGCGCTTTCAATACGGCAAACCCGGCCTGTTCAACGCGGTTTTTATGCAAGCGGTTGATTTTCCCCATCCGGCCCAGCACTTCCTTGCCAAACTTCAGGCTGTCGTTGATGGTGGCGGTTTGCAACAAATCCAACATGGTGTGATCCAGATAGCGATCGCCGCTTTTACTGACGCCGCCAATCAGATCCGATTCGTTCTGGGTTTGCGCCAGGAATTTTGCCGCCGAACTGGTGGCGCCTTTGGTCGACAGGGCAAACACCGAGGAACCGCGCGCCGCACGGCTGGTAAAGGCGTCAGCATGAATCGAGATAAACAGATCGGCACGCTGTTTACGGGCTTTGGCGACCCGCACTCGTAGCGGAATAAACACGTCTTCGTTGCGCGTCATATACACCCGCATGTTAGGTTCACGCTTGATCAGGCTGCTCAGGCGGCGGGCAATCTGCAGTACGATGTCTTTTTCACGGGTTTTGTATTTGCCGATCGCCCCCGGATCCTCACCGCCGTGGCCGGGATCCAGCATAATGACGATCGGCCGATCGCGCCCGGCCTTACCGGCCTGGGTGGCCTGCGCCCGCGCCGGTAGCGTGCGCTCAAGATCCCCTTTATTGTAATCTTCCAGCAACGCCAGTAGCGGATCATATTCTTCACCCTGCGCCGTTCCACCGGTGGGGTACAGATCCATCACCAGGCGGTTGCGGTATTCCGCCACCGGCGGCAAGGTAAAGATATTGGGCGCCACAGGCTGTTTCAGATCCAACACCAGCCGCACCGTATTTTTATCGAATTGCCCAACGCGGGCTTGCTGCAGGTAAGGATCGTTGGCGTTCACCTGCCCGGCAATGCCCTTCAGGACGCTGTTAAGGTGCACGCCTTCAATATCGACCACGATGCGATCGGGGTTGGTGAGCGCGAACTGTTTATAGTTAAGCGCAATATTGGATTCAAGCGTAATACGGGTATAGGTAGAAGAAGGCCAGACGCGCACGGCGACGATGTGCGATACGGCAGCCAAACCAACGCGACTCACACTCAGCAACCAGGTTGCAGTTACGCCCTGCAGAAAACGGCGGCGACCCAGATTGTGATTAGCGTTTGGCATGCGGCTCCGACATAAAAATAGGCTAAAAAAACACCAATGGTTACAATGCCCAAAACTTTAACTAATCCGCCATACGCTGTCATCAGAAAATATATCGATGTTTTTTCAGTTTATTAATGAGTTAGCATTCATGGTTCGTAAATCCAAGATAATTCCCACTTGCCATTGCGCCAAGAAAGAATAAAAATACAAAAATATCGTATAAATATGCAAAAGAGGTTTTGCCGTGAAGGAACGTAGTACAGAGCTGGTTCAAGGATTCCGTCACTCAGTTCCCTATATCAATGCGCACCGTGGCAAGACATTTGTCATCATGTTGGGCGGTGAAGCCATTGAACATGAAAACTTTTCCAATATCGTCAACGATATTGGCCTATTGCATAGCCTGGGTATCCGCCTGGTGGTGGTGTATGGCGCACGCCCGCAGATCGACAGTAACCTGGCGGAGCATCATCTTGAGCCGGTTTACCACAAATATACCCGGGTAACCGATGCCCAAACGCTGGAACTGGTGAAGCAGGCCGCCGGCCTGCTGCAATTGGACATCACCGCGCGGCTCTCCATGAGCCTGAACAATACGCCGCTGCAGGGCGCGCATATTAATGTGGTGAGCGGCAACTTTGTGATCGCTCAGCCGCTCGGCGTGGATGACGGCGTGGACTACTGCCACAGCGGCCGCATCCGCCGTATTGATGAAGACGCCATCCATCGCCAGCTCGACAGCAACGCCATCGTGTTGATTGGCCCGGTCGCAGTTTCCGTTACCGGCGAAAGCTTCAACCTGACCTCGGAAGAAGTGGCCACCCAGTTGGCGATCAAATTGAAAGCAGAGAAAATGATCGGCTTTTGTTCTTCGCAAGGCGTGACCGATGCCGATGGCAACATCGTTTCCGAACTTTTCCCGAACGACGCGCAAAAACGCATTGAAGAGCAGGAAGAAAGCGGCGACTACCTGTCCGGCACCGTCCGGTTCCTGCGTGGCGCGGTAAAAGCCTGCCGCAGCGGCGTGCGCCGCAGCCACCTGATCAGCTACCAGGAAGACGGTGCGCTGGTACAGGAACTGTTCTCACGCGATGGTATCGGCACCCAGATCGTCATGGAAAGCGCCGAGCAGGTGCGGCGCGCGACCATCAACGACATCGGCGGTATTCTGGAATTGATCCGCCCGCTGGAGCAACAGGGGATCCTGGTGCGCCGCTCACGCGAACAGCTGGAAATGGAGATCGACAAGTTCACGATCATTGAGCGCGATAATCTGACCATTGCCTGTGCCGCCCTCTATCCGTTCCCGGAAGAAAAGATCGGCGAAATGGCCTGTGTAGCGGTGCATCCCGACTATCGCAGCTCGTCGCGCGGTGAAATCCTGCTGCAACGGGTGGCGAGCCAGGCGCGGCAAATGGGGCTAAGAAAGCTGTTCGTGCTAACCACCCGCAGCATCCACTGGTTCCAGGAGCGTGGTTTTACCCCGGCGGATGTCGATGTGCTACCGATGCGTAAACAGGCGCTGTACAACTATCAGCGGCGTTCAAAAATCCTGCTGGCCGATTTGTAAATCCACCAGGGGCGCTTGCGCCCCTACCCTTCCGCCGGCAGCAGGCGCTCGGCCAATCCGCTGCGGCGCTGAGTCGGCGTTTTGATGGCGCTGAGCAAAACTGTGTCCACCGCATAGAGAGAAAGCTGGCTGCGCGCGCGCGTAATAGCGGTATACACCAGCTCGCGCGTTAATACCGGCAGCATATGGTTCGGCAACACCAACAGCGTGTGATCAAACTCCGAGCCCTGCGATTTATGCACCGTCATCGCGTAGGCTGTTTCATGCGCCGGCAGGCGGCTCGGCTGCACCGATTTGATACTGCCGTCCGGCAGTGGGAAGTGCACGCGCAGCTCGCCACTGCCCGGCTCTGGTAATGCAATGCCGATATCGCCGTTAAACAACCCTAGCGCGCTGTCGTTGCGGCCAATCATGATCGGGCGGCCCGGGTACCAGCGCGCCAAGCTGCCGCTGGGCCGGCTAATCAACCCCGCGCGCTGTAGCCCGGCCTCAATCCGTTCATTTAACCCCACTACGCCAAACGGCCCTTCACGCAATGCGCACAGCACTTGAAAACGGCCGAAGGCTGCCAGGGTTTGCCCGGCATCCGCCCCGGCGGCCATCTGCGCCAGGTAGTCACGGTAACCCGCCACACTGGCGGCCAACAGCGCCTGATAATCGGCGGTTTCCGCCAGCGGATAACCGTGGAGATCGCCAAAACGGCCATCCAGCGCCGCCAACGCCGCTTTGCCGTCGCCGGCGTTGACGGCAAACGCCAGTTGCCCAATACCCGAACCGGCATCAAAGCGGTAGCTTTTGCGCAGCAGGCACAAACTATCGCGCACCGCCGCGCTGCCCGCGCTATCCTGCCCAGGCACCACGTAACCGGTCAACCGGGCCAGTTGGCTCGCCCGTGCCGTGGTGTAGCCCTGTTCGGTAAAGCGGCAAATATCGCCCAACACCGCCCCCGCCTCCACCGACGCCAACTGATCGCGATCGCCAAGAAAAATCACCCGTGCATGGGCGGGCAAGGCGGCGATCAGGCGCGCCATCATCGGCAAATCCACCATTGAGGCTTCATCCACCACCAGCACGTCCAGGTGCAGCGGGTTACCGCGGTGGTAACGCATCCGCTGGCTGTTTGGCTGCGCACCCAACAAACGGTGCAAGGTAGCGGCCTCCTGCGGGAACAACGCCTGCTGCGCCGGCGTCAGGGCCAGCTTGCGGCTGGCCCGCCCCAGCGATTCGGTCAGCCGCGCCGCCGCTTTACCGGTCGGCGCAGCCAGTTGAATGCGCAAGCGCGCCTCGCCGGCCAACTGCACCAGCGCCGCCAGCAGTTTGGCGACGGTGGTGGTTTTGCCGGTGCCCGGCCCGCCGGAGATCACCGCGATCCGGCGCGTGGCGGCCACCGCCGCGGCGATCTTCTGCCAATCCGGCTCCCCGGCGGCGGGGCCAAACAGGCGATCGAGAATGTCACGCAGGCGTTGTTCATCCACCGCCGCCGGCACGCTTTCGCGGCCGATAAACGCCGCCACCTCACCTTCGCTTTGCCACATGCGTTGCAGATACAGGCGCTGGCGCTGCAACACCAGCGGCGTGGCCTGGCTGCCGTCGCTAACCGCTGCCCAGGCACCCAGGCTTTGCTGCCAGCCTTCAGCCCCCGGCTGCCCGGCCGCCGCCCACAAAGCCTGCGCCAACGCCGGGAAACGCCCTTCAAACAACAGCGCCGGTTGCAGTTGATCCAGCGCCAGGCAAACATGGCCAGCGCCGGCCTCTGCGCTCAGGCAAGCGGCGGCCAGCAGGCGCTCCGGCTCATCTTCGCCCGCCACTACGCGGGCAAACTGCACGTCCAACGGGCGCAGTGCCCCCAGTTCCACCGCCTGTTCCAGCAGATCGATCATGATTCATTTTCCTCTGCGGCCGGGGCAGCACCAAACAGGCTATCCATCCCCTCGACCAGTTCCTGCGCCGGGCGGCAGGCAAAAATGCCATTGCCGGGATGCTCAACATCCACACCGCGCAAAAACAGGTAAATAACCCCGCCAAAGTGGTGCTGGTAGCTATAGCCCGGCAGACGGTGGCGCAGATAGCGGTGCAGCGCCAGCGTATAGAGCTGGTATTGCAAATCGTAGCGGTGCTCCGCCATCGCCTGTTCCATTACCGGCCGCGTATAGGCCGCGCTGCTTTCGCCCAGCCAGTTGGATTTGTAATCCAGCAGATAAAACTTGCCCTGCCAGCAGAACACCAGATCGATAAACCCCTTCAGCATCCCCTGCACCTGCTGGAAATCCAACGGCGGGCAGTTGGCGGAGAGCGGATCGTAGCGTTTTGCCAGCGCGTCCAGATCGTGCGCCTGCAACATGCGGCTAATGGGCAGATAAAACTGCAGCTCCGCCTGTTTATGCTGCGGCGCCAGCGCCGCCAGCGTGACCCCGGCGTCATTCAGCGGGGTGTTCAGCAACGCCTGCATCCATTGCGCCAGCACCGGCAGCCACTGTTCGTCGATACCGTTCTGCTGCAGTTGTTCCTGTAGCCAGCCTTCATCCAGCGGCTGGCTGAAATCCAAAGTTTCAAACAGGCTGTGCAAAAACGTGCCGGGCGCTGCGCCGCGCGGGAAGGTGTGCGGGGTAAGCGCTGGCTCAGCCTGTTGCGCTTGTTCGCCGGCCGCATCGATATCCAGACGCGGCAGCAGCTCCTGCATCAGGCCCGCGCCGTGCTGCTGCAGGCCGGTATAGCTGGTTACGCGCCAATTGTCCTGCACCCGGCGGGAAAAGCGTTTTGCTGCCAATTCCACCGCCGCATCCTGCTGTGGCTGCCAGGCTTGTTCATCCGGCGCTTCAACCAGCGAAAGCGCGATACCGTCGCCGGCCAACTGTTGCAGGCACGTTTGCAGGTAAACCGCATCCCCAGCGTTGCCCGCCTGCACCAGATAGCCCAGCGCACTGTGGTGCAGATCGGTTTCCCCCTGCTTTTTACGGTTGCCATGAATCAGCGGCGCAATCCCGATGCTGCAGTGGTAAACCGAACGGGTCAGCGCCACATACAGCAGGCGCAAATCCTCCGCCAGCCGCTCCTCTTCCGCCCATTTTTTGCTGTCTTCATCGGCGTTCAGATCAAGCAACGCCTGGAAATTGCTGCGATCGTGATACAGAACCTGCTGCTGCAGGCGGAAGTTACCGACAAACGGCAACCACACCAACGGATATTCCAACCCTTTCGATTTGTGGATGGTGATCACCTGCACCAGGTGACGATCGCTTTCCAGCCGCAGTTGCTGGTTATCGGACTGGCGGTTCGGCTGCGCAATTTGCTGCGCCAACCAACGTACCAGCGCATGTTCGCTGTCAAGCTGGGCCGCCGCCTCCTGCAAAAGCTCGCCCAGGTGCAACACATCGGTCAGGCGCCGTTCGCCGCCGGGGCTTGCCAGCAGGTTTTCCGCCAAATGGCGCTGCTTCATGACCTCGCGCAGCATCGGCAGCACCCCGCGCGCCAGCCAGTGCGTTCGGTAGCGGTCAAATTCATTAACCAGGGCGTCCCAGGCGCGTTCATCGCGGTTCAGCGCATCCAACGCCGGCGCATCCAGCCCCAACAGGCCGGTGGCCATCGCGCTGCGCAAGGTGCGCTCCTGTTCCGGCGCCAGCACCGCCTGCAACAGCCATAGCAAATCTTTGGCCTCTGGCGTATCAAACACGCTGTCCCGGTTCGACAGATAAACCGAAGGAATAGCCAGTTGGCTTAAGGCATCGCGCACCAACGCTGCTTCGGCGCGGCTGCGCACCAGAATAGTAATATCCGATGCCTGCACGGCCCGGCACACATTGCTGTTGACCAACCAGGCGCGGCCGGCCTGCCCGGCGCTTAGCCAGTCGCGGATTTGCGCCGCGCACAATTGCGCCATGGTTTGTTGGTAATCACTTACCCCCACGCCCTCGCCCTGCTGCAGCCAAAACTGCATCGCCGGCTGCAGGCGGGCGTCAAGCACAAACCCCAGCCCGTGATTCTTCGGCGCCGCCGCCACGTTGATAAAGGGGATCTGGCTGAAAATGAATGGGTTTTCCTGCCGGGTGAACAGCCGGTTAACGCTGCCGACCATCGCCGGGGAAGAGCGCCAGTTGGTCTCAAGCGTATAGTGGGCGCTCACCTCTGAACGGGCGCGCATATAGGTAAAAATGTCGGCGCCACGGAAGGCATAAATCGCCTGCTTGGGATCGCCAATCAGCAACAGGCCGCACTCCGGCTGGCCGACGTAAAGGGTTTGGAAGATGCGGTATTGCTGCGGATCGGTATCCTGGAATTCATCAATCATCGCCACCGGGTAGCGCTGGCGGATCGCCTGCGCCAGCGCCGCGCCGCCGCGCCCTTGCAGGGCGGCGTCCAGGCGGCTAAGCAGATCGTCAAAGCCCAGCTCAGCCCGCTGGCGCTTTTCCTGCTGGATGGAGGTGCGGATCTCACTCAGCGCCCGCGCCATGATTAAGTCACGCAGGGTTAACGGCTCATCAAACAGCGCGTCAATCGCCGTGAACAGCCCATGTCTTGGCGCCTCGCCCTTTTTGGTTTTATCCAGCAGCACCGACTGGCGGAACTTTTCCAGCTCCTTCGGCAGTTGGTAATCCTGCGTTTCCTGGCCGGCCCACTCGCTGACCTTGCTGAGCCAGTTAGGCAAATACCGTGCGCTGTAGCTACGTTTATCAACGCCAGAGGCAACGATCAGCGCTTCGATTTCCCCGGCCGCCGCTTGCCAGTGGCTTTTCACGGCGTCAATGTGCGCGACAATCTGCGCATGGCGCATCAGCACGGTCTCATCGGCCGGCGGCGGCTGGCGCAGCGCCGGCGCTTCACCGTGCAGGAAGCCGGCCAGATCGGCCAGCAGCGCCTCGGGGCCGCTCCACTCCTGGCTCACCACGCGGGCGATAGCCAGCGGCAGTGGGTAGCAATGGCGGCGCCAGAAGTCCGCACAGGCCTGGCGGCGCAGCGGCAACTCATCCTGCACCAGGGTTTGTTCAAACAGAATGCCGGATTCGAAGGCATTGTGGGTAAGCATTCGCTGACAAAAGCCATGGATGGTGTAAATCGCCGCTTCATCCATTTGCCGCTCGGCCGCCAGCAATTGGGCCGCCGCATCGGCGTGATCGCCAATCTGCGCCAGCAGCGATGCCATCAGCGGATCGTCACTGTGGCCACGCACGCAGGCGATACGCAGTGCATGGATATTACTGCGGATACGCCCACGCAGCTCTTCGGTCGCCGCTTCGGTGAAGGTCACCACCAGGATTTCTTCAACCGTCAACGGCCGGGGAAACGCCGAGGCTTGCCCCAGGCCAAGCAGCAGGCGCAAATACAGAGCGCCGATGGTAAAGGTTTTGCCCGTCCCCGCCGATGCTTCGATCAGCCGTTCACCAAACAGCGGCAGCGCCAGCGGATCAAGCGCCTGTGGTGCCACCGTCATGGCGTAGCCACCTTGCGCGGCAAGGTCTGTTGCAACGCAGACGAGCTGGGGTACGTTACCCAACCGTCCTGCACCGCATATTCGGCAGCTTGCTGCCCGTTACCGCTGATCTGTGAAAGCACCGCCAGCCCCTGCGGCTCAAGCACTGCCCGGTGGAAAAAGTCCGCCAGCGCCGCTGGCGACAGCGTTTTTATCTGAGCAATCAACTTCTCACGAGTATCAAAGGCGAAATTGCCGCGATCAAAATCGTTGCTAACGCGGCCGGCTTCCTCGCTCAGGGTTTGCGGCCGCTGTTTAAGTTCGTTGATCGCGGCCTGTTTATACTGTTCGAACTCCGCCGCACCGATCCCTCGCAAGCGTTTTTCGGTCTTCAGGTAAAAATCCTGATAGCGCTGATAAAGGTAGCCGGGCTGCTTACTGTTGCTTTGCAGCAGGAAGCCAATCCCCCACTGGCGCCCAACCGAAATCGGGAAGGCGAATACCGCATAGCCCAGTTGTTCTTCGGTGCGCAGTTGGCTGTAAAACCAGGGCTGAATAATCTGCCCCAGCAGCGAACTGTGCGCCATGCCGGCAACCTCATCGTAGCCGGTCGGCACATAGGCCGCGGCCAACGCCGAGTCGGTGCTGCTGCCCGCGCGCTGCAGGTTGGCCAACTGTTTGTTCACCACCTGCACGTTTTCACCGTGCCACCAGGCCAGGCCGGTGCACCCCAGGCTGCGTTTCAACGTTGAGGCCAGCGTATCTACCTGCTGTTTGCTCATGTTGCCCACCACTAACAGTTCGGGGGTGGCATCGACCAGCAGGCTGTTGCGATAGGCGATCACCTCTTCCAGAGTGATGGATTTCAGCATTTCCCGGCGCGCCTGGCGCTCGGTATAAGGAACGCGGGACAGCGCCTGGATCGGCTGAATAGCCAGCTCAAACGCTTTCCCTTTTTCTGCGGCATCCAGTTTCTCCAAGTACCAGGACTTGGCCTGCGCCAGTTGATCCGCCGTCGGGGTAAAGCTGGCATACCCTTCGATTAACGCTGTCAGCAGTTTCGGCAAGCGCTGGGTGAAGCCGTTGGCGTTGAACAACAGGCCGTTGTCCGGCGCGGTGGAAAAACTCAACCCGCCAACGGATGCCTGATAGCTCAACTCATCCAGCGCAATACCGGCCAGGTAGTCGGTCAGCGAAAACAGCACCTGGTTGCGCGCCGAATCCATGGTTTTGGCATTGCGAAACGCCACGGTGACATCGGCTTTCGGTTCGTCGGCAAAATAGCGGCTTGGCATATACAACACGCGCAACCCGGGTTGATCCACCACCAGCTCCGGTTTCGTGAACGTGCGCGAAGGTTTGGTCAGCGTAAAATCGTCTGGGATATAAGGGTTCAGCGCCGGCAGAGAAAGGCTGATGCCCTGGCCGATCTGCTGCCACTGTGCAAAGCGCGACGCCGGGATTTTATCAACCTGATACGGCGCGCCGACGAAATAGGCGGTTTTGTTATGTGGTTCATCCGGGCTAATAAACCAGACACGGGCATTCTGCGGCGTCATCTCATCCAGGCGGGCGGCAATCGCTTTAGGATCGAAACGGTCAGCCAGATAAGGCGCATCCAGGGTATGCGCAACCGGCACCCGCATCATGGTGTCCACCAGCCATTCAATATATCCCATATCGCGCGTAATGGACGGGTAACGGAAGTCCAGATTCAGCACGTGGGCTATTTCATCAAAATAGCTTTGTTTGATGCCTTCGCTGCGCAACATCGTCAGGTAGTTGAAAATTGCAGCCACGACTTTGTCGCGCTGCGCCAGCCCCTTATCCGTTAGCGAAACGCTGATGACAAACACCCCGCCGTTGCGATCGACCATCGGATCCGCCCCGGCGTTAATCGCATCGGCCAGCCCTTGCTGCTGCAGCCAATCAGACAACGTGTTCTGGCTGCGGTTACCGATCAAGTAACCGATGTAGGTATCGGTTTTGCTGCGAAATTCCGCGCTGTTGTTGTCAATGCGGAACTCCACCTTCAACTGTTTGCGTGGCTGCGCCGGCACATAATGAATAATGATGCCTTTCTGTTCCTGAGTTGCGGCAGGCACGGCGATCGCCGGCACGCTGGCGTTGCGATTGGGCACGCGGCCAAAGGTGCTACTGGCCAGCGCCGCCAACTGCGGCAATGGCTGATTGCTGTACAACACGCCGACCATCAGGTTCGCCGAATAGTAGCGTTGGTAAAACGCCGTCAGCTCATCGTGCAGCTTACTGCCAGGCTTATCCTGCAGCGTTTCCAGGTTGCCGCCGGAAAAGCGGGCGCTGGGATGCGCCGGGTTGAGCGTTTCCGCCCCCACCTGCGCCATGCGCATACCGTCGCGGGAACGCGCCATGGTCAACTCGGCGTTAACGGCATTGCGCTCTTTGTTGGCGTTGACCGGATCCAGTAACGGCGCGGCAAGCGCATCCGCCAGGCGATCGACAGCAGGTTGCAACGCATCGTTCTCAACCTCCAGATAATAGGCGGTGCGATAAGACGCAGTGCTCGCATTATGGCTGCCGCCGTGCTTTTTCAGGAACTCGGTGAGGTTTTCCGGATCGGGATAACGCTGGGAACCCATCAGCACCATGTGTTCAAGATAATGCGCCAGCCCAAGCTGGCTATTGGGATCTTCGAGCGAACCCACGGGCAACGCCAGCGCCGCCAAAGATTTCGTCGCCTGCGCATCGGAAACCAGCAGCACCGTCATGCCGTTTGCCAGCGTGATCGCCTGGTACTGGCGCTTATCATAGGCGCTTTTATGAATGGTTTCCGTCTGCGGCTGCCATCCTTGTTCTGCCCAGGCTAACGGCGCCAAAAACACCACGAATAAGATTAACCCGGCAATGCGAGCCAACTGTTTACGCATATCCAAAATAAACCCCTATGCAAACACCGCCTGCGCCATTCCCTGACGCCTACCGTGCGATAAAAAAATCACCCAAACGCTATGCTCTTTACTCCCCGCCATACGTTAAACCGCCGCGGCGTTAGCTTTTCTGCAACGCGCATTACGCTGGCGAGATACTTCTTTTACCACTTCCCCCAGGCCGGCACCACCGGCCAAAAACTAGCCCAGATTGTGCCTGATCACCGGCAAAAGATAACGCTCTGTTTCCGCCAGAATTTCCGCCAGGTGCACATTGTCAATTTGCCGGAATACGCGCTGGATATAGGGATCTTCACCTTCTCCCGGAATGCGCAGATCCCCTTGCCACACCTGCAGCAGTTTGACGCGCGCCTTGGCCTGCACCGCCTCATCCCAGTCAATCTGTTGGGTTTCCGGCTGGTAACATTGGCTCAGCCATGCCCAACCGCTTTTATTTAGCAGCATCAATGGCTGGCACAGCCCGCGTTGGTAACCGGCGATCAGTTCAGCCAATTGTTGCTGCGCCTCTTCAACCGCTAACGGGGCAAAACGCCAGGCGGTATTTTGGCGCCCGTAGATACGGCTTTCACCATGGCCGCCCGCGCAACAATACACCAGGTGCTCCAGCCATAACAGGATGCCATCGACGGCGGAAAGCGCGGCCGGGCGCCAGCGCAACAGGCCATCGTCCTGCACCTGGTGCAGCCAGCCGTTAATCTGTACCCCGGCAACCTGGATATCCAACTCCAGGCTGGCCCCCTCGCGGCGCTCTTCAGACACCCGCTGTGCCAGTTCAGCCATCTCTTCCTGTTGTTTTTGCCAGTAAATTTCACCAAAGGCGCCATAAGGCAAGCCGCCGCCGGCACGCACCCGTTGATACAAGCGCATGGCGTCTTCCCCATCAATCAGTGCATTCAGCAATTGGCTATTGAACTGATAACGGCTGAGATTATCCAGCGTGAAGGGCTCTTCGTCTGGCAGTTCGGTTTCTTCCAAAATGAAGTTCACGCCAAGCCGCAACTGGAAGAACGCCCGAATCGGGTGGCGATAAAAACGCTGCAGTTGGTCCAGCGAAAGTACCTGCGACTGCACCCGCTCGTCCGGCAACAGCGGTTGGTTAAATGGCGGCAACGGCGCGCCATGCCCGCCCGCCGCCGGCAGCCATTCTGCGGCATAGCTTTGCCGCTCGCTGCCCGGCAGGAAGTTTTCCGCGGCAAACGGCATGCGCGCATGCCAACACAGCAGATGTTCGGCAACCTTGCGCGCGCAGCTATCGGCATCCAGCGTTTCATCCCCGGGCAGGTAATAGCTCTGTTGCAGATATTCCAGCAGCTCGGCCACCAGCACCGAAGGGTAGCGCTCACTGTTGTCCTGAATAGAACGGCCGATAAAGCTGATATACAATTTTTGCTGCGCAGACAGGATTGCCTCCAGGAACAAATAGCGATCGTCATCACGGCGGCTACGATCGCCACGCCGAACCTGCTGCGCCATCAGATCAAACCCTAACGGCGGCAGCGTGCGCGGATAAACGCCGTCATTCATCCCCAGCAGGCAAACCACTTTGAACGGGATAGAACGCATCGGCATCAGCGTGCAGAAATTAATTTGCCCAGCGAGGAAACGCTGGCTGATGCGCTCCTGATCAAGCCTGGCCGCCAGTTCATCACGCAAGAGCGTCAGCGGCACCGCATCCGGGTAGCGCGCGGCCTGCCCATAGCCAATCACCTGTTGCCACTGTTGCTCAATCAACGCCAGCACCACTTCGGTATCGCTGTCGGTGCTGAAGAAAGCGTTCATTAATTGGCGGCACAGCGGCAACCACTCCGCCAGCGTGCGCGCTTCGCCCAGCCGCAGGCGCCATTGGCTGAGCTGCGCCAGCAGTTCGGCCAACTGGCCCGCCAGTTCCGCCACCAGGCCGCTGGATTCATCATAGGGCAACACGCCCTGCCAATCCCCTGCGTTGCTGTCCATCGCATAGCCCAGCAGCATCCGCGTAATGCCAAAGCGCCAGGTATGCTGGCCGGTGGCCGGCAGCGCCAGTTCGCGCACGTTGTCATCGTCCAGTCCCCAACGCACGCCGGATTCCGCCACCCAGTGGCGCAGCAGGCGCAGCCCATCCTCTTGAATGGCGAAACGCGCCGCCAGCGCAGGCACTTCCAGCAGCGCCAGTACCTGTTCAGCGGTGAAGCGGCTTTGCGGCAGATCCAGCAGCGCGATAAAAGCCTGCAGCACCGGGTGCGCCTGGCGGGCCTTACGGTCGGAAATGGCAAACGGCAGGTAGCGCTCTTGCGCCGCATTGCCGAACACCGCCTGAATGTAGGGGGTATAGCTGTCGATATCCGCCACCATCACGATAATATCGCGCGGCGTGAGCTGCGGATCGTCAGCCAGCATGGATAACAGCTGGTCGTGCAGCACTTCCACCTCGCGCTGCGGGCTGTGGCAGGCGTGCAGGCTGATGGAACGATCGTCAGGATCCAACAGGCGCTTACCGTTGCTGGATGCCAAGGCGCTCTGGCTGGTTACGATAACGGCGTGGTCTTCCAGCTCCAGCATATCGTGCTGGACCGCATGCAGGAGGTTATCCGGCGCAATATCAACGAAAGCGTCCACTTCCTGCGTGGCTGGCATCTGCGCCAGCAGATACAAGTGATCGCGCCCCAGCTTGCCCCAGGAAGCCAGCAAGGGGTTGCTTAGCTGTTGCTCCCCCTCGGCGTCAAACAGCTGCGCTGCCTGCTCCGGCTGCCGAAATAATCCCTGCTCCAACGCCTGATGATAGCGGCGGCGTTTCCGGCTTTGCAGCCGCGCCAGGAAAGCGTAATCCTGAATATCCCCCCAGTAATAGCGGCAAGGGTTGGTGAACATCAGGTGGATATCAATATGTTTGCCCAGCGCCTGTAAGGCATCCAGGTACACCGGCGGCAACGCGGAAATCCCGCAGATGAAGACCCGCGGCGGCAGGCCGGGCGGGCACGTATCCGCCTTTTCCAGCGCGGAAATAAAGCGGTGATACAGGTTGGCACGGTGCCATTCAGGCTGCTCGAGCACCCGCGTATACTCGACCAATTTGCTCCACAACGGCGCCTGCCACTGCTGGGCTTCGGCCAGTTCTTCAACGCGTTCCCCCCGCTCCCAGCGCTCCAGCCACTGGGGGCGATAAACCAGGTATTGGTCGAACAGATCCGCCACGCGGCCGGCCAACTGGTGAATTTTGCGTTTGTCGCCGTCGTCGGTCAGGTAATGCTGCAGCGGCGCAAACGCGGGCTCCGGCAGCAGCTCAGGCAGCAGCCACATCAGCTTCCAGGTCATGGCATCTTTGCTGAATGCGCTTTCCTTGGGGATATCGGGCAACACCCGGGTAAACATGTCCCAGATAAAGGATGCCGGCAACGGGAAAGCTATATTCGCGGCGATGCCAAATTGCTCGGCCAACTGCATCTGCAGCCACTGGGCCATGCCGGGGCTTTGCACCAGCACCACTTCCTGCTGGAATGGATCCGCCAGCGGCTCACGGGCGATCAACGCACAGGTTAACGTCTTGAGCAGATCCAACTGATTGGAATGGTAAACCGTAAACATGAGGCTCCTTAACAGCTTGAGGCCGGCTTAACCGGGCGAGCAAAACCAGCGGCTCAGCGCCGCTTCTTGCCGCAAGGGGGTACGTATCCTGACCACCACCCGCTGGCAGGGCGGATCAACGATAACGCGCTGAATATCAGCCTGCCAGCCCGCGGGCAACGGTGCGGCGTTTTCCGTTTGCCCGCTCGCCGCAACGCTTTCCAACTGCCGGTGCGCCAATGCCCAGGCCTGGCGATACTGCCACTGGCGCTGGAACCCCTGCAATAAAACCTGCTGGTATTGTAACAGGCCCAGCAGCGAAACGGCGAACAGCAACGCCGCCACCAAAACCTCCAGCAGGCTGAACCCGCGTTGCGTTGACGCTCGCCCATTGGCGGGGCAGGCACGCCGATCAGCCATCACAGTCAGCCGCATTCTTTTCCGGGCAAAAATCCAGCCAGCCCCCCGGTTCAGCGCTCAAAAGATCGCCGGCGCCCGGCACCGTTAGCGCATACAGCCAAAACGGTGACGCATTGCGCATTTCCCCCATACCGCGCAACACCACGACGCCTTCCCGCGAGGCGGGCATGGCGCAGGCTTTCAGGTTATCGCTCCCCTGTTGCCGGCAATGCCAGGCGCCGGCGCGCAGCTCGGCCTGGGGCCAACGCTGCGTTAAGCCCCAGGCTAACGCAGAGGCCGCCTGATTATAGGCCCGCAGATATTGCTGCTGATCGGCCGCCATCAACAATGCGTTATCCAGTTGCCGCTGCTGCGCCGTCAATAGCATCAGCCCCATGGCTAACAGCAACAGCACCGCCGCCAGCGTGCTGCCCCCCTGTTGCGCCGGCACGTTCATCGCGCCGCCAGGGCGATCGCCCAGCTCATGCTGCGCCGGATGTCGGCGTTAAACGCCGAGCGACCGGTTAATGCCAGCGCCACCTGCGTTTTCCCCCTCATCCCTGGGCTAACCGCCACGGTAAAGGCCTCGATGATAATATCGTCCTGATCAAATACCCGCTCCCAGCCATTGCCGCGGCAGTGGGTTACGCCACGCTGCGTTTCCAGCGCCCCACGGCGCAAGCGGTAGCCAAACTGCTCCGCATCGCTGCCGGTGTCTTCCCAGCGGCCGTTGCGGTTCAAATCGTAAACGACAATAACGCAGCTGCCGGGGGCTTCGCCTTCGGCATTGCCAATCAACAATGGTTCCCCCGTGCATTGGCCTGCGCAAAAACCGGCGCGGCGCAGATCCTTTTCAATACCGAAAGCGATTTGGCGCAGGGTGACTTCCAGGCGATAATGTTGCCCCAGCGCCAAAGTTTGCTGGCGCAGCAAAGGATAGGTTTTTGCCGCCGCTATCGCAATCAGGCTGCCGAATGCCATGGCCAGCAACACCTCCGGCAGGGTGAAGCCGTCTTCCCGTACTAGCATGAGGTTATTCCTCCGATCGCTCCCCCCTCGCTGCACAGCCGCAGCCGCCCTTTAGCGGACAGCACCACCTGCACGTTACCCGCCCCGTTGCCAAGCGTAATGTGCCCAGCCTGGGCATTGTTGCGCAATCCATAGAACCCCATCTCCTTTTGGGTAACCTCCTTAAGCGCCACATCGGGGTGTGCGGGAATAAACAGCCAGGCGTTGCCCGGCCGGCACTGCTGCTCACTGCCACCGCTGCCAATGCACCAGGGATCGCCCTGCCGGAACCACAGCAGCGCCGCGCGGTTGCGCCAATTGGCATCGGCCTGCAGCCGGGTAAGAAACGCCAGCAGTTGCTGGGCCGTGTGTTCCAGCCGCAGGGCCTGTTGCTGACGGCGCCACTGGCCAACCCCCCAGCCGGTCAGTATCGCCACCAGCGCCATAACGGCCAGCAGTTCCAGCAGCGTGAACCCTCGCTGCTGCCGAAGGCTTTCCATCCGTTTGATCTTCATGGGCGTGAGGATACTCGCCCGGCAGCATCAGCGGCAGCGGATTGTTTTCAGGTTGGGAAAGACATGGCGAAAAGATGTTGCAACCGCCTGGGAAACCGGCCGCTATGCGGCGTGCGCCGCAAAAAACAAACTATCCGCCTGGCGGCAGCAGCCAAAAAAACAGGGACGCAACGTGGTTGCGCCCCTGAGAGGAAAGCGGTGTATCGCCCGGCTTAGATGGCAACCGGTGCTTTGATCGCCGGGTGTGGATCGTAACCTTCAATGACAAAATCATCGAAGCGGTAATCAAACAGCGATTCAGGCTTACGTTTGATGATCAGTTTTGGCAGCGGGCGTGGCTCACGCGTCAACTGCAGTTGGGTCTGCTCCATATGGTTGTTGTACAAGTGGGTATCGCCACCGGTCCAAACAAAGTCGCCTACGGCCAGATCGCACTGTTGCGCCATCATGTGCACCAGCAGCGCATAGCTGGCGATGTTAAACGGCAGGCCGAGGAACACGTCGCAAGAGCGCTGATACAGTTGGCATGAGAGCTTGCCATCCGCCACGTAGAACTGGAAAAAGGCATGGCACGGCGCCAGCGCCATTTGATCCAGCTCGCCCACGTTCCAGGCGGAAACGATGATACGGCGCGAGTCAGGATCTTGCTTCAGTTGCTGCAGTACGGTGCTGAGCTGGTCGATCTGCCGGCCGTCGGCCGCGCCCCAGGCACGCCATTGTTTGCCGTAAACCGGCCCCAGATCGCCGTTTTCGTCCGCCCACTCATCCCAAATGCTCACCTTATTTTCGTGCAGATAAGCAATGTTGGTGTCGCCATTCAGGAACCATAACAGTTCGTGGATAATGGAGCGCAGATGGCATTTTTTGGTGCTCACCAGCGGGAAACCTTCCTGCAGGTTGAAACGCATCTGGTGGCCGAAAATCGACAGCGTGCCAGTGCCGGTACGGTCGGCTTTAGGGGTGCCCTCAGCGAGCACTTTTTTCATTAACTCCAGATACTGTTTCATTTTTCCTCACAAACGGTTATTGCTGCGGGCGACGACGGTACGCCCAAATCATCATAATAATACCGGCCAGCACCATCGGAATCGACAGGATCTGCCCCATGCTGATCAGGTTATCAAACAGACCGAGTTGGGCGTCAGGCTGGCGGAACGCTTCGACGATAATCCGAAACGCCCCATAGCCAATCAGGAACAGCCCGGAAACGGCCCCCATCGGGCGGGGCTTGCGGATGAACAGGTTCAGAATGATAAACAGCACAACCCCTTCCAGCAGCAACTCGTACAGTTGCGACGGGTGGCGCGGCAAAACGCCGTACTGATTCAACAGCGGCAGCCATTTAGGATCGGCCACGGCGATGGCCATATCTTCGGTGCGCGAGCCCGGGAACAGCATCGCCCAAGGCACGTCGGTGGTGACACGCCCCCACAGTTCGCCGTTGATGAAGTTGCCCAGCCGGCCGGCGCCCAGGCCAAACGGGATTAACGGGGCGATAAAATCAGACACCTGGAAGAAGTTGCGCCCGGTGCGGCGGGCAAACCAAAACATCACCAGAATAACGCCGATCAGGCCGCCATGGAACGACATACCGCCGTCCCACACTTTGAACAGATACAGGGGGTTATCCAGGAACAGCGGCAGGTTGTAAAACAGCACATAGCCAACGCGGCCGCCGACAAACACACCGAGGAAACCGGCGTACAGCAGGTTTTCCACCTCATCCCGGGTCCAGCCGCTGCCCGGTTTATTGGCGCGGCGAATGGCCAACCACATGGCAAAAACAAACCCCACCAGGTACATCAACCCATACCAATGCAGGGACACCGGGCCGAGCGAGAAAATCACCGGATCAAACTCAGGAAACGCCAGATAGCTATTGCTCATCTATCACCACAATAAGTCTATTGTTCTACCCATCCGCAGGCGGATGGTGCCAAATACGGCGAAACACAGCTGCGATAAATCATCTTGCCGCTGCCTTCAACACAGCCAGTGGAACCTGCCAACCAAAACAGAACGGTATGACGGCCAAAGACGCGCATGATAGCACAAGCACAACCCCGACCGGATTGGCCCGCTGGGAAAAGTTCTGTAAAAAAATCAGACAGCCGCTGCCTTCAGCGGCCGCCGCGGATCAGGCCGCCCATACCGTGCCGCTCCATAAACGCCGCCACCAGGTGGCGCACTTCACTGGTCATCTGGGCATTCAGCACGCGCTGGGCCAATACCTGCGCATCCGGCAAGGCAATGTGCCGCAGCAGGTACTTAATGCGCGCCACGCTGCGCCCGTTCATGCTTAGGTTGCGGAACCCCATGCCGACCAGCAGCAGCGCCCCCATCGGATCGCCGGCCAACTCACCGCATAGCGCCACCCGCAGCCCAGCGGCTTCCCCTTGGCTGATGATCAGTTGCAGCACGCGCAACATGGAAGGATGCAGGCCATCGTACAACGCGGCCACGCGGGTATTGTTGCGATCGACCGCCAGCAGATACTGGGTGAGATCGTTGGTGCCGACGGAAATAAAATCCACGCGCCCGGCCAAATGCGGGATCAGGAAGATCATCGAAGGCACTTCCAGCATCACGCCGATCTGCGGTTTGGGAATGGCATAACCGAGCATCTCTTCCACCTCATGCCCGGCGCGATCGATCAGGCGCTTCGCCTCGTCGATCTCATCCAGGCTGCTGACCATCGGCAGCAAGATGCTCAGGTTGCCCGTGCCGGCGTTGGCGCGCAACATGGCGCGCACCTGGATCAGGAATATCTCCGGCTGATCGAGCGTAATACGAATGCCGCGCCAACCGAGGCAGGGGTTCTCTTCGCTGATCGGCATATACGGCAGTTGCTTATCCGCGCCGACATCCAGGGTGCGCAGCGTTACCGGTTTTGACGGGTAAAGCTGCAACATGCCCTGATACTGCGCGACCTGCTCCTCTTCGGAAGGAAAGCCGCTTTGCAGCATGAACGGGATTTCGGTGCGGTACAGCCCCACGCCGTCGACACGGCCGCCAAGCAGTTGTTCATGCTCCGGGCTCAGGCCGGCGTTGAGCAATATCTGCACCCGTTCGCCACTTTGCAACTGCGCCGGCTGCTCAACGTCCCCTTCCGCCAGCTTGCTGAGCTCTTGTTCTTCGGTAATCAGCCGCTGGTATTCCTGCACCAGTACCGGCTCCGGATCCACCAGCAACTCGCCGCGGTAACCGTCGACGATCAATAGCCGCTGGCTGAGCAGCGCGGGCTGAATATCCGCCCCCATCACCGTCGGCACGCCCATGGCGCGCACCAGGATCGCCGCGTGCGAGTTGGCGGCGCCATCGCGCACCACCACGCCAGCCAGCCGATCCTGCGGCACTTCCGCCAGCAGGGTGGCGCTCAGTTCTTCGGCCACCAAAATAAAGCGTTGCGGCCATTGGGTGGCACCGTGGGTGGTGTCGTCAAGGTAGAACAGCAGGCGTTGGCCGAGCGCGCGCAGATCGCTGGCGCGCTCGCGCATGTAGGTATCCTTCAGCTTGGCGAACTGTTCGGCAAAGGCCTCGATCACCTGTTTCACCGCCCATTCGGCCACCGAGCCGGCGTCAATTTCGGCAAAAAGTTCACGCTTCAGGCGGGAATCGTTCAACAGGTGGGAATAAAGATCAAAAATCGCCGCGCTTTCTTTTTGCGCGCCGGCGCTAAAGCGCTTGCTGAAACGGCGGAACTCCGCGCCGGCCTCTTCCAGCGCGTGCGTCAGGCGCTCACGCTCCCTGGCGGTATCCAGCGTAGAAGCCTTGTACACCTGCTCAAGCGTGGGCTGGCTGCTGTCCTGCCAGCCTTCCGCCACCGCCACGCCCGGCGCGGCGGCCAGCGCACGCACGCGCGTTTGGCGATACTGGCCAAAAATGGCATTGAGTTGCGACTGCGAGAGGATCCCGGCCATCTGCGTGGCCAGGGTGACCATAAAGGATTCTTCACTTTCATCGAACTGGCGCAGCTCACGCTGCTGCACCACTAACACGCCAAGCAGTTGGCGGCGGTGGATAATCGGCACCCCGAGGAAGGATCGAAAACGATCTTCCTTTACCTGCGGCACATACTTGAAGCTGGGGTGGCTCTGCGCATCCGCCAGGTTGATGGGCTCCGCCCGGCGCCCCACCAGCCCGACCACGCCTTCATCAAATGCCAGCGCCACGGCGCGCCCGCGCGGTTTTTTCAACCCGCGCGTCGCCATCAGGTAATAACAACGGCGATCATTGTCAGCCAGATAGATAGAACACACTTCCGTATCCATCGCCTGACAGGTTTCGTTGACCAGAATATCCAACGACTCTGCCAAACTGGCCGCACCAGCCACCTTTTCAACAATTTCTCGCAAGCGCGTCAGCATAGTCTGCTTAACTCAACCTCTCTTTCTACGGTAGGCGGGAGCCTGCCGTTGCGGCGCCGGCTCCTGCATCGGCATGACGGTCACGGAGAATTCCTTCATCACCCGGCGATAGACATCACGCTTGAACGACACAACCTGCCGCACCGGATACCAGAAGCTCACCCAGCGCCAGCCATCAAACTCCGGCGTGCCGCTGCGCTGCATGTTGATATCCGCTTCGTTGCACATAAGCTGCAGCAGAAACCATTTTTGCTTTTGGCCGATACATACCGGCTTTGTGTCCCAACGCACCAAACGTTTTGGCAATTTATAGCGCAACCAGTTACGGGTTGAAGCCAGGATACGCACATCCTTTCTGCTCAAGCCCACTTCTTCGAACAGCTCACGGTACATCGCTTGCTCAGGCGTTTCGCCAGGGTTTATGCCGCCCTGAGGAAACTGCCAAGAGTGTTGACCGTAACGGCGGGCCCATAGGACCTGCCCCTGACGATTACAGATTACGATACCAACATTCGGGCGGTAGCCATCATCATCGATCACCGGACTACCTCGATAAGCATAAATTCGTATAGATGACCTGATTGTTTCACACATGCCACAGGCGGTAAACCACTGCTTTGCAGCCGTGCGCGCCGGATAACATTTGGATAACTCACAGATAATGGCAAAGTTATAAACACGCACTGGCCTCACAGGGGGCTTTTATTCACTTTTTCTGTGGATAGGTGTGTGTAGAACTCAATGAATAAACGGGTAAAACTCCAGGCAGCACAAAATCACCGCCAAAAAAAATTTTACACATTTACTTTAAAAACAAATAAGTAAATCGATTACTTCAGTTATGAACAGGGGAAAAATGTGATCTATGCACGCTTAGGATCTTAGACTGGCGAAAGATCCACCAACGCCTTTTTTATCCACAGATTATCCGCCGGAGTTACGCACAAAACGGGCAATTTCGCAATAAACCCGCCACGTCAAGGCTGTAAATCGAACCAGTGATCGGGAAAATTTTGGGTTATCCCATAAATCTGTGGATAAATAGGTGTAAGATCCTGTTCATTGTCGGTGGCTTCAGGTGCACAAGCGCGGGCAAGGTTCGGCAATCCAGCGCCAACGAAGAAAAAAACCATGGAAAATCATGCTACTATTACACTTTCCCCTTATCGTACCCGGCTATGATTTGCGGTGCGTAAAGTCAGTGTGTTTTTTGACCAGCATTAACAGGCTTTGATTTATGGCTTTTTTATCCCCACTGCCCGCCCCGCCGGAAAACGAACGCCAGCTGTTTGAGCGCGCACAGGCGCTGGCCGGCTTTAGCTTCGGCGAACTAGCCGCGCAGGCGCAAATCGCCATCCCCAACAACCTGAAGCGGGATAAAGGCTGGGTGGGCATGCTGCTGGAGCTTTACCTGGGCGCAATGGCCGGCAGCAAACCGGAACAAGATTTCCCGGAGCTAGGCATTGAGTTGAAGACCATTCCGGTCGATGCCGGCGGCAATCCGCTGGAAACCACCTTTGTCTGCGTTGCGCCGCTGACCGGCAACAGTGGGGTAACCTGGGAAAGCAGCCACGTGCGCCACAAGCTAGCACGGGTGCTGTGGATCCCGGTTGAAGGCGAACGCCAAATTCCACTGGCGCAGCGCCGGGTCGGTTCGCCGCTGCTTTGGAGCCCCAATGAGCAAGAAGAAGAGATGTTGCGCCGCGACTGGGAAGAGCTGATGGATCTGATCGTGCTCGGCCACGTTGAGCGTATCACCGCGCGCCATGGCGAAGTGCTGCAACTGCGGCCCAAGGCGGCCAACAGTAAAGCCCTGACCGAAGCAATCGGCGAACAGGGCCAACCCATTCTGACCTTGCCACGCGGTTTCTATCTGAAAAAGCGTTTCACCGCGGCCCTGCTGGCCCGGCATTTCACGGTTTAAAGGCTGTTAGCCGCACGCCATTGCAGGCAACGCGGTGTCACGGCTTTCAGAAACGCGTATAATCGCTACTTTGCATTTTTTGAGGTGTTCTGGGCAATGTTTGAATGGATTATGGATCCCAATGCCTGGTTGGCATTAGGTACGCTGACCATCCTTGAGATCGTTTTGGGTATCGATAACATTATTTTTCTTTCACTGGTGGTAGCAAAACTGCCGAAGGCGCAGCAAAACAAAGCGCGCCGCATGGGGCTGGCGGCGGCGATGCTGATGCGCCTGGCGCTGCTGGCTTCCATTGCCTGGGTTGTCCGCCTGACGCACCCGTTGTTCAGCGTCGCTGGCTTTGATATTTCCACGCGCGATCTGATTCTGCTCTTCGGCGGGTTGTTCCTGATTTGGAAAGCCAGCAAAGAGATCCACGAAACCATCGAAGGCACGGAAGAAGAACACCACACCAAAGTGCACAGCTTTTGGGGCGCCATCATTCAGATCATGCTGCTGGATATTATCTTCAGCCTGGACTCGGTGATTACCGCAGTCGGGCTGTCCGATCATCTGTTCATTATGATGGCCGCCGTGGTGATTGCCGTGGGCGTGATGATGTTCGCCGCCCGGCCGATTGGCGAATTCGTCAGCCGCCATCCTTCGGTAAAAATGCTGGCGCTCTCTTTCCTGATCCTGGTGGGCTTTACCCTGATGCTGGAAAGCTTCCAGATCCACGTGCCAAAAGGCTATATCTACTTTGCGATGTTCTTCTCAATGTCGGTCGAAGCGTTGAACCTGGTGCGCAACAGGAAAAGCCATACGGCGGATTAAGCCGTGCGCCTGGCCCTTGTGTGGGGCCAGAACGGCACCAGCGCCAGATAAAGACTTATCCGAAACTTTCGCCGGCCGAAATTTGTTAATCTTAACAGCGACTCTTTGACACAGATGAGGATTCGCGCAATGAAAAAATGGGTAATGGCGGCATCAGCGCTGCTGACGATCGCCGTGCTGGCGGGGTGTTCCAGCAATTATGTGATGGCGACCAAAGAGGGGAACATGATCCTCACCCAGGGCAAGCCACAGATGGATAGCGACACCGGCTTAATCAGTTATACGGACGAACAAGGCAATAACCGCCAGATTAACAGCGATCAGGTTTCACAAATCATCGAACGCTAAGTTAAGCCCAGGCAGTGCACCGCCTGCTTCA
This sequence comes from Gibbsiella greigii, assembly GCF_039540155.1. Taxonomy (NCBI): domain Bacteria; kingdom Pseudomonadati; phylum Pseudomonadota; class Gammaproteobacteria; order Enterobacterales; family Yersiniaceae; genus Gibbsiella; species Gibbsiella greigii. The sequence continues at coordinate 81,483 of NZ_BAABEM010000006.1, forward strand.
TTGCGCTATCGCGCCCTCACGGCGTGATAGCTTTCTGCTCTGCCCCGCTTTAATCCTCTTCCCCCCCGTTCGCGGCTTGGTTATAGTCGGAAAAGGCGCCCTGCGTCGCATCTTTCACCAGGCTCCTGTTAAGCGCTCTATTAAGGAAGGCCGTTAATGCAATATCACCGAATTCCCCATAGTTCTTTAGAAGTGAGTGTGCTGGGACTGGGCACGATGACCTTTGGCGAACAAAATAGCGAAGCCGATGCCCATGCGCAGCTGGATTATGCCTTAGCTGCGGGTATCAACCTGATTGATACTGCGGAAATGTACCCGGTTCCCCCGCGCCCGGAAACACAGGGCCTGACCGAACAGTACATCGGCAGTTGGATAAAAGCGCGCGGCAACCGCGAAAAGATCGTGTTGGCGAGCAAAGTGGTCGGGCCGGTACGCGGCAACGACAACGGTATTCGCCCCAACCAGGCGCTGGATCGAAAAAACATCCGTGCGGCGCTGGACGCCAGCCTGCAACGCCTGAACACCGATTACCTGGATCTGTACCAGTTGCACTGGCCGCAGCGCGCCACCAACTTTTTCGGCAAGCTGAACTACAGCTATAGCGATGAAAAAGCGGCGGTCACGCTGCTGGAAACGCTGGAGGCGCTGAACGAACAGGTGCGCGCCGGCAAAATCCGCTATATCGGCGTTTCCAACGAAACGCCCTACGGCGTGATGCGCTACCTGCACTTGGCGGAAAAACACGAGCTGCCGCGCATTGTGACCATCCAGAACCCCTACAGCCTGCTGAACCGCAGCTTTGAAGTCGGCCTGGCGGAAATCAGCCAGCATGAAGGGGTGGAACTGTTGGCCTATTCCTGCCTGGCCTTCGGCACCCTGACCGGCAAATACCTGAACGGCGCCAAGCCGGCCGGCGCACGCAATACGCTGTTCAGCCGCTTTACCCGCTACTCCTCGCCGCACAGCGAGCAGGCGATCGCTGAATACGTGGCGTTGGCGAAAAAGCACGGGTTGGATCCCGCGCAGATGGCGTTGGCGTTCGTGCGCCAGCAGCCGTTTGTCGCCAGCACCCTGTTGGGCGCCACCACGCTGGAACAGTTGAAAACCAACATCGACAGCTTCAACCTGACGTTAGGTGAAGAGGTATTGCAGGCGCTGGAAGAAATCCACAGCCGCTTTACCATCCCCGCGCCTTAATCTGTAATCCTCGGTGCGCGGTCTAGGCCGCGCGCCGCTGCGAAAACCACAGTGCGGCAATCGCCAGCGCGAACACCACGCCGAACCCAATACCGACCCCGACCACCGGCACGCCCATTTTCACCACCAGCGAATACAGGCCCAGCATTAACAACATCGCCGCGTTTTCGCCCAAGTTCTGCACGGCGATCGCGTTGCCCGCGCCAACCGACAGCTTGCCGCGCGCCTGCAACAGCGCATTCAACGGCACCACGAAAAAGCCCCCCAACACGCCAATAGCGAACAGCAACAGGTAGGCATTGAGCATGCTGGTCTGCAGTGCAAAGATCGCCACCACCACGCCAATCAGGATCCCGGACGGCATACAGCGCTTTACCGTTTCCAGCGTCACGAAGCGCGCCGCCGCCCCAGCGCCGGCGACGATCCCCACGGCGACCATGGCATTGAGCAACGTCGGCGTGGCGTTATCGCTAATGCCCAGCGCAACCGGCACCCACAACACCAGCAGGAAACGCAGCGTCACGCCGGCGCCCCAGAACAGGCTGGTGCCAATCAGCGAGAAGCGCGTCTGGCCATCGTGCCATAGCGTTTTGCAGGCGCTGAAAAACGCCCGGCCCATCGCCAGCGGCCGCCAGGAGGTGCCGGGGTGCGCCGCCGCAAGATACGGAATGTAGTAGTTCGCCACCACCGCGGCGGCATACACCAGTGCGCACGCCGCCAGCGCGGCGATAATATGCCAGTCCGCCAACACCCCGCCGGCGACGGAACCTATCAGGATCGCCGCGATGGTCGACGCTTCCATCAGGCCGTTCGCCTTCACCAACTGATCGCCGCGGGCGATTTCCCCCAGGATGCCGTATTTGGCCGGCGAATAAGCCGCCGCGCCAATCCCCACCAGGGTATAGCCGAGGAATGGGTCAAAGCCGAAACAAATCGCCAGCGCGCCGGCCAGCTTCAGGCCATTGGCCACCATCATCACCCGCCCCTTGGAGAAGCTGTCGGCGATCTGGCCGACAAAAGGCGCCAGAATGATGTAGGTGGCGACAAACGCCATCTGCAACACCGGCTGGCTCCAGTCCGGGTAGTGCTGCTGTTTGATCAGCGCCAGCGTAGCGAACAGCAGTGCGTTATCGCCAAACGCCGAAAAGAACTGGGCGCAGATCACCGCCATCATGCTGCGTGACAGCAACGGCGCATCCGCATTATGCGACGAGGTATTCATTGGGCATTCTCCGGCTGCTCGGCCATTTTACGCAGGGTCACAAAATCGGGTTTGCCGCTGCCCAGCACCGGCAACGTTTTCTGTATGCGAATATCGCGCGGCACTGCCAGCTCCGGGATGCCCTGCTCGCGCGCGGCGCGCAACAGCGCATCGCGGGTAACCGCGGCATCGGTGGTAAACAGCACCAGCACTTCGCCTTTGCTGCTGTCGCTTTTCACCGTCGCCGCGTGCTGGCCATCCGGCGATACGCTGAGCGCCAACTGTTCGACGCTCTCCAGCGAAACCATCTCCCCAGCCAGCTTGGCGAAGCGCTTCACCCGGCCACGGATAGCGCAGTACCCCTGTTCATCCAGCGTGACGATATCGCCGGTGTCGTACCAGCCTGGCTGCACGTTGCCGTGTTGGTCTTCTGCGGCCGGCGGCTCCAGTTCGCCTGGGCGTTCGACGCGCAGATAGCCTTTCATGATGTTCGGGCCTTTCAACTGCAGGCGGCCGCCGTGCTCAATCCCCGGCATGGCGATCAGGCGCGCCTCCATCTTCGGCATGATGCGCCCGACGGTGCCCACTTTGGCCGCCATCGGCACGTTGATCGACACCACCGGCGCACATTCGGTCACACCATAGCCTTCCAGAATGCGGATACCGAACTTGTCCTGCCAGATTTGCCGGGTGCTGTCCGCCAGTTTCTCCGCGCCTGCAACCACGTAGCGCAGGCGGGCAAAATCATACGGGTGGGCAAAGCGCGCGTAGTTGTTCAGGAAGGTCGGCGTGCCAAACAGCACCGTGCAGTTTTTATCGTAAACCAGCTCTGGCACCACCCGGTAATGCAGCGGGCTTGGGTAGAGGAAAACCCGGCTGCCGGTGATCAGCGGCGTAATCAGCCCGACGGTCAGGCCGAAGGAGTGAAACAGCGGCAACGACGACATAAAACGATCGCGCGGGGTGAAATCGGCAATCGTGCGAATCTGCTCGACGTTGGCCAGCAAGCTGGCATGGGAATGAACCACGCCCTTCGGCGTGCCTTCAGAACCGGAGGTGAACAACACCAGCGCCGCATCGTCCGGCCGCTGCGCCAGCATGGCGCGGGCGGGCTGCAGCAGGTGGCGCAGGATCCACAGTTTATCCGCCAGGGTAACCGTGTCTTTCAGATCTTCCAGATAGACCCAGTTGGCCTGCGGCACCTGTTCGGGCAGGTGGGTGAGCTTGCCCTTTTCCAGGAACTGCCGGGAGGTGACAATGGTGTTGATGGTCGCCGCGGTCATCGCGCTTTTCAGCCCGTTGGCGCCCGCGGTGTAATTCAACATCGCCGGGATGCGGTTGCGCAGCGAGGCGCCAAAAATCGCCGCCACGGTGATGGTGGCGTTCGGCAACAGCAACCCGACGTGTTCCCTTTCCGCCGTAAAACGTTGCAGGATACGGCTGACGCCCAGCGACTTTTTGATCAGCCCGCGATAGCTGTCTTCCTGAAAATTGATGTCTTCAATGCAGGGCTTGCCGTAGCCATAGCGTTGGCTGGCGGCCAGCAGCGCGCCGAACAGCGTTTGCGGCGTGCGGGTGTCCATCCGCGCCTGCATCATGATCTGGTGCAACTTTTCCCCCGCCAGCATGCGGCGCTCGCGGGCGCGCGGCGCTTGCGGCATCGGCAATTGGCAAGGGGGCAAGATCGACAGAGTGATCGACGGGAACCAGCGGATTTTAAACACCCCGGCCATGCGGCCAAACGGGCTGTATTCAGGGCCGTCAATACGCACCGGCACCACGGTGGCGCCGGATTTGGCGGCGATAAACCCGGCGCCGTCATAGACCTTCATCAGCGAACCGGTCACCGTGATGCGCCCTTCCGGGAACACCACGATAGGCCGGCCTTTTTGCACTTCGCGCACCAGGTTCTTCACCGCCATCGGCTTGGTGGGATCGAGCGAGACAAAATCAACATAGTTTTTCAGCCAACGCATAAACCAACGGTCGGAAACGCTGGAGTAGACGGCAAACACCGGCTTGATCGGTAGGAACAGCGCTAACAGTGCGCCGTCAAGGAAAGAGACGTGATTGGGGGTGATCAGCAATTTTTGCTGATTCACGTTGTTTAGGTCACCTTCAACGCGCACGCGAAACAACACCCGGAACAGTGTGCGTAATATGGCATACATCATGCCCCTTCTCCTTGGCTAAATGGTTGTAGGGGCAAAGAATACTATATGGCTGGGGCGGGGCAAAAAAAAACCTACGCATCCGCGTAGGTTGGTGCAATTGAAAATGGTATCAGCATACCGGGTATGCTGATTTCTCACCAATCAATACCTCTGGGATTACCTACTCTAGAGAAAGGCCACGTAAGAAACTACCGCGGAAACGCAAACGTTCCGCTCTAAATGCAACCAGCTGTAAATATCCCGCACCGGCTGGAAATAACTCATGAAATCAGCAGAAATGCACTGCGGCGATGGCGAAACGGCAGGTAAAAAAAAACCTACGCATCCGCGTAGGTTGGTGCAAGGACAATGGGTTCAACACGAATGTTGACACTCACCAATCAATACCTCTGGGTCCGAATACTGTAGCGCGTGGTCCGGCCAGGCGGCCAACGAACAATCGAAACATTAGCGTGCAAAGTGTAACGAGCGGTGTAAAGCGCCAATTATGCCGGTAACACCACAGTTGGCGCTGCCGCCGCTTGCAGCGCCGGTTTTTTTCCGCAAGACTGTGGGCGTGTAAGCGGTTACCCAGGATCATTGAAAACTATGGCCACGATAAAGGATGTTGCCAGGCTTGCGGGCGTTTCCGTAGCCACGGTATCACGCGTCATCAACAATTCGCCCAAAGCCAGCGAAGGATCGCGCAACGCCGTGCTGGCAGCGATGGAACAACTGCAGTACCACCCCAACGCCAACGCGCGCGCGCTGGCACAGCAATCCACCGAAACCCTGGGGTTGGTGGTTAGCGACGTTTCCGATCCGTTCTTCGGCACGATGGTCAAGGCGGTGGAACAAGTGGCCTATGCCACGCACAACTTCCTGCTGATTGGCAACGGCTATCACGATGCCGAAAAAGAACGCCAGGCGATTGAGCAACTGGTGCGCCACCGTTGCGGCGCACTGGTAGTGCACGCCAAAGCGCTGAGCGACAGCGAACTGAGCGTGTGGATGGAGCAAATCCCAGGTATGGTGCTGATTAACCGCACCTTGCCGGGGTTTGAGCAGCGCTGCGTGGCGCTCGACGATCGCTATGGCGCCAGGCTCGCCACACGCCATCTGATCCAACAAGGGCACCGGCGCATCGCGATCCTTTGCTCCACGCACAAGATTTCCGATGCGGCCGACCGCTTGCAGGGCTATCTGGATGCCTTACAAGAGCACAACATCGCGCTGGATGAAAAACTGATTGTCTATGGCGAGCCGGACGTGGTCGGCGGTGAACAGGCGATGATCGAGCTGCTGGGGCGCAGTAAACCGTTCACCGCCGCCACCTGCTATAACGATCCGATGGCCGCCGGCGCTCTTTCTGTACTGAGCGACAACGGCATCGACGTGCCGGGAAAAATTTCGCTGATTGGCTTTGACGATGTGTTGATCTCGCGTTACCTGCGCCCACGCTTAACCACCATCCGCTATCCGGTGGTGGCGATGGCCACCCAGGCCGCCGAGCTGGCGTTAGCGCTGGCCAATAATCAGCCGCTGCCGGAGACCACCCACATGTTCAGCCCAACGCTGGTGCGCCGCCATTCGGTCGCCAGCCTGACGGGCGCCGATCGCTGACGCCGCTATGTTAAACTCGGCAAAATTTGTCATAGCGCACGTTGAAAGAGGTTAGCCACAGATGATCACCATGTTGGATGTCGCCCTGCGCGCGGGGGTTTCTAAAGCCACGGTATCACGCGTATTAAACGGCACCGGCCAGGTGAAAAAAAGCACCCGCGACGCGGTATTCAAAGCCATGGATGAGTTGGGCTACCGGCCGAATTTTCTCGCCCAGTCGCTGGCCAATAAAAGCTCCAACAGCATTGGGTTGGTGGTTTCCAACTTCGACGGCCCCTACTTTGGCCGCCTGCTACGCCAGGCCGCCAAGCAGGTGGAAGCCAGCGGCAAGCACCTGATCGTGACCGACGGCCATGACTCGCCGGAGGATGAACGGCAGGCGGTGCAGTTGCTGGCAGACCGCCGTTGCGACGCGATTATTCTTTATACCCGCTTTATGTCCGAACCCGCGCTGATGGCGCTGCTGAACACCCTGCCGGTTCCGTTGATGATCATCAACCGCGATCTGCCCCAGGCGCGCGAACGCTGCGTTTTTTTTGAGCAGCAGCGCGCCGCCTTCAACGCCGTCGACTATTTGATCCGCCAGGGGCACCGTGAGATCGCCTGCATCACCGGGCCGATCGCCACGCCAACCGCCCAGGCGCGCCTGGCCGGCTATCGCCAAGCTTTGCAGCAGCAGCGGTTGCCGTATAACGAACAGTTGATCGCCCACGGCGACAGCAGCGTGCCCAGCGGCTACCACGGCTGCCGCGAGCTGCTGGCGCGCAAGGTGGCGTTCAGCGCCCTGTTTGCCAGCAATGACGATATGGCGATTGGCGCGATGAAAGCCCTGAATGAAGCGGGGAAACGCCTGCCGCAGGAGGTTTCGCTGTTCGGCTTTGACGATGAACCCAGCGCAGCGTACCTGCACCCGGCGCTTTCCACCGTCTACCTGCCGATTGATGCAATGATTGAAGCCGCCATCACGCAGGCCTTCCGCCTGATTAACCATGAAAAAACGCAGCCGCTGACGCCGTTTACCGGCGAACTGCGGCTGCGTGATTCCGTGGCGCCGGGGCCTTACGCCGAGCAGTAGCCATGGCCCGGCGGCAATCACCGGCCCACGGGCTTCGGCTAAACCCGCTCCAGCGCGATCAGCTCTTCAATGGTCTGCCGGCGGCGGATCAGGCGCGGTACGCCATGCTCAAACAGCACCTCCGGTAACAGCGGGCGGCTGTTGTAATTGGACGACATCGAAGCGCCGTAGGCCCCTGTATCGTGGAACACCAGATAGTCGTCCACCTGCACCGGCGGCAGCGCGCGGGTTTCAATGCCGCCGCCGGCCTGCTGGGTAAACACATCACCGGATTCGCATAGCGGCCCGGCAACCACGGTTTCACGCAGCGGTTGCCCGGCAAGCGTGCGGCCATCCGCCGGCAATAGCGAGATATGGTGGTAACTGCCATACATGGAAGGGCGCATCAAATCGTTAAACCCGGCGTCCACCAGCACAAAGTGGCGGCTGCCCATGTCTTTCACCGCGCGGACTTGCGCCACCAACACGCCGGCTTCCGCCACCAGGAAACGGCCCGGTTCGATTTCCAGCTTCACCGGGTGGCCAAGGTGCGCGGCAATGCGCGCCCGTGCGGCGTCCCACAGACCGAAGTAGTTTTCCGTATCGATCGCCTCATCCCCTTGCTGATAGGGAATCGACAGGCCGCCGCCGGCGGAGATGGCGTGCAAATCCTGCCCCAGCGCAATCACCTGCTGCACCATGGCATCACAAACGCGCGCCAGGTGCTGGTAATCCACGCCGGAACCGATATGCATATGTACGCCGATCAGTTGCAGGCCGTGGCGTTGAATCTTTTCAATCGCCTGTGGTAAATCTTCATACCAGATACCGTGCTTGCTGTTCTCGCCGCCGGTATTGGTTTTCTGGCTGTGGCCGTGGCCAAACCCAGGGTTAACGCGCAGCCATACCGGGTGCCCGGCGGCGCACTGCCCCAGTTGTTCCAGCATATCGATGGAGCCGGCGTTGACCGGGATTTTCAGCTCGCTGACGCGCGCCAGCGTCGCCTGATCGAGCAGATCGGCGGTAAATACGATCTCATCGCCGCCCGGCTGAAAACCAGCCTGCAACGCACGCTCGATCTCCCCCAGCGACACCGAATCCACCTTCACGCCCTGCTCACGCATCAGGCGCAGAATGTGGATGTTGGAACAGGCCTTCTGGGCGAAGCGGATCACATCGAAATGCCGCAGTTGGGCGATCTGTTGTTTGATAATTTCGGCGTCATAAGCCCAGACTGGGCAACCAAAGCGGGCCGGCAACGCCAGCAGGTTAGCGGCGTTCAAAGCGGTGGTGGTGTCATTCAATGCGCGTGGCATGGCAGTCATCCTAAAATAACGATTTTCATCATCATGCCGTAAGCCGTTACGGCTGAAAAATATCTATTTCGCCATAGTCTATTCATTTATGATATGGCTTTAGCCGCCAGCAGAGAGCCCCATGCACACCATTACCCTGCGCCAGATTGAGATCTTCCACGCGGTGATGACCACCGGCAACCTCACCGAGGCCGCGGCATTGCTGCAAACCTCCCAGCCGACCGTCAGCCGCGAGCTGGCGCGCTTTGAAAAACTGATCCGGCTGCAGCTGTTCGATCGGGTGCGCGGCCGCCTATACCCGACGGTGCAAGGGCTGAGGCTGTATGAAGAAGTGCAGCGCTCCTATTACGGGCTGGAGCGCATCATCAACGCCGCTGCTGGCATCCGACAGTTCCAACAGGCGCAACTTTCCATCGCCTGCCTGCCGGTATTTTCGCAATCGTTGCTGCCGGCGATCTGCAAACCTTTTATCGACCGTTATCCAGAGGTCAGCTTCAGCGTGATCCCGCAGGAGTCGCCGCTGCTGGAAGAGTGGCTGTCGGCACAGCGCCACGATCTGGGCCTGACGGAAAACCCGCATACCCCCGCCGGCACAGAGCGGCTAACGCTGATGGCGCTGGATGAAGTGTGCGTCTTGCCCGCCGGGCACCCGCTGGCGGCCAAAAAAATCCTGACGCCGCAGGATTTCGACGGCGAGAATTACATCAGCCTGTCCAGCACCGACAGCTACCGCCAGTTGCTTGACGCCCTGTTCCAGGAGCAGCGGGTTGATCGCCGGCTGGTGATGGAAACCCACAGCGCCGCTTCGGTATGCGCCATGGTAAAAGCGGGGGTCGGTCTTTCCATCGTCAACCCGTTGACGGCGCTGGATTACGCCGGCAACGGCGTGCACGTGCGCCCATTCAGTACGGCGGTGCCCTTTACCGTCAGCCTGATCCGGCCATTGCACCGCCCGTCTTCGGCGCTGGTCACCGCCTTTATTCAGCATCTGCAGCAGCAGGTTGAACAACTGCCCGCCCGCCTGGCGGAGGTAACGGCACGCTAAGCGCCGTGCTGCGCCCGAATACGCCGCATGCGCCCGAAGGTCAGCAGGCACAACGCCAGGCCGAACGCGGCGATCAACGCCGCCGCCAGCGGCACCGCGGTCAGCCCGAAGCCATGCGCAATCACCCGGCCACCGGCCCAGGCGCCCAGCGCATTGCCCAGGTTAAAGGCGGCAATGTTAAGGGTGGAAACCAGGTTGGGCGCTTTTTTGCCGTAGGCCACTACGTTAATCTGTAGCGCCGGCACCGCGGCAAACGAGGCCGCCGCCCACAGGAACAGCGTTAACTCGGCCGGCACCAGCGAATGGCTGGTCCAGTGAAACAATGCGGAGAAAAAAGCGATCGCCAGGAAAACGCCGGTCAGCGTCACCCCCAGGCGCCAGTCCGCCAGGCGGCCGCCGAGGATATTGCCCAGCGTCAGGCCAACCCCCATCAACAGCAGCGTCCAACTGACCCCGGCGGGCGCTACGCCGGTCACTTCCGTCAACAGCGGCGCGATATAGGTAAACAGCGCAAACATCGATGCGGCGAATGCCACCGTCATCAGCAGCGACAGCCAAATGCCGCCGCTGCGCAGCGCCGCCAGTTCCTTTTTCAATTCGGCCGGCGCTTCATCGCGCACCTCCGGCAGTTTGGTATACAGCGCCAGCAGGGAAAGCACCCCAATCAGCGATACCGCCCAAAATGTGGAACGCCAGCCCAACATCTGCCCCAGGGCCGTCCCCAACGGCACGCCGAGCACGTTCGCCAGCGTCAGCCCGGTAAACATCATCGCCACCGCAGAGGCCCGGCGGTTCGGCGCCACCAGGTTGGCCGCCACCACGGCGCCGATGCCAAAGAAAGCGCCGTGGCACAGTGCGGTAATCACCCGCGCCAACATCAGGAAACCGTAGCTGTAGCCCAGCGCGCACATCAGATTGCCCACGATAAAAATCGTCATCAGCAACAACAGCGTTTTTTTGCGCGGCAGGCGGGCGGTCAGCAACGCCATGATCGGCGCGCCGATCGCCACCCCCAGCGCATAGCCGGAGATCAGCCAGCCGGCGCTGGGAATCGACACCTGCAAATCGCCGGCCACCTCCGGCAACAGCCCCATAATGACAAATTCAGTCGTGCCAATGGCAAATGCACTTAGCGCCAGTGCAAACAGTGAAACCGGCATGTATTACGCTCCCAATCAACAACGCCCCGCTGCAACGTGCGCAGAGCAGATTAAAGACGAAACGCGGTGAACGGCCGGACGGCCGCCAAGATGAAAACAAAGACGCCGCACGGCGAAGCGCCCCAGCGGCTTGCAAGATAGATATAACCCAGGAAAAACAGCGTGTTCCCATTTATAGCAATAGCATGGCAGGTAAAAAGTCCGCCAGTAGCAAAACGCCCGCAGCGCAGAAAAAACCACTGGCGGCGCGCTAAGCGATTGAATGGGCTAATGATGAAAAATGTGTGCAAATGTTACAATAGCGTTAATAACATTAGCGTAACCCGGCACGCCACTGCGCATCATTGGCGAACCACGCCACCAGAAAATCCAGCATGGTGCGCACCGCCGCCGGCATTTGGTGGCGTGAGGTATAAATGCCATAAATCCCCATCGCCCGCGGCCGGTATGCCGACAGCAGTTCCACCAGTTCGCCGCTGGCCAGCAACGGCGCCGCCGAATAGTAAGGCTGAAGCGTAATGCCAGCGCCCTGCAGGGCGCTGGTCATCAACACCATCGATTCATTGGCGCTCAGGTTGCCGCTCACCGCCACTGCGGTTTCCCCATCAGGATGGTTAAAGTGCCACAGGCTTTTACCGAAATAGGAATAGGTCAGGCAGTTATGCAGCGCCAGATCCTGCGGCTGGCGCGGGATGCCGTGCGCGGCCAAATAGGCCGGTGCGGCGCAGACCACTGAATCACAGGTGGAGAGCGGCCGGGCGATCAGGTTGGGATCCAGTTCGTTGGTGATACGCAATGCCAAATCAATCCGCTCTTCCACCAGGTTCACCGTGCGGTTGCTCATCTGCATATCGACCGCCACCTGCGGGTAATGCCGCTGATATTCCACCACCGCGCGGGCCAATGCGCTTTGCCCCAGCGACTGCGAACAACTGATACGCAGCAAACCGCGCAGCGCATCCCCCTGTTCGCCATTGGCCAGATCGATCTCACCGGCCAGCGCCAACATCCGGCGGCAGCGTTCTAACGTGCGTTCGCCGGCATCCGTCAGGCTCAGGCGGCGCGTGGTGCGGTGCAACAGGCGTGCGCCGGCCCACTGCTCCATCTGCGCCAGATAACGCGTCACCATGGCGCGCGACATGCCCAACGCTTCGGCCGCCGCAATCATGCTGCCGCGCTCGACAATGGCGACGAAGACCTCTGCCGCGATAATGCGATCCATAATTCGCTCGATTTACGCAATTGATAATTGCAGATTATCCAGTTTTTCGTTCGTTTTATGCAACCTATCCTATAGCGCTAACGTCATCACATATAAGGCACCACACATGTTCAAACACCTTTTTCTGGCGCTGGCTCTCAGCGCCACCACCACGTTAAGCGCCGCCGCCATCACGCCGCCACTGACGCTGGAAGTTTATAACCCAGGGGAAAAAAGCATCTTCCCGGTATCATCCGAAATTATCAGCGGCCAACACGAAGTGGCGCTGATCGATGCGCAGTTTCAGCGCAATGACGCTGAAGCGTTGGTGAAAAAGATCAAGGCCGGCGGCAAGAAACTGACTACCGTCTACATCAGCCATTCCGATCCGGATTTCTATTTCGGCCTGGACGTGATTCAGGCCGCCTTCCCGGCGGCGAAAATCATCGCCTCGCCGGCGACCATCAACGCGATCAACACCAGCAAAGACGGCAAGTTGGCCTATTGGGGGCCCATCCTGAAAGAAAACGCGCCACGCAAGTTGATTGTGCCGCAGCCGTTGCAGGGCGACAGCTTTAGCGTTGACGGCCAAAAGATCGCGATCAAGGGCCTGAATGGCCCAACGCCGGACCGCACCTATGTGTGGATCCCGGTGCTGAAGGCGGTGGTCGGCGGGGTGCCGGTTTCCGGCAACAACATCCATCTGTGGATGGCAGATACGCAAACCAAAGCCTCGCGCGTTCACTGGCAGCAAACCCTTGCCGGCATCCAGGCGTTGCAACCACAGACGGTAGTACCGGGGCATTATCTGCCGGGCGCGGCGCAAACCCTGGAATCGGTCACCTTTACCCAACGCTACCTGAGCACGCTTGAAGCTGAGTTGCCCAAAGCCCGTAATGCCGCCGAACTGATCGCGGCGATGAAAAAGCACTATCCCGCCCTGCAAGACGAATCGAGCCTGGAAATGAGCGCCAAGGTGTTGAAGGGCGAGATGCAATGGCCGCAGTAAACGGGCGAACGGGAACCGCGGAGGTGACATCATGAGTACGGCAACGCTGCACTATATTTTCGATCCGCTGTGCGCCTGGTGCTATGGCGCCGCGCCATTGATCCGGGCGGCGCAAAACCTGCCTGGCTTGCGTATAGCGTTACACGCCGGCGGCATGATGGCCGGCGATAATCGCCGCAACATCGATGATGAATGGCGCCGCCATGTGCTGCCGCATGACAAGCGCATCGCACAACTGACCGGCCAGCCCTTTGGCGAAGCGTATTTTAACGGCCTGCTGCATGACACCACGGCAGTGTTGGATTCCGAGCCGCCGATCACCACCATCCTGGCGGCCGAAGCGCTCGGCGGCCATGGGCTGGCGATGCTGCACCGGCTGCAACAGGCGCTCTATCAGCAAGGGCGCCGCATTGCCGATACCCCGGTGCTGGAATCGCTGGCAAAAGAGCTTGGCCTGCCCTCGGCTATGTTCATCGCCGAAATGCGGTTTAAGCGCGGCGAAACAACGCATCAGCACATTGCACAAAGCCGCGAGCTGCTGGCCCGCGTGCGCGGCCAGGGTTTCCCGACCGTTGCCCTGGAGGATAGCGGCGGGCAACTGCGGCAACTCCCGTTGGCGCCCTATTTGGGCGACGCCGAAGGCTGGAAAGCGATGCTGAAAAACGCGCTGCCCCCGGCGTAACCGGGCAGCCGCGCATTGCCCCGTGCCCGATCAGGCACACCCGCAGGCCTCTTCCACACGCCATAATCATGCAAACGCCTGGTAACGAAAAAACTACTTACAACACACCGTTTGTTTGTTACCGTTGCCACGCCCATGCTGAAAAGCAGCGGCTCTCGCCCCCCGTGGCCTGGCAATCTGCTGATTTAATTGGAAGAGTATGAGTACTACACACGAAAATACCGCCCCTAAACATGCTGTTTGGCAGTTAATCAAACCCTTTTGGGTATCCGAAGAAAAATGGCGCGCCTGGGCAATGCTGGTCGCCATCATCGCCCTCTCTCTGGGCCTGGTTTACATCAGCGTGTTGCTGAACCAGTGGAACCAAGTGTTCTACGATGCGCTGCAAAATAAAAACTTTCCGGTGTTCAAGCAGCAGCTATGGCGCTTCACCTATCTGGCGCTGATTTTTATCGTGCTGGCGGTGTATAAGGTCTATCTGACGCAGGGCCTGCAGATGCATTGGCGCAACTGGATGACCCACAAATACATGGATAAGTGGCTGGCGCATCAGGCCTATTACCATACCGAACAGCAGCAGACGATAGATAACCCGGACCAGCGTATCGCCGAAGATTTGGACGTGCTCACCCAGTACACCCTGTCGCTGTCGCTGGGGCTGCTTTCCAGCCTGGTCACGCTGTTTTCCTTTATTACTATTTTGTGGAACATCAGCGGCCCGCTCACCTTTGCCATCAGCGATCACAGCATTTCCATTCCGGGCTACATGGTATGGTTTGCCCTGCTGTATGCCGTGTTGGGTTCACTGTTGATTTGGTGGATCGGCAAGCCGCTGGTGCTGCTGGGCTTTAACCAGGAACGCTATGAGGCAAACTTCCGTTTTGGCCTCATTCGCATCCGCGAAAATAACGACGCCATCGCGCTTTATCACGGCGAGCCAAGCGAAGCACAGCAGCTGAGCGGCCGCTTTGCCGCGATCCGCAACAACTGGTGGGCGATCATGCGCGTCACCCGGCGGTTGAATATCGCCTCCAACTTCTATGGCCAGTTCGCCAATATTTTCCCGATCCTGGTGGCGGCACCGCGTTATTTTTCTGGCGCCATTCAAATGGGCGGGCTGATGCAGATCGCCTCGGCCTTCGGCCAGGTGCAGGGCGCGCTGTCCTGGTTTATCGATGCGTTCAACAATTTGGCCACCTGGAAAGCCTGCGTCAACCGTTTAGCCGGCTTCAACGCCGCCATCGATCAGGTACACCACCAGTCCTACGGTATCACTACCCAGTATGAAGACGATGCGCCGCTGGCGCTGCATAACCTGGGGCTGCAGTTGCCGGACGGCCAGGCACTGTTGGCCAACGCCAACGTGGCGCCTAAACGCGGTGAGCGGGTGCTGATCGTCGGCCCATCCGGCTGCGGCAAATCCACGCTACTGCGCGCTATCGCCGGGATCTGGCCTTACGGCTCGGGTACTATCGGGATTGATGATACCGCCAGCACGCTGTTCCTGCCGCAGCGCAGCTATATCCCGATCGGTACGCTGCGCGAGGCGCTGAGCTACCCGCACCTGGCGGCAGAATACAACGATGAGCAGTTGCTGGCCGCGCTGGAAAAATGCCAGTTGAAGCACCTGCAACGCTGGCTGGATACCGCCGCCAACTGGAGCCACCGGCTTTCGCCCGGCGAGCAGCAGCGGTTGGCGTTTGCACGGGCGATCCTCACCCGGCCGGATATTCTGTTCCTGGATGAGGCCACCAGCGCGCTGGATGATGAAACCGAACAACTAATGTACAGCCTGCTGCTGAGCGAGCTACCGGAAGTTACACTGATTAGCGTCGCACACCGCAACAGCGTGGCGAAGTATCATCAGACCTGCTGGCGCTTCTGCCGCCAGGAAAATCAACCGGCCATCATGACAGTTAACCCGCTGCCAGGCGGGGCGTAAACGCAAGCAGCCGGGCGATGAAAGCCCGGCTGCCGGCAAAACGGTGCTGTATGTTGTTATCTGCGCTTGCCGGGGATACGCCCGAACGGCGTGCCCAATGCCCGGCTCGGTAGAAAGAAACGCTAAATTCAGTTCAACCAACCAACGGTAAAATGCGTCACCAACCCGACGATAACCAGGATGGCGATCACCGCTGCGGTATAAAGGACTATGCGACGCGGGCTATAAAACGACATGCAGTCTCCTCAATGACACAGGCGTTAAGCCATTAATATACTATGTTTCGGCGCCGTACCGCTATGGTGCATGTTCGCCGCGGCCGATTCGCTTTGCCCAACGGGCGGCGCGCGAAGTGATTGATTACTGACCGGCATGCCGTAAACTTACGCCCAACCCGCCTTGAAAACACGGAGCGTTATGTTAGCCAGTCACGAATACGCCAACGACCTGCTGCTGTTCGCACTGATTGTCGACTGCGGCTCTTTCAGCAAAGCGGCGGAAGCCGCGGGCATCACCAGTTCCGTCGTCAGCAAACGCATCGGCCGCCTGGAAAAATCCCTCGGCGCACGTCTGCTTTACCGCACCACACGCAGCCTGACCCTGACCGAAAACGGCCAGGCGCTGTATCGCCAAGCCAAAGATATCAGCCAGCAAATCCAGGGCGCCCTGTATGCCGTCAGCGAGAAAAGCGACGAACTCACCGGGGTGATCCGCATGTCGGTGCCTACCATTTCCGGCGAACTGCTGCTCAGTGAAAGCGTAGCGGAATTTTGTGCCCGCCACCCGCAGCTAAAAGTAGAAATGCGCCTGGAAAACCGCTTTGCCGATCTGGTCAACGAAGGTATCGATCTGGCCATCCGCACCGGCACCATGCCGGACTCCAGTCTGATCGCCCGGCCGATTCTCGATTCACGTTGGGTGATTGTCTGTTCACCCAGTTACCTGCAACAGCACCCGCAGCCGCAAACGGCGGACGATCTGCTCAGCCATAACTGCCTGACCTATACCTATCAGGAAAACGGCACCGCCAACTGGCTGATGAAGCGCCCCGGCGGCAGCGAAATTTATGAGCTGCGGGTCAACGGCAACTTTTCCGCCAACAATGCCCGCGCAATCCGCAAAGCCGTGCTCAGCGGCTATGGCATTGCGATGGTTCCACGCTGCATGGTGTACGAAGATTTGATGGCAGGAAAACTGGTGGAAATACTGGCCGGGCACTGCGGCAAGGTGCTGGGCGTCTATGCCGTTTATCCGTATACCCGCAACCTGCCGTTAAAAATACGCCTGCTGATTGAACATCTGATCATCGCCTATAAAAACATCGGCCATTATTTTTGAAGCTGATCACATTATTATTCTCACCCGGCCGCAATCCGGGCGTTAATTACTGCATTTTTAGACATAATCTCGTGAAAATTACGGCGTAATCACGGTTCCCCTATTTCCCCTCTCGCAATAAAAAAAGCTAATTAACTGATTTTAATGTCATTAAATAAATAACCCTATAAATCAAATACCCACAGCATGCAGACAATATGCCCTCCATTAATTTGTTAAAAAATTGAAGCATGGAACATTAATAATGGTTGTGATTAGAATAAGATATTGTTGCAAGCGGCATGGGTTGCCGCAGAAAAAATACGGATAACGCAATAAGCCCGCGCAACAGATTCTATTCTGCCGCTCACGGGCACAGGGATGGTTCGCTCCGCAACGGAGCAGGCCAGTCATGCAAAGGGAAGTTAAAGCCGCCCCAACCGGCACCGCGGGGTTCAACCAGCTGGGGGCTTTCAGTTAACGCATAAGGATACAAACTATGATTATCTCCGCTTCAACCGATTACCGTGCCGCCGCTCAGGCAAAATTGCCGCCTTTCCTGTTTCACTATATTGATGGCGGCGCCTATGCCGAACATACAATGCGCCGCAATACTGCCGATCTGGCAGATATCGCCCTGCGCCAGCGCGTGTTGCGCAACATGTCGGAACTGAGCCTGGAAACCACGCTGTTCGGTGAAAAGCTGGCGATGCCGGTGATACTGGCGCCGGTCGGATTAACCGGTATGTATGCGCGGCGCGGTGAGGTGCAGGCGGCGCGGGCCGCCGCCAAAAAAGGCATTCCGTTCACCCTTTCCACCGTTTCTGTTTGCCCAATCGAAGAGGTAGCGCCAGCCATCGATCGGCCGATGTGGTTCCAACTGTATGTGCTCAAAGATCGCGGCTTTATGCGCAACGCACTGGAACGCGCCCAAGCGGCCGGGGTGAAAACGCTGGTGTTTACCGTGGATATGCCGGTGCCCGGCGCCCGTTACCGCGACGCCCACTCCGGCATGAGCGGCCCGAATGCCGCGATGCGCCGTATTCTGCAAGCAATGGTGCACCCGCAGTGGGCATGGGACGTCGGCATTAACGGCAAACCGCACGATCTGGGCAACATCTCGACCTACCGCGGCCAACCCACCAAACTGGAAGATTACATCGGCTGGCTCGGCGCCAACTTTGATCCCTCCATTTCCTGGAAAGATCTGGAGTGGATCCGCGAATTCTGGAAAGGGCCGATGATCATTAAAGGCATCCTGGATCCTGAAGACGCCAAAGACGCCGTGCGTTTTGGGGCCGACGGTATTATCGTCTCCAACCACGGCGGCCGGCAGCTTGACGGCGTGCTCTCGACCGCACGCGCCCTGCCCGCCATCGCCGATGCGGTGAAAGGCGATATTACCCTCCTGACCGATTCCGGCATCCGCACCGGGCTGGACGTGGTACGCATGATCGCGCTCGGCGCCGACAGCGTGTTGCTGGGGCGCGCCTTTGTTTACGCACTGGCGGCGGCCGGCGAAGCCGGGGTAAGCAACCTGCTGGAGCTGATCGATAAAGAGATGCGCGTGGCGATGACGCTCACCGGCGCGAAATCCATCGCCGATATTAATGCCGATTCGCTGGTTAACGGCCGCGGCTAAACCGCCGCGCTGGGATTGATAAACGCCGCGGCAGCCCCGCGGCGTTTGGCTTTAACGGCTACAGCGCGGTGTGGTGCCCTGCGCTGGCAAATAACGCAGCGGATCGATGGCGGTGGCGCGATAGCGGATCTGGAAATGCAGCCGCACGGAATCCGTGCCGGTGCTGCCCATGGTGGCGATCTTCTGCCCGGCATTGACGTCCTGCCCGTTGCGCACCAGCGTGGTGTCGTTATGCGCATAGGCGGTGATGAACTCTTCACCGTGCTTAATCATGATCAGGTTACCGTAACCACGCAGTTGGTTGCCGACATACACCACCCGGCCTTTTGCCGAAGCGTACACCGGCTGGCCGCGGCGGCCGGCGATATCAATCCCCTTGTTGCCGCCGTCGGTAGTGGAAAACTTAAGCACCACCTGGCCGTTGGTCGGCCAGCGCCAGCAGCGGGATGTGCCCGGCGGCGGTGTAGTGACGATCGCCGAAGCGGCGGCCTTGCGGCTGCCTGATGAAGCACGCGCCGGCGCCGATGCGTTCAACCGCAGCACCTGCCCCACTTCAAGGCTATAGGGCGGGCGGATTTTGTTGATGCGCGCCAGTTCACCCACTTCATTCCCGGTGATCCAGGCAATGTAATACAGCGTATCGCCGCGCTTGACGGTGTAGGTCTTGCCGCTGTAGGTGCCTTTCGGCAGCGTGTCATAATTGCGGTTATAGCTATTTTTGCTGGAACAACCTGCCAGCAGTAGCCCTGCCAACAGGCATAGGGTTATTCGTTGCAGTAAAACCCGCTTGCTTCCAGTGCTCAATATTCCATCCCCAATCAGCAGATTACACAATATGTCAGCGGCGTAGAAAGCAGCCATATTAACATCTGCGGTTTGGCAGTCAAAAACTTGAGGCGGTTATTTACCTGCACGCAGCCAAAACCCATAATACATTGATTTAATTTAACTATTATGGGTTAAACAACGGCGTATAACAGCAAGGCCGCCGGCTGTTCCCTACGGATTCAGGATGGCCTTCACCTCAGCGGGCGTTAGCGCAAGCCCAAAGAACTCATGGTAGAAATGCCAGGTTTCCTGCACCATATCGATATCGGCGAAACGCGCGGGGTACAGGGTTTTCGCCAGCCAAAGAAACTGCAACGCCTCTTCGCTGCTTTCCCGGCACCACCAGAACATTCCCCGCGGATTGACGTAGACACGGTGATTTTTTATCGCGTTGATCCCTTGCCACTGCGGGGAATGCTGCATGATCTCGGCGTCCTTCTTGTTCATCACCACGATCACATCCGGGTTGGCCTGCGCGACGGTTTCCATCGGCACCTCGCCTGAACTGTTCGGCTTGCCGCGGAACCAGTTTTCCGCCACGTTTTGCGCGCCGGCCAGATCCATCCAGTCCTGGTTCAGTGAAGGCCGGCCCGTGGTGATGAGCGCGCTCCCCATGCTGTGATAAAGCGCTACCTTTTCATTTGCCGGGAGCCCCTGCAAGCGCATGCGCACCCGCCGCACATTGTCAGCAAAGTATTGTTGATACTTCACCGCTTTGGCCTGTGCGTCAGGCCCGAGCACCTTGCCGGTTGCCAGCACCCGTTCGACCAACGCCTGCATTGAATTGGCCTTAAACGCCAGCACCTTCACCCCGGCGGCGGCCAGCATCTCTTTTTGCGGCAACTGCATGTTTTCCGGCACGAACAGCAGCTCCGTGCGCAGCCCGATGATCTGTTCTGGGTTAATTTCGTGGTTGCTATTCATGCTGATGGCCGGCACATCCACAATGGCTGGGAACGCCTGCCTGAATAGTGGGATTTTCTGGGCAATAAGCGAGGTGCCGACGATATTCTGCCCATACCCCAGCATGGCGATAATGGTATTTTGCGCCGGCCACGGCGAAGCAATGCGAACCGCGCTGGCCGGCGGCTGGGCCTGGCCGCATACCGGCGCCAGTAATACACCGGCCGCCAACAGGGCGGCACAACAACGGCGAAGAAAAGAGAGACGCATAGTTTCCAGACACCTCTGCCCCCGTGAACGGGGACAGGCGGTGTTCCTTATCATGATAATTGATTAAAAATCAAAAGTGACAGAAGCCCGAACTTCACGGCCGTTGCCAAGGAACGCACTGGCGGAACTGCCGCTGCCGTCGGTATCCCCAGGGAAGATAGAGGCCCAGTAATGCTCGTTGGTGACATTATTCACACCAACCCGCCAGGTGGCCGGCACATTCGAGATTTTGTGGCTGTAGCGCACGCCGAGATCCAGCGTGGTATAGCTGTCTGCCCAAGTGGTGTTGGTGTCGTTGGCCGCACGTTTGCCGGTGTAATGCACGTTGGCGGTGTAGACCAGCTCCGGCATCGAAGGCAGGCCGTATTCCACCAGCAGGTTGCCCTGGACTTTCGGCACCCCGACCACCCGTTTGTTGCTGGTGCTGGCCGATACGGTGTCTTTCAGCTTCGGATCAAGCAGCGTGATGCCGCTGTAGATATTCAGCCCCGGATAAACTTCACCGCTGGCCGTCAGCTCCAGGCCGTTATTCACCTGCTCACCCTGCTCCTTGTAGACCAGATCGTCAGGATCAACAAAGGCGAAGGGGCGTTTCAGGCGGAACACCGCCGTGCCTAAATTCATGCCGCCGACGTTGGCCTTCAGCCCCGCTTCCAACTGTTTACTGCGATAGGGATTAAGCGTCTGGCCTTCGTTTTTTACCCCCTGGCCGGTCGGCGCGGTGCCGCCCTGCTCCAGAGAATCGGCATAGCTGACATAGGCCATCACCGCCGGGGTGATTTTGTACATCAACGCCGCCGTCGGGCTCAGGCCGTTTTGATTACCCTGGCTCTTCTTGCTGCCGGTACTGTTGTAGCTGCGCGTTTCCAGCCAGCTTTGGCTGAGGTAAAACATCGCCGACCAGCGTGGGGTAAAGGTGATGGTATCGCCCACGGTAATGCTCTGCTGGCTGGTATCGCTGGATTTGTAACGTGCGCCGTGCTTGCGGATTTTGCCATCGGAAGGCTCTTCCAGCGCCGACGGGGCGTAAATATTCGTGGTGCCGAGATCATAGCGCGTGCTGCTGTCTTTGGCTGTATAGATAGACCATTTATACCCCGTGGTGGCAAAGGCCAGATCGTGCCCGATGCTGCCGGTATCGGCGTGGCCATTTAAAGTTACGGTGTTGCTAAGTACCCGAAAACGCCCGGCCGCAGGCGAATCGCTGATCGAACGGCTGATATCGCCCTGGTTGTTAATAATGGTGCTGCTGACCGAACGCATGGCGCGATCGGCCTGCTGGTAGCCCACACCGGCGGTCATATACCAGTCGGGTGAGAAGTAATGAATCAGGCGCGTGCTGGCGGTGGTGGTGGTGAGATCCATCCCGGCGCTGCTCAGAGCAAGCGCTTTTTGTTTGGGATCCGGCGCTTTCGGTAGATCGATCCCTTTGCCGTAGCTAAAACTCCCAACGTAGCCTTTCTGCACGAATTCGTACCGGCTGGCATTGAGTTCCAGCTTGGTGCCCGGCTGAATATTCCAGTCCAGCGCGATGGCGGCCAGTTTGCGGCGCAGCGTACTGTCATCCACGTTGCCTTCGCCTTCTTCATTCAGCACATTCAGGCGATAGCCGAATTTTTTCTCATCGTCAAAGTGGCCGCCCAGATCGGCATGGCCGGAAATGGCGCTGCGGCTTTGATAACCCAGAGTCACCCGGTTCAACGGCTGATCCGTGGGGCGTTTCTGCACAAAGTTAAATTGCCCGGCGGGGCTGGCGGGGCCGTAAAGCGCACCGGTCAGGCTGTTGAGAATATCCAGCCGCTCCAGCATTTCCACGGGGAAGGCAGTGGTGGAAACAATATTCAACCCATCCATACGGCTATTGGCCACCACGCTGCCTTGCATGCCGCGGCTTTGCGGCCGGCCAACATCCATGCCCCCCCGCGCCTGCATCTGGGTGCTGGGCGTATATTTCAGCATTTCACTTACGCTTTTCGCCTGCTGGTTATCGATCATATTCCGGGTAATGGTATTGGTCGAATATGGCGTATCTACCCAGTCTTTATCCCCTATCGGCCCTAAATTGATATCCGGCGTGACAAACCCCGCCCCGGCGGCGGCGTCTTCCGTCGACGGTTGCGCCGCGTCTTTGGCGGTTACCACCATCTGTTCTTCCTGGTTCGCACTGCCGGCAGCCACTTTCTGATCGGCATTTTTTTTAGCTGTTTCAGCCAGTGCTAAAGGCGATAGCAGACTGGCCAGCGCACATAATAAGAGCGCCTTCCTTTGATTATTATTCATATCCCACCCAGCGTTGTATAAAATATTATACTACGTTTGGCAAACGCTTATTTTAATGATCGCGATCATGCTTTTTTTATCCATAAATTATTATTCACACCGGCATGGGAATTAATTTATCGGTATTACTCAACGGCCTTAAATTAAATAACCACAAAGTAGTATTTATATAATCAATATAAAGGAGACCGATTAAATTATATATAACGCTATACCGAAAATAATTCGAGTTGCAGGACAAAAACGCAAAAGCGTTTTTGAACAGCGCTAGCGCTGGCCCCGAAGGGGTGAGGCCGTATGGCCGAATCATACGGCAACGCAGCGAATCCCCAGGAGCTTACTCCAGTAAGTGACTGGGGTGAGCGAGGAAAGCCAATGCACCTGCGGCTCGAAGTATGAAGGGTATATTTATTTACTCGAAGCCGTAATCTCAATTTCACGCGCAGATGAACGCCTGTGTTACAGTAATCGCGGGTAAATAAACGGGGTGGAATCAAGATGGAGCGCTTGAGCTGCGATCGCATGTTTGTCGCGATCTATGAACTCGGCAGTTTTGCCAAGGCCGCTGAGCGGATGAATACCAGCGCAGCCCAGGCTTCGCGGCTGGTTAGCCGCCTGGAAGCCTATCTTGGCGTGCAGTTATTCAAACGTACCACCCGCGCGCTGGCGCCAACCGACGTGGGCAAAGCCTATTATGAGCGCATCAAGCTGCTGCTGGAAGAATTGGACACGCTGGATATTGCGATCCGCAACGAAGCGGCGATGCCCTCTGGCCGCCTTCGCCTTTCCGCCCCCATTTCGTTCGGCTCCGCGCAGTTAACCTTGGCGCTGACCACGTTTGCCAGCCTGTACCCAGATATCCATCTGGATGTGAACTTCTCCGATCGCTTGGTGCATCTGGTCGATGAGGGGTATGATCTGGCAATACGCATCGGCAATCTGGCCGACAGCAGCATGATCGCCCGCAGGCTATGCGATGCGCGCATCGTTTACCTGGCCTCCCCGGCCTATCTGGCCCGCTGCGGGGTGCCGCAAACCCCGCAGGCGCTGCTGGAGCACAGTTGCATTATCGATACCAACTTCCACGATCCCTTTAGCTGGAAATTCACCCTGGCGGGCAAAGAGCAAACGGTGACCATTCCCGGCCGCCTGCACTTTTCCAACGCCGAAGCCTGCCTGGTCGCAGCCAAACAGGGGCTGGGCATCACCCGTATCCCCAGCTTTATCGCCGGCCCTAGCCTGCAGCGCGGTGAAGTGGCCGCCGTGTTGCAAACCATGGAATCGCCCGCGCTCGGTATTTATGCCGTTTACCCGGCGGCCCGTTCGTTGGCCGGCACAGTGCGTGCACTGATCAACTTTCTGGTTGAACATTACCGTGGGGAGCCGGCATGGGACCAAGGCTGGCAGCCATTGTTACCAAAAACGTAATAATAAATCTCATTTTGGCGGATTAATGCGAATACAGGAAAGAGAGTATCTTGTTGCCTACAGCAATGACGTTAATTTGAGGATACCAACATGATCGACAGCAAAACCGCCCCGTATGCCGCCCTGCTGCTGCGTGTAGCATTAAGCATTCTGTTTTTTGCCCACGCCGGGATGAAGATTTTTGTCTTTACGCCAAGCGGCACCGCGGCTTTCTTTGGTTCCATCGGCCTGCCGGGCTGGCTGGCTTACGTGACCATTTTGTGGGAACTGTTTACCGCCGTAACGCTGCTGCTCGGCATCTGGAGCCGCATTACCGCGCTGCTTTCGATCCCGATCCTGCTTGGGGCGATTTTCAGCGTGCACATTCACGCAGGGTTCTTCTTCAATAACCCGAACGGCGGTTGGGAATTCCCGGCGCTGTGGATTGTCGGCCTGATTTCCCTGGCGCTGATTGGCGACGGCCCTTATGCTCTGAAACCAAGCTGCAAACGCAAATAACCCATGCAGGCAGGCTGCATCGCCCGCTGTGGCCCAGGCAGGAGGAAACCATGTTAGTTGACGGTAAGTGGACGGCGGAATGGCACCCAGTGCAGGCTTCAGATGAGCAAGGGCGCTTTCTGCGCCAACAATCAAGCTTTCGCCACTGGGTCACGCCTGATGGCAGCGCTGGCCCAACCGGCGATGCCGGCTTCCAGGCGGAGCCGGGCCGTTATCATCTGTATGTGGCGCTGATCTGCCCCTGGGCCAGCCGTACCCTGATGGTGCGGAAACTGAAAGGGCTGGAACAGGCGATCACCGTTTCGGTGGTGGAGCCCTATCTGGGCGATCAGGGCTGGCGCTTCGGCGACTACCCGGGTGCCACTCGCGATACCCTGAACGGTGCCGATTATATTCACGAACTTTATACCCGCGCGGACGCCCACTATACCGGCCGGGCCACGGTGCCGGTGCTATGGGATAAAAAGCGCCAAACCATCGTCAATAATGAATCGGCCGATATTTTGCGCATGCTGGACAGCGGGTTCGGCCCGCTGGCCAGCGATGACTACTCGCTTTACCCGGCCGCGTTGGCGCCGGAAATTGACGCACTGAATGCGCGCATATACCCGCAGTTGAACAACGGCGTCTATCGCGCGGGCTTTGCGACAACCCAGGCGGCCTACGAGGAAGCGGCCAACGGCGTATTCGCCATGTTGGACGAACTGGAAGCGCGGCTGACACAGGCCGGCCCCTGGCTGTTGCGCACACAGTTTACCGAGGCGGATATTCGCCTGTTCGTCACCCTGGTGCGCTTCGATGTGGCCTATCACGGCCTGTTTAAATGCAACCTGCGCCAGCTCAAAGACTACCCTGCGCTGCATCGCTATATGATGGCGATACTGGCTATCCCCGGTGTTAAAGAGACGGTCAATATTGATCACATCAAGCAGGGGTATTATTCCATCAAGGCGCTGAACCCGAATGGCATCGTGCCCATCGGGCCGATGTTGGCTGAATAACGGCAACGAGGAAAACCGATGACCCCATCATTGATCATCTTTTTGCACGGCGTTGGCAGCCGGGGCGACGATTTTACGCAACTGGCGCAGATCTGGCAGCAGCGCTGGCCCAATGCCCGTTTCGCCATGCCCAATGCGCCGTGGCCGTTCAATTACGGCGGCGGCTACCAATGGTTTAGCGTCGACGGCGTGACCGAAAACAACCGCCTGGAGCGCATCGTAGCCGCCCGTGCGGCATTCGACCAGACCATTGCCCAGATCATAGCCCAGCACGGCCTGGCCGATCGCCCCCGGCAGGTGGTACTGGTGGGCTTTTCCCAGGGATCGATTATGGCGCTGGATACCGTCGCGTCTGGCCGCAGCCGCTACGGAGCCATTGTGGCCTTTTCCGGCCGGCTGGTGCCGCCTGCCGCCGCCCAGTTCGCCTTGGATACGCCGGTCGCGTTGATCCATGGCGACGCAGACAACGTGATCCCGTGGCAGGAAAGCGAACGGGCGCAGCATGCACTGCAACAGGCGGGCGTAGACAGCGAACTGCACGTGCTGCCAGGGCTTGGCCATAGCCTGTCCGCCACCGGCGTTAGCCTGGCGGAAACGTTTATTACCCGCGTTGGCCACTGACGGCGCATCGCCCGCTATGTGGCGAGCGATGCGCATGTTTTACGGGTAGCAAGAAGCCTCGCCGGGCGGGCGGGTTTTGAAACGGCGATGCAGCCAAAGATACTGCTCCGGCGCTTTCATAATTTCCTGCTCGATAACGCGGTTCACATAGTTTGCCGCCGCCAGATTATCGTCATACGGGAAATGATGTAGCTCCGGCGAGATACTGAGCTGATACCCAGAGCCGTCGGCGTTACGCACCACCACGGCGCTGATCAACGCCGGTTTTGCCAGCCTGGCGATGGTGAACGTCCCGTTGCTGGTGGCCGCTTGCTTGACGGCAAAAAACGGCACGAACACGCTGCCTTTCGGCCCATTGTCATGATCGGGGGCAAACCAGACAACGCCGTCGTTGCGCAAAAGATGCACCATGCCGATCAGGTTTTTACGGTTAATCAACGTGTTGCCGGAACGCTCACGCCCCCATTTCTGCATGATTTCCAACACAGCGTTATTATGCGGCCGGTACATGACCGTCATCGGCCGGCAATGCCCAAGCAGCCTGAAATGCAGCTCCAGCGTCATAAAGTGCACGCCGATGACGATCACGCCACGCTGGCAAGCGCTAGCGGACGCCAAATGCTCCGCCCCCGTAACGCTGAACCACTTTTTGATGCGCCGATCGGACCAGAACCAGGCCATCCCGGTTTCCATCAACGCTATACCCAGTGAAGAAAAATTATCCATTAGCAGCGTTTCCAACTCGCTGGCGGAACGATGGGGGAAACTTAATGCCAGATTGCGTTTGGCAATCGCGACGCGGCGCTTCATAAAGCGCATGGAAAGGCGCCCCAGACGGCAACCTAACGCCAGTAAAAACGCATAAGGCAATTGAACCAGTAAAAAGAGAACCGCCAGCCCAAACCACAGGCTCCAATAGCGGGGATGGAAATGACACAGCTGCAACGCAGGCCATCGAGCCATAATTATTTATCTCTGTGATGGATAATGTTCAATATGAGCACAGGTTCCGGTCGCAGCCGTGGTATTGGGCGATGCAAGCCAACTTCTGTGATTCATCGCCAGAACACAACCTTTCACCCGGCGAAAATTTGTGCAGTTTTGCCACGCACAGTGTGGCACACTTCCCCCATATTTATCGTGACACCGCCGGTTTTCGTCAGAAATATTTATTCCTGCCCGCCGTGTGGGCGAATGCCGCTTCTCTTGCAGCCCAATAACCCAATCACCGCACATAGAAAACTGCGCCAAACACCGCGGCGATAGTGGGTAACATTAAGCCGTTTTTCATTGACAGAAGATTGCGATCCTAAGATCATCCGAAGCATTTATCAGCCAGCCCGAGACAGATGCCATTTACGGTCATCCTTACACGCCTCTCGGCCCACACCATGGCATGCGGATACGGCAGCAAACCGCCATATCGCTTCACGTTTACCCACCAGTCAGAGGCGATCATTATGTTCCATAAGCTGTTGCCACGGATTGATCTCCGCTATCTCATCACCTGCCTGGTTATTGCCAGCATTATCATCACTGCACTGAACATACTGCTGGCGGCATTTCACGTGCAGCGCGAGGTGATGTTTAACAACACGCAGGAATCAAACCGCGTGGCGGCAGTAAAGCTGGCTAATACCACCGAACTGTTCTTGCAAAACGCCTTCGCACAGCTTAGCTGGAGCGCAAAAATACTCGGTAACGACTTTAATAATGACGCACTGCTGGAAAGCGAAGTCCGCCGGCTACACGGGCAAACCAGCAGTTTCAATTCGGTGTTGGTGCTGAATAACTACAGGTTGGTTCGCACCATTGCGCCGGAAAATTTGAATGCCAAAGGAAGAGTGGCGGCCAACGATGCGCTGGATAAGGCGCTCCATTTAGACGCACCGGCAGTCAGCCCGCCGTTTGTCACCGCAAATCATAACTATGTGGTACTGATCACCGCCCCAATAAAGAATAAGAATGGGGAAAGGCTTGGCTTGGTTGGCGGCTCTATTTATCTTGAAAAGAACAGTATTTTGAACCTGCTGCTCGGCCAGCAATACTACCGCGACGGCACGCGCCTGCGCGTGATGGATGCCAACGGCAACGTATTGTATGACAACGATAAAAAGGGCGGAAAATTGGAACCGTGGTCCTCTGGCCTGTTTGACCACGAAACCAGCGGTTCAGCGTTGCTTGGCAGCTCGACACAGGAGCAAACGCTGGCCGGCTTTGCGTTGATCCCCTCATCCGGCTGGACGGTGCTGGTGGATAAACCCGTATCGACCACCCTGCATCCACTCACCATTTTACAACAGCGCGTGATTTGGAACGCCGCGCCCTGGGGCATCCTCACCACCATTTTGGCGCTGATCATCTCGCTGTTCCTGGCAAGACCGTTATGGCAGCTTGCCGTACAGGCCCGGCAAATGAATTCGCCGAAGACGATTGAAAACATCAGTATTATTCGCTCATGGTATTTCGAGTCCCGCGAGATTAAACGTGCGCTGCTTGTCGGCCTGACGCTGCTGAACAAAAATATGAACGAATTACGCCAAGAAACGCTGACCGATCCCATGACCGGCTTGTTGAACCGGCGGGGGCTGCAGTTCAAGCTGGAGCAGTGGCAGGTTATCAAGCAAGACTTCACCGCATTGGCGATAGATATTGACCATTTCAAACAGGTTAACGATACCTGGGGCCATGAAACCGGCGACGAAACCATCAAAAAGGTGGCGCAGTTGCTGACCCGCTATTGCCGTGAAGAAGATATGGTGTTCCGCCTGGGGGGAGAGGAATTCCTGGTGCTGATGCCAAACGCTGCTCCGGCTCAGGGGCATGATATCGCGGAGCGCCTGCGCGCCGGAATCGAAGCGAATAGCCTGATCGCCGGGCACACGGTCACCATCTCGGTCGGCGTGGCATTCAGCCAGGATAACGCCACCCCCGACGACGTACTCAACTATGCCGATCAGGCACTGTATCGTGCCAAGGCTGGCGGGCGTAACCGCGTGATCGTCTACAGTCGATTGCCGGCCATCTAAACGCCGTGTGAGAAAACGTGATAGCGCCCGCTGACTACGGGCCTAACAGCAAGGCTTGGATTTGCTTGGGTGAAACCGGTTTGGAAAAATAATAGCCTTGCGCCTCATCACAGCCGAATTCCTTGAGCATCAGCGCCGTTTCCTCATCCTCAACCCCTTCGGCAAGCACGATATAGTCCAACTCTTTCAGCATCACGATGACATTTCTGACAATAATACGGCTGCCGGGATCCGTGGTGATCCGGCTGATTAACGAGCTGTCGAGCTTGATAATATCCAATGGTATACGGCGCAAATAGTTGATATTGCTATACCCGGCACCGAAATCATCCAGCAAAATCCAGAAACCTATTTGCCTTAGCAACCCCAGTTCATGCAGGGCGACAGTGCTTTCCAGCACCTTTTCCGTTTCCAGGCACTCAATGCGCAGATCGGCGGGGATGAGGCCGGCGGCGTGCACCTGTTCTTCCAGCCGGCCGGCAAAGCCGGGCTGCGATAAATCGCTGACGTTCACGTTGATCGAAATAGGGATGCGAATGCCCATTGCGCGCCATTCTTTAAGTTGCGCCAGCGCCCTGGCGATAACCCATTTGGTAATATCGGCCATCACGCTGGTTTTCTCCGCCAGCGCAATGATCGTTGCCGGGGAGATATTCCCCCTGGCCGGGTGTTGCCAGCGCAACAGGGCTTCCACGCCCTCCATATGGCCATCCGCCAGTGAGACTTTCGGCTGGTAGACCAGGTAAATCTGCCCTTCGGATTTTATCGCCTCACCGAGATCGTACAGCAGCCTGAACTCATCGTTTCTTCTTTTATCCAGTTCAATATCAAAGGGCTGAACAGGCTGCCTCTGCCTGATGGCTTCATGCAGGGCGCTGATCGCATGGCGAAACACCTCATGCACCGAAGCCTGAACCGGTTTAAACGAAACATAACCGGCATGAATATAAAGCGTGACATTCACGTCGGTGGTGATTTTTGCATCCGTTGACACTAGCGATGCCGCTTTTTGAATAAGCCGTTTGGCACTGCGCGATTTAACCAATACCGCATACCTGCCGGTGGCGAAGGCATATAACACCGTTTTTTTCCGCAGATTAAGCCGCAGGCGCAGTAATGAACTGAAGTCTTTCAACATTCGTTCCACCGCTGCAACGCCAAGATAACGGGAAAGTTCATAGGCTGTGGGCATGTCGATACAGTCGAACAGGATCAAACTGTAAGAGGTATGCCCCCCTTCTTCTACCAATTTTTCGATGTCCAGATGCAGTTGCCGCCGGTTCGGTAACTCGGTAAAGGCATCGATACGGCCAACCGAGTAGCGGGACTCAAGATAAACGCTGGCCAGCGCAGCAATGCGCAGAAAGCTGTCGATATCCTCTGGCGACGGATGATGCGGGCAGCGATCAACCACACAGAGCGAACCCAGCACATAGCCATCCCGCGTGCGCAACGGCGCCGCCGCATAAAAAATAACGGAGCCATCGTTAACCACGCGGTGGTTTTTGAACCGCTGATCGGTACGCGTATCTGGGCAGATAACGGGGCCGTCCGCCGCCGGCGCCTGCTGATACAGGGCTTTGGCCATCGGCTGCCGGCCAACGGAGAAAGGCACATTTTTTGCAAATTTGATATTTTGATAGGCATTATCAAAAATCGTCACGAAATAACCCGGCACGCCCATGACCTTGCTCGCCAGCCATGCAAACTCCCCCAGAGCCCGATCGCGCACGCTGTCTTCGGCCTTGAGCAGCTCAAGTGTTGCCAGTTTTTTTTCTTCGTTTTTGTTCAGGCCAGTAAACACGTTGATTTTTATCCGTTTGCAGACGTTATGGTCAATCTGCGCTTATGAAAAAAAGAAGTCCATTCTAGTGTAATGGTTTTATGCCACTGTGCACGCTATCTGCAAAAGATAAAGCGCGGAGTGTTTGGCCGATGCGCTGGGCCAGTTTGGGAAGACATTCGACGGTTGCCGCGGCGTGCTGAACATGGCAGCCGCGGAGAAAAGGCGGCACATTGCTGTGCCACGGGGAGTTTAAGCGGCGAATTCACCGCTGGCGACCAGAAAATCGATCAGGGCGGTGAGCTTCTGCAGATCGTCAAAAGCTATATTGTGGAATAACGCAATGCGCAACTGATTGCGGCCCAATACCCGGTAGCCATCAATGCCGTGAGCATAGCCCTGCGCGTCCAGGTAAGCGATCAGTTTGCTCGCGGAAATCCGCGCGTCCACATCGATGGTGGCGACGGTGGTTGAGCGCAAGCCCGGCTCCGCCACATAGGCGCTGAGATATTCCCGCTCCTGCGCCCACTGATACAGCAGTTCAGCTTTGCGCGCGGCCCGGCGCTGCACTTCCGCAAAGCCCAGCGCATTCATACGTTTCAACTGTTCTGCAAACAAGAACAGGGTGACCACCGCCGGTGTGTTATAGGTCTGTTGTTGCTCACTGTTGCTGAGCGCTAACGTCCAGTCGGCGAAGGCCGGGATATAGCGCGTGCTGTCGCTGGCAATCTCCGCAATGCGCGCTTTGGCTTTCGGTGACAATATCGCCACGAATAATCCGCCTTCGCTGGCGAAAACCTTCTGCGGCGAAAAGAAAAACAGATCGACGCGGGAAAGATCGCAGGGAATTTGCCCGGCGCCGCTGGTGGCATCCACCGCCAACAGGCAATCGTCCCCCACCTGCGGCAATGCGGTATTCATTACGCCCGTGGACGTTTCGTTCAGTGTCGTCGTCACCACGTCTGCACCGGCGGTAACGAACTCATGAAAGCCCTGGCCATACTCAACCCGCTGTGCCTCCGCGCTGATCCACGGGATGCGTTTGGACGCTTTAAACCACTTATCGGAAAACTCGCCGCAAACATGATGAACAATGCGGGATTTCACCATCCCCAGCCCAACCATGTCGAACAACGCCGTCGCGCCGCCGTTGCCAAGCACAATGCTGTAGTCTTCCGGAACGGACAACAGTTCCCGCAGCCCTTGTTGAATGCTGCCGCACAGCGCACGCACTGGCGCCTTACGGTGGCTGGTACCCAGCAGATGCGGCCCAAAATCCTTTAGGGCGGACAGATCGTCCAGGTGGATCAACGACGGGCCGCAGCCAAAGCGGGGATCGCCCGGCAGCAGTTCTGCCGGTGGGGTTAGTTTCACAGAAATCTCCTTGGTTAAAACGGATGGCGAAACGCCAGCATCAAGATACGTCGTGGCAACAGAATATCACTAACGCCGGCGTCTTCCAGCGAATGCACATCATGAAGAACGCAGAGATCGCCTCAATCTTCTTCCTCTAGGCTCGGTGTTGAACACTCGTGACCGCATCCGCAACAGGCCGGTATTAAGCTGCAAGTGCGCCGCCTCTTCTTCAATTATCATCAACAGCGTGTTGAGGCGGATTTCCGCGCGCTGATCGTCCAGCCTGATACGCTGTATCTTGACGAAGCCACCAGCAATCTCGATCCGGCGGCCGCCGCCGCGATGCTGACGCTGATAAAAACGGCGCTACCCGGCTGTACGGTCATCGCCATTACCCATCAGGACGATCTAAATGAATTTTTCCCTCGGCATTGCGATCTGAACGTATTTTATCCCGCATAAAGGAAAACGCCGGTTTTTCTTAGCAATAGCAGCAAAAGAGCGCCGCATGATGAGGGAATGCGGCGCGTTGGGTGCAGCGCCCCGCTGCCCCACTTTTATGGGGGCAACAGCGGCTGGGGGAAAGGAGCCCGGAAGATTTTGCCTGGCTGCCATCACGTTGG
This sequence comes from Gibbsiella greigii, assembly GCF_039540155.1. Lineage (NCBI taxonomy): Bacteria > Pseudomonadati > Pseudomonadota > Gammaproteobacteria > Enterobacterales > Yersiniaceae > Gibbsiella > Gibbsiella greigii. Next base: position 114,645 of record NZ_BAABEM010000006.1, read on the forward strand.
AACACAGAGTTGCTGGCCGCATCGTCAATCCGCTTTTTGACGGCGGGTGGCTACCTCAACGGTGAGCAAAAATATGGCCGATAAACTCCACCATCGTATGGGCCGCCAGATAGGAAGTCATGCCCGTACCGACATCCAGCAACGGGTTAACCTCGACCAGGTCAAAACCAATAATCTCCATCCGCTCCGCCAGCGCGCACAATGTGTTGCGTAACTGTGCATAGCTCATGCCGTCAGGCTCGGCGGAAACGCAGCCGGGTACCAGCGCCATATCCAGCACGTCGATATCAATGCTGACGTAGCATTTCTCACCGGCGGGTAATAATGACGCGATCTGTTGCGGGCTGCTTTTACGGAAATCATTGATGGGAACGATGCAACTGCCTTGCGCACGGGCATCGGCGACTTCTTCCGGGCGAACACGCAGGCTGCGGATACCGACCTGGGTCAGGCTTTTCACTTGCGGCAGGGCTGCTATATGGCGGAAAGGCTGACCATTGGTATAGTGCATCTGTTTTTGCACCGGCGCAAAATCCAGGTGTGCGTCAAACTGAATCACATGTATCGGTTCTTCAATACCACGAATCAACGGATACGAGACGGAATGATCCCCGCCTATCGCCACCGGTATCACCCCTTTACGCCGTAGCTGGCGAGTCATCTGCGAGATATTTTCCAGGGTTTGCAGCAGATTGGTGGGCAGAATATCCACATCCCCCACATCTTGAATTTTTCCACTGGTAATTTCATTGGCGAGAAAATGTTGCTGGCGGGCGATATCGTAAAAGCCGCTGGGGGAAAACCGCATCGAATGTTCGCGGATACTGCGCGGTGCCATGCGCGATCCCGGCATAAAAGGCGAGGCTTCATCCAGCGGTACGCCAAATACCGCCATCTGCGCCTCTAGCTGCGCGAGATCATCACAGTAATCGACGCGCAGAAAGGTGGCGATTCCGGTAAAGGCACGGTTAACCCGATCGATCCCACGCATATTGGTCATCTTCTAGCGCCCTTCAACTGATTTTTCTAAGCAATGCCTGTGTTCTGGCGTGCGCCGGGCGAGCGAAAATCGCCGCGGCCGGCCCCGCTTCCACAATGCGCCCTTCCTCCATCACCACCAGCGTATCCGCCATCTCTCTGGCGAAGCTCATCTCGTGAGTCACCACCAGCATGGTCATCCCTTCGCGCGCTAACTGCTTCATGACAGCCAACACTTCATCAACCAACTCCGGATCCAGCGCGGAGGTAGGTTCATCAAACAGCATCACCTCTGGCTGCAATGCCAGCGCACGCGCGATGGCGACGCGCTGCTTCTGCCCACCGGAAAGGCTGGCCGGCATCGCATCCGCTTTATGCCCCAAACCAACTTTATCCAACAATTGCATCGCCAACTGCTCGGCGTGCGCTTTTGGCTGCTGCAAGATTTTGCGTGGGCCAATAGCCACGTTTTGTAAAATCGTCAGGTGGGGAAATAAATTAAACGACTGGAATACCATGCCCACATGCGTTCGTAACGCATTCAGCCGTATATCCTCCAGCATGATGCCCTTGTCCAGCAACCGCTCGCCGCAAATACGAATCGAGCCGCTCTCCGCCTGCTCAAGACCATTGCAACAACGCAAAAAAGTGCTTTTCCCGGAGCCACTCGGCCCGATAATCACCACCACCTCACCGCGTTTCACCTCAAGGCTGATGCCATTAAGAATGCGGTTGGCGCCAAAGGATTTGTGCAGATCGCTAACCTGAATAATACCCTGGCTCATTGCACCATCCCCCCGGCGCGCAGCTTGCGCTCCAGTTGCCGTAACGCCAGCATCGTGGCGCTGGTCAATATCAGATAGATAAAGGCAATCACGATATAAACCTCCAGCGAGCGGTAAGAAACGCTGATAATCTTCTGCCCCTCATGCATCACATCGTGAATGGTCACCAATGACACCAGGGCCGAATTTTTGGTCAGCGCGATAAACTCGTTCGCCATCGGCGGCACCATCCGCACCAGCGCTTGCGGCATAATGACCCAACGCATCGCCTGCCCGGATGACATCCCCATCGAACGCCCCGCCTCCATCTGGCCGCGATCGATAGACAAAATGGCGCCGCGCACCAGTTCAGACACATAGGCCGCAGAGTAACAGCCCATGCCAATCACCCCGCAAACGAAGGCCGGGATCACAATGCCGAAGTAAGGCAGGCCGAAATAGAGGATAAACAGTTGCACCAGCAACGGCGTGCCGCGGACCAACACGACATAGGTGTTACCGGCCAGCCACAAGGCTTTACGCGCGGGATTAACGCGCGCCAGGCCGATTAGCGTGCCGAGGATACAGCTCAACAGCATGGCGCATAGCGTCACTTCTATCGTCACTAGTGCGCCTGCGAGCAACTCTCGCCAACCTGCCAGAGCGGGTGAAAAATCAAAAGTGAGCATATTCGCGATGCTCCCTTAGTTACCGGCGGCGCCAAACCACTTATCGTAAATACGCTGCCAACTCCCGTCTGCGCGAATTTGTTCCAGTGCTTTATTCAGCGCCGCGCGCAGCTCCGGTTCACGTTTGCTGACGGCAATGCCATAATCTTCATGCGTGACAGGTTCCGCCAACACTTTGCTGGTGCCGCGCACTTTCGCGAACAACAGCGCAGCCGGCTTGCCGGTAACCACTGCATCTGCCCGGCCGGAAGTCAGTGAGTTAAACATCTCCTCATTCTTTTCCACCTCAATTAGCTTCGCCGTCGGGTACTCGCTGTTCAATACGCTCACCGATTTGGTGCCTACCTGAACCGCGACCCGTTTGCCGGCAAGATCGGCCGGGCCTTTAATGCTGGTGTTGTCTTTATTGACTAAAATGACCAAACCGGCGGAAAAATAAGGTTCGGTAAAGTCGACGACTTTTTTGCGGTCATCCGTAATGTAAATCGCCGATAAGATTATATCGGAACGGCCGGCCAGCACCGAAGGCACCATCGCTTTAAAATCCATATCGGTATATTCCAGCGGGCGACCCAGTTTTTCCGCCAGCGCTTCGGCCAGATCGATATCAAAGCCGACGCGTTTCCCCTGCTGCATGTATTCCATCGGCGGGAAGGTAGGATCGATGGCGACGCGTATCGGCTCGGCGGCCATACTGTTGCCGAAATACAGGATCGCTGGCATACAAAGCGTGATCAGTAATGTTTTCAGTTTCATCAGCATTTCCCCGGTTAATTAACGAGCGGTATCACAATAGCCAGCGCGGATCGCAGCTCCGATGAAATTGAGGATCAAACGGCCAGCGATCATGCAGGAGTGTTGGTGAATATCTTTGGCTGGCTGAATTTCCACAAAGTCCATTCCCACCACGCGGCCTTTCTTCACCAGCCCATGTATCAATTTCCGTGCCTGAACGAAGGTAACGCCACCAGGTGCCGGCCCGGCCACGGCTGGCATACAGGAGGGATCGAGGCCATCAGCATCGATAGTCAGGTAATAGCGCCCCCCATCAGGGATCCGCGCCAGCACCGCGTCCATACCGATATCATGTAATTCATAAGCGGTAATGATTTCGGCGCCCCATTGCCGCGCATAGTCTGCCTCTTCCTGGCGCGCACTGCCCGATGCACGCATGCCGATCTGAATAATCTGTTTCACATACGACAGTTCCGAAGCCCGGCGCATCGGGCTGGAGAGCCCGTCCTTAACGCCGTTCACCTCGTCGCGCCAATCAAGATGCGCATCCAGGTGAATAATGGTGATAGGCCCCTGCTCGTCAAAAGCGCGCAGAATGGGGTTAGTAATACCGTGATCGCCGCCCAGCACGATAGGAATGGCGCCCGCCGCCAGGATTTTGCGCGTTGCCAGCTCGGCGCGTTTAAAGTGGCCGCGCGGTTCGTTCAGATCGGCAGGCACATCACCACAATCGACAAAGCGCACATCCTTCCGCCCCTGTAATAGCGGGCCATCAATATCAAAATCATAACGTTCCGGGCTGCGGATCACCCGATCGGAGGCCTGGCGGATCGCCGTTGGCGCATTGGTTTGATCATTATTGTAGTCCTGCGGGGTATAAGCCGCGCCATATGGCATGCCTAATACGGCAAAATGCGCCTGCAGGTTATCCAGATCCAACGCTAATTCAGAAAATAACAGAGATTTATGATTTGTTTTTGGTGCAACGGTCAATATTTCTGACATGGTATATTTCCCTGGTGTGGCAAATGTGTTACCGGCGATTGTATTAATGCTCGCCCGCACCGAAAATAGACTTTTTATGCAATCATCGTTGCAGGAAAAACAACCATGAAGCCCCGAGTACTGAATGAACGTGATTTAAGAGCGCTGCGAATATTTTGCGTGGCGGCGCAGGCCGGCGGTTTTTCCGCGGCGGAAAATAAACTGAACATGACGAAAACCACCATCAGCCGGCAGATTAAATCCGTTGAGGAAACGCTGGGGGCCAAACTCTGTAGCCGCGGCCCGCAGGGCTTCGAGCTCACCGAAGCGGGCAAGGCCGCGCTGGTTTACGCCCAAGAGGCGCTGGATGCGCTCGATCGTATTTTCCCGGCCATTGATGCCAGCCGTGAAATTATCTCCGGTGATTTATCCATAGGTTTTTCTGATAATACTATTGGTAATCCCGGCAGTTTTTTACATCTGGCACTAAAAGAATTACACCACATAGCCCCGCTGGTAAATTTATCGTTGCATACTCTGACGGCGCCGCAGCTTATTCAGGCATTGCTCGACCGCAAGCTGGATATTGCGGTTAAAGGTATTATGGAACACCAGAAGGTCATATCTTTACGTTATATTGAGTTGTACAGTGAAAGCCATCAACTTTATTTCATCGCTTCCGAATTACCGGGTGAAAAACGCCCTGTGGTTTTCCGTCGTCAGCAGGCTTTTGTTGAAGAGAGCATTGCCCGCCTGGGTTACCGGCGTGGCCCGGAAGCGAATGGGATTGAGGCCGTAGCGATGCTGATTGCCACCGGGCAATATGTCGGCATTCTGCCAACCCACTATGCTGAACGGCTGCGCCCTGAGCTCCCCTTGCAGGAAGTGCCGGGCACGCCGCGTTGGGAAGTGAAACATTACGCAGTCACCCATGGCTCGCGCCCTTTATCGCCCGCCGCCGAAACCATGCTGAAACTGCTGCTGGCCGCTCACCGCCGGCAAGGCAATAAGGCATAGCCGCTTACCGCGGCGCCAACATGGGGGTATGCCGATTTATTACCCAGTTCGTTGACCGCCAGGACGGCCACTACGGAAAAAAGGCATTTACACGGAATGCGGTACAAGCTCCCGCAGGAGGGATACCCATCACATCACGACTTGAAATCCCGGGCCACAGGCCCGGGCTCCTCTTATCTTATCCAGATAGTCAGTAGAATAATGATGGCCGCAATAATCACAACCTGAATAAAGATGTTATCCAGCGATCCTTTACGCATCGAGCCCCCCTTTTCAGCACAGGATTTGCCAGATAGCCCACAGCAGCACCAGCAACCCCATCAGGAAAAATATCAGCGCGATGATGGTGTCCGGAGAACGATTCATCTCTGCGCCTCCTTATCATCAGAACCACTGGCCGAAACGTTTGATATAGAAACGCTTCATTCCCTGCGCCACCAGGCAGTAACTGAGCAGCGTCGCAACCAGCCATGGGAAGTAGCTCAGCGGCAACGGCTCCAGCCCGACCACCGCTCCCAGCGGCGAGAACGGAATGTAGATCCCTATCGCCATAATCAGCGCAGTGGTGAGCAATACCGGCAGCGTCGCACAGCTCTGGATAAACGGAATTTTCTGCGTTCTCAGCATATGCACCACCAGCGTCTGCGACAGCAGCCCTTCAATAAACCACCCGGACTGGAACAGCGCCTGCGCTTCGACGTTATTCGCCGCAAACACGTACCACATCAGCGCAAAGGTGGTGATATCAAAAATGGACGACGTGGGGCCAATCCACAGCATAAAGCGGCCGATGTTTTTGGCATCCCACTTGCGCGGTTTGCGCAGAAACTCTTTGTCCATCTTATCCCACGGCAACGAGAGCTGAGAGAGATCGTACATCAGGTTCTGGATCAGCAGATGGATCGCCAGCATCGGCAGGAACGGAATAAACGCGCTGGCCACCAGCACCGAAAAGACGTTGCCGAAGTTAGAGCTGGCGGTCATGTTCAGGTACTTAATGATATTGCCGAAGGTCTCACGTCCTTTGATCACCCCCTCTTCCAGCACCATCAGATCCTTTTCCAGCAGGATGATATCGGATGCTTCTTTGGGGATATCCGCCGCGCTGTCGACGGATATCCCCACGTCCGCATCGCGCAACGCCGGGGCATCGTTGATGCCATCGCCGAGGAAGCCGACGGTATGACCATTTTTCTGCAACGTTTTCAAAATGCGTGACTTCTGTAGCGGCGTCAGCTTAGCGAACACCGAACGTGTTTCCACTTCGCGCTCCAGTTCGCGATCCGACATCGCTTCAATCTGCGCCCCGGTCAGGATGCCGTGGGCATCAATGCCCACTTCAAGGCAAATGCGCGCCGTAACCACCGGATTATCGCCAGTCAGGACTTTCACCGCCACGCCGTTATCGCGTAGCGCAGTAATCGCTTTTCCAGCGCTCTCTTTCGGCGGATCAAGGAAGGTCAGCATCCCTTCGACCGTCAGCCCCTGCTCGTCGGCGGTGCTGAGCGGGGTTATCAAGGCTGAGTCATCCAGTTTGCGGCTCGCCACCAGCAGTACGCGGAACCCCTGAGCGTTATAGTCCTCGGTTTTAGCTAACAGCTGATCGCGGCGGGTTTCATCCAGCGCGACCACGTTGTCGCCTTCGCGCAGGTGGGTCGCCACCATCAGCATCTCTTCGACCGCGCCCTTGCAGATCAGGCTCTTATCGCCGTGGCGTACATCTTCCACGGAGACCGACACCCGACGGCGCACAAAGTCGAACGGCAGTTCATCAAGCTTCACAAAGCGCTCTTTCGTCGATGGTGCAATCCGCCCCTCGCCAAAACGCAGCACCGCTCTATCCATCAGGTTGCGCGCCCCACTCTGGCTGCTGCTGTTGAGCCATGCCAGCGTCAGCACCCGGTCGCTCTCGGTACCGCTCACGTCAAGATGATGCTCAAGAATGATATTGTCCTGAGTCAGCGTGCCGGTTTTATCGGTACACAACACGTCCATGGCGCCAAAGTTCTGAATCGCATTCAGGCGTTTGACGATCACTTTGCGCCGCGACATCGCGATAGCGCCTTTCGCCAGGTTTGAGCTGACGATCATCGGCAGCATCTCCGGCGTCAGGCCAACCGCTACCGCTAGGGCAAACAACGATGCCTCTACCCAGTCGCCTTTGCTGAAGCCGTTAATCAGCAGCACAATCGGTACCATCACCAGCATAAAACGAATCAACAACCAGCTAACGCTGTTCACCCCGCGATCGAACGCCGTCTGGGTACGCGTGCCAACGATCGACTTCGCCAGCGAGCCAAACCAGGTGCGGTTTCCGGTAGCCACGACCACCGCCTGCGCCCTGCCGCTGGTCACGTTGGTTCCCATCAGGCAGATATTGCCCATCTCAAGCAGGCTATTGCTCTTGTTTGGCTCAGGAAGCCGGTCGCTGCCTTTGCCGGAAACGCTGGCCATCACGTCATACTTTTCAACCGGCAGCGACTCTCCGCTGAGTATCGACTGGCTGACAAACAGGTCCCGGGACTCCAGCAAGCGAACGTCCGCCGGAACCAGGTCGCCCGCCGCCAGGAAGATGATGTCCCCTGGCACCAGCGCTTCAATCGCAATTTCTTCCTGCACAGGGCCGACATCGCCGGGGCCGCGCCGCAGCACCGTCGCCGTGGTGCGGACCATTGATTTCAACGCATGCGCCGCTTTGTTGGTACGAAATTCCTGCCAGAAACGCAATAACCCGCTCAGGCTGACCATCGTCACAATGATGATAATCCCTGTCAGATCGGTCTCTTCACCGTTACGCAGCGGTAGCCAGTAATCGGTAACGAAGCTAACGGTAGCCAGCGCCATCAGGACATAAATAAACGGGTTATTGAATGCCTGCAAAAGTTGGATTAGCGCAGGGGGAGCCTGCTCATGCGCCACTTCATTACGGCCATATTCCTCCAGCCGTTCAAGCGCATCCTCAGTTGTTAGCCCCTGGCGACTACTGTTTAGCCGCGCCAGCGTATGGTCTGGGCTGTTAAAAGCCTCAGTTTCAATGGCGAAGCTTTTTTTATGCTGTTTATCATTTTCTGACGCAGACCGGTTTACTTTCCGGTGTTCTATTTTCATGTCAGTCATGATTTATCCTCAAATTAAAGACGTTGTTATCCCTGCATAAAATATTTATGCATAATTTATCTTTACGCTATTAAGCGTTTATATCTTTAATTTCCTGGGAACATCCATAATTCCCTCCTTATGTAACGCATTCCAATAGTAGAATATCAAGGAGATTAACTCCCCTCGACGCGCCAGCGGACTGATGTAATATTTTCTTGACCGCCAATTCTTGCCATAATAAGGTCTCGAGCCTTGCGAAAATCGGCATTGCCGACCAGCTCGATGCGGATTTCTTTATGCCCTTGTTCTTTCGCTGCAATTGAGGCCAGCCCCTGCAAGCCGAGCGCCATCTCTTTACTGATATTCAGTAATAACTGACGAATTGCGTTTTCATGTTCGCTATTACAGATGATATTCAGGACGTAGCACTTCTCTTCTTCTGTCGCACAGGGGATCTGATTAATACGCTGTGCCGCTTCGCGCAGCAAAATATTAGCGCATAAGATTATCAGCGTTGCCGCCGCCGCTTGCCAGAACTGGCCCAACCCGCACAGCACGCCAATCGCCGCAGAGCACCACAGCGTGGCGGCAGTATTCAAGCCGCGTACGTTCATGCCTTCACGCATGATGACGCCCGCGCCAAGGAAGCCAATTCCTGAGACTACCTGCGCCGCAATACGCCCCGAACTATCCGGCGATGTTGAAATTGAACTCAGAATAAAAACCGCTGCGCCGGTTGCGACCAACGCATTAGTGCGTAGACCAGCCATACGCTGGCGCCATTGCCTTTCGGCGCCAATCAGCGCACCCAATAACATCGCTGCGAGTAAGTTTACGATATAAGGATACATCAACATACGTTCCTCCATTTTTGCTGGAAGAATTAAGTACGTGCTTTATTAAGCACACGACAAATTGTCGCCGGAGAGGCGATTAACGTCGTGTTGAAGGCGGAGGGAATAATGTATTTTTAAACATGAACATGACGATTATCCTCACAGCCATGCTGTGTTTATATTTATGGGATGCAATCGTCTGTATAAGGAGATTGCTGCCCGCCGTTTTGGCAAGCAGCGCAGGGGAAATAGCGTCAGCTTGCCTTGATGTTTAAGTAAGGGTGACTGTCCAACACATTTCTCCTGTTTTAATTTTAGCTCATTATAGTCATTCAATTATTTGAGTAAAGTTAAAATCTCGCTTCAGTGACGATTTGTTTAGAATTATCGGTCTTGACTGATTATTTGATGTAGCCGCCTGTGAAACACCAGACGTCACTCAGCGTATCAAGGCAGAGCCTTATGAGCGTATTGATGAGCAAGAAGCATAATGTGACGGTAATCCCCCCAAAAAACTAGCGATACTCCCCATAAAGTGACGTGATGGGTACATCCATCGATCAGCGCCGTTAGGTGTAGCATCAGATTTTCACAGGAGTAGCAACGAATGTGATTGCAGGCCGTCGCGTTTGTCGTTGTTGGTCATTAGCTGGTGTATGCAGGCTGGTTGCATCCCGCTTTAACGCGGGTTAGCGCTTGGCGCTAACGTCGCCTCTGCGACGCTGGGATGGGGGATTGTCCCCCATGAATCAGGTAATGATCCGGTCAATCATAAAGCCAGCGACCAGCCTTGGCGGATTCAATCAGCATACCTACGGTTAGCGGTGGGTGATTTTTACTGAAATCCTCGGGGAAATACTTTCCAAAATCGATATCTGACGGCTCAACGTTGAACTTTTCTACGTACCGCTCCATTAGCTCGTAAGCATCAAGCGGATCCATTCGGAAGTCTTCATTTAGATCAGTATCAAGCTTGAGCGGGTACGGTTTAAACGTGAAAAGCCGTCGCCCGTTATACTCTCCGACTAATTCCCAGACAGCCCGCTCTATCTCTGCGTGTTTGTCTACCATACCCTATCCTCCGGCTTAACAATCCGGTTATAGCGTACCATTGACTCGTAACTGATTTGTGCCACGTCTACCGCCAAAACCATCCAGCCGATAACAGGAATACTCCGCCCTACAAAGGTGCCTAGTTTAAAGGTCATAATCCGCTTAACTTTGAACGGGTTTACGGGTGACTGTATCCATGTCGGAAGCTGGAACGGCAGCATGTACCGGTTTAGCAGTTTTCGAGAGTATTTAGATGCATAGCTGGTTCCCGGCGTTGCCTTGGCAAATTTGCCCCGCACTGGAATCGTGTTCTGTCCACTATAAACAGCGGCCGCCGCTATAACGTCTTTTGCCCCGGTGAAATGCTCAGCGGTCACATCCACCATGATCCAAAAGAACAGCGCCCCCGCTGAAAGGTTGATCAGCCCCCCGTAAAAATACGTGCCGTTGAGTTCCTCTACTGTATCCATACCTGATCACCTCAAAGATAAACTTTACTAATCATAGCGCGTCGCCCCAATCTCAACATAAGAATTGTCTGCTGCTCTTCTTCATCAAGCGGTCAGCATCTAGACAATAAAAGCCATGAAGCGCCGTGATAGGTACACCCATCGATCAGCGCCGTTAGGCGTAGCATCAGATTTTCAGCGGTAACAATCAGTGAGTCAGGTGTGCATTATCGTATACACTAAATGGAGTAGAGCCAGCCCCTTTCCCAGACGGGTTAGGAATCCCATCATATCGCCTGTTTATCCCGCGCTAGGGTCATCGTAAGCGCCGCTGTTTGGGAGAGGTTTTAAGCCTTGGTAAAGGCATCTGTTGTTCATATTAGGCTATCGCAGTATAAACGATGGAACGACTGCCAGCGTGGTGGTTTGCTCCCGGTATACCACTGACCACACACGCGACAGGTGTGGGCGTAGTACAATGGATGGCTAAAGTTGTAACTGCTTTGCAGGGTAACGTAACTAATAGGAACTCGAGGAAGGTTTTTTTTGGAGCGGGCGAAGGGAATCGAACCCTCGTATAGAGCTTGGGAAGCTCTCGTTCTACCATTGAACTACGCCCGCTTGGGTGTGCGCTTGGCATTATAACCGGTTATCTGCGCCGGGCAAGCGAAGATAACACTTAACTGCCGATAATTTAGGCGGTTAGCAAATCTTGTGCTTGGCTGCACATAAAAAAACCGATACGGCGCGCCATATCGGTTTTTATCCAGGACGAAAGGCTGCGCTTACTTACTTGGGCGCATCGCCGGGAACAGAATCACGTCGCGGATGGTGTGGCTGTTGGTAAACAGCATCACCATACGGTCGATACCGATACCCAACCCTGCGGTTGGCGGCAGGCCGTGCTCCAGCGCGGTAACGTAATCTTCGTCATAGAACATCGCTTCGTCATCGCCCGCATCCTTCGCCGCAACCTGATCGGCAAAGCGCTGCGCCTGGTCTTCCGCATCATTCAGCTCAGAGAAACCGTTGCCGATTTCACGGCCGCCGATGAAGAACTCAAAGCGATCGGTGATTTCCGGGTTAACGTCATTACGGCGCGCCAGCGGGGAAACTTCCGCCGGATATTCGGTAATGAAGGTCGGCTGAATCAGATGGCTTTCCGCCACTTCTTCGAAGATCTCGGTAACAACGCGGCCCAGGCCCCAGCTTTTTTCGACGTTGATGCCGATAGATTCAGCAATGGCAACGGTTTTCGCCATGTCGTCCAGATCGGCCAGATCGGTTTCCGGGCGATACTTTTTAATCGCCTCTTTCATGGTCAGCTTTTCAAATGGCTTGCTGAAGTCGAACACCTCTTCGCCATACTGCACCTGCGGCGTGCCCAATACGTCTTGCGCCAGCGTGCGGAACAGGGTTTCGGTCAGTTCGATCAAATCTTTGTAATCCGCATACGCCATATAGAGTTCCATCATGGTGAACTCTGGGTTGTGGCGTGGGGAAACGCCTTCATTGCGGAAGTTACGGTTGATTTCGAATACGCGCTCAAAGCCGCCGACCACCAGACGCTTCAGATACAGTTCCGGCGCAATACGCAGATACATGTCGATATCCAGCGCATTGTGGTGGGTGATGAATGGGCGTGCAGATGCGCCGCCTGGGATCACCTGCATCATCGGCGTTTCTACTTCCATAAACCCGCGGCCAACCATAAAGCTACGGATGCCGGCCATGATTTGCGAACGCACTTTGAACGTGTTGCGTGATTCGTCGTTAGCAATCAGATCCAGGTAGCGCTGGCGATAGCGGGTTTCCTGGTCCGCCAGGCCGTGGAATTTGTCCGGCAGCGGGCGCAGCGCTTTGGTCAACAGGCGCAGTTCCGTGCAGTGCACAGACAGCTCGCCGGTTTTGGTTTTAAACAGTTTGCCGCGGGCGCCCAGAATGTCGCCTAAATCCCATTTTTTAAACTGTTCGTTGTAAATGCCTTCGGCCAGATCGTCACGCGCAACGTAAAGCTGAATACGGCCGCCAACGTCCTGCAAGGTAACAAACGATGCCTTGCCCATGATACGGCGCGTCATCATGCGGCCGGCAACGGTAACTTCGATGCCCAGCGCTTCCAGCTCTTCGTTATCTTTGCCGTCGTATTCGGCATGCAGCTTGTCAGAAATGCTGTCACGGCGGAAATCGTTCGGGAACGCAATGCCCTTCTCGCGCAGCAGCGCCAGTTTTTCCCGGCGAGCCTGCAGCTCGTTATTGAGTTCTGACGCGTGTTCAGCGCCCTGTGGTTGTTGCTCAGACATTTTTGTTCCTCATAACCCGGCTTTCAAACTTGCCTCAATGAATTTATCCAGGTCGCCATCAAGTACGGCCTGAGTGTTACGCGTTTCAACGTTGGTGCGCAAATCCTTGATGCGGGAGTCGTCCAGCACGTAAGAGCGGATCTGGCTCCCCCAGCCGATATCGGATTTGTTGTCTTCCAGCGCCTGTTTATCAGCATTTTTCTTTTGCATCTCAAACTCATACAGCTTGGCACGCAGCTGTTTGAAGGCTTGATCCTTATTTTTATGCTGAGAACGGTCGTTCTGACATTGCACCACGATATTGGTTGGCAAGTGGGTAATACGCACCGCAGATTCGGTTTTGTTAACGTGCTGCCCACCGGCGCCGGAAGCGCGGTAAACGTCGATACGCAGATCTGCCGGGTTGATATCGATATCAATATCGTCATCCACTTCCGGGTAAACAAACACCGAACTGAATGAGGTGTGGCGGCGGCCGCCGGAATCGAACGGGCTTTTGCGCACCAGGCGGTGAACGCCGGTTTCGGTACGCAACCAACCAAACGCGTAATCGCCCATAATCTTGATGGTGGCGGATTTCAGGCCGGCGACTTCGCCATCGGATTCTTCGATAACTTCGGTTTTAAAGCCCTTGGATTCCGCCCAGCGCAGGTACATGCGCAGCAGCATGCTGGCCCAGTCTTGGGCTTCGGTGCCGCCGGAGCCGGCCTGGATATCCAGGTAGCAATCCGCGCTGTCGTACTCGCCGGAAAACATGCGGCGGAACTCAAGTTTCTCAAGGTTAGCGATCAGTTGATCCAACTCGGCCACGGCTTCGTTGAAGGTTTCTTCATCATCAGCCTCTACCGCCAGCTCCAGCAGGCCGGTGACGTCTTCCGCGCCCTGAGTCAGGCTATCGATGGTTTCAACAATCGCTTCCAGTGCGGAACGCTCTTTCCCCAGCGCCTGTGCACGCTCAGGTTCGTTCCAAACGTCCGGCTGTTCCAGCTCGGCGTTTACTTCTTCAAGGCGTTCCTGCTTGGCATCATAGTCAAAGATACCCCCTAAGAACGGCCGTCCGCTCAGACAGGTCCTGAATTCGGTTTTTTACCGGATTAATTTCAAACATGGTTTTTTACGTTCTTACGTTAGATGTCGTCGGTGGCGGGATGCCATATCCCCATCATGTTTCAAGTTGCAGGCATATTGGCTTTCTTCTTCGCCCCTACCGGGCCGCCGCCAACTGCGTTCAAAACTGCTCCCGGCAAATTTATCTTTCGTTTGCCGCCTGCCTGCAATTTGAAATATTGGGCATAGAGCCGGTAATTCTAGCGGATCTGGGCGCCAGTTTATATACCCGTCATACTTCAAGTTGCAGGTGTATTAACCGCAACTTGAATTATGTTGGGTATCGCAAGCAGGCGTTTTTTTCGTGGTGATGGCAAGGGCGCCGGGCGGCGCCCTTCTTATGGCCTTGCAGCGCCGGAGATAGCGTGCTGCAACACACCCGTGGCCACGCTCAATATGGCCACAGGTGCTGGATCAGCAGTTGCACACTGCGGTTGCCGCGGAATTCATTAACATCCAACCGGTAAGCCAGCTCCACTTCGCGCACGCTGTTGTCCGGCCACTGGCTGGTATCGATATTAAAGGCAATGCCGTCGAGCAAGGGGCCGCCGCCCAGCGGCTCCACCATCAGCTTCAGGTGTTTCTCGCCCACCAGCCGCTGCTGCAGGATACGGAACCGGCCGTCAAACGTCGGCTCCGGGAAGGCTTGCCCCCACGGGCCGCCGCTGCGTAACAGCTCGGCCATTTCCAGCGTCAGCTCTTGCTGGCTCAGCTCGCCGTCAGACCAGACAACGCCCTCCAGCAGCGCCGGATCAAGCCACTCCCCGACCAGTTCGCCAAAACGCTGGCGAAATTCGTCAAAGCGCGCCGCCTCCAGCGAAAGCCCCGCCGCCATCGCGTGGCCGCCGAACTTCATCATCAGGCCCGGGTGCAGCGTATCCAGCCGTTCCAGCGCATCGCGCATGTGCAGCCCGGCAACCGACCGCCCGGAGCCTTTCAGGATGCCTTCCCCCGCCGGGGCAAACGCGATCACCGGCCGGTGGAAGCGTTCTTTAATGCGCGAAGCCAAAATCCCCACCACGCCCTGGTGCCATTCCGGGTGATACATCGCCAGCCCGCAAGGCAACGCCGTGCTGCTGCGCTCCAACTGATCGCACAGCTGTAGCGCTTCCAGTTGCATACCTTGCTCAATCTCGCGCCGCGTCTGGTTAAGCGCATCCAGATCGTTGGCCAGCATCCGCGCTTGCGCAATGTCGTCGCTTAACAGCAACGCCACACCGATCGACATATCATCCAACCGCCCGGCGGCATTCAGGCGCGGCCCAAGGGCAAACCCCAAATCGCTTGCAACCAGTTGGCGCGCATCGCGGTTCGCCACTTCCAGCAGCGCCCGGATACCAGGGCGGCACTTGCCGGCGCGAATGCGGTTCAGCCCCTGATACACCAGAATGCGGTTATTGGCATCAAGCGGCACCACATCCGCCACCGTGCCCAACGCCACCAGATCGAGCAGATCCGCCAGGTTCGGCATCGCCAACCCGCGCTGTTCAAACCAGCCGCTGTCACGCAGCCGGGCGCGCAGCGCCAGCATCAGATAAAACGCCACACCAACGCCGGCCAACGCCTTCGAGGGGAACGCGCAGCCGTGCAGGTTCGGATTGATGATCGCCTCCGCCGCCGGCAGCGTGTCGCCTGGCAGGTGGTGATCGGTCACCAGCACCTGCATCCCTTTGGCGTGCGCCACCTCTACCCCGGCATGGGAGGAAATGCCGTTATCGACGGTGACGATCAGTTCGGCGCCGCGCGCGTACGCCTGTTCAACCACTTCCGGGCTTAGCCCGTAGCCGTCATCAAAACGGTTCGGCACCAAATAATTAACGTCGCCGCCGCCCATACTGCGCAGCGCCAGCACCGTCAGCGCCGTGCTGGTAGCACCATCGGCGTCAAAATCGCCCACCACCATAATGCGGCGGCGATCGGCCAGCGCCTGTTGCAGCAAATCGACCGCGGCGTCGATGCCGTCCAACTGCTGCCACGGCAGCATGCCTTTAACGCTGCGCTCCAATTCCTGCTCGCCTTTCACGCCGCGCAGCGCGTACAAACGGCGCAGCAACGGGTGCAGGCTGGCGGGCAACGTGCTGTCATCCACCGCCTCACGGCGGCGTAATTGGGTTTTGATTATCACCGGCGATCAACCACCGGTTTTCATGGCGGCCTGATGCGCATTCAGTATAGCGGCCAGCTCTTTTGGCCCCTGGTAACCCGGGATCATCATACCGTTTTGCAAAATGATCGCTGGTGTGCCCTGGATGCCGAACTGCACGCCGAGCGCATAGTGCTTGCTGATGTCGGTTTTACAAGTGGCCGGCGAGATAGCATCGCCCTTCATGGCGGCGTCAAAGGCCTTGGCCTTGTCGGCGGTGCACCAGATGGACTGCATGTTTTTTTCCGCCTCGGAATTCAGCCCCTGGCGCGGGAACGCCAGATAGCGCACGGTAATCCCCTGCGCGTTATATTCTTTCATCTGCTGGTGCAGTTTGTGGCAATAGCCGCAGGTGATGTCGGTAAACACAGTGATCACCTGTTTTTCCTGCGGGGCCTTGTAAACGATCATCTGATCCTGCAGCGCATCCAGCCGGGCGCTCAGCAGTTTGTTGGTCACGTTCACGGGTTCGCCGCCGCTCACGTCGTACAGCGGCCCCTGCAAAATGTGTTTGCCGTCTTCAGAAACGTACAGCACGCCGCTTTCGGTCAGCACGGTTTTCAAACCGGCGACTGGCGATGGCTGCACGTCTGCCTGCTGGATGCCCAGCCCGCCAAGCGCCTTTTGGATCGCCGCGTCGTCAGCGTGGGCGCTGCCGATGAGCGAAGCCATCAGCGCAGAGAGCAGCATTAAACCTTTTTTCATCCTTTAATCCTTTTAAACCCCGTGCATCAGGCACGCGGGTGATGCTGTTGATGTAGCTGTTTCAGCCGTTCAGTCGCTACATGCGTATAAATTTGCGTGGTTGAGAGATCGCTATGCCCTAATAACATCTGTACGACACGGAGATCCGCCCCGTGGTTCAGCAGGTGCGTCGCAAATGCGTGGCGCAGCACATGCGGCGACAGGCGTTCGCTGTCAATGCCGGCAAGGATCGCATAGTGTTTGATGCGATGCCAGAACGTCTGCCGGGTCATCTGCTGGCAGCGCTGGCTCGGGAACATCACGTCCAGCGCCTGCCCGTTCACCAGCCACGGGCGGCCGTGCTCAAGATAATACTCAACCCAGTACACCGCCTCTTCCCCCAGCGGCACCAGCCGTTCCTTATTGCCCTTGCCGATCACGCGCACCACGCCCTGACGCAGGCTGACATCGCTGATAGCCAACCCCACCAGTTCGGATACGCGCAGGCCGGTGGCGTATAACACCTCCAGCATAGCTTTGTCGCGCAGCTCCAGCGGCTGATCGATACAAGGCGCTTGCAACAGCGCCTCGACCTGCGCTTCACTCAGATCTTTCGGCAGCCGCTGGGGCAGCTTCGGCGAAGCCAACTGCGCGGTAGGATCGTCAACACGCTGCTTTTCGCGGTAAAGGTATTGGAACAGGCGCCGCATGGCGCTCAACAGGCGCGCGGAGCTGGTGGCCTTATAACCGCCCTCAATGCGATCGGCGAGGAAGGCCTGCAAATCCACCGCCTGCGCCCGTAGCAGACTGCTGTTATTCTGCGCCAGCCAACCGGCCAGCGCCTGCAAATCCAACCGATAAGAGGCCAGCGTGTTTTCCGCCAGATTGCGCTCAAGCCATAACGCATCCAGAAATTGCTCTATCAGCGCGCTTTCTTGCTGTTGCAAGCTCACCTCTCTTAGAAGCCACACGCTGCGGCCTGTTCACGCCGCCCGCCGGCTTCGGTTCGTATCCATGACACCCCGGCATTATGCCTTATGGTACACTCGTTGCAATTCCACGAAGAGTACAAAACGGTTTAAAGATGAAGATTGGTTTATTTTACGGCTCCAGCACCTGTTACACCGAAATGGCGGCGGAAAAAATCCGTGAGATTCTGGGTGAAGACCTGGTCGATCTGCACAATCTGAAAGACGAGTCCCCGAAGCTGATGGAAGATTACGCGGTACTGATCCTCGGTATCCCCACCTGGGACTTCGGCGAACTGCAGGAAGACTGGGAGGCCATCTGGTCGCAATTGGCGTCGCTCGATCTGAAAGGTAAAATCGTGGCGTTGTACGGCATGGGGGATCAGCTTGGCTACGGCGAATGGTTCCTGGATGCGCTTGGCATGCTGCACGACCAACTGGCGCCGCGCGGCGTGCAGTTTATCGGTTTTTGGCCGACGGAAGGCTATGAGTTTACCAGTCCGAAACCGCTCAGCGCCGACGGCCAACATTTCGTCGGCCTGGCGCTGGACGAGGTCAATCAATACGAGTTAAGCGAAGAGCGCCTGCAGCAGTGGTGCGAACAAATCCTGCTGGAAATGGAGCCCTTGCTGTAATCACAGCGGCGCGGCCGCCGGTTAGCTGCGCCATTGATCTTTGCCGTCCCCGGCCGGCGGGAAATTTAACCGCTGGCGCAGTTGGCGCCACTCCGCTTTATCCATACTGTCGGAAGCCAGCCACAAACGGCGGCGCTTTTTCCCCTGAACCTGGCGCAGCGACAGCATAACCCCATAGGGCTGCAACCAGGGTTTCTTCACCAACAGCCACTCCTTGCCGTGCCAACTGACGTGCCGATCGGCCTGCAGACGCAGTTCACCACGGCATAGCGCGATGCGCCGCTGGCTGCGAATACATTCGAAGACCACCAGCGTCAGCAACGCCAGCCAGACTGCGCCATAACCATCCGGCCAGGGCGAACCCAAAATCAGCAGGATAAGAGCACCGTGCAACAGCAGCGAAAGTAACTGGGTGCGCCAGGAGATACGGACATCACATCGCCACTGGGCCACGGTCTTTATTTCGCGTCTGGATCAATCTCACCATCCTCTGCAGTTCAGCATCCTGCGGAGCGCCATGATTCATCAACCAGTTAAACAGATCGGGATCATCACTCTCAAGCAGGCGGATAAAGAGCGCCTTGTCCGCATCGCTCAACGTGTCGTATTCGTATTCGAAAAACGGCATGATCGATATATCCAGCTCACGCATCCCACGGCGGCATGCCCAATGAATACGTGCTTTATTATTAATGTCCATGTTGTTATAACTCACCTCTTTCAGCGGGGCTGTACTCAAACGACATTCTGTAAGGCAACGCTTGTGTAAGATAATTCCCTAAAACAACCATTGTCGGGCCTCGGGGCCAAAACTGCATGCGTACAGTATAGAGTAACAATTTGACATACTCGGCGGGAAGGCGCTTCTGCGGCAAAAGAAAAAAATGGCAAAAAAAGCGCAGTCGCCGAATAACTGTTTGCAAAGGCTGCTCCCTCTCTTACCATGGTGGCAATACTTTCGGCGCAACGTTAAGCAGGTACATATTTATGGCGTTCAATATCCCCTTTCCGCCCCTTCAGCCCTCTGCATCCACCCATTTGCCCCTGACTCTGATCTCGCTGGAAGATTGGGCGCTGGTGGCGCTGAACGGGCCCGATACCGAAAAATACCTTCAGGGCCAGGTAACGGCCGATATCGATAAGCTCACCGCCCAGCACGTATTGTGCGGCCATTGCGACGCCAAAGGCAAAATGTGGAGCAACCTGCGCTTGTTCCGCCGCGATGAAGGGTTCAACTATCTGGTGCGCCGCAGCGTGCTGGAAAACCAGCTGGCGGAAATCAAAAAATACGCGGTGTTTTCCAAAGTAACCATTGCGGCGGATAACGATGCCGTGCTGTTGGGGATCGCCGGCTTCCAGGCGCGGGCGGCGTTGGCCAGCGTCTTCACAACGCTGCCGGATGCCCAGAACCAAGTGGTGCAGGAAGGCGAAACCACGCTGCTGCACTTCGCATTGCCGGCCGAGCGCTTTTTATTGGTCACCCGCACGGCAACCGCCGAGCAGTTGGTTGCCAAACTGCACGAGCAGGCCGAACTGAATGACAGCCAGCAATGGCTAACGCTGGATATCGAAGCCGGTTACCCGATCATCGACGCGCCAAACTGCGAACAGCTCATCCCGCAGGCTACCAACCTGCAGGCGCTGGCCGGCGGCATCAGCTTCAGCAAGGGCTGCTACACCGGGCAGGAAATGGTCGCCCGCGCAAAATTCCGCGGCGCCAATAAACGCGCGTTATACTGGCTGGCCGGCCAAGCGGGCCGCACGCCGGCGGCGGCGGAAGATCTGGAATTGAAGCTGGGTGAAAACTGGCGCCGTACCGGCACCGTGCTGGCGGCCAGCAAGCTTGCCGACGGCACGCTGTGGGTGCAGGCCGTGCTAAATAACGATCTCGCACCGGACAGCGTTTTGCGCGTGCGCGACGATGCCGGCAGCCAGTTGGCCATCAAGCCACTGCCGTATTCACTGGTGGAAGAGTAATCATCAGCCAGGGCCGCGCGCCTGCGGCCCTGAAATGGTGGTTAGACGTACAGATAAATCGCCAGGAAATGGCAAAAACAGCCGCCCAGTACAAAGCCGTGCCAAATGGCGTGGCCGAAACGAATACGCTTCGACGCATAGAAAATCACACCCAACGTATACACCACGCCGCCGACCGCCAGCAGCGTGACGCCGCCGGCGTCCAAGCGGGTTGCCAACTGGTAGATAACGATCAACGACAGCCATCCCATGGTCAGATAGGTGACCAACGAAAGCACCTCAAAGCGGTGGGCAAACGCCAGTTTGAAAATCACACCGAACAGCGCAATGCTCCAGATAACCACCATCAGGCCCCGCGCCAACGCGGAATCCAGCCCGACCAACAGGAATGGCGTATAGGTGCCGGCAATCAGTAGATAAATGGCGCAGTGATCAAATTTCTTCAGCCAGTGCTTGGCCTTCTGATGTGGGATAGCGTGATACAACGTGGAAGCCAGGAACAGCAGGATCATACTGCCGCCATACAGGCTGTAGCTGGTAATGGCCGTGGCGCCCGCGCCGCTGTTCACCGCCTGCACCAGCAGCATCACCAGCCCCACGATACCAAAGATAAAACCAATGCCATGGCTGATGCTGTTCGCAATTTCCTCAGCCCAGGGATAGGCTGAAACCACATTCTTTTCTGCCCTGGCCTTTACGACACCTGCTTTTACCATCATGGATACCTCTGAAACGCCAATAACTGTTCGAAATTGCCGCAAACAGCTTAACTGAGAATAATTCCAGTGTACACGTGTAAGCCAAAAATAAAACGGTGAAAAAATGTATCCCCGGTGTAAACGTCGAAATCCCCGCGGCAGTGGTCTACAATTCCCGGGTTCACCTTTCATAACTCCACCCTGAGGTTGCTCATGTCATCCGCTGTACCCGCGTTAGATTTTGGCTCCATGACCCAAACCGTTGCGTTTTTGATGGAAATCGACAAGCTGAAAGGCGTCCAACGCCGCACCAAAGTGCTTGATAGCCAGCGTCATGAAAACTCCGCTGAACATAGCTGGCACTTCGCCGTCGCCGCAATGAGCATGGCACCCTACGCCGGTGAAGGCGTGGATATCCAACGCGTGATCCAGATGGCGTTGCTACACGATATCGTCGAGATCGATGCCGGCGACGTGCTGGTTTACGATTTGGCGGCGCGTGCGGCCATTCACGATCAGGAAGTCGCGGCGGCGCGCCGCTTGTTCGGCATCTTGCCGGAAGCCCAGCGTGAGTATTTCACCGCCTTATGGCAAGAATATGAAGATAACGAAACGCCCGATGCGCGTTTCGCGCTGGTGCTGGATCGCACCATGCCGATGCTGATGAACCTGCACAATGGCGGCCAAAGCTGGGAGGAAAATAACATCAGCCTGGAACAGGTAGTGGCGCGCAACGCCATGATCGGCGAAACCTACCCGGAACTGTGGCACTACCTGCTGCAACACCTGCAGGAAGCGCAGCGCAAAGGCTGGTTGAAGTAAGCGTTTTCGCCATAAAAAAGCAGCGCATGTGCGCTGCTTTCATACCGTTGCCTACCGCTTAGTATTCGCTGATTGGCGCGCAGGAACAGAACAGGTTGCGGTCGCCGTAAACGTCATCCAGGCGCTTGACGGTCGGCCAGTATTTATTCTCACGCACCGCGGCGGACGGGAACACGGCCAGTTCGCGGCTGTAGGCATGCTGCCACTCGCCGACCAATTCTTCCTGGACGTGCGGCGCGTTTACCAGCGGATTGTCGGCCAACGGCCATTCGCCGCTGATAACCCGTTCGATTTCGCCACGGATCGCCAGCATGGCGTCAATAAAGCGATCCAACTCCTCCTGGCTTTCAGACTCGGTAGGCTCAACCATCAAGGTACCGGCAACCGGGAACGACATGGTCGGCGCATGGAAGCCGTAATCGATCAGGCGTTTGGCGATGTCCATTTCACTGATACCGCTCGCCTCTTTCAGCGGCCGCAGATCCAGGATACATTCGTGCGCCACCCGATGATCGCGCCCGGTATACAGCACCGGATAAGCCGCTTTCAGGCGGGTCGCGATATAGTTGGCGTTCAGGATCGCCACCTGGCTGGCCTGCTTCAACCCTTCCGCCCCCATCATGCGGATATACATCCAGCTAATGGGCAGGATCGACGCGCTGCCGAACGGCGCGGCGGATACGGCACCCTGCTGGGTGATCTGATCTTCAATCTGCACCACGCTGTGGCCCGGCACAAATGGCGCCAGATGCGCCTTCACGCCAATCGGCCCCATGCCTGGGCCGCCGCCGCCGTGCGGAATACAAAAAGTTTTGTGCAGGTTAAGGTGCGACACATCCGCGCCGATATAGCCCGGCGTGGTAATGCCGACCTGCGCGTTCATATTGGCGCCGTCCAGATAAACCTGCCCGCCATACTGATGAACGATCTGGCAGACTTCACGAATGGTTTCCTCATAAACCCCGTGCGTCGACGGGTAGGTCACCATAATACAGGAGAGCGTATCCCCGGCCTGCTCCGCCTTGGCGCGCAGATCGTGCAGATCGATATTGCCGTTTTTATCGCAGGCCACCACCACCACGCTCATCCCCGCCATATGGGCAGAGGCCGGGTTAGTGCCATGCGCGGAGCTTGGGATCAGGCAGACATGGCGCCCGCCCTCATTGCGGCTTTCGTGATAGCGGCGAATCGACAGCAGGCCGGCGTATTCCCCCTGCGCGCCAGAGTTGGGCTGCATGCACAGCGCATCGTAACCGGTCAATTGCACCAGCCAACGGGAAAGCTGGCCGATCATCTGTTGATACCCCACCGCCTGTTCCGGCGGGCAGAACGGATGCAGCTCGGCAAATTCCGGCCAGGTGATCGGGATCATTTCCGCCGCCGCGTTGAGCTTCATGGTGCAGGAGCCCAGCGGGATCATCGCCTGATTCAGCGCCAGATCCTTACGTTCAAGGCGGTGCATATAGCGCATCATCTCGGTTTCGCTGTGATAGCGATTGAACACCGGATGGGTCAGGATCGGATCCGTACGCCGCATCGCCGCCGGGATCGACGCGCTGCTCTGGCTCACTTGCGCATCCAGCGCGGCGATGTCCAACCCGTGATCGTCGCCGGCCAATACCGCAAACAGCGTTTGCACGTCTTCGCGGCTGGTGGCTTCATCCAGCGTAATGCCGACCGCGCCGTGGATATCGGTGCGCAGGTTGATACCAAAGCCCAATGCGCGCTCCAGCACGGCGGCCTTGTCTTTCACTTCCACCGTCAGGGTATCGAACCAGGTTGAGTGGCGCAGCGTCAGGCCCGCCTGCTGTAACCCGGCGGCCAAAATATCCGTCAGGCGGTGAATGCGCCCGGCGATACGCTGCAGCCCCTGCGGCCCATGGTATACCGCGTACAGGCTGGCGATGTTGGCCAACAGCACCTGTGAGGTACAAATATTGGAGTTGGCTTTCTCTCGGCGAATATGCTGTTCACGGGTCTGCATCGCCATACGCAGCGCGGTCTTGCCCGCGGCATCGCGCGAAACGCCGATAATGCGGCCCGGCATAGCGCGTTTGAATTCATCGCGGCAGGCGAAAAATGCCGCGTGCGGGCCGCCGTACCCCATCGGCACGCCAAAGCGTTGGGCGGAGCCGAATACCACATCCGCCCCTTGTTTGCCCGGCGCGGCCAGCAACACCAACGCCATGATATCCGCCGCCACGCTGGTAACGATCTTGCGGTTTTTCAGCTCGGCCAACAGGGCGCTGTAGTCATGCACTTCACCGGTGCTGCCCACCTGCTGCAACAGCACGCCAAACACCCCCTGCAGATCCAGCACCTTCTCCGCCCGATCGACAATCACTTCAAAGCCGAAGGTTTGCGCACGGGTGCGCACCACATCCAGCGTTTGCGGATGCACATCGTTCGCCACGAAGAAGCGGTTGGCGTCTTTCAGTTTGCTGGCACGTTTGGCCAGCGCCATCGCTTCGGCGGCGGCAGTGGCTTCATCCAGCAACGAGGCCGAGGCCAGATCCAGCCCGGTCAGATCCAACGTCAGCGTCTGGAAATTCAGCAGCGCCTCAAGGCGGCCCTGCGACACTTCCGGCTGATACGGCGTATAGGCCGTGTACCAGCCCGGGTTTTCCAGCATGTTGCGCAGGATCACCGGCGGCGTCAGCACTGCGCTGTAGCCCATGCCGATATAGGATTTGTAGCACTGATTCAGCGCCGCCATCGCCTTCAGCTCCGCCAGCGCCTGATGCTCGGTGGCTGCATCCCCTACCGCCGGCGGCCCCGGCAGTTGGATATCCGCCGGTACAATCTGCTGGATCAGCGCGCCAAGCGAGCTGGCGCCCACCGTTGCCAGCATCTGTTGCTGCTGTTGCGCTGAAGGGCCGATATGGCGTTCGATGAACGCGTCGCTGTTTTCAAGTTGGCTGAGTGTCTGGGTCATTGCTCCAAATTCCTGAGTGCTAACATGGGACTGGGGGACATACGTTCACCGTATCCCTCCCTGAGCGGGAGGGAATGGCGGCTTGCTGCGCAGGCTTACTCTTCGATAGAGGCCTGATACTCGTCGGCGTTCAGCAGTTTATCCAGCTCGGCACTGTCGCTCGCTTTAATGCGAAACAGCCAGCCTTCGCTGTAAGGATCGCTGTTCACCAGTTCCGGCGAACCGTCCAATGCCGCGTTCACGGCGATAATTTCACCGCTCAGCGGGGCATAGATGTCGGAAGCGGCCTTTACCGATTCTGCCACCGCGCAGTCATCGCCGGCCGCGACAACGGTGCCCACTTCCGGCAGATCGACAAATACCATATCGCCCAGCAGTTCCTGCGCATGCTCGGTAATGCCCACCAGATATTCACCGTTGCCCTCGTCACGCACCCATTCGTGGGATGCCGCATACTTCAATTCTGTTGGCACATTGCTCATGGCCTGCTTCTCCTTCGAAGAAATTATCGCCCCCGAACTTCCAGGCCGCGGCCCGAAAACCAGGGGTGTCGCATCAACACAAATTAATTAATCAGTGATTTACCGGCGCGGACGACCCCGGGTTTGGTCACCTTCACCGGCACTTCACGATTACGGATTTGCACAATCGCCTGTTCGCCGATCCCCTGCGGCACCCGCGCCAGCGCAATACTGAAGCCCAGGGTGGGCGAGAAAGAACCGCTGGTGATCACCCCTTGCTGCGCCTGGCCGCTGGCATCGGTAAAGCTGACCGGCAACCCATTACGTAATACGCCTTTTTCCGTCATGATCAAACCCACCAACTGTTCCGTGCCGCGGCTACGCTGCTGCTCCAGCGCGTCACGGCCGATAAACTGGCGATCCTGCGGCTCCCAGGCGATAGTCCATCCCATATTGGCCGCCAACGGCGAAACGCCTTCGTCCATCTCCTGGCCATACAGGTTCATGCCGGCTTCCAAACGCAGCGTATCGCGCGCGCCCAGCCCGGCCGGTTTCACCCCGGCCGCCAACAGTCGCTGCCAGAAATCAGCCGCCTGCGCGTTTGGCAGGGCAACTTCATAGCCGGCCTCACCGGTGTAACCGGTGGTCGCAATGAACAGATCGCCGGCCTGCACGCCAAAAAACGGCTTCATGCCTGCCACCGCCTGTCGCTGTTCGGCGGTAAACAGCGTGGCGGCGCGCGCCTGCGCCTGTGGCCCCTGGATTGCGATCAATGACAGATCGTCACGCACCGTCAGTTGAACGCCATAAGGTGCGGCGTGCTCTTCAATCCAGGCCAGATCTTTTTCACGGGTGGCGGAGTTCACCACCAGGCGGAAGTTGTCTTCGCTAAAGAAATACACGATCAGATCGTCAATTACGCCGCCCGAAGCATTCAACATCCCGGTATACAACGCCTTGCCGGGTTGGGTCAGTTTGGCCACATCATTGGCTAACAGGTAACGCAGGAATTCGCGGGTCCGGGCGCCTTGCAAATCCACAATAGTCATATGTGAGACATCAAACATGCCCGCATCCTGGCGCACCGCACGGTGCTCATCAAGCTGGGAACCATAATGCAGCGGCATCATCCAACCGTGGAAATCCACCATCCGCGCGCCGCATGCCACATGCTGATCGTACAACGGGGTTTGCTTTGCCATCTTTTCCCTCTTTCTTTGCCGGAGATAGCATGCGCGCCGCTCATCAATCGCCAACGATGAGGTACGCACACCGGCTCGCCAAACAGAAATGCCGCGCAGAAAACCACCTGAAAATACGGCCCGCCGCCGCGGCGCAAACGATACCTTTCCTTCGACGTTAGCACCGAACGCCCACATTAACCATAAGTAAAAATATTCATAACATAGCCGATGGGCAATGAATTGCCGGATCATCTTGCCGATTTTTTCACTAAAAAAATGCGATTTAATACATAAAAACCACAATAAAAATATCAAAATTATTATTTTGTAGAGACAACAGGGAAAAACCAGCGGAGTTTCTACTTTTGGCTTTTCCGATAAGGATTAGAAAAAGTAATGGTAAAATCGGGCAAAAATTAGATTATTTCAAATGAAGAGGGATATAAGAAAAAATTATGGCTTCGCCGCTAACACAGGCGCGTATGCAGAATAACTAGAGACTATTAGGGAAGGAGAAACGATAAACCCCGGCGCATCGCAGCGGACGTGCCGGGGCAAACTATCAGAAATGAGCTATGATAACCAATCCGGCAAATCATTCAGCCCCATCGCCTGGCGCACCAGCTTCGGCTTCAGGCCGGGCAGCGTGTCTGCCAGCCGCAGGCCAACGTCACGCAGCAGTTTTTTCGCCGGGTTAACGCCGTCAAACAGCTCGCGGAAGCCCTGCATGCTGGCCAGCATAACCGCCGCACCGTGTTTACGGCGGCGTTCATAGCGGCGCAGATACAGGTGCTGGCCAATGTCCTTGCCCTGGCGCTGCAGGCGTTTAAGCTCGGCGATCAGTTCGGCGGCGTCCATAAAGCCCAGATTGACGCCCTGCCCTGCCAGCGGGTGCACGGTGTGCGCCGCATCGCCAACCAGCGCCAGCCGGTGGGCGGCAAAGCTGCGCGCATAGCGCCCGGTCAACGGGAAGACCTGCCGTTCGCTTTCCAACTGGCAGTGGCCAAGGCGCATATCAAACACCATGCCCAGTTCGCGGTTAAAATGCGCCGGCGCCAGTTGCATCAGCCGTTCAGCCTCCTCCGGCGCCACAGACCAGACGATCGAGCACAGATGAGGATCGTCAAACGGCAGGAATGCCAGGATACCGTCGCCATGGAACACCTGCCTGGCGGTGGCCTGGTGCGGGAGTTCCGTGCGGATGGTCGCCACTAAAGCGCTGTGGCGGTAATCCCAGAAGGTCAATGGGATATCCGCATGCTGGCGCAGCCAGGAATTAGCGCCATCCGCGCCCACCACCAGCCGGGCAGTCAACATTTGGCCGTCTTCCAGCGTGATAAAGGTGTCATTTTCCCCCCAGGCTACCTGTTTGAGCGCCGCAGGCGTCAGTAACGTGACCTCTGGGAGCGTTTGCGCTTTTTTCCACAGGGCCTGCTGAATGACATCATTTTCAATAATATGGCCTAGATGGCTAAAGCCACATTCGTCCGCATGAAAAGCGATTTTGCCGAAGCTATCGCGATCCCACACTTCCATCGCGCGGTATGCGCTGGCGCGTAGTTGCACAATCTCGTCCCACACGCCGATATGCTGCAGCAGGCGTTCACTGGCGGCATTGATGGCGGAAACGCGCAGCGCCGGCTGTGCCGGCAACGGCGTATGCTCCGGCTGGCGGTGTTCCAGCACCGCCACGCGCAAACCGCTGCCTTGCAGACCACAGGCAACGGCCAGCCCTACCATACCGCCACCGGCGATAACCACGTCAAATGATTGCATGCTGCTTAAATTCCTTTCAGTGACCCCGTTCGCGCCACAGGGTGTGCGCCGATAACCCCAAGCGCAACGCCAGGCCACGCCCGATAAAACCGTCGTTTAACGTTCAACCCAGCCCAGCGTGCGTTTGGCAAACGCATCACGCAGCGGCGGCAGTTGCTCCATCGCCATCAGGCCCAAATTGCGCCCAACCACCAAAGGCGCATAACGGTTGGCAAACAGCGAGATCAGCCCATCGGTCACGCCGATCGTCGCCTGTTGATCTTTCTGCCGCCGTTGTTGGTAGCGGCTCAACAGAGGATAAGCGCCCAGATCTTCTCCCAGAACCGCCCCTTCCGCCAGCGTTTCCGCCAACGACATCACATCCCTCAGGCCCAGGTTGAAGCCCTGCCCGGCGATTGGGTGCAGCGTCTGGGCGGCATTGCCCACCAGCGCCAGCCGGTGGCTGACATGTTGCCGCGCCGTCAGCAGCCGCAGGGGATAACTGTGGCGCTTGCCGGCTTTGAGCATACGCCCCAGACGCCAGCCGAAAGCCTGCTGCAGTTCGTTGAGAAAGCGTTCGTCATCCCAGCCAGCCACCTGCTGTTGCTCCGCCTGCGCATGGCACCACACCAGGGAGCTGCGCCCTTGCGACATCGGCAACAGCGCCAGCGGCCCCTGGCCGGTAAAGCGCTCAAAAGCCCGCCCCTGCGGATCTTCCGCCGTCGTGATATTGGCGATGATGGCGCACTGCGGGTAGTCTTTTTGCTGCCACTGTACATGGCAAGCCTGCGCCAGCGCGGAGTGTGAGCCATCCGCGGCCACCAGCAGTTGGCCGCTCAGGCGCTGGTGATTATCCAACAGCACCTCGGCGCGCTCGGCGGTGCGCTGCACATCGATCACTTTGGCCGGGCAATGTAACGTTACCCCCGGCGCCTTTGCCAACAGGCTGAACAGCCGCAGGCCGGCATCATGCAGCTCGATCACCTGGCCAAGCGCGTCAACCTGGTAATCCTGCGCCCGGATATTAACAAAGACAGCGTGGCCGCGATCGCTGACGTGCACATGGGTTATCGCCGTGGCGCAATCGCGCAGCGCCGGCCAAACACCAATGTGGCTTAGCTGTTGGCAAGTGCCCTGCGCCAATGCGATCGCCCGTGCATCAAACCCCGGATGCGCGCGATCGCCCGGGCGCACCGCTTCGATCACATCAACCAGTACTTTCCCGTGGGTCAACGTAGAGATGGCCAATGCCAGGGTGGCGCCGGCCATGCCGCCGCCGACAATAATGACGCTCATGCTATTTAACCGCCCTGGCCGCCGCCATCAGCGCTTCTATATCATCGGCGTCTTTCACTACGCCAGCCGTCAGGTTTTCGTTGCCGTCGGCGGTGATCAAAATATCATCCTCAATGCGGATGCCAATCCCGCGATATTCCGGCGGCACGTCGGCATTCGGCGCAATATACAACCCCGGCTCAACCGTCAGCACCATTCCCGGCTCCAGCAGCCGCTCACGGCTTGGCGTGCCGTAATGGCCGACGTCATGCACATCCAGCCCCAGCCAATGGCTCAGGCCGTGCATAAAGAACTGGCGGTGCGCCTGGTCGGCAATCAGTTGCTCAACTTCGCCGTGCATCACACCCAGCTTAACCAGCCCGCTGACCATCACGCGCACCACGTCCTCGGTGACTTCGCGAATGCTGGTGCCAGGCCGGAACAGCGCTAACGCCTTGTACAGCGAAGCCAACACGATATCGTACACCGCGCGCTGCGCCGCGCTAAACGTACCGTTCACCGGGAAAGTGCGGGTGATATCGCCGGCATAGCCCTGGTATTCACAGCCGGCA
Source organism: Gibbsiella greigii (assembly GCF_039540155.1). Taxonomy (NCBI): domain Bacteria; kingdom Pseudomonadati; phylum Pseudomonadota; class Gammaproteobacteria; order Enterobacterales; family Yersiniaceae; genus Gibbsiella; species Gibbsiella greigii. The sequence goes on from NZ_BAABEM010000006.1 coordinate 144,768, forward strand.
TCGATCAGCACCAGATCGCCGTCACGCATTTGGCTGGCGTTTTCGGTGTAGTGCAAAATACAGCCATTTTCGCCGCTGCCGACAATCGTGTTATAGGAAGGATAGCGCGCGCCATGGCGCGCGAATTCGTGGTGGATCTCCGCTTCCAGTTGGTACTCAAACATCCCCGGGCGGCAGGTTTCCATCGCACGGGTATGCGCCAGCGCGGTGATTTCGCCGGCACGGCGCATCACGCCGATTTCTTCCGGTGATTTAAACAGACGCATGTCATGCAGCCACGGGCGCCAATCGGTCACGGTGGCCGGCGCCTGCAGATTTTGGCGGAACCCCTTGCGCAGCTTTTCCAGCGCGCCATACAAGATGGCGTCCGCATAGGCGTATTCCCCCTGCGCGTGGTACACCACGTTCAGCCCATTGAGCAACAGGTACAGGTGTTCGTTGATTTCATCGAAGGGTAAGGCCCGGTCCACACCCAGCCTGGCCGGCGCCGCCTCCTGCCCCAGGCGGCGGCCGAACCAGATTTCGGCCGTTAAATCGCGCACCCGGTTAAACAAGACGCTGTGATTGTGCGTCTCATCGCTTTTTACCAGGATCAGCACCGCTTCCGGCTCATTGAAACCGGTCAGGTACCAGAAATCACTGCTCTGGCGGTAAGGATATTCTGAATCTGCGTTGCGGGTTGCTTCCGGCGCAGCAAAAATAACCGCCGCGCTGGCCGGAGCCATTTTCGCTAATAACGCCTGCCGGCGATTATGGAATTCCTGCTGAGTCATGACCTTCTCCTGAAATCAGTTTTCCTGTAACAGCTTTCCTGCGATGCCGCCCGGTATCTTCTAAGCATACGGCAATATGGCCGGTGCCAAAGCGCTTAGTGCAGCGTCGGCTTTTTCACTTCCGGCGCCGTCGGCTGCCGGCGGGCGAACTCGCCATAGCACAGGAGTGCCGCCACACGGACATACTCCACCACTTCCTCCAGCGACTGTTCAAGCTCTTCCTGGTCTTCGTCTTCGTCATAGCCCAGTTGAGCAATGTTGCGCAGATCGTCGATCGCTTCGCCTACGTCATCCTTCACCTGCGCCAGTTTCGGCTGCATCATGCCCAGGCCCAGCAGGAAATGGTTGACCCAGCCGGCCAGCGCATCGGCACGCTCGAACACGCTAACCGTTTCGCCTTCGGGCATCATCAACTGGAACATGAATTCGTCCTCGTCCAGCGTATCCCGGGTGGCGTCATACAACTGCTGCAACGGCTGGCTGAGCGCCAGAGGGAAAGCCACCCCTTCATTGGTCAGATCGTGCATCAGCGTCTGCCAACTGGCGTCGCGGTTGCCGCCACACAGCATACCGCTGATCAAACCGTGCATTTCGGCGGCGGTGAGTGCGACGGCCTGCTGGTTGAGGGCCGCGGTCAAAGACTGGTAACTTGGAAATGTATTCTGTGTAGACATGCGCATTCGTCATCGTTGGCAGGATAAGTTCGTGTTATGCTACCACCAAGGTCCGTGGTTATACCAGATAAGCACGCCCCTTCAGCAACGCGTTATAATCACTGCGTGTCAGGCGGGCGCAACATCGGCCAGCCTTTGACCAACCGTTAAACGGGCGGCAAGAGCGTTTGTTAACGCACGCGCAAGGAATATGGCAGAGCCCGTTTTGACGGCACGCGCCATACACAGTAGATTACAACCAAGTACTGAAAAGGGGTTGTATCTTGGTATCGAGGTATATATAGTGGCGCCCGCTTTGGCAACCCGGCATGGCAAGCTGAAGCAGTCGCGAAATTTAGGCAGGAAGGTGGCATGTCTGCACAACCGGTAGATATTCAAATTTTTGGCCGCTCGTTAAGAGTCAATTGCCCGCCAGAACAGCAAGATGCGTTGAACATGGCGGCGGACGATCTTAACCAACGGTTGCAAGATCTTAAAGTTCGCACTAGAGTCACAAATACTGAGCAGCTAGTTTTCATCGCAGCGTTGAACGTTTGCCATGAACTTGCACAAGAGCGCTTGAAAACGCGTGACTATGCGGCCAATATGGAACAACGCATCCGTATGCTGCAACAGACCATTGAACAGGCATTGCTTGAACAAGGTCGCATCTCTGAACGTCAGGATGCACAATTCGAATAACATAAGTTGCTGAAGGTTAACGCTTCAGCAATGAGTACAAAATTTCTCTGAGATGTTCGTCAGCGGGCCAGTCCCCTGAGCCGATATTTAGTACAAACAGAATGTGTTGCTCCGTGATCGGTGCGCATGCTCGCTTGTCGAGAAGCCTTAAGATTGCGACGGCACGTTCACCTTGAACCATGGGTTCAAGGGTTACAGCCTGCGACGGCATCTCGGAGATTCCCTTCCCGCGTTTATGGGCCATCCCCCCCATCACCTACGCAGATTGTACTATGTCTTTCCAGCCCAAATTCGCCGAACAACGGCAACACATCCGCAACCAGATACGCCAACGCCGCAAAGCCCTCTCCGCGCAGCAACAACACGCCGATGCATTGCGTGCCAGCGAGCGCATTGCCGCGCACCCACGTATTCAGGCCGCGCAGCGCGTTGCCGCGTTCCTTTCATTTGACGGTGAGCTGAACACCAGGCCGCTGATTGAAACGCTGTGGCGGTTAGGCAAACAGGTTTACCTGCCGGTGCTGCACCCATTCAGCCCGGGCAACCTGCTCTTCCTGCACTATGCAGCCGATACCCCCCTGGTGCGCAATCGCTTTAATATTCAGGAACCCGCGCTGGACGTGCGCGCCGTCTTGCCACGCGGCCAATTAGATGTGATGCTGACGCCGCTGGTCGCCTTTGACGATCATGGGCAACGGCTGGGCATGGGCGGCGGGTTCTATGATCGCACGTTGCAAAACTGGCGGCATACCGGCCCCTACCCGATTGGGCTGGCGCATGATTGCCAACAGGTGGCGGCGTTACCGATCGAACAGTGGGATATTCCGCTGCCGGAGATCATCACGCCGTCACAGACCTTTGCCTGGCCGATTGGCGAAGAGGAGTAAGCAACGCTCAGTAGGGCGCCCGGTTTATCGCCAAGAAAAAACACGGGGTTGGCATTGCCAACCCCGTGTTTTATGCCCTGCATATTGGGGCAATGAACCCCAATACATGCGTTTAGTACAGCAGGCGAGCGCGGATGGTGCCCGGAATCGCCTTCATGCGCTGCAGTGCAGCATCGGCGCTTTCGGTTTCCGCTTCGATATCAATAACCACATAGCCGATTTCCGGGCTGGTCTGCAGGTACTGAGCGGCGATGTTCACCCCTTCGTCGGCAAAAATATTGTTGATTTGCGTCAGAATGCCCGGGCGGTTTTCGTGGATGTGCAGCAGGCGGCTGGCGCGCGGGCCATGCACCGGCAGCGAGGCTTCCGGGAAGTTCACCGCAGACAGCGTAGAACCGTTGTCGGAGTATTTCACCAGTTTACCGGCGACTTCATCACCAATGTTTTCTTGCGCTTCCTGGGTGGAACCCCCGATATGCGGCGTCAGCAGCACGTTGTCAAATTCACACAGCGGTGAATGGAACGGCTCTTTGTTGCTGGCGGGCTCTTCCGGGAAGACGTCTATCGCCGCCCCGGCAAGGTGCTCGCTGGCCAGCGCTTCACACAGTGCAGGAATATCCACCACCGTGCCGCGCGAAGCGTTGATCAGCATAGCGCCCGGCTTCATCTGCGCCAGTTCTGCTTTACCGATCATATTTTGGGTGCTCGGGGTTTCCGGCACGTGCAGGCTGACAACGTCGCTGTTAGCCAACAGTTCAGACAACTGCTGGATTTGATGCGCATTGCCCAGCGGCAGCTTGCTCTCAATGTCGTAAAACGACACCTTCATGCCCACGCCTTCGGCCAGGATGCCCAACTGGGTACCAATGTGACCGTAGCCAATGATGCCCAACTTTTTGCCGCGCGCTTCATGGGAGCCGACGGCCAGTTTGTTCCACACGCCGCGGTGTGCTTTGGCATTGGCGGCCGGGATGCCGCGCATCATCAGCAGCAGTTCGCCCAGCACCATTTCAGCTACGGATCGGGTATTGGAGAACGGTGCGTTAAACACCGGAATACCGCGTTTGGTCGCTGCTTTCAAATCAACCTGGTTGGTACCGATACAGAAACAGCCCACCGCCACCAGTTTTTCTGCGGCGGCAAAGACTTCTTCAGTCAGGTGCGTACGCGAGCGAATACCGACGAAGTGCGCATCACGGATGGACTCCTTCAGCGACTCCGTATCCAGAGCACCCTTGTGATATTCAATATTGGTATAACCGGCAGAACGCAAATTATCGACCGCGCTCTGATGAACCCCTTCGACCAGCAGGAACTTAATCCTGTCTTTCTCCAATGATACTTTTGCCATTTACCCGACCCTAATTATTCAGACTTCAGAAGCGGCTGTTAGAAACAGCACGCCCTCCAACATAACAAAAATAACGCGCCCGGCAATACAAACGATTGCCCTGTTCCTGGCTAACGCCCTAACCACACCGGGCATCCACAGATAAAAACACCAGCTGGGCATCAATATTCAGCACCATACTGCGACTCTTCGCAAGAATGTGACAGATGTCACTAAATTTGGCGTTTTTCAAGAAAAGATGTTTTATAACGAGAATTATGTGAGGTTTGCGAGCCAACACCCCATCAGCGCAGGCTATGCCCTGCTTCGGCGGGCGCTGGATCACGCCCGCGTTAACGCATTACTTAACGACTTTCACGCCATCCGGCGTGCCGACCAACGCGACATCGGCGCCACGGTTGGCGAACAACCCAACGGTAACGACGCCGGGGATACCGTTGATAGTGTTTTCCAACGCTACCGCGTCCAGGATCTGCAGGTTGTGTACATCCAAAATAACGTTGCCGTTATCGGTCACAACATTCTGGCGATACTCTGGTTGGCCGCCGAGCTTTACCAGCTCGCGCGCCACGTAGGAACGCGCCATCGGGATCACTTCCACCGGCAGCGGGAATTTGCCCAACACGTCAACCTGCTTGCTGGCATCGACAATACAGATGAACTGCCGGGCGATCGCCGCGATCACTTTTTCACGGGTCAAGGCCGCACCGCCGCCTTTGATCATCTGCATATGGCCGTTGATTTCGTCCGCGCCATCGACATAAATATCCAGCAAATCCACTTCATTGCTGTCGAACACATGGATCCCCAGGCTCTGTAGCTTGACGGTGGAAGCCTCGGAGCTGGAAACCGCGCCTTCAATCTGGTTCTTCATGGTAGCCAGCGCGTCAATAAAGTGTGAGGCGGTAGAGCCGGTGCCCACGCCCACAATAGTACCTGGCTTGACGTAATCCAAAGCGGCCCAACCCACCGCTTTTTTCAGTTCATCCTGCGTCATGGTATGTTCTGTGCCTATGTACGAAAACGTGTGCGTATTATAGGGTAAATTGCATGCTGCCACGCAGACCGTATCGCACTTATTTGCCCCACATCGCACTTTCCTTGACATCAGGCCGGTATTGGCCCGAGTTTTTTTCCCCCGAAAAAAACTAAAAATGTGGCATAGTGCCAATATTATCAATTTAACGTAATGGATATCCTCTCCGATGAAACGCCCTGACTATCGGACGCTGCAAGCTCTGGATGCGGTGGTTCGGGAGCGCGGTTTTGAGCGCGCAGCACAAAAACTTTGCATCACCCAATCGGCGGTATCCCAGCGCATTAAACAGTTGGAAAACCTGTTCGGCCAGCCGTTGCTGGTTCGTACCATTCCGCCGCGCCCTACCGAGCAGGGGCAAAAACTCTTGGCGCTGTTGCACCAGGTGGAGCTACTGGAAGAAGAGTGGCTAGGAAACGATAACGGAGCAGACACGCCGCTGTTGCTTTCATTGGCGGTCAACGCCGACAGCCTGGCCACCTGGCTGCTGCCTGCGTTGAAATCCGTGTTGGCGGATTCGCCTATTCGTTTGAATCTGCAAGTTGAAGATGAAACCCGCACTCAGGAGCGCCTGCGCCGCGGCGAGGTGGTGGGCGCCGTCAGTATTCAACCCCAGCCATTACCAAGCTGCCTGGTGGACCAACTGGGCGCCCTGGACTACCTGTTTGTCGCGTCCAAACCCTTTGCCGAGCGCTACTTCCCCAACGGGGTGACCCGTGCCGCGTTGCTGAAAGCACCGGCGGTGGCTTTTGATCATCTCGACGACATGCACCAAGCGTTCCTGCAGCAGAATTTTGATCTTTCCCCGGGCAGCGTTCCCTGCCATATCGTCAACTCCTCAGAAGCCTTCGTGCAGTTGGCTCGCCAAGGCACTACCTGCTGTATGATCCCACACCTGCAGATTGAAAGAGAGTTGGAAGAGGGGGAACTGATCAACCTGACGCCCGGGCTGCTCCAGCGCCGGATGCTGTATTGGCACCGTTTCGCCCCGGAAAGCCGCATGATGCGCAAGGTCACCGACGCGCTGCTGTCGCATGGGCGGCAGGTTCTGCGCCAAATCTGACGGCGGGAGATAAGAAGGGAAAAGCGTGCGGCAGGCTTGGCTGCGGCAAACACAACGGTAGCGCCACAAGGCGCCACCGCCGGAGTTCAGATGCGGATATGGCAGCGATTACTGCGCGCCGCGATCGAGCTCGAACACCACATCAACCTGATCGTCAAAGTGAATGCTCTGCTGCTCGTAGGTTTGCGCAGCGTCATTTTGCGGCGCGGCCGCGGCGGCGGTATACATACGCGCTACCGGCATCGGCTGATAATTGGCAACGTGATAACGGATGCTGTAAACCGGCCCCAGCTTGGCTTTAAAGCCCTGTGCCAGCGAAGCCGCCTGTTGAGTGGCGTTTTCGATCGCCTTCTGGCGCGCCCGATCGCGGTAAACATCCGGGTTTGCCACACCAAGCTCAACGGCGCGGATCTCATTCAGGCCGGATTTTAACGCACCGTCCAGCAGTTCATTCAGTTTATCCAACTGGCGCAGCGTTACCTGCACCTGGCGCACCGCCCGGTAGCCTTTCAAAACCGATTCACCGGTTTTCAGGTAATCGTATTCGGGCTGCGTACGCAAATTGGCCGCGCTGATATCTTTTTTCTCTATGCCGTTTTTTTGCAGAAAATCAAAATATTGCGCTACACGGTCATCCACCTGTTTTTTCGCCTGGGTGGCGTCTTTGGACGATACGTTGACTTCAATCGCCAGCGTGGCGATATCCGGCACCGCGTCGACGCTTGACGTGCCCGAGGTCACTACATGAGGCCCCTGCGGGACTTCCGCTGCCTGCAGCGCCAGAGGTAATGTTCCTAATCCAACCAAGGCGGCCATCGCCAATGCTTTAAGCTTCACTGTATCTCCTTAATGACAGTTGGTATCTGATTCATCGGTTATTCCCCGCCTGCGCCCCCCTAAGTCCGTATCTTTCCAGCTTCCTGTTACATGCGTTCGCTTTGCCTGCAACGTAAACTATCATGGACCTATTGACTCAAATCGCAGTAAAACGGCAGCAGGAATCACCGATAACTACCGCTAAACCGTAGCATAACCACCAGGTTTTTAAACTCGGATTAGTGACAAATTCTCATAGGTTAGCCCCCTGCCAGGCCAGCCTCAGCGCAATGCCCCACATCACCATGCCGACCAACACGTTAATCACCCGCTGCGCCCGTTGGGTTTTCAGCAGCGGCGCCAGCCAGGCGGCTAACAGCGCCAGGGCAAAGAACCACAGGATGGAAGCGCTCACCGCGCCCAACGCGAACCAAGAGCGCACATCCGCCGCCAGTTGCCCGCCCAGGCTGCCCAGTACCACGAAAGTATCCAGATAAACATGCGGATTCAGCCAGGTTACTGCCAACATGGTCACCACGATACGCCAGCGGCTCTGCTGCATTTCTTCCGCTTGCGCCAATTCGATATGCCGGCTAAACGCGGTGCGCAGCGCGCTCCAACCATACCACAGCAGGAACGCGACGCCCCCCCAGGTCACCAATGCCAGCAGAACGGGCGAACGCACCAGCAATTCGCTGCCGCCAAAAATGCCGCCGCAGATCAGGATGATGTCGCTGAAGGCACACAGTGCGGCGATCATCAGGTGGTATTGGCGGCGGATGCCCTGATTCATGACAAACACATTTTGCGGCCCGAGCGGTAGGATCATCGCGGCGCTCAGGGCAAATCCCTGCAGAAAAACGGCTAACATGGTGTTCCCCTATAAAATAGCGCCGACGGTGGCGCACGCGTTGCAGCAGGAGCATCATAGGGAGATAAAATTATTAGGTGAAATGGATAATTCTAATATTTAATTAGCCAAATTAATGGCCGTCATGCATCCAGACGGAAAACGGCGGCCCTGGCCTGGGTGTGAAAAGCGGAAACAAAAAAGCCAGTCAGATGGCTGACTGGCTACCGGCTGGCGATCGTTTGCCGTTATTCCGCTTTGGCGGTTGGGTTATCAACGCGGTGCAGATGAACATCCATCTGCGGGTATGGAATACCGATGTTGTGGGCATCCAATTGGCGTTTGAAGTTTTCCATCAGATCGAAATACACGTTCCAGTATTCGGCATTGGTGGTCCAGGCTCGGGTCACGAAGTTCAGGGAAGAGGCCGCCATCTCATTCAGGCGCACGGTCACCCCTTTATCGTGTTGGATACGCTGATCGGCGGCGATCACATCGCCCAGCACCTTCTTCACCAGATCGATATCCGCATCATAGGCAACGCCCACGACGATATCCACGCGGCGGTTTGGCTCGCGGGAATAGTTGATGATATTGCCGGCAATCACTTTGCCGTTCGGCACCACGATGGTTTTATTGTCTGAGGTGCGCAGCGTGGTAGAGAAAATCTGCACTTGATCGACGGTACCGGCCACGCCGCCCAGATCGACATACTCACCGGCACGCAGCGGACGGAAAGCCACCAGCAGCACACCCGCGGCAAAGTTGGACAGTGAGCCCTGCAACGCCAAACCGACGGCTAAACCTGCGGCACCCAATACGGCAATCACCGACGTGGTCTGCACGCCGACGCGCCCGAGCACGGCGATAAAGGTGAATGCCAGGATACCGTAACGCACCATCGCCGCCAGGAAATTGGTTACGGTGGCATCAATACCCCGCAGCTTCATCACGCGGTTCACCGCATTGCTGACGATACGGGCAATGATCGAACCAATGATAAAAATAACGATGGCGGCGACAATGTTCACCGCATACTGAATCAATAAATCCTGGTTATTCACCAACCAACTGCTGGCATTGTTAATACCATCCACTACGTTGAGATCTTTCATTCTTGCCATCCTAACTTTCCCTAATGGGATAAATTCGCAAAAAAATACACTGACGTCTGCATCAGTTGGAAACCACCGCCTAAGGTTAACCAACATTCCCGCAGCATGCCAACCGTAAGCGGTAAAAATAACCAAAACAACGGCTTCGCTTCTTCTATGCTGAACAAAGCGCTATCGCCTTTTCAGGAGAAGGAATTCACCCGCCATGCATTTTATATCGTCGATTAAACACTATTGGCAGGTTCGCCCGCGGCTGTTGCTTTCCATCGGCGCGGGCATCCTATGTTACCTGCTGCTGCCGAGTCAACTTAATGAATTGCAAAGATTGATGCTCGGCTGGAACGTGCTGGCCTGGTGCTATCTGCTGTCGCTCTGGCGGCTGATGCTGGTCAGTACGCCAAAGCACATCCGCCAACTCGCCCGCGCGCAAGATGAGAGCGCCGGCATGGTGCTGGCGCTGGTCAGCATCGGCTGCCTGGTCAGCATTCTCGCGATATTGTTTGAATTGAGTACCGCCAGGCAGGTCAGCGATCCGCTGAAAACGCTCCATTTAGCGCTGACCGGCGCCACGCTGGTGGTATCCTGGCTGCTGCTGCCGACGGCCTTTACCATGCACTATGCCCATCAGTTTTATCGCCAGGGCGCGCAGCAGGATCCTTTGCCGTTGCTGTTCCCCGGCAATCTAAAACAACCGACCTATTGGGATTTCGCTTATTTCTCTTTCACCATCGCGGTGGCATCGCAAACCGCCGATGTGGCGGTTGGCACGGCGGAAGTCCGCAAAGTCGCCCTGCTGCAGTCGGTCATTTCCTTTGTCTTCAACCTGGTCATTCTGGGGCTATCGATCAACGTCGGCGCGGGCCTGCTGAGCTAGAGCATAAAAAAAGGCTCCCCGAAGGGAGCCTTGATAACAGCGGTTAGCCGAGATTACAGCACGTCGATAGCGTTCAGTTCTTTGAATGCTTTTTCCAGACGGGTCACCATGCTGGTCTGCGCAGCACGCAGCCATACGCGTGGATCGTAGTATTTTTTGTTCGGCTGATCGGCGCCTTTAGGGTTGCCCAGCTGGCTCTGCAGGTAGCCTTCGTTTTCTTTGTAGTATTTCAGGATACCTTCCCAGGTTGCCCATTGGGTATCGGTATCGATGTTCATTTTGATCACGCCGTAGCCGACGGATTCTTTGATTTCTGCATCGCTAGAACCAGAACCGCCGTGGAACACGAAGTTCAGGCTGTTGTGCGGCAGGTTGTATTTTTTGGAAACGTAGTCCTGAGAATCACGCAGGATAGTCGGGGTCAGTTTCACGTTACCTGGTTTGTACACACCGTGTACGTTACCGAAGGAAGCCGCGATGGTGAAACGTGGGCTGATCGCATTCAGTTTTTCGTAAGCGTATGCCACGTCTTGCGGCTGAGTGTACAGGGCGGAAGCGTCCATGTGGCTGTTGTCCACACCGTCTTCTTCGCCACCGGTGCAACCCAGTTCGATTTCCAGCGTCATACCCATTTTAGCCATACGGGCCAGGTATTTGCTGCTGATTTCGATGTTTTCTTCCAGGGATTCTTCAGACAGATCGATCATGTGAGAAGAGAACAGCGGTTTACCGGTTGCAGCGAAATGTTTTTCACCGGCGTCCAGCAGGCCGTCAATCCAAGGCAGCAGTTTTTTCGCACAGTGGTCGGTATGCAGGATAACCGGCACGCCGTAATGTTCAGCCATCTGGTGAACATGGTGTGCGCCGGAGATTGCGCCCAGAATCGCAGCACCCTGAGGAACGTCAGTTTTCACGCCTTTACCTGCGATGAACGCAGCGCCGCCGTTAGAGAACTGAACGATAACAGGTGCACGAACTTTTGCTGCTGCTTCCAGAACGGCGTTGATGGAGTCGGTACCCACGCAGTTTACCGCTGGCAGAGCAAAGTTGTTTTCTTTTGCTACTGCGAATACTTTCTGAACGTCATCACCCGTGATGACACCCGGTTTTACGAAATCAAAAATTTTAGACATGTTAAGTTGTCCCGTTTCGTCGGCCGTAGATGGATGTAAATCGATTCTCACACTCCGCACCCAGCCGGGTGCGGAATAAAACAAACGGGCGGCTTTCGCCTCCCGTTGTTTGAATTACTGCTTAGCGCGCTCTTCCAGCATCACTACCGCTGGCAGCTGTTTCCCTTCAACGAATTCCAGGAACGCACCGCCGCCGGTAGAAATGTAGGAGATTTTGTCAGCAATGCCGAACAGGTCGATTGCCGCCAGCGTATCACCGCCACCCGCGATAGAGAAACCTTCGCTATCGGCGATGGCGCGCGCAACAATTTCGGTCCCCTTACGGAAGTTAGGGAACTCGAATACGCCAACCGGACCATTCCACAGAATGGTTTTGGCGTTCTTCAGGATATCAGCCAGACGCTGGGCTGAAACGTCACCGATATCCAGAATTTGCTCGTTGTCTTTGATTTCAGAGACTTGTTTCACCGTTGCCGCAGCACTTTCAGAAAACTCCGTAGCAACACGCACGTCGGTCGGAACCGGGATGTCGCAAGTTTCCAGCAGTTTTTTGGCGTTAGGGATCAGATCGGCTTCATACAGAGACTGACCAACGTTGTGCCCTTGAGCGGCAACGAAGGTGTTGGCGATACCGCCGCCCACGATCAGCTGATCGGCAATTTTGGACAGGGAATCCAGCACGGTCAGTTTGGTAGAAACTTTAGAACCACCAACGATGGCGACCATTGGGCGAGCAGGTTCTTTCAGTGCTTTACCCAGCGCTTCAAGCTCGGCAGAAAGCAGCGGGCCTGCGCAGGCAACCGGTGCGAATTTACCCACGCCATGGGTAGAAGCCTGCGCACGGTGTGCGGTGCCGAAAGCATCCATCACATACACGTCGCACAATGCTGCGTATTTTTTAGACAGCGCTTCGTCGTCTTTCTTTTCGCCTTTGTTGAAGCGAACGTTTTCCAGCACCACCAGTTCGCCTTCGGCAACGTCAACGCCGTCCAGATAATCTTTCGCCAGACGCACTGGGTTTTTCAGATGATCTTTCAGGTAGTTTACTACCGGCAGCAGAGAGAATTCTTCGTTGTATTCGCCTTCGGTCGGGCGGCCCAGGTGGGACGTGACCATAACACGAGCGCCTTGTTTCAGCGCTGCTTCGATAGTCGGCAGGGAAGCACGGATACGTGCATCGGAAGTCACTTTACCGCCTTTCACTGGAACGTTCAGATCAGAACGGATCAGAACACGTTTACCTGCCAGATCCAGATCGGTCATCTTAATTACAGACATGGTGAACCCTCTTAGTTGATTCTCTTTAAAAATTGCCTGAGCGGCGCATCAACACGATGCCGCCGAGCTAGAAACCACTTGCGGCCATTGCCCGGGTTGTATCCAACATCCTGTTGGCAAAGCCCCATTCGTTATCACACCAGACCAACGTCTTTATCAGGTGTTGCCCACTGACCCGGGTTTGCGTGCCATCCACGATGGCGCTGTGCGGGTCATGGTTAAAATCTATCGAGACTAGCGGCAGTTCCGTATAGTCAACTATACCACGAAATGCACCCTGTGCGGCCTTTTGCAGTAGCTGGTTGACCTCAGCCACTTGCACCGCCGAGCGCACGCTGACGCTTAAATCAATGGCCGTTACGTTGATAGTCGGCACACGCACTGAAATCGCTTCAAAACGATCGCAAAACTGCGGGAAGATGCGGGTAATGCCGGCAGCCAGCTTGGTGTCGACCGGAATAATCGACTGGCTCGCCGCACGGGTGCGCCGCAAATCCTGATGATAGGCATCTATCACCGGCTGATCGTTCATTGATGAGTGGATAGTGGTCACGGTGCCGGATTCAATGCTGAAAGCGTCATCCAACAGCTTGATAACCGGAATAATGCAGTTGGTGGTACAGGAAGCGTTGGAAACGATGCGGTGCTGCGCCTGCAGCGCCTGGTGATTGACGCCAAACACCACGGTGGCATCCAGATCGTTCCCGCCTGGGTGGGCGAACAACACCTTCTTCGCACCGGCGGCAAGATGCGCCTCGCCGTCTGCCCGGCTGCCATACGCCCCGCTGCAATCCAGCACGACATCCACCGCCAGTTCGCCCCAGGGCAACTGCGCGATTTCCGGCTGATGCAGCAAACGAATGCTATCGTTGCCGACAATCAGCGTGTCGCATTCCTGGCGCACATCCCAGCCAAAGCGCCCGTGGCTAGAGTCAAACTTCAACAGGTGAACCATCCCATCGGCATTGGCCAGCTCGTTGATTGCAATCACGGAAATCTCTGCGCGTTTCCCTGATTCATACAATGCGCGTAACACGCTGCGGCCAATGCGGCCAAAGCCGTTTATCGCTATGCGAATGGTCATGCTGCTCCCTGAAAAAGGGCCTTCCGCGCCGGTATTCTCACCGGGCCGGCTGGCGCTGACTGGTTATCGTGCTAACCTGCATAGAATACTGAGAGCGTGGCCCGCTGTGAACCGCCAAGTGGCGTCATGGATAAAATCCTATTGCCCACAGCAACTACTCACTCCGGCATTTCGCTTGGATATACTCCAACTGAAACGCTTCAGCCGAGGATAAACCAAAGCTTTCTGAAAGGGAACAGCTCCGAGAGCCAAGCGGTTAACCAAGCGGTATTTTGCGAAAATAAAATGATCTAGCGCACATTTTCACAAGCGCTTAATCCCTATCTTTAACGACATCCGTCCATAGGCAATATGGCCATACAAGGAGTACCAATGAGCGAAGTTAAAGTTGTAGCCTTAATCAAAGCCACCCCCGAACACCGCGCCGCAGTGGATAAAGCCGTGCGCGCCATGGTCGCCCCAAGCCGTTCCGAGCCCGGTTGTATTCAATACGATCTGCACGAAGAACAAGGTGCGCCGGGCGCATTCGTCTTTATCGAACGCTGGAAATCAGAGCAGGCGTTGAAGGAACACATGGCAATGCCTTACCACGATGCCTTCCTGGCCGAACTGGATGGGAAGTTGGAAAGCCTGGAAGTGAAAAAACTGACGCAGCTGTAAGCTGCCAACGCAGGGCACCGCCGCGTGCCCTGCCGCTTCTCAACGCCGCGACAAATACTCCGCCAGCGGCGCAACCGCCCCCACGTTGGCCTGGAAATAATCACGCAGGAACGCCAGCGCGACGCGAATCTTGGCTGACGTCGCCAAACGTGGAATATACACCGCCCAAATATTGGCCGGCTGAGTATACTCCGGCAGAATTTGCACCAACCGCCCATTAGCAATGCTGTTTTTCACATCCCAGAATGAACGCAGCGCCACCCCCTGCCCCTGTAAACACCACTGGTGCACAATTTCGCCGTGGTTAGACGCCAGCGCGCCGGTCACCTTAACCGTTTCCTCCCCTGCCGGGCCTTGCAGCCGCCAAACGCCGAACGCAAGATCCCGCTCTTTGATCACCAGACAATGGCGGCCGCAGAGATCGTTGAGCGCCTTTGGCGTGCCGTAACGCTGCAAATACTCGGGCGCGGCGCATAAAACGCGGTGGTTAGGCGCCAGCTTGCGGGCCACCAGATTTGGCGCAATGTCATCGCCCACGCGGATATCCAGATCGTAACCTTCGCTGGCCAAATCGACCAGGCGTTCGGACACATCCAGCCGCAGCTCCAGCCCGGGATACTGCTGCGCCAGCGCGGCCACTGCCTGCGCGACAAAACGCCGGCCAAAGCCAAAGCTGGTGACGATCCGTAGCGTGCCCTGCGGCGCCTGCCGCAGATCCGCCACTTCATCCATCATCCGATCGACATCGTTCAGGATACGCTGCGCCCACTCGTAGATGCGCTCACCATCGGCGGTAATGGCGACCCGCCGCGTGGTACGGTGCAACAGGGAAACATTCAGGGTATTTTCCAATAACGCGATGCGCTTGCTGACATAGGCCGGCGAAACGCCCATCTCCTCTGCGGCGGCGGCAAAACCGGCCCGGCGCGCCACCAGCACAAACACCCGCAAATCGTTTAGTACAGGAAGATTATTCATGATTCGTGTTTTATGTTTCACCAATTGCGCGATTGATTAACATTCAGTCAATTATAGGATGGTAGGGAAGTCAATCCCTCTTTCCCTAAGTGAGACCTATAATGAACAAAACCTACAAAATTGCGGCCATCGCAGGTGACGGTATCGGGCAAGAAGTGCTGCCGGAAGGCCTGCGTGTGCTACACGCGGCGGCCGAGCGCTGGTCGCTTGACCTGCAGTTTGAAACCTTTGCATGGGCCAACTGCGACTACTACCTACAGCACGGCCAAATGATGCCGGATGATTGGTTTGAGCAACTGAAAGGGTTCGATGCGATTTACTTCGGCGCCGTAGGCTGGCCGGATAAAGTGCCGGACCATATTTCGCTGTGGGGCTCCCTGCTAAAATTCCGCCGTGATTTTGATCAGTACGTCAACCTGCGCCCAGTCCGCCTGTTTCCCGGTGTACCCTGCCCGCTGGCAAATAAAGCGCCGGGAGATATCGATTTCTTCGTGGTGCGCGAGAACACCGAAGGCGAATATTCCCCGCTCGGCGGCCGCATGTTCGAAGGCACCGATCGAGAGGTGGTGATCCAGGAATCGGTCTTTACCCGCCACGGGGTGGACCGCATCTTGAAATATGCGTTTGAGCTGGCGCAGCGGCGCCCGCGCAAGACGCTCACCGCCGCCACCAAATCCAACGGCATGGCGGTCACTATGCCGTTCTGGGATGAGCGCGTCGCCGCGATGGCGCAGCACTACCCGGACATCGCCTGGGACAAACAGCATATTGATATCCTGTGCGCCCGCTTTGTACTGAACCCGGAACGTTTCGATGTGGTGGTGGCCTCCAACCTGTTCGGCGACATTCTTTCCGATCTTGGCCCAGCCTGCGCCGGCACCATCGGCATCGCGCCATCCGCCAACCTGAACCCGGAGCGCCACTTGCCTTCGCTGTTTGAGCCGGTGCATGGTTCCGCGCCGGATATTTTCGGCCGGAATATCGCCAACCCGATCGCCATGATCTGGTCCGGTGCGTTGATGCTCGATTTTCTCGGCAACGGCGACCAACGTTACCGGCAGGCGCACGACGGCATCCTGTCGGCAATCGAGAAAACCCTTGCCGATGGGCCGCGCACGCCGGATCTGCGTGGCAGTGCCTCTACCCAACAGGTGGGGCAAGCCATTGCGGATTTATTGTCATCGAACGTAGCCGATTACGGCCGGGATAACTGAGATAAGCAAAAGAAAGGGGCAAGAAATATGCCGCTGAGCACAGGTGCTTGCCCAGCAGGAAGGAAAGACCAAAAGCGGGAATGCGGCAAGCCGCATTCCCGCCGTTACTGTTATTTCAGCAATGCTTTCGCTTTGGCGACCACGTTTTCTACCGTAAAGCCGAATTCTTTGAACAGCAGATCCGCCGGCGCCGACTCACCGAAGGTGGTCATGCCCACAACCGCGCCGTTCAGGCCCACGTACTTGTACCAGTAGTCCGCGATACCCGCTTCCACCGCCACCCGCGCGCTGACCGCCGCCGGCAGCACCGCTTCGCGGTAGGCCGCATCCTGTTTGTCGAACGCATCGGTCGACGGCATGGAAACCACGCGCACCCGGCGCCCTTCCGCCGTCAGTTGCTCATAGGCGGCAACCGCCAGCTCCACTTCCGAACCGGTGGCGATCAGGATCAGCTCCGGCTGCCCGTCGCTGTCTTTCAGCACGTAGCCGCCGCGGTATACGTTGGCCAGCTGTTCCGCCGTGCGCGGCTGCTGGGCCAGGTTCTGGCGCGAGAAAATTAGCGCCGTCGGGCCGTCGTTGCGCTCGATGCCGTACTGCCAGGCCACCGCCGATTCCACCTGGTCGCACGGTCGCCAGGTGCTCATGTTCGGCGTCACCCGCAGGCTGGCCAACTGCTCGACCGGCTGGTGGGTCGGGCCGTCTTCACCCAGGCCGATGGAATCGTGGGTGTAGACAAACACGTTACGCAGCTTCATCAGCGCCGCCATGCGCACCGCGTTGCGGGCATATTCCACAAACATCAGGAAGGTGGCCGAATACGGCAGGAAGCCGCCGTGCAGCGCAATGCCGTTGGTGATGGCGGTCATGCCGAACTCGCGCACCCCGTAGTGGATGTAGTTGCCGGCCAGGTCTTCGTTGATGGCTTTGGAGCCGGACCACATCGTCAGGTTGCTCGGCGCCAGGTCGGCGGAGCCGCCGAGGAATTCCGGCAGCACCTTGCCGAACGCTTCCAGCGTATTCTGCGAGGCCTTGCGGCTGGCGATGCTGGCCGGGTTGGCCTGCAGTTTTTCCACAAAGGCTTTGGCGTCCGCCTGCCAGTTGGCCGGCAGCTCGCCGCTCATGCGGCGTTTGAACTCGGCGGCCTGTTCCGGGAAGGCTTGTGCATAGGCGGCGAATTTGGCGTTCCAGGCGGCTTCACGGGCCTTGCCGGCTTCTTTGGCGTCCCACTGGGCGTAGATGTCCTGCGGGATAACGAACGGCGGATAATTCCAGCCCAGTTTTTTACGGGTGGCGGCCACTTCGGCATCACCCAGCGGGGCGCCGTGCGCATCGTGCGAGCCGGCCTTGTTCGGCGAGCCGAAGCCAATCACGGTCTTGCACATCAGCAGCGACGGCTTGTCGGTCACCTGGCGGGCTTCTTCAATCGCCGCCTTGATAGCCGCGCTGTCGTGGCCGTCCACGCCGCGCACCACGTGCCAGCCGTAGGCTTCAAAACGTTTGGCGGTGTCGTCGGTGAACCAGCCGTCGGTGTGGCCGTCGATGGAAATGCCGTTGTCATCATAGAAGGCGGTCAGCTTACCGAGCTTGAGGGTGCCGGCCAGCGAGCAGACTTCGTGGGAGATACCTTCCATCATGCAGCCGTCGCCCATGAACACGTAGGTGTGGTGGTCGACGATGTCATGGCCCGGGCGGTTGAACTGCGCCGCCAGGGTGCGTTCGGCGATGGCGAAGCCGACGCCGTTGGCGATGCCCTGGCCCAGCGGGCCGGTGGTGGTTTCCACGCCCGGGGTGTAGCCGTATTCCGGGTGCCCCGGGGTTTTGGAATGCAGCTGGCGGAAGTTTTCCAGCTCGCTCATCGGCAGGTCGTAGCCGGTGAGGTGCAGCAGGCTGTAAATCAGCATCGAGCCGTGGCCGTTGGAGAGCACGAAGCGGTCGCGGTCGGCCCAGTGCGGGTTGGCGGGGTTATGGTTAAGGTAATCACGCCACAGGACTTCGGCGATGTCCGCCATCCCCATAGGCGCGCCCGGGTGGCCGGATTTTGCTTTTTGCACGGCGTCCATGCTGAGTGCGCGGATCGCGTTGGCAAGCTCTTTACGAGAGGACATGTTTTACTCCAGGTCGGATTAAAAAATCGGTCAAGATTACCATTTTCTCAGACTCCGCATTAAAACGGCAATCCCTAATGCCAAATGAGAGCCAGTTCACAACTTATGAGCACGATCGGCCCATTTTTCGGAATAACGCCGTTTCGGCGCCAGACAACGTAAACTAGGCTCTCACTGCCAATTTGTTTTATTTAAGATTGCCCTTTTCCCTTGTTACTATCACAGGAAGATAGCCTTATGAAATTCCGTACTTCTTTGATTATGTTGAGTATTACCGGCCTGTTAAGCGGCTGCCAGAATCTTGACACCAATACGCTGATGCAGTCTGGGGCACAGGCCTACCAGGCCGCCACGCTCAGCGATAGCGACGTAAAAACCTTAAGTGATAAATCCTGCGCCGAGATGGACAGCAAGGCACAAATCGCGCCGGCCAGCAGCCCCTATACGCAGCGCCTGAATAAAATCGCCGCGGCGCTGGGCGATAACATCAACGGCACGCCGGCCAACTATAAGGTCTATCTGACCAAAGACGTCAACGCCTGGGCGATGGCCAACGGCTGTATCCGCGTCTACAGCGGCCTGATGGACATGATGACTGATAACGAAGTCGAAGGCGTGCTGGGGCATGAAATGGGCCACGTAGCGCTCGGCCACACCCGTAAAGCGATGCAGGTGGCCTATGGCACCGTCGCCTTGCGCACCGCAGCGGCCTCCACGGGCGGCGTGGTGGGATCATTATCTCAATCGCAGGTGGCGGATCTGGGGGAAAAACTGGTGAATGCGCAGTTCTCGCAAAAGCAGGAAATAGAAGCGGATAACTACTCGTTCGATCTGCTGAAAAAACGCCGGCTCGATCCGAACGGGCTGGTCAGCAGTTTTGAAAAGCTGGCGAAGCTGGAAACCGGCCGCCAAAGCAGCATGTTTGACGATCACCCGGCTTCCGAAACCCGCGCGCAAAATATCCGCGAACGCATTGCCGCCGGCAAATAAACCGCGATCGGGTTAAGACGACAAAGCTGTTCCGCCGGCACCGGCGGAACAGCTTTTTTATGCAACGGGCGGCAAGCTGCCCCCGAAGAAGCGGATTACGCGCCCTTCTTCGCCGCCTGCAGGTACAGCATTTCCAGCGCCAGAGTCGCGCCCGCCAGCGCCGTGATCTGCGAGTGATCGTAAGCCGGCGCCACTTCCACCAGATCCATACCGACAATGTTCAACGGTTGCAGCCCGCGCAGCAATTTCAGCGCGCGATCGGACGTCAGGCCGCCGATCACCGGGGTGCCGGTTCCCGGTGCAAACGCCGGGTCCAGGCAGTCGATGTCGAAGGTCAGATAAACCGGCATATCCCCGACGATCTGTTTGATCTGCGCCAGCAGATCGTCCACGCTGCGATCGTTAACCTGTGCGGCGTCCAGCACGGTAAAACCGTTGTCGCGATCGAACTCGGTACGGATACCGATCTGCACGGAATGGGTAGGATCAATCAGGCCTTCATTCGGCGCATGGTAGAACATGGTGCCGTGATCGAATTTACTGCCGTTAGCGTAAGTGTCGGTATGGGCGTCAAAATGCACCAGCGCCATTTTGCCAAAGTGTTTGGCATGGGCGCGCAGCAGCGGCAGAGTGACAAAGTGATCGCCACCAAACGACAGCATACGCTTACCGGCGGCCAGCAGTTTTTCCGCATGCGCCTGCAGTTTGTCGGTCAGATCCTGCGCATCGCCGAAGTTGAACACCACGTCGCCGCAGTCAACCACCTTCAGGCGATCGCGCAGATCAAAATCCCACGGCCAGCGGGCGCCTTCCCAGGCCAGATTGGTGGAAACCTGGCGAATGGCCGCCGGGCCGTGGCGGCCGCCAGCGCGGCCGGAGGTCGCCATATCGAAAGGAATACCGGTAATCACCCATTCCGCATCGCTGTCATAGGGCATGAAATTCAGCGGGAAGCGCAGGAAACCAAAAGCGTTAGACACTAAAGAGTTATCGAACTGATGGCCTAAGGTACTCATAAAAAACCTCATTGATCAACAGATTGCCTGTAGCTCAACCGCTCAGGCAAGGGCAAAAAAAATCCCTCCCGCGTCGTTAACCCGACGAGGAAGGGATTGATTTGATATAGGTTACGGTAATGCCGATAGCGCAGATTATCGCCGGATTCTCATCCGGCTTCAAGTGCGGCAAACCGGCAACGCCAGGTCGCTAATCGTATAGATGAACCCGGCAGCCAACCGCTTACTCATCTTCCAGATAAGTATAGCCATACAGGCCGGCTTCAAACTCTTCCAGGAATTCTTCTTGCAGTACGCCGTCCAGATCGGTTTCTTTCACCTGATCGCGGAAGCGTGCCAGCAGCACCTGAGGATCAAGCTGAACGTACTGCAGCATATCGGCAACGCTGTCCCCTTCGTCGGAGAGTTCGCTTTCCACCGTGCCGTCGGGGAACACATAGACATCGACCGATGCGGTGTCACCAAACAGGTTGTGCATGTTGCCGAGGATCTCCTGATAGGCGCCCACCATAAAGAACCCCAGCGCCGGCGGGTTTTCCGGATCGTACGGCGGCATCGGCATAGTGGTGGCCACGCCGTCGCCGTCCACGTAGTGATCGATGGTGCCGTCGGAGTCACAGGTGATATCCAGCAGCACGGCACGGCCTTCCGGCGGCTTATCCAGCCCTTCCAGCGGCAGCACCGGGAACAGTTGGTCAATCCCCCAGGCATCCGGCATTGACTGGAACAGCGAGAAGTTAACGTAGAATTTATCCGCCATCCGCTCCTGCAGCTCATCAATGATCGGCCGGTGGGCGCGGTTGCTCGGATCCAGTTGCTGCTGGATCTTGTTGCAAATATTCAGGTAGATCTGCTCCGCCCAAGCGCGTTTGCTCAGATCGAGCATGCCGTGTGCGTACTGGGTGTGCACATCGTGCAGATCCATCTGGCTATCGTGCAACCATTCACGCAGCGAACGGCGATTTTCCGGCTCGTTCAGTTCCAGCCAGGTTTCCCACATGCTTTCCAAGGCGCGCGGCGCATCTTCCATCGGCGGCTGCGGTTCGCTGAACTCATTACGCTCAACGCCAATAACGTTGGATACCAGCACCGTATGGTGCGCCGTCACGGCACGGCCGGATTCGGTGATCACCGTTGGGTGCGGCAGGCCATGCTCGTTACAAGCGTCGCCGATGCCCCAGATCACGTTGTTGGCGTATTCGTTCAGGCCGTAGTTCACCGAACAATCAGACTGCGAACGGGTGCCTTCATAATCGACGCCCAGCCCACCGCCAACGTCGAAGCATTGGATATTGACGCCCAGCTTGTGCAGCTCAACGTAAAAACGCGCGGACTCGCGCACGCCGGTGGCGATATCGCGAATGTTGGCCAACTGCGACCCCAAATGGAAATGTAGCAGTTGCAGACTATCCAGGCGGCCCGCTTCGCGCAGGGTTTCAACCAGTTTCAGCACCTGCATCGCCGCTAGGCCGAATTTGGACTTTTCGCCACCGCTCGACTGCCATTTACCGGAACCCTGCGACGCCAGGCGCGCGCGCACGCCCAACCGCGGCACCACGTTCAGCCGCTCGGCCTCTTCTAGCACCAGCTTGATTTCCGACATCTTTTCAATCACCAGGTACACTTTGTGCCCCAGTTTCTCGCCGATCAGCGCCAGGCGAATATATTCACGGTCTTTATAACCGTTACAGACGATCACCGAACGGGTCATGCCCGCATGCGCCAGCACCGCCATCAGCTCCGCCTTGGAACCCGCTTCCAGCCCCAACGGTTCACCGGAGTTGATCAGGGATTCAATCACACGGCGGTGCTGGTTGACCTTGATCGGATAAACCAGGAAGTAGCCGCCCTCATAGCCGAATGATTCACGCGCACGTTGAAACGCCCCGTTAATCGAACGCAGGCGATGCTGCAGGATCTGTGGGAAACAGAACAGCGCAGGCAAACGCTGGCCGTCTTGCTGGCGTTCTTTCACCAGTTTCGCCAGATCGACACGGGCCTGCGGAACGTCGGGATCCGGGCAAACGCTGATGTGTCCCAGTTCGTTGACGTCGTAGTAGTTGTTGCCCCAGTAGGCGACGTTATAAGTACGCAGCATCTTGCTGGCGTTACGATCATTCATGGCAACCTCCTGCATGGAGCGCAAAGATAGAGATTCACCCACCGCTGACGGACGGTGAACCAACGGATCATCAGACATTACTCGCCTCATCTCGCATGTTGGCGATATAGCCAACTACTATCGCAGCTACACTGCGCAAGAACAACCCGGCAACCCGCCTGGCGACAGCGTATTCTGCTGCCGTTCGCGATTGGCGATCGGTTGATCATGCATATTATTGTAAGACACCCTGTTCAAACTTCGTGAATCAGGCAAGGAAACTTCCCACAGGAAGGCTGCAGGTACCCTATTCGTTCAGGCGGTGATTAGCCGGCCCGGGAATCCTGAGTGGCGCCCTGATGTGCGTAACATCGGGTGGATGGTAGAGAAACAAGATGGGAAGGTGCTGAAACATGTACGCCAGGACGGCGATATTGTTGAAACTCAACAACCAGGAAACAACGGATCATTAATCCAACCACCTCCACGCCAGCCGCCCACAGTGAACGACGAAGCCTCTAATATATAGTGTAAGAACGTGACCGTTCGATGAAGCGGCGGCGCCGCAACGGCACCTACGGTTGGTGATGGTTTCGCTACCGACCGGTCACAGAATTTTACAACTTCGCGCCGGGCAGTGCGCCAAATGAACCGCGCGCGCTGTTTATACCGGTAAGCCATGTAAAATGCAAAATGAAAATATGTGGCTAACCGTTTCAAGCGATGAATATAGCACCGCTTTAGGTGCGCAAATCGCTTCGCCGGCAAAAAACTGCTGGCAATCCGTCTAAACCCTGACCTAAAATGGACGTCCAGATGTTAATCCATCTATA
The DNA here is from genome assembly GCF_039540155.1 of Gibbsiella greigii. Lineage (NCBI taxonomy): Bacteria > Pseudomonadati > Pseudomonadota > Gammaproteobacteria > Enterobacterales > Yersiniaceae > Gibbsiella > Gibbsiella greigii. Next base: position 168,280 of record NZ_BAABEM010000006.1, read on the forward strand.
CTGATTAACTGTTAAACTGCTTAACGGCTTTGCCAGAGCGGCGTTGCAGGATGCATCTCGCCATCGGCGGAAGACCCTTAGCTTTGATGCCCGGATCTCCAGCGCTGTGCAGTAATTTCTAACCCGTTTCATGCAAGGTAAAGAAGACAATGGCTAAACACCTCTTCACGTCCGAATCCGTTTCTGAAGGACATCCTGACAAAATTGCTGACCAGATTTCCGATGCAGTTCTTGACGCGATCCTGGAGCAGGATCCTAAAGCGCGCGTCGCCTGCGAAACCTACGTCAAAACCGGTATGGTATTGGTCGGCGGTGAAATCACCACCAGCGCCTGGGTGGATATCGAAGAAATCACCCGCAACACCGTGCGTGAAATTGGCTACGTCCATTCAGACATGGGCTTTGACGCCAACTCCTGCGCCGTGCTGAGCGCCATCGGTAAGCAATCCCCGGATATCAACCAGGGCGTTGACCGCACCGATCCGCTGGAACAGGGTGCCGGCGATCAGGGCCTGATGTTCGGCTACGCCACTAACGAAACCGACGTGCTGATGCCAGCCCCAATCACTTACGCCCACCGTCTGGTGCAGCGCCAGTCTGAAGTGCGCAAGAACGGCACGCTGCCGTGGCTGCGCCCAGATGCGAAAAGCCAGGTCACCTTCCAGTACGACGACGGCAAAATCGTCGGCATCGATGCCGTTGTGCTTTCAACCCAGCACGCGGAAGACATCGCGCAGAAAGATCTGCAAGAAGCGGTGATGGAAGAGATCATCAAACCGATCCTGCCTGCTGAATGGCTGAACGCCAGCACCAAATATCACATCAACCCGACCGGCCGTTTTGTCATCGGCGGCCCAATGGGCGACTGTGGCCTGACCGGCCGTAAAATCATCGTCGATACCTACGGCGGCATGGCTCGCCACGGCGGCGGCGCGTTCTCCGGTAAGGATCCGTCCAAAGTTGACCGCTCAGCGGCCTACGCGGCGCGCTACGTAGCGAAAAACATCGTTGCTGCCGGCCTGGCGGACCGCTGTGAAATTCAGGTGTCCTACGCGATCGGCGTGGCGGAACCGACCTCCATCATGGTGGAAACCTTCGGGACGGAAAAAGTGCCGACTGAACAGCTGACGCTGCTGGTGCGTGAATTCTTCGATCTGCGCCCATACGGCCTGATCCAGATGATGAACCTGCTGCAGCCTATCTACCGTGAAACGGCGGCCTATGGCCACTTTGGCCGTGAGCACTTCCCATGGGAAGCCACCGACAAAGCCGCGCAGCTGCGCGACGCGGCGGGCTTGAAGTAAACCCGGCGGCGGTAAAGAACCACGCAAACGGCGGGCCAAGTGCCCGCTGTTTTTTTATTAGCCGTTAAACCGAGTGATAACGGGCACCCTGCCCTTTCTCCATTAAAACGACTGTCGACGCAGCAGATAAACAAAATAAGGCGCGCCAATAAACGTCGCCAGCAACCCGGTTGGGAGCTGATACGGAAACATCATCATCCGCCCGCACCAGTCTGCCACCACCATCAGCAGCCCCCCCAATAATGCGGCCGTGACCATTTGCGGCATCGCGCGGCGGAAACCCAGCATCCGCACCATATGCGGCGCCATCAGGCCGATAAAGCTTAACGGCCCGACGGTCAGCGTGGCCATCGCGGTCAAGGTTGCAGCCAGCAGCAGGATTGCCAGGCGGGCCGGCGCCAACGCCAGCCCCAGTGAACGTGCCGTCGAGCTGCCCAATGGCAAAATCACCAGCCAGCGGCGGCACAGCGGCGCCAACACCATCAGCACCACAGCCCCCCCAAGCGTGCGCAGCGCTTGCGCTGTACCCACGCTATAGGTCGAACCGGAAAGCCAGGTCAACAGCCCACCCAGGCGCGGATCGCCACTGGCGAGCAGCAAATACATGGCGGCGTAAAACGCCGTGCTGAGCGCAATACCGGCCAACAACATCCGCTCGGTTGAAAACCCGCCGCGGCCGGCGGCCAGCATAATGAGCAGCAACGTAGCCGCCGCCCCCAGGCTGCCGGCCGGCAAAAGCCAGGCAAAGGCATCGCCCGGTACCATGAACAGCATGACGACCACGCCGAACGCCGCGCCGGAACTGACGCCCAGCACTTCCGGGCTGGACATCGGGTTGCCGGTCAACTTCTGAATCAACATACCGGCTACCGCCAACATCATGCCCGCCGCTAACGCCGCGGCCAGGCGCGGCCAACGCCATGGCAACAGCGCCTCCAACTCGGCGCCCAGGCTCCAGTGCCAGCCGGCGGCGTTTTGCCCCAACGTTAATGCCAAAGCCAGCGTCGCCAGTAGCAGCCCTGCGCCCCCGGCGCACCACAGCGGCAGATGTCGCCGTTCTTGCTGCACGTTGTTACCCAGAACCATTGGCGCAGGAAGCGCATGGGTGCGCAAGCGCGGCAGTAGCCACAGCAGCAAGGGCGCGCCGATCAACGCAGTGGCGGAACCGGTCGGGATTTCGCGCCATACCTGCGTCAGCCAGATCATGATCTGATCGGTCAGCCACAGCAGCAACGCACCCAGCAGCGGCGTCAGCAGCATACGGGGCAACAAACGGCGCGCGCCGAGCATTTTCGCCATCAGCGGCGCAAACAGGCCGATAAAGCCAATCACCCCAACGGCATTCACCAACATGGCGCTGAAAATAATCGCCAGCGCCAGAGCGCCCAGACGGGCGGCGTTCAGCCCCAACCCCAGATTGCGCGCCACGCCGTCGTCCAGCCCAAGCAGCGTTAACGGGCGCAGCAGCAGCAACGCCAGCAGCAGTGCGATCAGCAAGCGCGGCAGCAGAAACGCCACCGTCGACCAATCCTGCTGGTTCAGGGCGCCGGTGCCCCACAGAAATACGCCTTGCAGTTGATCGTAATTAAACAGCGCCAGCAGGCTGTTTACCGCGCCGCAATACAGGCCCAGCACCAGCCCGGCCAGAATCAGCGTCACCGGCGACATCCGCTTGCCCCAGGCCACACCGAACACCAGCACGCCCACCACCACTGCACCGACCATCGCCGCCAATTGCCGGGTGAGCTCGCCGCCCGGCAACAGCCACAGCGTTGCAGCCGTCAGGCCAAGCTGAGCGCCGGCGGAGACGCCCAGCGTTGCCGGTTCTGCCAGCGGGTTACGCAATACCTGCTGAAACAGCACGCCGGCCAGCCCTAATCCCGCCCCCACCAGCAGAGAAACACAAAGCCGCGGCAACAGACTGTAGTGGAACAGCATCTGGCGAATGTCATCAACATTGGGCGCAAAGAACCCCTGCCGCCATAGCGCCACTGGCAGTTGCTGGCACAGGTTGTAAACCGTCAGGCCGGCAGAAACAGCCAGCAGCAGCAACAGCGCAGCTAAAGGGAACAGACGCAAACGTGAACTCATTGGCGGCGCTCCTGCACCTGTTGCAACAGACGGCAAAAACGCATGGCGGATAGCGTAGCGCCATAAAACCATACCGCAGGCGCCTGCCGGAGCTGATTCTGCCGCACGAACGGCAATGCCTGCCAGAGCGGCGTGGCGCTAACGCGCGTGAACATCGCCGGGTTATGGTGATCGAGATAAATGGCGCGTGCCTGCTTCACTTCGGCCAGGCGTTCAATCCCCACTACTGCGGTGCCCCAAAAGTTGGTTTCCCCTTGCCAGGCATTGCGGATCCCCAATCTGTCCATTACGTCCTGGAATAGGCTATTTTGCCCCATGATCAGCGCATGGCGGGTGTCCAGCAGCGAGAACAGCAGCAACGGCTGTTCGGTATAAGCCTGTAACCGTTGGCGCGCCCCTTGCACAAAAGCATGAAACTGCGCCAAATGTTGCTCGGCCTTCGCCTCCCGCCCCAGGCGCTGCGCCAGCTCGCGCAATGAGCGCATACCCACGGTTAACGGCTTGCCGCTGCCATCGTTAAAGCCAAACGCCATGCTGGGGGCGATCGGCCGCAGCGCCTGCGGCGCAGGGCCATAGCCTTGCGAAAGCAGCAGCAGCGAAGGGCGCAGTTGCTGTAACAATTCCAGGTTGGGCTCGGTGCGCATACCGACGTTTACCACCGCCGCCGGCAGGCGGGGCGAAGCCACCCAGCGGTTGTAGTTGGGAATATCAGCCACCGCCATCGGCATAACGCCCAGCGCGAAAAGCAGCTCAACCGGCAGCCATTCCAACGCCACAATGCGCGCCAGATCCGGTGCCGTGTCGCTCCGCCCCGGCAAGGCATAAAACAGCGGAGACAGCGCCAACGCCGCCAACAGGCGGCGGCGCAAAGGGTCTTGTGGATAATCAGCCATCAATAAACAAAGCTCACCGGCGCCCCGCCGCTGGGGTGCGGCAGCGTTCCCATCGGGATGCCGTAAATCTGTTCAAGCACTGGCGCACGCATCAGTTCCAGCGGCGCCCCTTGCGCGATCATCGCGCCCGCACGCAGCGCCACCAGCCGATCGCAATAGCGCGCCGCCATATTGATATCGTGCAACACGGCAATCACCGTCAGCCCGCGCTGATGGCTCAGGCGCTGCACCAGGGCCAATACCTCGACCTGATGGGCGATATCCAGCGCCGATGTGGGTTCATCCAGCAACAGGCAGCGGCTGTCTTGCGCCACCAGCATCGCCAGCCAGGCGCGCTGGCGCTCGCCGCCGGAAAGGCTATCCACCAGGCGGTTGGCAAACGGCTTCAAACCAACCAGCTCAATCGCTTCTTCTACCCGTTGGCGATCGTCGGCGCTAAAACGCCCCAACGCGCCATGCCACGGATAGCGCCCCACCGCGACCAGTTCACGCACCGTCATCCCTTCCGCAGCGGGTAATTGCTGCGGCAAATAGGCCACCTGGCGCGCAAAGGTTTTGTTGCCCCACTGGGCAAGCGGCCGATCATTGAGCAACGCCAGGCCGCTACTGGGCGGCTGGTGGCGGCCCAAAATTTTCAACAGCGTGGATTTACCGGAACCGTTATGGCCGATCAGCCCGCTGACCTGGCCTGGTGGAAAGGCCAGCGACAGCGGCTGCAACAGCACGCGCCCCGCCACGGCGAAGCTCACCTCGGCCAGTGAAAATCGCGCTTCGTGATGATGTGTATCCTGCATAAGCCCTGTTTTTACCGGGCCGGCATGGTGCCGCCCGGTTATCAATTAGAAACGGAAGGTTGCGGTAGCTACCACCTGGCGATCGCTGCCCCAGTAGCAAGCATAATCAGTGTAGCAACTGGCGACATATTCACGATCGAGCAGGTTTTTCACATTAAGGCCAACGGAAGAACCGGCCAGCCCGAAACGCGCCAAATCGTACTTAACGGCGGCGTCAACCACGCTGTAGCTGGCCACTTTGAAACTGTTGGCGGTATCGCCCTGTGAGCTGCCGACATAGCGCACACCGCCGCCGACCGTCAGGCCGCTAAACGCCGTTTCGTTGAAGGTGTAGTCCGCCCAGAGCGATGCCATATGGGCCGGTACCTGCTCCGGAGTGTTGCCTTGGTAAGTGTTGTCGTGAGTATACTCGGCGTCGGTATAGGTATAGGCCGCGGTCAAATTGATATTGGCGTTCAGGGCGGCTTTGGCTTCCAGTTCGACGCCGCGCGCGCGTATCTCGCCGCCTTGTACGTTAAAGCCGGCATGATCTGGGTCCGGATCCGCCGTCAGATTTTTGGTTTTGGTCAGTTGGTAAAGCGCCGCCGTCAGCGTAATGGGGAGATTTTGCGGGATATACTTCACTCCGGCTTCGTACTGTTTGGCCCGGGAGGCATCAAAAGGTTGACCTAACGCATCGGTTCCCGGCGTCGGCAGGAAAGATTCACTGTAGCTGAAGTACGGTGCAATGCCGTTATCAAACAAATAGTTCAGCCCGCCACGCCAGGTGAACTGCGCATCATTTTTTTCTACCGTACTCAGTGTAGAGCGATTATATGCCGAAGTGGTCGCCCAGTCGTAACGGCCGCCGAGCGTCAGCACCCAGTGGTTCCACTCAGCCTGATCCTGCACATACAGACCGGTTTGTTCCTGCCGGTTAAGCATTTTATACGGGTAGTTCAGCACGATATTCGGGTTGCCATAGTCAGGCGCCAGCATGTTGAGGCTGCTGGCGGTGCCGTAATAGGCATTGATGTCGTTACGCATGCGCATGTAATCCACCCCCAGCAACAGGGTATGGTCAACGTCGCCGTAGCGGAACTTCGCCTGGGCCTGGGTATCCACGGTAAAACTGTTCAACTTTTCCTGCGATTGGGCATAGGCGCGGTTCAGCGTGGCGGGCACACTGTAGCCGTTGCCGTACACCGCTTTATAATCGCTGTCGATTTGCATATAACGCAGGTTCTGGCGCACCGTCCAGACATCATCGAACTGGTGCTCGGCGCTGTAGCCCACCATTTTCTGCTTACGCGCCAACGTATTACTGGCCTCGCCTTCGTTGAAATTGGTCGGCAACTTATGCTGGTTGCCTTCAGCATCGGTATAGGGCACCACGGTGCCCTGCCGTGGCAGCCAACCGTAGAAGCCGGCGTCGGGCTCATTCTGGAAATAGCTCAGGAAGGTCAAGGTGGTTTTATCATCCGGCCGCCAGCTAAAGGCCGGTGCGATGGCATAACGTTTTTCCTTCGCCATTTCCTGCTGGCTGTCGGCGCTGCTGGCCAACCCGGTCAGGCGATAGGAGTATACCCCGCTGTCATCCAGCGCTCCGCCGAAGTCAAAGCCGGTGGAAAATAAGTTATCGGTGCCCATTTGGAACTGCACTTCACGCAGGGTTTCGGTGGTCGGCTGCTTGCTGACCAGGGAAACCACCCCGCCAGGATTGCTTTTGCCGTACAGCACCGAAATCGGGCCGCGCAGCACCTCTATACGCTCCAGCATGTAGGGGTCGATTTTCGCTTCAGAGTAGTTATCCCCCTGCAGCTTGAGGCCATTCAGGTACTGGTTGGTGTTGACTTCCGTGAAGCCGCGGATCGATAGCGCATCATAGGAATTGGAACTGCCGCGCGTGCCCACCATCACCCCCGGCGTATAGCCCAGCACTTCTTTCACCGAAACCGGTTGGTGCATCTCTATTTCTTCACGCGTCACCACGGAAACCGACTGCGGCGTTTTTTCCAGCGGCGTATCAGTTTTCGTCCCGGTGGCGCTATGCCTGGCCACATAGGTGCCTACCGGCCCCCAGGCGCTCTCCTGCGACGCATCGCTGCCGACAACCGTGAGCGTTTCGCTATTGTCCACGGTGCTCTGCGCCGCAAAGGCAGGGCCGGCTACTGCAGCAGCGACGGCTAACGCGACGCCCCGCAAACCATTTTTCCTTTTGCGGGTATGCGCTAAAACCAGGCGTTTGTTCGGCATTCTTCAACTCCCCCAGATAAAAACCACAATAATGCTAATAATAATGATTATTATAAGCATATCATCTTGTTCATTCGGGGAGAATAATAACTGAACAATATTTGGGCCGGCAGCGGCACGCGAGCAAACGCGGAGCATAATGATGCTGTATCCAACTGAAAAAAAATAAAAAAAGCCCGTAGCATTCGCTACGGGCCTGATACGCACAACAGGGTGGATGGCGCTTACTGGCCGAACATGTCCTTAATCCAACCGGCAACGCCGTCGCTGTCTTTGTGCTCATTCTGCTGTTGCTGCTGCGCTGGCTGCTGTGCCTGTTGCTGCTGTTGCACTTCAGCCTGGCTGGCCTGGCACATTCCCTGCGGGTTGTCTGTCCAGACAGGGATCGTGCGCCAACTGCCACCGCCGCAGAGGAAGTTGCCGGCAGAGTCGATGCCCATTTGGCTGATGCCTTCCGGCGGTTGCAGCATCAGTGGCAACGGCGTTTGGTTTTCCAGATAACGCCGATACAGCGTCAAGGCACCGTTGGCGCCCGTCAGCTTGGCCGGGCCGTTATTGTCGCGCCCTACCCAAGCGATCGCCACTTCCTTGCCGTCGATGCCGGCGAACCAGCTGTCACGCAAATCGTTGGTGGTACCGGTTTTGGCCGCCAGGTGGTAATTCGGGAACTTCACCGACAGCGAACGGGACGTACCACGCGCTACACCTTGTTGCATGGCGTACAGCGTCAGGTATGCCGCCTGAGCAGGCACCACACGCTCTGCCTGTGGGAAGCTCTGGTACAGCACGGTGCCGTCTTCGGCAATCACTGAACGCACGGCCGATAACGGCGCCCGGTTCCCCAGGCCGGCAATGGTCTGGTATTCCTGCGCCACTTCCATCGGCGTCAGGCCGATTGCCCCCAGCAGCATCGAAGGCACTGGGTTGATGGCGCTTTTCGGTATCCCCAGGCGCTGCAGCGTGGCGCTGATCTGATCAAGCCCCACCGACATCCCCAGGTTGACCGTTGGCACGTTGAGCGAGTTGGCCAGCGCGTCCACCAGCATCACCTTGCCGCGGAACTGACGATCGTAGTTGTTCGGCTGCCAATTCGTGCCGTTCGGCAATTTGATGCTTACCGGCTGATCGCTCAGCCAGGTATTCAGGCGATATTTGTCCGGCTCGGATAACGCGGTCAGGTAGGTCGGCGGCTTCGCCAGCGAGCCCACCAGGCGGCGTGCCTGCATCGCGCGGTTAAAGCCGGCAAACTGCGGCTCGGCCCCGCCCACCATGGCGCGCACCTCACCGCTGAAACGATCGACAATCACCATCGCCGCTTCCAGATCGCTGACGTGGCGGGCCGCGCGCAATGCCGGAATGCCGTCTTCCACCGATTTTTCCGCCGCATCCTGCGATACCGGATCCAGCGTGGTGAAGATTTTCACACCGGACAGATCGTTCACCTTATCGCCCAGCCGGGCCTGCAATTCCTGGCGCACCAGTTGCATAAAGGCCGGCTGCGGTGTAATCACGCCGCCCTTCGGCTGCACGCCCAGTGGGCGCGCGCTCAGCATGTCGTACAACTCCGCGTCGATCACCCCCTGGTTTTGCAACAGTTTCAGCACCAGGTTGCGGCGCTCCAACGCCAGCCGTGGATTGCGCCACGGGTTATATAGCGAAGCACCTTTCACCATGCCCACCAGCAGGGCCTGCTGATCGAGGCTCAATTCGTCCACCGGGCGGCCGAAGTAATACAGGCTGGCCAGCGGGAAACCGCGGATCTGATCGCTGCCGCTCTGGCCCAGGTACACCTCGTTCAGATACAGCTCCAGGATGCGATCCTTGCTGTAACGATAGTCCACCAGCAGCGCCATATAGGCTTCGTTCGCCTTACGCCACAGCGAACGTTCGTTGGTCAGGAACAGGTTTTTCACCAACTGCTGCGTCAAGGTGCTGCCCCCCTGCACCGCGCGGCCGGCAGTCAGGTTTGCCAGCAGCGCGCGGCCGATCGAGCCCAGGCTGATGCCGTCATGCTCATAGAAATGGCGATCTTCCGTCGCCAGCAAGGTATCCACCAGCAGATCCGGGAAGCCGGCGCGCGGCACGAACAGGCGCTGTTCGCCGTTCGGCGATTGCAGCATGGTGATCAGGCGAGGATCGAGCCGGAAAAAGCCAAAGCTACGTTGGTTATCCAGGTTCTCGATCTTCGACAAACGGTTGTTCTGGAAGTACAGCCGCGCACGGATTTGCCCTTCTTTCCCATCCGGGAAATCAAACGGGCGGCGCAGCATCTCGATGCTGTTGGCCTGCACAGTGAATTCGCCAGGGCGCGTCATCCGGGTGACCTGGCGGTACTGCATGCCCGTCAGCAGATTGACCATTTCGTTTTTGCTGTACGGCATGCCCGGCTCCAGGTTGACCATCCGGCCGTAAACCGCCGCCGGCAGTTGCCATACCTTGCCGTCGATGCGGCTACGAATCTGGGAGTCGAGATACACGCCGTAAATCGCCACCAACACGGCAATCACCAGCAACAGTTTGATTATCAGCCCGAGCCAACGGCGTTTTTTACGCGGAGGGGCCGCTTTTACCTTACGTGACATCGGCGCCTCCTCGTCATCCTTCTCATCATCGTCATACTCATCCTGATACTCGTCTTCCTCGTAATCATCGTAGTCGTCTCTGCGACGACGCAGTGGCCTGCGCGGCGTACTGCGTTTCGGTTGTTTCCCTTTGCGCCCAATCGGTTCGCGGTCATCCCCAGCCATTGCTGTCGTTCTCCACGCTTGCGGCTCTGCTGGCCATCATCTTGTCGCTTAATCTGTTCCTGCGCCCGGCCGCTGAACAGAAGAAACATCTGAATTATCTTACTGATATTTTTTAGTGCGCCGCGTCGGCGCCGCGTTGGCGGGATCATCCGGCCATACGTGTTTCGGGTAACGCCCTTTCATCTCTTTCTGCACTTCCCGGTAGGCGCCTTGCCAAAACGCCGCCAGATCGCCGGTGATTTGCAGCGGCCGCTGCGCCGGCGAAAGCAACTCCAGCACCACAGCGATGCGCCCTTCCGCCAGCATCGGGCTGCTGCGTTCGCCAAACATCTCCTGCAGGCGAACCGGCAACAGCGGCGGTTTATCAACATGATAGCGGATAGGCAGACGGCTACCGGTTGGCACAGTGTAATGAGTGGGCAGCGCATTATCCAGCCGCTGTTTTTGCGACCAGTCCAACAGGCGGCTGAGCGCCTCGGCGATATTCACCTGCTTCAGGCCGCGCAAATCGCGCACGCCAGTGAGTGAGGGCAACAGCCACTGCTCAAGCGCCGCCAACAGCGCCTCGTCGTCCACCGCCGGCCACGCCGCCTCCGGTAACCATTGACGGGCGCACTGCAGCCGGGCCCGCAGTTGCTCGGCGGCCGCATCCCAATTCAACACCGCCAGCCCCTGCGCCCGCACCCACGCCAGCAGCGCCTGCTGCAGCTCTTCATCGGCGGGCTTGGCCAGCGGCTGCGCCCGCAGCGTCAAACGGCCGATTTGCTGGCGCCTCCAGGCGCGCAGCGTGCCTTTTTCTTCATCCCACTCGACCGCCGTCTGTTGTGAAACCAACCCCGGCAGTTCCGCCGCCAGCGCCGTTATCTCCACCGGCAACGCCAACAGAATGCGCGCTTCCGGGCTGTTCGCCCCTTGCAGCAGCGCCGGCGCGATCAGCCAGGCCGCACGCGACAGCGCCTCATCACGCTCTAACGCGGCGCCAAAACCGTTAGCCAGCAGATAATGCCCGTCCTGGCCGCGTTGCTGAGCGATGCGATCGCTCGCACCCTGCGCCAACAGGCGCGGCGCCAGATCGACATCTACCTGCCCAGCGCGCTGCGCCACGCGCTTGGCCAACTGCGCAGCGCGGCGCTGCCAGTGCGGCTGCGGGCGGCTTAACCAGTAGCCGATATCCGCCTGGCCTGAACGCGGCGGCTCTTCGAGCAACGCCGCCAGCAACGCCGCCGTCGCCAGCCCATCCGCCCCTAACTGCGCCCCGGCCAGCAGCATCGCCGCCAGCCGGGGTTCGCACCCCAGCGCGGCCATCTGCCGCCCGTTGGCGGTGAGCTTGCCGCCGGCATCCACCGCGCCAAGATCGTGCAGCAAGCACCGGGCGGCCGCCAGCGCGCTGGCCGGCGGAGCATCCAGCCAGGTGAGCTGGCCCGCGTCATGGCAGCCCCATTGCAACAGTTCCAGCCAGAAACCGGTGAGTTCGCTTTGCAATATCTCCGGCTGCGCATGTTCCGGGGCGCGTTCCGCCTGCTCTTTGGCAAACAGGTGCCAGCAGATGCCCGGTTCCAGACGCCCTGCCCGGCCGGCGCGCTGGATCATCGAAGCCTGGCTGATACGCTGCGTCACCAGCCGCGTCAGGCCGGTGCGCTGATCGTAGTTCGCCACGCGTTCCAAGCCGCTATCCACAACCAGGCGGATCCCTTCGATAGTCAGGCTGGTCTCGGCAATGTTGGTCGCCAACACCACCTTGCGCCGCCCGGCTGCGGCGGGCTGGATCGCTTTTTGTTGTTCCGCCTGCGGCAGCGCGCCGTAGAGCGGGCACAGTTCGGTATCCGCCGCCAGTTCGCCGTTCAGCCGCTCCAGCACGCGGTGGATCTCCCCCACGCCCGGCAAAAACAGCAGCAGCGAACCGTGCTGCTCAGCCAGCAGACGCTTAACGGCATTGGCCACGCCGTCTTCAAAACGCTGATGGCTGGCAAGCGGATGATACTGGCGCGCCACCGGGAAGCTGCGCCCTTGCGACACCGCCACTGCCGCCGCCGGCAGGCACTGCGATAAGCGCGCGTTGTCCAACGTCGCCGACATGATCAGCAGTTTGAGATCGTCACGCAGCCCCTGCTGAACATCCAGCAACAGCGCCAACGCCAAGTCGGCTTGCAGGCTGCGCTCATGGAATTCATCCAGGATCACCAAGGAGACCCCTTGCAGTTCGGCATCCTGCTGCAGCATCCGCGTCAGAATGCCTTCAGTCACCACCAGCAGCCGGGTGTTGGGCCCGCTTTTGCTTTCCGCGCGCATACGGTAGCCAATGGTTTGGCCCACCTCCTGGCCCAACTGCTGCGCCAGCCGATAAGCCACGTTTTTCGCCGCCAGCCGCCGTGGCTCCAGCATGATAATGCGCCCGGGCAGGTTGGCCCGCGCCAGTATCTGTAGCGGCAACCAGGTAGATTTACCGGCGCCGGTCGGCGCGTGCAGCAGCACCTGCGGAGCGGATTGCAGCGCGGCCAAGATCTCATCGACGACCTCGCTGACGGGCAGTGAAGACACAGCATTCTCCCTGGGTTCCTCCCAACACCTGATGGCGGCACAGGCGCCGTTGCCAGAAAGGTGAAGGGGATGGTTAACATTAAATGGCGCACATTGTAGCATTACGCCCAGCGTTTCATTCATTTACCGGGGTTCCATGTCCAACTCACGCCGTCTGTTTTTTGCACTGCCGCTGCCGGCTTCGCTGCAACAGCAGATCGTCCGCTGGCGGGCCGGCGCGTTTGCCGCAGAGGCCGGCCGGCCGGTCGCGGCGGCAAACCTGCACCTGACGCTGGCGTTCCTTGGCGAGATCAGCGCGCAAAAAGAAGCGGCGCTGCAAGCGCTGGCGGGCCGCATTCGCCAACGCCAGTTCAAGCTGGTGCTGGACGATCTCGGCCATTGGCCCGGCCCCGGCGTGGTTTGGCTTGGCGCCAAACACGCGCCGCGCGGGTTACTGCAATTGGCGGAGATGCTGCGCTCACAGGCGGCGCGCAGCGGCTGTTACCAAAGCCCTTTGCCGTTTCACCCCCATATCACCTTACTGCGCGCCGCCAACCAACCGGTGGCGATCCCACCGGCAACGCCCGGCTGGGCTTACCAGGCCGACCATTTTTCCCTTTGCCAGTCCATCTTTGAAAACGGGCGCACACGCTACCACGAGCTGGCCCAATGGCCGCTGAACAACGCAGGAAACACATGAAATTCACCCCACCGCTGCAACCCGCCACGCTGATCAAGCGCTATAAACGCTTTCTGGCCGATGTCGTGACCCCGCAAGGGGAAACCTTCACCCTGCACTGCGCCAACACCGGTGCCATGACGGGCTGCGCGACGCCGGGCGATACCGTCTGGTACTCCACTTCGGATAATGCTAAACGCAAATATGCGCACAGTTGGGAACTGACTCACACCCAGCAGGGCGACTGGATCTGCGTCAACACGATGCGGGCAAACGGCCTGGTGCGTGAGGCGATCGAGCAAAACCGTATTCCGGAATTATCCGGTTACAGTAAAATCAGCGGTGAGGTCAAATACGGCAGTGAAAGCAGCCGTATCGATTTGTTATTACAAGCGGAAAACCGGGTTAACTGCTATATTGAAGTCAAGTCGGTCACATTATTGCAACACAACCGTGGTTACTTTCCTGATGCGGTAACGCTCAGGGGGCAGAAGCATCTGCGGGAGTTGCAAAACATGGCGGCTGACGGGCAACGAGCGGTGCTGTTTTTTGCCGTTTTGCATACCGGCATCACGCAGGTTGCCCCGGCACATCATATAGATGCGCATTATGCAGAGCTTTTGGCTCAGGTTCAGCAGTCGGGGGTGGAAGTGGTGTGTTACGGGGCCGATGTCTCGCCCGGCGGCCTATCTCTTGGCGGTAAAGTGCCATTATTTTCCGGTTAATAATGCCCGGCATTAATAATGTAAAAGAGAGATATTACGCCGCCAAATACGCCTTCCTTCACACCATTGTCAAGCAGGCGACAGGAATAATTGCCAACCCCCTCACCATCTGTTATTTATAGCGGCCTGTTTTTCCCCCGCATTGGGGATTCGATAGTGCGTGTGTATGTAGGAGAAGCAACATGCAAGAAGGGCAAAACCGTAAAACCTCGTCCTTGAGCATTCTCGCCATCGCTGGGGTGGAGCCGTATCAAGAGAAGCCGGGCGAAGAGTACATGAACGACGCCCAGTTGGCGCACTTCAAGCGTATTCTTGAAGCATGGCGCAACCAGCTCAGGGACGAAGTGGACCGTACTGTCTCGCATATGCAAGATGAAGCTGCCAACTTCCCGGATCCGGTCGATCGTGCCGCTCAGGAAGAAGAGTTCAGCCTCGAACTGCGTAACCGTGACCGTGAACGCAAACTGATCAAAAAGATCGAAAAAACGCTGAAGAAAGTGGAAGACGAAGATTTCGGCTACTGCGAATCTTGCGGCGTGGAGATCGGCATTCGCCGCCTTGAGGCGCGCCCAACTGCCGATTTGTGTATTGATTGCAAAACGTTGGCCGAGATCCGCGAAAAGCAGATGGCCGGCTAATCACGTTACCCTGCGGCGCGCTTAACGGCGCGCCGCATCATGAGGTAACGGCCTTTTCCAACTATGTCTGAACATCATTATGTGGGGCGTTTCGCTCCATCGCCTTCCGGGGATCTGCACTTCGGTTCACTGATTGCCGCCTTGGGAAGCTATTTACAAGCCCGCTCGCAACATGGGCAGTGGCTTCTGCGTATTGAAGATATCGATCCCCCCCGTGAAATCGCCGGCGCCGCCGACAGCATCCTGTTTACACTGGAACACTACGGCCTGCATTGGGACGGCCCGGTGCTCTACCAATCCCAGCGCCACGACGCCTATCGCGCCGCCTTAGCGTGGCTTCGGCAGCAAGGGCTCTGTTATTACTGCACCTGTACCCGCAGCCGCATTCAACAAACCGGCGGGCTGTATGACGGCCACTGCCGCAATCTGCAGCTTGGCCCACAGGGTGCGGCAATCCGCCTGCACCAGACCAATCCGGTATACCGCTTCCACGATCGCCTGCAGGGCGAACTGCTGGCCGATCCGGCATTGGCGCAAGAGGACTTTATCATCCGCCGCCGCGATGGCCTGTTTGCCTATAACCTGGCGGTGGTGGTGGACGATCACGCGCAGGGCGTCAGTGAAATTGTCCGCGGCGCCGATCTGATCGAACCCACCGTCCGCCAGATCGCCCTTTACCGGCAGTTAAAGGCACCGGTGCCGGCCTACGTGCACCTGCCGCTGGCGCTGGGTGAACACGGGCTGAAACTCTCCAAGCAAAACCATGCTCCGGCGCTACCGGCGGGCGATCCACGCCCGGTGCTGGTTGCAGCGCTGAAATTTCTGCGCCAACCGCTGCCGGAAAGCTGGCAAGATCTTGACCTGCCGTTATTATTGAGCTGGGCAGTGGACCATTGGGCGCTGGAAAGCATCCCGCGCCAGAAGGCCATTCCCCTGGATAAAGCCACATCAGCATTCTCAAAGGCGCCATGGTGAGCTATGATTAGCCGCTATTTTTTATTAGCGCCATTTTTATCAGTCACTATCGAGGTGTACCATTTTTACCCGAGTAGCCAATTTCTGCCGTAAGGTACTAATCCGCGATGACAAGCCGGCAGGCGAACAATCGCCCGCCAGCGATAAAAACGCAGCTCGCGAACCCCGCCCGGCTGCCAAGCCGCCGCGCGCCATCGAAAGCAGCAAAGAAGCCCCGCGTCGCCGCACTGCGCCGGCAAAACGCCCGCAGCCGCCCGTCAGCGAAAGCGCCGGCTCAATGACCGTCATCCCCCGCGATCAGCACGCCATTTCACGCAAAGACATCAGCGATAACGCACTGAAGGTGCTGTACCGCTTGAATAAATCAGGCTTTGAAGCCTATCTGGTCGGCGGCGGCGTGCGCGATTTGCTGCTGGGCAAAAAGCCCAAAGATTTCGACGTCACCACCAATGCGACGCCGGAACAGGTGCGCAAGCTGTTCCGCAACTGCCGTCTGGTCGGCCGCCGCTTCCGCCTAGCGCACGTGATGTTCGGGCCGGAAATCATCGAAGTGGCCACCTTCCGTGGCCACCATGAACAGCACCTGGAGCAAGACCAGGAGCACGATAAGAATTCATCCCAGCAGGCGCAAAATGGCATGCTGTTGCGCGACAACATCTTTGGTTCGATCGAAGAAGATGCCCAGCGCCGCGACTTCACCATCAACAGCCTGTATTACGGCGTGGCGGACTTCACGGTGCGCGATTACGTCGGCGGCATGCGCGATCTGCAAGCCGGCGTGATACGCCTGATCGGCGATCCGGAAACCCGCTATCGGGAAGATCCGGTACGCATGCTGCGGGCGGTGCGCTTCGCCGCCAAGCTGGATATGACCATCAGCGAAGAAACCGCGGAGCCGATCCCTCGCCTGGCCGCCCTGCTGCACGAGATTCCGCCGGCGCGCCTGTTTGAAGAGTCGCTCAAGCTGCTGCAGGCCGGCTACGGGCTACCGACCTATCTGAAGCTGTGTGAATACCAGCTGTTCCAGCCGCTGTTCCCGTTAATCGCGCGCAACTTCACGCCGAACCACGATACGCCGATGGAGCGCATCCTGATCCAGGTGCTGAAAAACACCGATCACCGCTTGCAGAACAACATGCGCGTCAACCCGGCATTCCTGTTCTCGGCCATGCTGTGGTATCCGCTGCTGGAGCACGCGCAGAAGCTGGCGCAGGAAAGCGGGCTGGCCTATTACGATGCCTTCGCGCTGGCCATGAACGACGTACTGGATGAGCAGTGCCGTTCGCTGGCGATTCCAAAACGCATTACCACGCTGGTGCGTGATATCTGGCAATTACAGCTGCGTTTGTCACGCCGCCAAGGTAAACGTGCCCACAAACTGATGGAGCACCCCAAATTCCGCGCGGCTTACGATCTGCTGGCGCTGCGCGCCCAGGTGGAAAACAACCCGGAAATGCAACGCCTGGCCGACTGGTGGGGCGAATTCCAGGCTGCCACGGCTGCGCAGCAGAAAAGCATGCTCAGTACGCTGGGCGACGATCCGGCGCCGCGCCGTTCACGCCAACGCCGGCCACGCCGCCGTGCGCCGCGTAAAGAAGGCGAATAATGATCCGCGTCTATGTTGCGATCGGCAGCAACCAGGCGCAGCCGTTGCAACAGGCGAATGCGGCATTGGAAGCGCTGGCGCACATTCCGCAAACCCGGCTGATCGTGTGTTCGTCATTTTATCGCACCAAGCCGCTGGGGCCGCAAAACCAGCCTGATTTCCTCAATGCGGTGGTGGCGCTGGATACCCGGTTGCCCGCCGAGCAGTTGCTCGATCACACCCAGCACATTGAGCTCAACCAGGGGCGGGTGCGCAAAGACGAGCGCTGGGGGCCGCGCACTCTCGATCTGGACATGCTGTTGTATGGCGATAACCAAATCGCCACTGAACGGCTGACGGTGCCGCACTATGGCCTGAAAGAACGTGAGTTTATGCTCTACCCGCTGGCCGAGATCGCACCGGCTCTGGTGCTGCCCGACGGCACGCCACTGACCGAATGCCTGAAGCGTGTGCCGCGAAACGGCATGCAGCTATGGCACCAGCCCGGCGAGTGATCTTGGGCCGGCTAGCCGCGCCTCGGGAACACCACCGTAGCAATAAAGCCCCCTTCCGTGCGGTTAGTAAAACGCATTGTCAGCCCATGCAATGCGGCGATACGTTGCACTATCGATAAGCCCAATCCGCTGCCGTTCTGCACCTGCCCCGGCGGCCGGTAAAAACGCTCGCCCAACCTGGCAAGCTGCTCCGCACTCACCCCCGGCCCGTTATCCGCCACCTGCAGTTGCCCTTCATTCAACGTGACCGTAACCCGGCCGCCCACCGGCGTATAGCGCAGCGCGTTATCCACCAGATTGCGCACCAGCAACGACAGCAGCAGCGGTTGCCCTGGCAGCGGCTTCGGCGAGCCCTGCGGCTGATAGTGCAATGCAACACTCCGGCTGTTGGCATACCGCTCCTGCTCGGCCAGCGCCGCCGGCACCAGTTGGCACCAGTCGGCTGGCTCCAGCGGCTCAAGATCCGACAGCGAATCCAGCCGCGAAAGCGTCAGCAATTGGTCCACCAAGCGTGTGGCGCGGTCGATACTGACCATCAGGTTTTCTACCGCATGCATACGCACCGGCACATCATCACCGGCCAGTTGCACCACTTCAGCCTGCACCCGCAACGCCGCCAACGGGCTGCGCAGTTCATGGGCGGCGTCGGAGGTGAAGCGGCGCTCGCGCACCAACATGGTGTTGATACGGGTAAACAACGTATTGAGCGCGTCCACCAGCGGGCGCACTTCCGTTGGCACCTGCCGGGCGTCGATCGGCGCCGCATCATCCGGCGCCCGCTGGCGCAGCCCGGCAGCCACGGCGCGCAGCGGCCGCAGTTCCCGCCCCACAATCAAGGCGATCAACAGCATCAGAATCGGTAAGGTGATCAACCACGGCAGCAGTTGCCCGGTCACCATATCCAGCGCCATATCCTGGCGGTACTCCAACTCCTGCCCCACTACGATGCGATAGCGGCCATCGGGGCTGGTCAGCCACAGCAGCCGCCAGGCATCGTCATCGTCCTTTAGGCGACCAACGATAAACCCGTCGTTGCGCTCATCAAACATCACGTCGGCGCCGTTTTCACCGTCATGCAACAGCATGTGGCCCTGGCGGTCGAAAATGGCGAAGGCCAGCGCATCGTCATCCTGTTCACCCCGTTTTCCGTTGCGCACCAGCCTCTTGGTCTGCGGCAGGCTGCGCACCTGCTCGCTGGCCAGCAGATCGCCCAGGTTGGCGGTAGCCAGCCGTTTGGCAAACAGCATCTGCTGGGTGTCGAACACTTCGTTGATGTTATCACGCGTGATCTTCCACGCCACCAGGCTGGCGCAGCACCAGGTCACCAGCGCCAATAGGCCGAAAATAACGATCAGCCGCAGCCGCAGGCTCCAACGTTTCATTCAGCCGCCCCCAAGGTGTAGCCCACGCCGTGCACCGTGCGGATAAAACCGCTGCCCAGCTTGCGCCGCAGGTGGTGAATATGCACCTCCACCGCGTTGCTGCTCACCTCATCGTCCCAGGCGTAGAGCTTTTCCTGAATCAACGGCCGCGCCAGCACCCGCCCTTTGTTGTGCAAGAACAGTTCCAGCACCGCCAGCTCGCGCGGCGTCAGCGCCACCGGTTCCCCATTAACGCTAACGCTGCGGGCGGCGCTGTCGAAGACCACGTTGCCGTGCGCTAACTGCGGCATCAGTTGCCCGTGACGCCGGCGGATCAGCGCCTGCAGGCGCGCCGCCACCTCCGCCAGCGCGAAGGGTTTGCACAGGTAATCGTCCGCACCGTTCTGCAAACCGCTGAGGCGCTGTTCCAGCGCATCGCGGGCGGTAAGAATCAAGACCGGCACGTCATGGCCGGCCTGGCGCCAGGCGCGCAGCAAGTCCAGCCCGTCAAGGCCCGGCAGGCTAAGATCGAGGATTACCGCATCATAGGGCGCGCTGGCCAGTGCGCGCTTGCCCACCACGCCGTCGGTGAACCAGTCCAGGGTGAAACCGAGCTTGGTCAGGCCGGCTTTGATGCCATCGCCGATCAGCGTGTCGTCTTCAATCAGCAGAATTCTCATGCATATCCTTATTCACCATTCATTGCTTTATTACAGCATCCATTTCTTAAGAAGCGCTTAAGCATCATGATCTGCGCTACCCACCCCGTAAGGCTTACAGTAGAATGACCGCACTTTTTTTGTAGTCGGGGGCCAGGCTGACGCCATGCGCCCCTATTCAGGAGACGTTGTGATGAAACCCACCACCATAACCCATCTGCGCCAGTGGAAGCAGGAACAGCGCAAGTTCGCTACCCTTACGGCCTACGATGCCAGTTTTGCCAAGCTGTTTGAAGAGCAAGGCATTAACGTTTTGCTGGTTGGGGATTCATTGGGGATGACGCTGCAGGGCCATGACTCCACGCTGCCTGTCACCGTCGCCGACATCGCCTACCACACCCGCGCGGTGCGCCGCGGCGCACCGGCCTGCCTGCTGCTGGCCGATCTGCCGTTTATGAGCTACGCCACCCCGGAGCAAACCTTTACCAATGCCGCCGAGCTGATGCGCGCCGGCGCCAATATGGTCAAAATCGAAGGCGGCAGTTGGCTGTGCGATACGGTGAAAATGCTGGCCGAACGCGCCGTGCCGGTTTGCGGCCACCTTGGCCTGACGCCACAATCCGTGAATATTTTTGGTGGCTATAAGGTTCAGGGCCGCGACGAACTGGCGGCCAAACAGCTGCTGGAAGACGCGCAAAACCTGGAGCTGGCCGGCGCGCAGTTGCTGGTGCTGGAATGTGTTCCCAGCGAACTGGCGCGCAAAATTACCGAACAGCTCACCATCCCGGTCATTGGCATTGGGGCGGGCAACACCACCGACGGCCAGATTCTGGTGATGCACGATGCGTTCGGCATTACCGGCGGCCACACGCCCAAGTTCGCCAAAAACTTCCTGGCGCAGAGCGGCGATATGCGCACGGCGGTGCAGCAGTATATTCATGAAGTAGAACAGGGCAGCTACCCTGGGCCGGAACACTCTTTTAATTAATCTTGCCGCAGGCTAATTGGCCTGCCCGGGCCTGAAAAGGCCCGTAACGGAGTTATGCAATGCTGATTATCGAAACGCTGCCGATGCTGCGCCAACACGTTCGGCGCTGGCGCCAAGAGGGGAAGCGAATTGCGCTGGTGCCCACCATGGGGAACCTGCACGAAGGCCATATGACGCTGGTTGATGAAGCGCGCGCACGCGGCGATGTGGTGGTGGTGAGCATCTTCGTCAACCCAATGCAGTTCGATCGTCCGGACGATCTGGCGCGTTACCCGCGCACGTTGCAGGAAGACTGCGAGAAACTGACGCGCCGCGGCGTTGATCTGGTGTTTTCACCCACGCCCGCCGAGGTATACCCGCAGGGTTCGGAGACCCAAACCTACGTCGATGTGCCGATGATCTCCACCATGCTGGAAGGCGCCAGCCGCCCCGGCCACTTCCGCGGCGTGGCCACCATCGTCAGCAAGCTGTTCAATCTGGTGCAGCCGGATCTGGCCTGCTTCGGCGAAAAGGATTACCAACAACTGATGCTGATCCGCAAAATGGTGGCGGACATGGGCTACGATATTGATATCATCGGCGTGCCGATTGTCCGCGCCCAGGATGGCCTGGCGCTCAGCTCACGCAATGGCTACCTGAGCGCCGAAGAACGCAAAACTGCCCCGCAGCTTAACCAGATCATGAACGACCTGGCCGAGCGGCTCGGCAACGGCGAGCGGCAAATTGATGAACTGCTGGAGCAGGCCGCCTATAAACTACGCGTGGTGGGGTTCACCCCGGACGAGCTGTTTATCCGCGATGCAGACACATTGCTACCGCTCACGGTGGAAAGCAAACGCGCGGTGATTCTGATGGCGGCCTGGCTTGGCAAAGCGCGCCTGATTGACAACCAGCAGGTCGATTTAACGCTGTAAGCCATTTGCACAGCGGTTGCCCCGGGCGGTGCCAGGCGTGCCCGGGCTTATCGGCAACGAGCGTAATACACAAAATCATTCATGTTGCATCGCGGCGGCAAGTCAGTAAGTTCCCGGGCCATAGAGAGCTATGTGACCAGGACGCGTTGACGTAGCCAACAAAGACGCAGCCTGAAGGATGAAGGGTATGGCAGGGATGCAGGAAGATGTTCAACCCCAGTCGCCCGCAAGGGCCGACGTCCAGTTAGGTTTAAAAGCTATGATACGTACAATGCTGCAAGGCAAGCTGCATCGGGTGAAAGTGACTCGGGCTGACTTGCACTATGAAGGCTCCTGCGCCATCGATCAGGACTTCCTGGAAGCCGCCGGGATCCTGGAATATGAAGCCATTGATATTTACAACGTTGACAACGGCCAGCGTTTTTCCACCTATGCGATCGCCGCCGAGCGCGGCTCGCGCATCATTTCGGTCAACGGCGCTGCCGCACGCTGTGCCTGCGTGGGCGACAAACTGATCATCTGCTCTTATGTACAAATGAGCGATGCCGATGCACGCCAGCACCATCCGAAAGTGGCCTACTTCGAAGGCGAAAACACCCTGCTGCGCAAAGCGAAAGCCGTGCCGGTACAGGTTGCCTGATCCTCACGGGCGCCAGTTGCTCCGGCGCCCGTTTCCCGGCCTTTCACCAGTTATGAACGCAGGCCGCGGCCACGCTCGATCAGATACCAGGTCAGCAGGTAAAACACCACAATAAACACCACCAGCACCAATAAAGTCAGCGCCAATGGTACGTCAGTAATGCCGAGGAAACCGTAACGGAAGCCGCTGATCATATACACTATCGGGTTCAGTTTGGACACCGCCTGCCAAAACGGCGGCAACAGCGTCAGCGAGTAAAACACCCCGCCCAGATAGGTCAACGGCGTCAGCACAAAGGTCGGGATCAGGCTGATGTCGTCAAAGGTGGTGGCAAAAATCGCATTCAGCAGCCCGGCCAGCGAAAACAGAATCGCCGTCAGCAGCAGCGTTGCGGCAATCACCCACCAGGCGTGCACATGCAGCGGCACAAAGAACAGCGAGATAGCGGTAACCAGAATACCGATGCAGATCCCGCGCGCCACGCCGCCGCCGACGTAACCGGCGATCACCACATGGGTGGGCACCGGCGCAACCAGCAGTTCCTCAATGTTGCGCTGGAATTTGGCGCCGAAAAACGAGGAAGCCACATTGGAATAGGCGTTGGTGATCACTGACATCATGATAAGCCCCGGCACGATAAACTGCATGTAGCTGAAGCCATGCATATCGCCGATGCGCGAACCAATCAGGTTGCCGAAAATGATAAAGTACAGCGTCATGGTGATCACCGGCGGCACCAGCGTCTGTACCCAAATGCGCGCGAAGCGGTGGATCTCTTTCGCCCAGATGCTTTGCAATGCCACCCAGTATAAACGCGTCATGCTTTCCCTCCATTGCCGTTAACCAGCGTGACAAACAACTCTTCCAGCCGGTTGGCCTTGTTGCGCATACTCAGCACCTGAATGCCCTGGGCGCTCAGTTGGCTAAACAGCGCGTTCAGCCCCTGCTCGCGCATTACTTCCACCTCTAAGGTCGAGGTATCCAGTAATTGGCTGCGATAGCCCTCCAGCTTCGGCAAGGGGCTTTTGGCCGCCAGATCGAGGATGAAGGTTTCCGACTTCAGCTTGGCCAGCAACGCTTTCATCGAGGTGTTCTCCACCAGTTGGCCGCCCTGAATAATACCGATGTTACGACACAGCATTTCGGCCTCTTCCAGATAGTGGGTGGTCAGGATAATGGTGGTTCCCTGCACGTT
Source organism: Gibbsiella greigii (assembly GCF_039540155.1). Lineage (NCBI taxonomy): Bacteria > Pseudomonadati > Pseudomonadota > Gammaproteobacteria > Enterobacterales > Yersiniaceae > Gibbsiella > Gibbsiella greigii. The sequence continues at coordinate 191,735 of NZ_BAABEM010000006.1, forward strand.
CAGCTCTTTCAAAAAGCCCCACATGGAGCGGCGCAGTTCGATATCCACCCCGGCGGTCGGCTCATCGAGGATCAGCAGCTTCGGCTGATGCATCAGCGCACGGGCGATCATCAGCCGGCGTTTCATCCCGCCGGACAGCATGCGCGCGCGCTCGTTGCGTTTGCCCCACAGATCCAACTGGTTGAGGTACTTTTCGGCGCGATTCAGCGCTTCACGGCGCGTAACGCCGTAGTATCCCGCCTGATTGACGACGATTTGCATCACAGTTTCAAACGGGTTGAAGTTGAACTCCTGGGGCACCAGGCCAAGCTGGCGTTTGGCGTTGACGATGTCTTTATCAATATCAAAGTCAAATACCCGCACCGTGCCGGACGTTTTGTTGACCAGTGAGCTGATAATGCCGATGGTGGTGGATTTCCCTGCGCCGTTTGGCCCCAACAGGGCATAAAAATCCCCGGCCTCGACGCGAAGATCGATACCGCGCAATGCCTTGACGCCACCTGCGTAGGTCTTGGTCAATTGCGCTAATTCCAATGCGTAACTCATAAATTAGAAAACACCTTGTAGCGTTATGTATGCTGCAGAATTCTTATCATTGGGCGAATTTTATCACCGCGCGCATTTTCACCGCGGTCTAATCCGTGCGGAAAATTCAACAGTTATGATTTTCAAATGGTGACGCTTGTCCTATATTACCTCAACGCAATCTGCTCGTTACAGGTCAATAACTTCCATGAAAGAAATAGAAAGGCTCATTGCCAACAATCAGGTTTGGTCGGCGAATATCAGCCAGGACGATCCCGGTTTTTTCGAACGCCTGGCACAGGCGCAAAAACCCCGTTTTTTATGGATTGGCTGTTCTGACAGCCGGGTGCCCGCCGAGCGATTGACCGGCCTGGAGCCCGGTGAGCTGTTCGTTCACCGCAATGTGGCTAATCTGGTCATCCATACCGATTTGAACTGCCTGTCGGTGGTGCAGTACGCCGTCGACGTGCTCGAAGTGGAACATATCATTATCTGCGGCCACCTGGGCTGCGGCGGTGTGCAAGCGGCGGTGGAAAACCCGGAGCTGGGCTTAATTAACAACTGGCTGCTGCACATCCGCGATCTGTGGTTCAAACACAGCTCACGCCTGGGTGAACTGGAGCCGGAAAAGCGCCTGGATGCGCTGTGCGAAATCAACGTGGTGGAACAAGTGTATAACCTCGGCCACTCCACGATTATGCAATCGGCCTGGAAACGCGGCCAGAAGGTGATGATCCACGGTTGGGTGTACGGTATTCATGATGGCCGCCTGCGCGATCTGGAAGTCACCGCCACCAGCCGAGAGAGCCTGGAGATGGGCTACCGCAAAGGGATGGCCACGCTGCTGCAAGAGAAAGAAAAGAGCGTCGTCGACAAACCGAACCCGCTGCACGCCGATTAAAGGCAACCGGCGGCCGCACCTTTACTCTCCAGGTGCGGCCGCCGGCATTAGGTTTATTCGTCCAGCAGGACGACTTTGCCCACGTACGGCAGATGGCGATAGCGCTGAGCGTAGTCAATACCGTAGCCCACCACGAACTCGTCAGGAATGGAAAAGCCGACAAACTCGACCGGCACTTCCACTTCACGGCGCTCCGGTTTATCCAGCAACGTACAAATCGCCAGTGATTTAGGCCCGCGCAGCGCCAGGATTTCGCGCACCTTGTTCAGCGTGTTGCCGGAATCGATGATGTCTTCAACGATCAGAATGTCTTTACCGCGGATATCTTCATCCAGGTCTTTCAGGATTTTTACGTCGCGGGTGGTGGACATACCGCTGCCATAGCTGGAGGCGGTCATGAAATCCACTTCGTGCGGCACGTCAATCGTGCGGCACAGATCGGCCATGAACATGAATGAGCCGCGCAGCAGGCCCACCAACACCATTTCACTGCCGCTGTTGCGGTAATGTTCGGTGATCTGGCGGCCGAGTTCGGCGATACGGGTTTTAATTTCCTGTTCGGAAATCATGACGTCTACAGTGTGTTTCATAGGTTTTCAGATCGGTTGCCGGAAGGAAGGCGCAAAGTTTATCACAGCAGGAAGGCGCTGGCGACGCGCAGCGGCATGGCAAACCGCCGCACCCGCCGTTTGAAACGCGGCTCGCATCAGGCAGAATTATGCCTGGTCGGTAACCGTAAAGCCCAGCATCATGCCGGTATCTTCGTGCTCCAACAGATGGCAATGCGCCATATAGGCATGTTCTGCGCTGGCCAGATGATCGAACCGCACCAGCACCTCGCTGCGCCAACCCTCAACGTGCACGGTATCTTTCCAGCCCGCCCGGTGTGCCGCCGGCGGCTTGCCGTTTTCCGACAGGATGCGGAACTGGGTGCCGTGAATGTGGAACGGATGCAGCATCATGTCGCCTTCGCCGGAGATGGTCCATTTCTCATACTGGCCGCGTTTGGCGGCAAACATCGGCTTCATCATGTCGAAAGCCTTGCCGTTGATCATATTGCCGTGACTGAAATCAAACGGCGCTTCGCCATGCGCCATGCCGGCCATATCGCCATGATCCATTCCGGCCATACCACCGTGCCCTGCCTCGCCCATGTTGCCGTGGTCCATGCTCATGCCGGCCATCGCCTGGTGGCCGTAACGCTGCATCAAGGCCTGCATACCGAGCTTATCCAGCGTGGGATCCATCATCAGTTGCAGCCAGCGCGCCTGCACGCCATCAAGCGCGGGCAAGGCCGGCAACGCCACCAGCGTATCGGGCAGCGTTGTTACCCCTGGCGCTTGGGTGGGCTGAATGCGCAGCACCGGCAGCGGCTTATCGAACGGCGGCAGCGTCATCCCCATTTGTTTGACCGGCAGCGTGACGATATCAAACGGCTGGCCATCCGACGTATCCACCAGCACTTCAAAACGCTCGCCCATCAGTATCGGCAGTTCATGCAACTTGACCGGTTCATTGAGAAAACCGCCGTCGCTGGCTATTACATACAGCGGGCGGTTATCGCTGGCGGCCAGCGTCAGTGAGCGCGCATTGCAACCGTTGAGAAAGCGCAGGCGCAGCCAGCCGCGCGGCGCCGGGTGCTGCGGATACTGCACGCCGTTGGTGAACAGCCGATCGCCGAACCAGCCGACGGCCGCGCTCATCACATCCAGCTGATAGGCGATCTGGCCGTCGTTACCCAGGCGTTTGTCCTGCAAGATCACCGGAATGTCGTCCTGGCCCCAGGTTTTCGGCAACGGCAGACGGCTGCTTTCTTCGTCCTCTATCAGCACCAGCCCCGCCAGGCCCATCATCACCTGCTGGCCGGTTTTGCCATGGGTATGCGGATGGAACCAACAGGTCGCCGCGGGCTGATCGACGGTAAAATGCGCCGTACGGGTTTCCCCCGGCGGGATCAGCGCATGTGGGCCGCCGTCGACTTCGCCGGGGATCGCCAGGCCATGCCAATGCAGGGTGCTGGCCGCAGGCAACTGGTTACGGATATCGACGGTCACCGGCTTCCCGCGCTGCAGCCTGACTGCCGGCCCCAGCAATGCGCCATTCACGCCCCAGGTTTTGCTCGCTACATGCGGCAACCAACGGGTTTCCCCCGCCTGGAACGCCAGCGCGATGTTCCCCTGTGCGTCCGGCGCCAACAGCGGCGGGATCGGCAACGCAGGCTGTTCAGCCGCCCAGGCGGCACTGCTCCATAGCGGCAAAGCACTCGCCGCACCCAGTGCGGCGGTCAGTTTGATAAAATCACGGCGCAGCATCGCAGGCTCCCTTGATGAATGGCATAGCATATAGACCCAAGCCTAAACCCTCCCCCTGGCGGAAGGTCAAGCCTTAACAGCCCGCCACGGGCGTGCCGGTAATAAAATTTGGTGCCTTTACAAACAAGTGTGGTAACGTCACACAGGTTGTCTCCGGCGATGGATACATGCCGTCAAAAGCCAAACGGCAAACCATTGCCGCTGGGAGCACAACCTGATAATCAACGGGTCTATTTCATGCTGAAAAAAACAACGTTACTGATGCTGTTACTGTCTATGCTGGGGTTCTCACGCGCCACCCTGGCCTTGAATGAGTCTGAAGCGGAAGATCTGGCCGATCTTACCGCGGTGTTCGTCTATCTGAAGAACGACTGTGGCTACAACGATTTGCCCAATACGCAAATCAAACGTGCGATCGTGTTCTTCGCCCAGCAAAACCGTTGGGATCTCAGCAACTACGACAGTTACAACATGAAAGCTCTGGGTGAAGCCAGCTACCACGATCTGCGCGGCATCGCCATTCCGACCCAGACAAAATGCAAATCTCTGGCGCGCGATTCACTCAGCCTGTTAGCCTACGCAAACTAGCCCCTCTTCCCTTCTTCTGCTATCTCTGTTTGAAATTCAGCCGTGCAACATCAGGCAGAGTTAGCTATCATGTTGCGCCAATTTTTCATGGCTGTTATTTACGGAGTGTGCCGAATATGACCCAGAAAGAAATTTGGTATGAGACGCTGCATGCCAACTTCGGTCAGTACTTCTCTGTCGAGAAGGTGCTGTACCGCGAGAAAACCGAGCATCAGGATCTGGTGATTTTTGAAAACCCGGAGATGGGCCGCGTCATGGCGCTCGACGGTGTGGTGCAAACCACGGAACGCGATGAGTTTATCTACCATGAGATGCTGACCCACGTTCCCCTGCTGGCGCACGGCCAGGCGAAGAAAGTCCTGATTATCGGCGGCGGCGACGGCGGCATGCTGCGTGAAGTCAGCCGTCATCAAGGCGTCGAACAGATTACCATGGTGGAGATCGACGCCGGCGTGGTGGCGTTTTGCCGCCAGTACCTGCCCAATCATAACGCCGGTGCTTATGACGATCCGCGCTTTCGTCTGGTGATTGACGACGGCGTCAACTTCGTCAGCCAAACCGATGAAAAATTCGACGTCATCATTTCAGACTGTACCGATCCGATCGGCCCAGGCGAAAGCCTGTTCACCTCAACCTTCTACCAGGGTTGCGCACGCTGCCTGAGCGAAGGCGGGATCTTCGTGGCCCAGAACGGCGTCTGCTTCCTGCAGCAGGATGAAGCGGTGAACAGCCATACCAAACTGAGCCACTACTTCAAGGACGTCAGTTTTTACCAGGCGGCGATCCCAACCTACTATGGCGGCATTATGACGTTTGCCTGGGCCAGCCAAAATCCGGCGTTGCGCCAGCTTGATTTGGCCACGCTGCAGCAACGTTTTGTACAAAGCGGGCTGCCTTGCCGTTACTATAACCCGGCGATCCACGTGGGCAGCTTTGCTCTGCCGCAATATTTACTCAATGCACTGAACGTTTCACGTTAAGCGAGAAGATAAAGGAGGTGAACCAAATTGCACAAGCTGAAACTGCACGGCTTCAATAACCTGACCAAGAGCCTGAGTTTTTGTATTTACGATATTTGTTACGCCAAAACCGCGGATGACCGCGACGGCTATATCGCCTACATTGACGAACAATACAACGCCAACCGGTTGACGGAGATCCTTACCGAGACCTGCTCAATCATCGGCGCCAACATTCTGAACATCGCACGTCAGGACTACGAGCCACAGGGCGCCAGCGTCACCATCCTGGTCAGCGAAGAACCGGTGGATCCGAAAGATGTCGATACCTCGGAGCACCCAGGCCCGCTGCCAAACACGGTAGTCGCACACCTGGATAAAAGCCATATCTGCGTTCACACCTACCCGGAAAGCCATCCGGAGGGCGGCCTTTGCACCTTCCGCGCCGACATTGAAGTGTCGACCTGCGGGGTGATTTCGCCGTTGAAAGCGCTTAATTACCTGATCCATCAGTTGGAATCCGATATCGTCACCATGGATTACCGCGTGCGCGGCTTTACGCGCGACGTCAACGGTGTGAAACACTATATCGATCACGAGATCAACTCGATCCAGAACTTTATGTCTGAGGATATGAAATCGCTGTATCACATGATGGATGTGAACGTTTATCAGGAGAACATCTTCCATACCAAGATGCTACTGAAGGACTTCGATCTGCAACACTATCTGTTCAATGCCAAGCCGGAAGCGCTCGGTGAAGAAGAACGGAAACGGATTACCGATCTGCTGTGGAAAGAAATGCAGGAGATCTATTACGGGCGCAATATTCCGCACCTGTAATGGCAGGCCGTGCCCCCGAGGCACGGCCTACTTTCCCGCATTCATCGCGGCCGCCAAGAAACCAGGCTTATAAACCGGCGCTCAATTGATCGAGCAGTTCATAGCGCTTACGGTATTCCGATCGCTTTTTGCTTGGCAATTCGCTACTGTCCTTTCTCGGAATAGATAGCGGCAACGCATAGAGATGTTTGGAGACTCTCTGCCCGCCAATCTCTTGCCAGAAATTATTGTAGCTGGCATGGAACTGGCTTCGTTTACTGAATACGTAACGCAGGCTTCTAAATACATGCGCGTTATCACTCACGCCAAAAATTTTATCGATATTATTTTCACGAGCGAACTTGAAAATAACCTCCATTAAAATTCTTTTGGGGAATAACCCATAGCACAGTTTGGTGGCTTTTTTTATCACCTCGTTGCCAACGCCTTTGCTTGCCCCCTGCACGCCGCCGATAAAAATACTCTGCCGTTGATGATGGCTAGCCACGGAAAAGGTGATGCTGGCAAGCAGCGTATCGCCCATTTTTAAAAATACGGTGCTTTCCCCTTCACGCTCTGCCCTTTTCGCCGTGCTGGCGCAAATAGTAAACTCAACGTCATCCTTCCCTTTCAGAGTATAAATACATTTATCTTCCAAACTGGTGAGCGCGTTGCTCATTTGGAAATTCTGCATTTCCCCTAGGAAGGTATAATGATTAATGATGACGTCCGTGCGTTGTTTAACGGTCAACGCGCGATAGAGATACGGGCGGTGCACTTTTATCGGTATATTATTTTGCGATTGTAATAACTCACGATAATAGGGCAGCCCAGCAAGCAGCGAAAGCAGTCGGGATGTTTGCAGCGGGAAAATTAACGAACGCAGCAGGAACTTTACCCGATGCGATTTTTTATCCCAATAGGTATTCGGGCACAACTTTCCTGTCGCTAACGACAGCGCAAAGCCGATGTTATTCAACGGCTGAGCATTTGACGTTTCCTTTTCTATTAAATACATATTCTCACCTGTAATGACTATACCCGTCATACTTCAAGTTGCAGGTGTGTTGGCTTGGTTACTCGGCCCAAAGGGGCCGCTGCCAACAGCGTTCAAATCTGCTCCCGGCAGATTTGTCGCTCACCCCAGTCACTTACTTATGTAAGCTCCTGGGGATTCGCTGCGTTGCCGCGTGATTCGGCCATACGGCCTCACCCCTACGGGGCCAGCGCTAGCGCTGTTCAAAAACGCTTTTGCGTTTTTGTCCTGCAACTCGAATTATTTTGGGTATACAACCGCCGCCTTTGCCTGTTTGCCCGCCAATAAAAACACCAGGCCAGCCCGTTATCATCGGCAGCAATAGCGAAGGAAATTGATGGCTAACAAAATTATGATGAACCCGTATCGTTAGGATTCTATCAGCGTTTCGTTAAGAAACTGTCAATGACACTTAAACAGGTAGCGATAATGTAATTAAAAATAACGAGGATGCCGCGGTTTAAATAACCTGCCGTAGGCTCTGGCGGCGCCTGCACACAGGGCGCCGCCCATCTCCTTTTATTCGCCTGCCAAATCTTCCGGGCTGACCGTCGTCAGGCGGGCTAAACGCGGCCCCAGCCATGCTCGCAGATTGTCGATACGCGCAAACACCACCGGCACGCACACCAGGCTGAGCAAGGTCGAGGTTACCAGCCCGCCGATCACCGCCGTGGCCATCGGGATACGGAACCCCGAATCGGCGCCAAAGCCCAGCGCCGCCGGCGCCATACCGGCGACCATCGCCACCGTGGTCATCACAATAGGCCGCGCCCGCATCATACCGGCATGGATCAACGCATCATGCGTCGTCATCCCTTGACGGCGGCCCTCCAGCGTGAAATCCACCAGCAGGATAGCGTTTTTGGTGACGATCCCCATCAGCATCAGCAACCCGATGATCGCCGGCAGATCCAGCGCAGCGCCGATCAGCCACAGTGCGGCGATGGCGCCGACCAGCGACAGCGGCAGCGTGAACAGAATGGTGAACGGCTGCAGGAAATCGCGAAACAGCAACACCAGAATGGCGTACATCGTCAAAATACTGGCCGCCATCGTCAGCGAAAAGTTGTCGAACATCTCCGCCATGTATTCCGCATCGCCGTATTGCACCTGCTGTACCCCGGCGGGCAAATGCTGCAACGCCGGCAATGCTTGTACCGCATCCAACGCCTGCCCCAGTGAGGCCGATTGCAGGTTGGCCTCGACGCTGATACGCCGTTGGCGATCGTAACGATCGATGCGTGTTTGCCCCTCGCCGTAGCTGATGTCCGCCACCGCCGACAACGGCACCCCGCCTTCCCGCCGGATGCTGGAAACGCGCAGGCTGCGCAACAGATCCAGATCGGCGCTATCGCGCTTGGCAAGCCGGACGCGCAGCGGGATCTGCCGTTCCTGCAAGTTGTAATGCGCAGACAAGGACTTCTGCTCGCCGGTCGTGGCGATACGTAATATGTCACCGATGGCGCTGGTACTGACGCCAAGCCGGGCCGCGTCGCCCGGGCGCGGCCGCACCCGCAGTTCCGGGCTGACGGGCGAGAGGCTTATCTGCACGTTGGTCAACTGCGGCAGCCCGCGCATTTCACCCGCCAACTGCCGCGCCGCGGCCTCCAGCGCCTGCGCATCGCGCCCCACCAGCATGATCGAGACTTCACTGCCGCCATCAACCAGAAACTGGAAGCGCATGTCGGGTAACGCCGCTAATTGCCGGCGGATCGAGTTTTCAAACTCCTTACGCGTCACTTGGCGCTGATCGCGCGGTTGCAGTGTGATGCTGAAGCTGGCTTCATCCGGCGAGCCGGCGACCGCCAACACATGCTTAACCGCCGGATGGGCGCGCAGCACGGCGGTGATACGTTCCGAGGTCTGTTGCGCCTGCGACAATGAACCGCCCGGCGGCAGCGTTACACGTAGCTGCGATAGGTTCGCATCGTTAGCCGGCAGGAAACCGCCGGGCAGATACCCAGCCAACAGTATGGCCGCCACAAACAGCGCTCCGGCAGCCAGCAGGGTTTTCCAGGGGTGCCGCAACACCTGTTCCAACCAGCTCACATAGCGGCGCATCAGCCGCCCTTGCGGCTCGCCGTGGTCCTCAGGTGCGGTGTTCACCTTGCGCGTGGCGCGCAGGAAATAGGCCGCCAGCAACGGCGTCAGCAAGCGCGCCACCAACAGCGAGCACAGTACCGCGATGGAGGCGGTCAGCCCGAACTGGCGGAAATATTGCCCAACTACCCCTTGAACAAAGCCGACCGGCGCAAACACCGCAACAATAGTCAGCGTGGTGGCCAATACCGCCAGCGCAATGCCGTCTGCTGCGTGCAGCGCCGCGCTGTAGGGCCGCTCGCCCATATGAATATGGCGGTCGATGTTCTCGATCTCGACGATCGCATCATCAACCAAAATGCCGATCACCAGCGTCAACGCCAACATCGTGATGCTATTAAGCGTGAAATCCAGCCACAGCATGGCCAAAAACACCGGCAGGACGGACAGCGGCAAGGCGACGGCCGCAATAGCCGTGGCGCGCCAGTCACGCAGAAACAGGAACACCACCAGAATCGTTAGCACCGCCCCTTCAACCAGGGTATGCATCGCCGTGTCGTAACTGGCGCGGGTGTATTCCACCGTCGATGTCACTTCGCGGATGACGACGCCGGGGTGCTGCGCCTGCAACGTTTGCAGCCGTTCGGCCACGCGGGCGGCAACTTCGGTGTCGCTGAACCCTTTACGCCGCCACACCGAGAAACCCACCGCCGGTTTACCATTAAACTGGGCGAACCCCGAACGCTCGGCGACGGTATCGCTGATGCGCGCAATGTCGCCCAGCGGCAGCCAACTGCCGCCCGGCATCGCGATCGGCAGCGCGCTGAGGGTTTCCGGCGAAGCCAGGCGCCCTTGCACCCGGATCGTCTGGCGTTGCTGCTGCGTTTCCAAATGGCCGCCGGGCACGTCGGTGAACGTCTCACGCAACTGGCTATTCAGCGTATCGATCGTCATGCCGTACTGCGCCAGCACCGCCGGTTTCGGCTCGATGCGCAACTCGCGTTCAGCGCCGCCAAAACGGGCGACACGCTGTACCCCCGGCACGGCCAGCAACTCACGGCTGATACTGTCGTCAACGTACCAGGACAGCGCCTGTTCCGACTGCCCAGGCGCCTCCATAATGTATTGCAGCATCGCGCCGCCTTCGACGTCGACGCGCTGCACCACCGGCGCCGGAATATTTTGCGGCAGCTCACCGCGGATCTCGTCCACCGCCGCGCGCACGTCGTTTGCGGCGCGATCGGGATCGGTACCCAGTTGGAACTCCACCGTGGTGGTGCTGACTGAGGCTTTGACGGTCGATTCCAGATGGCGCACGCTCGGCAAACCTGACAGCGCGTTTTCAACGCGGCGGGTGATTTCGGCTTCAATTTCCGCCGGCGCAGCGCCCGGCTGCAACACCGTGACGCTGACCAACGGGAAAGCCACCGGCGGGTTGGCGTTCACCGGCAAACGCAAAAAAGCGGCGATGCCCGCCAACGTCAGCACGCAAAACAACACCAGCGTCGGAATCGGGCGGCGAATCGCCCATGAAGAAATACCTTGTTTCATGGTTGCGCGTTCTCCGCTGTGCGCCGCTCTGTCGGCATTACGCGGAGATCCTGGCCGGGCACCGCCGCAGCTACGCTCTCAACCGGCTCCCCTTCCGCCAGCAGCGCAGCGCCGGCCAGCACCACCCGATCCTGTGGCGACAGCCCTTGCTGAATCTCCACCCACTCACCGTCACGCCAGCCAATCCGCACCGCCACGCGCTTCACGCGACCATCCGGCCCGACGATAAACACATAGGGTTGCTCATCGCTGGCATAGCGCAATGCGCGCGCATCCAACGCCATCGCCTGACGCTGGCCCAGCTCTATGCGCGCGCCGCCCACGGCGCCGACACGCAACTGCGGCGGCACGGAGCCGTTAACGGTAATGCGCGCTTCGCCATAGCCGCTGTCGAGATCCACCATGGCGCCCACCAGCCGGATCTGCCCAGCCAACGTCTGTGACGGCAACACCAACTGCGCGGTCATGCCGGCTTGAAGATCCGCCAATGCCGAAGCGGGGATCTGCGCGACAAACTCCAGCTCGCCGTCACGTACCAAACTGAACAACGCACTCTGAGCATTAACCAGCGCGCCGGCCTGTACCTGCCGTTTGACGATCAAACCAGCCATGGGGGCGTGCACTTCCGCATGGGCAAAACGAATGCGCGTCTCTTCCACCTGCGCGCGGGCTTGCCGCAGCGCTGCCTGCGCCTGATCGCACGTCGCCCGCGCCGCGGCATAAGCGGCAGCGGCGGCTTCAAACTCCTGGCGGCTGATTGCGCCGTCAGGCTGTAAACGGCGCGCACGGGCATAAGCAGCCGCGGCCTCGTTAAGCCGCGACTGTGCCTGGGAAAGTTCGGCGTTGCCACGCAGTACGCCCTGGCGGCTCTGTTCCAGCTGTGCGTCCAGCATATTGCGTTCCAGGCGCGCCAGCACTTGCCCCTGTCGTACCCGTTCGCCGACGTCCGCCAACACCTCACTGACGCGCAACCCTTCCACCGGCGCCATCAACGTCACTTCTTCACGCGCGGCCCAGTGGCCAGACACATCAAGCAGCCGCACCAATAACCGCGGTGCCAGGCGCTGCGTTTCCACCTGTTGCACCGGCGCCGGCTGAGCATGCTCAGTGCCGCCAGACAGCAACCATCCGCCCAGCAATAACACCAAGACGGCTATCGCCAGGAAAACCACCGGCCTGATACGCCGTAAATCTTTCCTATGGGAATCCATTGTGTACTACTGCCGCCTTCTGTCTCAGAACGTATAATTGAGCATCGCAATGCCCGTCACGTTGGTGTTGCCTTCCACCACCGGGCTACGGTGCGCCCGATCGCTGAACGTCATCACTTCCAGCCCGACGAACAACGACCAGTTCTGATCAAAATTGTGTTCCCAATCGGCCGACGCCGAATAGGCATAAATCCCGGACTTGGCGTCAAAGCGGGAAAAACGTGAATGGCGGTGCTGCTCTTCGCTCACGCCAAAGTAAGTGCGGTTATAGCGGCTGTCGCCTGCATGCACGTTTACGCCCAAGGTGAACGCATCGCGGCTATCGCGAAAGACGGTGCCTTCCAGCCCCACCCGATAGCGGTTCCCACGATCGGCGCCAGCCACGCGAAACTCGGCTTCACTATTGATCGCCAGCCAGGAGGTAATTTGTTGAGATATCAGAAAATCGGCCGTGGTGGCGCCTTTGACTTCGCCCATGCCGCGCAGCCGTTTGGAGCCGGGCTGCCAGGTGCTGTTTTCATCTTTGCGGCCAAGGTCGTAATACAGTGCGCCGCTCATATAAAACCCACTGTCAGTCAGATACTCTGCGCCGATGCCGCGCAATGTATCGATAAAAAAGATACCGCGAGAGACGCTTAACGCCAGTTCTGGCGACACCCGCGTCTGGCGTGCCCCCATGTAACGCGGGCCGATAGAGGCCCCGAACCCCACGTTGACGTCGGTTTTATCGCCGAACAGGCTGGTCGGCGCAGGCGCCAGGGGATCGATTGGCTGCGCCTGGCTGGCCTGCGGCAATACCGCCAGGGCGCAAGCCAGACAGATCAACGCAGGCGTATAGCGCCGCGCCGGGAAACGGTGTGTATCGCTCATCCGTACTCATCCTCAAGCTGAATGGAAACCGCATGCAGTAAAGCAGCATTCGGACAAGTTCCAGCCGAGAAACGATGAAGATTCTATGAAGAGAGGGGAAAATCTTCGCGGGTACACCGCCATAGACCGTGGCGGGATACAGCCTAACCGGGCAGATCGATACGCGTCAATGCGCCGCCGCCGTCGCGGTTGCATACGGAAAGCTGCCCCCCATGCGCCTGGCAAATCGCCACCGCGACCGCCAGCCCCAACCCGCTGCCGCCGGCATGCCGTGAACGCGAACTTTCGGCGCGCCAGAAACGATCGCACACACGGTCAAGGTGCTCCGGCGCGAAACCGGCGCCGCCGTCTTCCACCTCGATACGAACGCCAGCGCCTTGCCGCCGGGCGCTTAGCGCAACCCAGCCACCTGACGCCGCGTAGCGGATGGCGTTATCAAGCAGAATGGAAATCACCTGCCCCACGCGCCCGCGATCCGCCAGCACGCGTAAATCGTCCGCCACATCAAGGCTCGCCTGCATCTGTGAGGCCTGCAAACGCGGCGCAGCCCAGGCGATACGCTCTTCCAGCAGGGCGCACAGCGTAAACTCAGAGGGCAACAGCGACAGTTGCCTGGCGGAAACCAGAGACAACAGATACAAATCGTCGATCAGCCGGTTCAACTGATCCAACTGGCACATAATGAGTTGGAAGTTTTGCGGCGTTGGTTCGAACACGCCGTCCAGCAACCCTTGCAAACGGCCCTTGGCCGCCGTTAACGGCGTGCGTAGTTCATGAGCGGTGGCCGCGCTGGAGGCCTGCAACTCCCGTTCCTGGCGCTCCAGCCGCTCGGCCATACGATTAAAATCGCTCGTCAGGCTACGCAGCGCCGGCGGCGTATGGGCCACCCGCGTAGCCCGCGTGGTGAAATCCCCCTGGGCGATGTGATCCGCGGCGACCGCCACGGCGCTGAGCTGACGCGACAGATGCAGCGAAACCCAGACGCCGCCGCCGACAATCAGCGGGATCGACAACAGCACGAACGCGCCGAAAAAAAGCATGTCTTCATTCACGGCTTCGTTAGTGAAGTATTCGCCATACAGATATTCACCGTAAATTTGCAATAGACGCTGCCGGTGTTCGGTCGGCTGTGCCTCCAGTTGCTGCAACTCCTGCCGCACCGGTTCAGGGATCGTCGCGCGCTGATGCGCCTCCCACCAGGAGAAACGCAGCCACATGCCGCCGCCGATCACCAGAATCGCCGCCATCGCCAGGCCGATCATACGCAGGCTTATCCAGCGCCATAACGGTTCGGCGGCACAGCGCTCACTTTTGTTTATATCGTTGTTCGTCATAGCACGTTGCAGAAACGGTAGCCCAGCCCACGCACCGTCTGCAGCACATCGCTAATGCCGGCACGCTCCAGTTTACGGCGCAAATTATAGATGTGCGCATCAACCACCCGCTCCAACGCGTCGCTTTCCGGCAGGCAGCCGGCGAGCAGTTCCGCACGTGAGAACATCCGGGTCGGGCAGGCCATCAACATGGCCAACAGGTTGAACTCCGTGCGCGTCAGTTCCAGCGGTTGCCGAACGCCATCGGCCTCAACCGAAACCTGCACCGCATCGATATCCACAATTAAATTACCGTGCCGCAGGCAGCGGGTGCGCGACTGGGCATTGTTGCCCCAGCGCCGCAAGACGGCATGAACGCGGGCCACCACTTCGCTGGGGTTATAAGGTTTAACCACATAATCGTCGGCGCCATACAGCAATGAATTAATACGGTTGGATTCACTGCCGACTGCCGTCACCATAATCACCGGGGTGGACGCATGCTGGCGGATCGCCGCCAGCACGTCATTGCCGCTTAACCCCGGCAGCATGATATCCAGTAAGACCAAATCCGGCCGCCACTGCGCATGTTGTTCCAACGCCTGGCGCCCATCGGCCACATGACGAGTCTGGAATCCATCCCGGCTCAGGTAAGCACTCAACACCTCGGCACCGTCGAAATCATCTTCGACGATCAATACTCTCCGCAGACTCATAGATTCTATCCCTTCATGAAACCTTGATAATTCATTAAGCATCACTTGATTTTGCAATGCGAAGATCAATCTCGCTTCTTGTTTATGCGTGCGGTTTTCTGCTGGTATTCATCAAGCGGCGGTGACTGCGGGTAATTATAGAAAAAGCAGCTAGTTATTTCAATTTCAATTGTTTTTATGGGCAATTCGGTTAACAGAAACGGTAACATCCCGAGCGGGTATCGGGTCAATGGGGCAACATATTATGGATAATATTCACAGCAAAGATCGTTGGGGATTAAAAAGTTTTGTTGAACATTCCAAACAGGAAGGCTTCTTACGCGAGCCGGTCGTCATGCAAGGAATGTCAGGGCCGCGAATCATACGCGACGGCCAACAGCATGTTAATTTTTCCGGTATTAATTACCTCGGCTGGCAGCAGGATCCCGAAGTGCTCGACGCCTTCTGCGATTCGGTCAAACGCTATGGTTTGTCAACCGGCGGCTCGCGCGCGACGCAAGGCATCTGCGAACCGCATTACCGGCTGGAAACGCTGCTCAGCAAACTTCACGGCAAGGACAAAACGCTGACCTTCGCCTCCGGGCTATTGGCCAATATCGGGTTTATCAATGCGATAACGGCGAAATTCAATTTCTCAGCCAAGTGCGGCATCGACAACCACGATGCGGTGTTGATTTTCGATCACGATTGCCACTGGAGCCTATGGAAAGCCGCCTCACACCTGAAATACGGTGAGCAGCTATTTGCATTTAAACATAACGATCCAGACGATCTGGAACGTCTGCTGCGCCGCGTCGGCGATCGCAAAGCCATCGTGGTGTTCGAAAGCATCTATTCTTCCGACGGCAGCATCGCGCCAATCGGCACTATCCTCGATCTTTGCGAACGCTACGGCGCGCTGAGCTACATTGATGACGCAAACGGCTTTATGGTCTACGGCGAGCCGCAACGTGCGTTCTATAACGAATTCCGCCATGTGACGCGCGCCGATTTCGTGATGGTTTCACTGTCTAAAGCCGTGGGGCTTGAAGGCGGCGCCATCAGTGCGAATGCGGAATATATCGATGCTTTCGAAATTCTGAGCGGAACCTCCATCTTTACCGCAGCCATCCAACCGCCGACCGCGGACGTTGCGGCATCGATCATCCAACGCCTGCATGATGAGCCGGCAATCATGGACGGCTATCTGCAGAAAAGCGAACGCTTCCGCCGCCGCTTGCTGGAAGCGGGGCTGCAACTGAACGAAACGCCGTCCTATATCACCTCCGTGCTGCTTGGCTCCGACAGCCAAGCGGAGAAAGTGCGCGTCATGTTGGAAAAACAACATTACTGCGTGCCGATTTTCCGTTACCCCGCCGTCAAACTGAACCAAGCGCTGATACGTCTGATTCTGCATAAAGATCATACTGATAGCGAAATCGAGCAGTTCATTCACAGCCTGACGAATGCGCTCAACAACGGCACGGAAAAAGAGGCTGCGCAGCGCGATCTGCTTACCGCGCACTCATAGGGAGATATTGATATGCAAGGTGTTAATTGCCAGCCGGCCTCCACATGTCAGGCAAGCCGCCCGGCGATGGGCGCGGAAGGTGCGCTACGTATAGAATTCAGACATTCGGTAGCCGACATCGACGCGCAGGATTGGGACCGGCTGTGTCAGCCGCATCAATTCTGCCGGCACGACTATATGACGGCGCTGGAAGCCAGCGGGCTGGACTGCCGCTTTCTATATGCACTGGCAATAACGCCAGCCGGGCTGGCGGGCATCGGCATCGCCACCCAGTGGTCGATCGCCATGCCCTGCCGCCTGTCGCTCAGCACGACGACGTTGGGCACGCCGGTCAACACCGGGCTCCCCTTGATGATCGCCCCCTGGGCAGAGCCTGCGGCGGTGTCGCAAAAGCTGGTTCAGGCGCTGGCGGCGCAGTCAGGCAAACAGGGATCCCGCCTGTTTATCGGCAGGGATTTTCCTGAGGCGCGTTTTTTAGGGCCCACCCGGCTTGATCGGCTCTATGCCTGCGCCCATTTGGATCTGGCCTGGCCCGATTTTGAAACTTATCTGGCCGGGCAACCCAAACGTAAATCACTGCGCCGCGATATTCGCAGCCTGGGGAAAGCGGGTTATGAGCTTGAAATCCGCAAAGGCCAAAGGCTGTCGGAAGAAGAAGCGCTGCGCCTGCATGCGTTGTGGTTGCAACTGTACAAGAAATACCAGTCGCCCGATCAAATCATGGTGACGAAGGCATTTTTTCTTGAAATGAGCCGGCTGGAACACGCCGTATGGCTCCTGTTACGCAAAGATGGCCGCATTGACGCGTTCGATATGTGTTTCACCCTGGGCGATACGCTAGAATCCACATACTGCGGCGTGGATTTTGAACAAACGGGGCGGCTCTCGGTTCACCGCGTTATGGGTTATGAGATCGTACGTTACGCGCTCGAACAGGGGCTGCGCAGCATCAACTTCGGCATATCCAACGAACAAAGCAAAGTTGATATGGGGTGCCGGCTGGAAACCTGTTACGCCTGGTTCAAAGCCAACCCCAGCTGGCTTGGGTTCCTTTTCCGCCCGCTGATTTTCAAATTCGTACTGGAAAACGAAGAGGTGACGCCCCATGAAACCCAGAAGAAAATCAGCGCGCCGGAAGCCTGCCAATGAAACCGCACCTTGTTTTCCAAAACGCGGCGTTTTCCCAGCTGGCCGCTCTGCAACTGATTATTTCGCTGGCCGACTGGATGCTGATCGTACTTTTGCAAATCATCGTTTTCGATCTGACGCATTCGGCGTTCAACGTGATGCTGCTGATCATCTGCGAGCTGGTACCCATGCTGCTGTTCGGCGCATTGGCCGGTGCGCTGA
Organism: Gibbsiella greigii; assembly: GCF_039540155.1. NCBI lineage: Bacteria > Pseudomonadati > Pseudomonadota > Gammaproteobacteria > Enterobacterales > Yersiniaceae > Gibbsiella > Gibbsiella greigii. The sequence goes on from NZ_BAABEM010000006.1 coordinate 209,439, forward strand.
CGGATCGCGCCAATCTTAAGCAGGTGCTCGGCTGGGCCTGCCTGTTGCGCTTGGTGGTGATTGCGGCGTTGCTGGTGCCGTTTTTTCGCCAGCAGCTCATTCCGTTGTTCGTGGTGACGGCGCTCAGCGCAACCTGCAATCGCTTTTTCGTGCCGGCGGCCAGCGCGCTGTTGCCGCGGCTGGTGCCGGCCGAGACGTTGTCGGCGGCGAATGCCCTGATCATGAGCGTGCGCATGGCCGGCATGGCGGCGGGCACGCTGATCGCCGGCGTTGTCGCCAGCCACTATGGGCATACAGTGGCGGTGAGTGCTATCGCCGTGCTGTTGCTCATTGCCGGCGTACTGTGCCTGGCGATTCCCGGCCTGCGCAGCCAGCCGCCGCAAGCCCACGAAGGCAGCCTGTGGGGCGATCTGCGCCTGACGATTACCCGTTACGGCGCCAGCCTGACGCTGCCGCTGGCAGCCAGTATGCTGGTCATGCTGGCGCTGGGCAGCTTTGAAATCCTCGCGCTGATTTATGTTTCCCGCATCCTCCACCGCCCCTCCTCAGACGTCAGCCTGCTGTTCGGTTGCTATGGTTTCGGCATGTTGGCCGGGCTGGTGCTGTCGTCAATGAAGAACAGCCTGCCGCGTTATAACCGCTGGATGCTGATCAGCCTGGTTTTGATGTGCGTCTCCATCTGGGCGCTTTCTCAGGCCAAAACGATGGCCTGGGCGCTGCCGATGGTGGCGATCGCCGGCCTGGCGGAAGGGCTGGTGATCACGCTCAGCCTGCTGCGGATTTATACGCAGGTGCCGGATGAATTTTGCGCCCGGGTTATCGCCTTGTTAGATACCGGCACCGGCGCCGCTTACCTGGTATCAGTGCTGCTGACGGGGTTTTTGGCCGATCGTTACGCCGCCGACGTGTTGCTGCACGGGATCGCGCTAACGCTCTCCGCATTACTGGCGCTGGGATTCATTCTGACGCAAACGGGCAATACCCGTCGCTCACACAAACATTTATCAAAACAATGAGAGCCGTTATGAACAAAACGCTGCGCCGCACCGGCCTGCTACTCGCTTTGCCGCTGGTGGGCTGCACGATGGCGCCGGATTATCAACGCCCGCCGCTGCCGGTCGCCCCGCTTTACCCGCCGCACGAGGCGAAAGCGGCGACAGTGCATAGTGAAACGCCAGACTGGCAGGATTTCTACCGCGATGAACGCCAACGCCGCCTGATCGCGCTGGCGCTCGACAACAATCGCGATCTGCGGCTCGCAGCGCTAAACGCAGAACGGCTGCAGGCGCAATATCGGGTGCGCCGCGCAGAACTGTTGCCGACGATCAACGCCGGCATAGAGCAAAGCCGCATTCGCCCGGAAACCACGGAAGATCTCGCCACCTACGGCGTCACAGTCACGGAATACGAACTCGATTTGTTCGGCCGGGTTCACAGCCTGAAAGACGCCGCGCTGGCGGATTATTTTTCCTCCGTCGCCACGCGCCAGGCGGCGCAGATCAGTTTGATCGCCGCGGTGGCAACGGCGGATCTCACGTTGCGGGCCGACGACCAACAGCTGCAGCTCGCCCGCGACGCGCTGCAGGCGCAGCAGAAAACCACTGCGCTGGCGCAGCAGCGCGTTAACGAAGGCCTGGACAGCGAAACCACCTATCATCAACATGCGGTGGCTTTGCAGGATGCCGCCACCAACGTGGCGCAACTGGAGCGGCAACAGGCGCAGGATCTGCATACGCTGCTGTTTTTGGTTGGGGTGCCCCAATTGCCAGCCGATCTGCCCGCCGGCACAGATGCGCAGCTTGCCGGCCTCAACACGCTGCCGGCCGTTCCCGTCGGCCTGCCGGCCGATCTGCTGACGCGCCGCCCCGATATCATCGCCGCCGAGCAAAAGCTGATCGGCGCCAACGCCAACATCGGTGCCGCACGCGCCGCCTTCTTTCCCCGCATCGCGCTGACCGGCTCCTACGGCCAGGCCAGTTCCAACCTGTCTGACTTGTTCAACCATTCAACCCTAGGCTGGTCGTTCTCGCCGAAGCTCACCCTGCCCCTGTTCGATTTCGGCGCCAATAGCGCCAACCTGGAGGCAGCCAAAACGGAAAGAAAGATGGCGGTGGCGGAATATGAAAAAACCATTCAGACCGCCTTTCGGGAAGTGGCCGACGCGCTGAGTGCAGAAACAACGTGGCGCAACGAATTGGCGGCAGCCCGCGCCAAAGCGCAAGCGTTGGGCAGAAGCGCCGAACTGGCGGAGCAACGCTACCGCGACGGCAGTGACAATATGTTGGAGCAGCTCAACGCACGAAACACTTGGTTGGATGCGCAGCAAGCGTGGGTTCAGGCCAGCCTGCACCAGCAGTTAAACCTGATTTCGCTGTATAAATCGCTGGGCGGCGGCTGGGACAAACACGCGGTGCCGGCACAGATATTGCCGCCGACACAGAGCTGAAGAGCATCATCGCCGCTGCAAAACAGGTAGCGGGCGGTGAACCGTTCTAGTATTAAACTCGGTGAATGTATAAACATTCACCTTTAAAGAAAACCACGTTTACGCAGAATTATATTCCAAGGGCTAATACAACAACCTTACGCAACCTGATTATTCATCAGGCTGAGCATCAATCATATTTATTTCTTCAACTCTTCTCTTATTCATTTTTAATTCACAACTGGCTTGAGCCTCGCCGAGAGAGTCAAGATTTTGATATTTTGATAAGGCAACACCACAGTAATTATTTCTGTAATCAATCCATTCTTTCTGATTTATCTTTAGATTTTCTAACATTATCTTTTTCTGCTGCTCATTCCCCATCCACCACCTTTCAGGATTAATTTTAGCAATCTCTTCCAGTTTTCTTTCAAAAACATCGTGTAACATATTTTCGGATTGGCTAACAATATCATCCAGACATTCTATATTCTCGCTTTTGAATTTTTTAATACACTCATCAACTTCACTAGATTGAGCAATATTCCCATATCCTTTATTTGAGGCAAGGGACGAAAAAGATATAACAAACAAAATAAAAAATAATATTTTCATCTAAGATTCCTTATTTTTACACGCAAGCGTTCCGGATAGACAGTTTGCCTGGGGTCAGTTTCGATATATCTGATGATATCGTCACGGCCTCCCCCTGTCGCAATCACTTTAATTAGCGCACTTATCCCTGATATACCCTGATAGATTACATCAACGAAAGTCTCACGTATTTTAATATCAATATCCTCCCATAATACTCTGTTTTCTATACGAGACGAACCTCTCATATATACACCTTTGGCGTATTGAACCTTCTCAGTATAAGAAATATCAAATAGTCTGATCTGCTGAACGTGTGTTATTTCCCCAATAAGACGACCGTAAACCGACACAAACTGAGCCGCCTCTCGGCCATAGAGCCCAGCAGCTTTAGAACAAATCACGGCTTTATACTCTTCAATCCCAGCAAGCTTTATTTCAGTCAGGATTTTACCGGCGCTGCGATCTTTCATATCATAGCCCCGCCCGATAGTGACACCAGAATTCCCACCAGGCCAGTGCAAGATGCGCGAAAACTGCTGCAGATGCAAAGGTTGCCGAAAAGGTTCCGCAGCGGTGATATAGTCTAAACCCTCCGCATCGAAGGTAATCTGCCCCTCCCTGACACGCAGAGGCCCAGCAGTATGTCTAGGTCGCCAATGCGGCTCCAGCGCATTTTTAAGCGCCTGCATAAACCAGGTGTCTACCGGTTGTACCAGGCCACTCGGTGACATATTCAGCAATCGCTGGTACCAGATAATAGCCTCCAGTGTCTGACCATCACACTGGCCACTAACACGCACACTTCGCCCAGAAGCCAAATGGTACCCGGCCTGGTTAACCATTTGCTGAATGGCTTTCACGTCGTCAGGGTTGTTCGAACCGCACGCGCCAACGCTTCCGCTAAGGTGATATACACGAGGTGGATGATATGACATGAAAGTGCTCCTTGCTAACAGCCACACGACCATGTGCGGCTCACCCGTTGTATTTTGCGGGTTTCCTTAATGTTCTAACGGCAGTAACATCCAGCCCTTTGCAATCACTGGCGATACATCCATACTGCCACCAGATTTTTTCTATCCTGATACTGTAACACGTGCCGGTCGTGTCGCAACCACGAACAACTGCCGCGTCCCCTTAGGGCAATCACGACAGGGAACCCTTGAACGAATGCCAAGGCCCTGTAACGTAGCCGCGCCGCAATGCCCCACCCCGGTATCAGCCATATTGACGGATAAAGGTGCGGTAGGCTTTCAGCGCCGCCAGAAAGTCCTCCACGCCGCAGAAGGAGAGGCTTTCATCATCGTAGTAATTCATGCCCTCTTCCATCTCATCGCCTTCAAACGCCAGTTGGTTGGCACGGATCATGACCTCTTCACCGTCCATCAGCAGCGTATATTCATGCCCTTCCAACTGCCACTGGCGCTCGCTGCCTTTTACCTGCTCCGCCCCGGCTTCGATTTTATCCAACAGGGCAAGATCGCCTTTTACCTCTTCGTTGATCCAGTGGCCGATCGCTTCATGCCCCATCGAAAATCTGACCATTACCTGCCCGGTCACATCACGCAGAAATTCGTAGTCCATAGCATGCCTCCTGAGCCGTTTTTACCAGTTTAATCATTAATGCATTTCTTACCTGGCGCGCGCTCGCAAAGTTGACGGCCGGAAAAGAAAACGGGAGGCCAAGGCCCCCCGTTTGTCGCGTTGCGCAATATAGCGGCTTAAACGGCCGTTTGGAAGATGACGCCATCGGCTTTTTCGGTGTACTGGCTCAGCCGATCGAAGTTCAGGTAACGGTAGGTGTCCAGCGCGGTTTTATCAACCTGCTCCATGTAAGCCTGATATTCCTCCGCCGTCGGCAAACGCCCCAGCAGGGAAGCCACCGCCGCCAGCTCGGCCGATGCCAGATAAACGTTGGCACCAGTGCCCAGGCGGTTAGGGAAGTTACGCGTCGACGTGGAAACCACGGTGGCGCCGTCCGCCACCCGCGCCTGGTTGCCCATACACAGCGAGCAACCGGGGATTTCAATGCGCGCGCCACTCTTGCCAAAGACGCTGTAGTAGCCCTCTTCGGTCAACTGCGCGGCATCCATTTTGGTCGGCGGCGCGACCCACAGGCGGGTCGGCAATTGCCCTTTGTGCTGATCCAACAGCTTACCGGCGGCGCGGAAGTGGCCGATGTTGGTCATGCAGGAGCCGATAAACACTTCGTCGATCTTCGCACCGGCCACGTCAGACAGCAGGCGCGCGTCGTCCGGATCGTTCGGGGCGCACAGGATAGGTTCTTTGATCTCGGCCAGATCGATATCGATCACCGCCGCATACTCGGCATCCGCGTCGCCTTCCAACAGTTGTGGATCGGCCAGCCATTTTTCCATGCCCTGAATCCGGCGCTCCAGCGTGCGGCGATCGCCGTAGCCTTCAGAGATCATCCACTTCAACAGCACGATGTTGGAGTTCAGGTACTCTTCGATCGGCGCTTTACCCAGCTTGATGGTGCAACCGGCGGCAGAACGTTCGGCGGAAGCATCGGTCAGTTCGAACGCTTGCTCCACTTTCAGATCCGGCAGGCCTTCGATTTCCAGGATACGGCCGGAGAAGATGTTTTTCTTGCCCTTCTTCTCAACGGTCAGCAGCCCCTGCTTGATCGCGTACAGCGGGATAGCGTGCACCAGATCGCGCAGGGTAATGCCAGGCTGCATTTCGCCCTTGAAGCGCACCAGTACCGATTCCGGCATGTCCAGCGGCATCACGCCGGTGGCGGCGGCAAACGCCACCAGCCCGGAGCCGGCAGGGAAAGAGATACCGATCGGGAAACGGGTGTGGGAGTCGCCGCCGGTGCCGACGGTATCCGGCAGCAGCATGCGGTTCAGCCAGGAGTGGATTACACCATCGCCCGGGCGCAGCGAAACGCCGCCGCGGTTCATAATGAAATCCGGCAGCGTGTGGTGGGTGGTGACGTCGACCGGCTTCGGATAGGCGGCGGTATGGCAGAACGACTGCATCACCAGATCGGCAGAGAAGCCCAGGCAAGCCAGATCTTTCAGTTCATCACGCGTCATCGGGCCAGTGGTGTCCTGCGAGCCCACAGAGGTCATCTTCGGTTCACAATATTCGCCGGGGCGCACGCCGGCAACGCCGCAGGCGCGGCCTACCATTTTCTGCGCCAGCGAGAAGCCTTTCGTGCTGGCGGCCACCGCCTTGGCGATACGGAACACCTTGCTATGCGGCAGGCCCAGCGCTTCGCGTGCTTTGGTGGTCAGGCCACGGCCGATAATCAGTGGGATACGGCCGCCGGCGCGCACTTCATCCAGCAGCACGTCGGTTTTCAGTTCAAAGTTGGCCAGCAGTTCGCCGGTTTCGTGGTTACGGACTTCGCCTTTGTAGGGGTAGATGTCGATTACATCGCCCATGTTCAGCTCACTCACGTCCACTTCGATCGGCAGCGCGCCGGCGTCTTCCATGGTGTTAAAGAAGATCGGCGCGATTTTACCGCCCAGCACTACGCCGCCGCCGCGCTTGTTCGGCACGTACGGAATATCGTCGCCCATGAACCATAGCACGGAGTTGGTGGCGGATTTACGCGAAGAACCGGTGCCCACCACGTCGCCCACATAGGCCAGTGGGAAGCCTTTTTTATTCAGCAGTTCGATCTGCTTGATCGGCCCCACGCTGCCCGGCTGATCCGGCACGATGCCGTCACGTTCGTTTTTCAGCATCGCCAGGGCGTGGAGCGGGATATCCGGGCGCGACCAGGCATCGGGTGCCGGCGACAAATCGTCGGTGTTGGTTTCGCCCGTCACCTTGAACACGGTAACGGTGATTTTTTCTGCCAGCTCGGGGCGTGACAGGAACCATTCCGCTTCGGCCCACGACTGCATGATCTGCTTGGCGTGCGGGTTGCCGGCTTTCGCTTTGTCTTCCACATCGTAGAAGTTATCGAACATCAACAGCGTATGGGACAGCGCTTTGGCGGCGATCGGCGCCAGTTTTTCGTTATCCAGCGCTTCAATCAGCGGGTGAATATTATAACCACCCTGCATGGTGCCCAAGAGTTCGATGGCTTTTTCGGGAGTAATCAGTGGAGAGGTTGCTTCGCCTTTGGCGATGGCCGCCAGGAAACCGGCTTTGACATACGCCGCTTCGTCGACGCCCGGTGGAACACGGTTGATTAACAGGTCCAACAAGAATTCTTCTTCGCCCGCAGGCGGGTTTTTCAGCAGTTCTACCAGCGCGGCCATTTGGGTTGCATCTAAGGGTTTGGCAACAATCCCCATGGCGGCACGCTCAGCTACGTGCTTACGGTATTCTTCTAGCACGACGGTTCTCCTCGCTCTCATTGTAAAATGCGGCAGGCGATTCTCTTCACGCTCCTGTGAGACAGTAGTTTGTAGGGTAAATGCCCGGTACCGCATCGGCAGCATAGCAGGATTTTGGCGGTGCGTTAATCTGTTTACAAAAAAGCAACATTAAAATTTAGCTGAATCGTTAAGGTCAGGAATTTTGCAGGCTTTCCGTGCCTTTCCCGGGATATGAATTTCATCCTCTTGCCGATAGCTGCTCACGGGGACAGGCTGATACGCCTTTGCTGGGGCTTCAACCATAAAAAACGCCCGGCGCATTACCCTGCGGCCGGGCGTTTTGTTAGCCCTGATGGGGCATCAATTCCGAGTAGCCTTTAAATGCCGGCTTGTTGCTGCTCAACGCGGCTTCGTCATCATGGATGCTGCCGGAGTTCTTTGCCCATACCCCTTCCATCGTTTTTGTTATCTTCTGATGCTGCCCGTTCAGATCCTGGCCCATTGCGGCGATATGCGTACTTTCAGTCCCGCCGCTGTTGGTCGCCCAGGGAATCGAAGGATCCGCGGCGCAGGCAATCCCGGAAGCCAACGTTGCGGTTAACAGAGCCGTTGTTAAAAGTATTTTCATAACACACCTCACTCATTATTAACACGCTATAAGTTTAGTATGAAACTATTCCCGGGTATCTATAAGATGTACCAGGTTGTTAACGCTGACATAGTTCTGAACATCCGGCGTAAAAAAAGCGGCTCTCAGAGCCGCTTATGCTTTTGCCGGAAAGGAAAAATTACTTTTTCTTGGCTTTCGGGTTCGGCAGGTCAGTGATGCTGCCTTCGTAGACTTCCGCCGCCAGCCCAACGGATTCATGCAGCGTTGGATGCGCGTGGATCGTCAGCGCGATGTCTTCAGCATCACAGCCCATCTCGATAGCCAGGCCGATTTCACCCAGCAGTTCGCCGCCGTTGGCGCCGACAATCGCCCCACCGATAACGCGGTGGCTTTCTTTGTCGAAGATCAGCTTGGTCATACCATCAGAACAGTCAGAGGCGATAGCACGGCCTGAAGCCGCCCAAGGGAACACCGCGGTTTCGTAACTGATGCCCTTTTCTTTGGCTTCTTTCTCGGTCAGGCCCACCCATGCCACTTCCGGTTCGGTGTAGGCAATGGAAGGAATGACTTTCGGATCGAAGTAGTGTTTCTTACCGGCGATCACTTCCGCGGCGACGTGGCCTTCATGCACGCCTTTGTGCGCCAGCATCGGTTGGCCGACGATGTCGCCGATAGCGAAGATGTGCGGCACGTTGGTGCGCAGTTGCTTATCAACGTGGATGAAGCCGCGTTCGTCCACTTCCACGCCCGCTTTACCGGCATCCAGCAGTTTGCCGTTCGGTACACGGCCGATAGCAACCAGCACCGCGTCATAGCGCTGTGGTTCTGCCGGCGCTTTTTTGCCTTCCATCGTCACGTAGATGCCGTCTTCTTTCGCTTCTACCGCGGTAACTTTGGTTTCCAGCATCAGGTTGAACTGCTTGCTGATACGCTTGGTGAAGACTTTCACCACGTCTTTATCGGCGGCCGGGATCACCTGATCAAACATTTCGACCACGTCGATCTGCGAACCCAGCGCATGGTATACGGTGCCCATTTCCAGGCCGATGATACCGCCGCCCATGATCAGCAAACGTTCAGGAACGGTTTTCAGCTCCAGCGCATCGGTAGAATCCCATACGCGCGGATCGTCATGAGGAATAAACGGCAGCTTGATCGGGCGGGAACCTGCGGCGATGATCGCGTTGTCGAAGTTGATAGTGGTGGCGCCATTTTCACCTTCAACCACCAGGGTGTTCGCACCGGTGAATTTGCCCAGGCCATTGACCACTTTGACCTTACGGCCTTTCGCCATGCCAGCCAGACCACCGGTCAGCTGATTGATGACTTTTTCTTTCCAGAGGCGAACTTTATCAATATCGGTTTTCGGTTCGCCGAATACGATGCCATGCTCCGCCAGCGCTTTGGCTTCTTCAATCACTTTGGCAACGTGCAGCAACGCTTTGGAAGGGATACAACCCACGTTCAGGCACACCCCGCCCAGCGTTGAATAACGCTCAACCAACACGGTTTCCAGTCCTAAATCAGCGCAACGAAAGGCAGCAGAGTAACCTGCAGGGCCTGCGCCAAGTACCACGACCTGAGTTTTGATTTCAGTACTCATCATGACCTCTTAATTTGTTTCCGGCGGGTCTGACGTTATTGTTCTTGTCTTAACGCCCTGTTCCACCGGGACGTGTCTTGCCGCGACAGTTTACAAAATCGTTAACAATTTTGAAACAACAAGCGACAAACGATTTGTCCTTTATCACTGGCAACCGCCACCAAAAGATAGCTTACCAGAAAAAAGCCGGCCGTCAGGCCGGCTTGCCGATTACATCACCAGACGGCGGATATCAGACAACGTGTTGTTGATGATGGTGATAAAGCGAGCACCATCAGCACCGTCAATGACACGGTGGTCGAAGGACAGAGACAGCGGCAGAATCAGACGCGGCACAAAGTCTTTACCATTCCAGACCGGTTCCATAGAGGACTTGGAAACACCGAGGATCGCCACTTCCGGCGCGTTGACGATCGGCGCGAAGTGGGTCGTGCCCAAGCCGCCGATGCTGGAGATGGTGAAGCAACCGCCCTGCATTTCACCCGCGGTCAGCTTGCCATCACGCGCTTTTTTGGAAATGGTCATCAGTTCACGAGACAGCTCAACGATGCCTTTTTTATCCACGTCTTTGAAGACCGGAACCACCAGGCCGTTCGGCGTATCAACCGCAACACCGATGTTGATGTATTTCTTCAGCGTCAGTTTCTGGCCGTCTTCGGACAGAGAGCTGTTGAAGCGCGGCATCTGCGCAAGCGCAGCGGCGGCGGCTTTCATGATGAAGACAACCGGCGTGATCTTCACGTCCAGCTTCCTTTTCTCCGCTTCAACGTTCTGCTGTTTGCGGAACGCTTCCAGATCGGTGATATCCGCTTTGTCGAAGTGCGTAACGTGCGGGATCATCACCCAGTTGCGGCTCAGGTTGGCGCCCGAGATTTTCTGGATGCGGCCCAGTTCCACTTCTTCGATCTCGCCAAACTTGCTGAAATCGACTTTCGGCCATGGCAGCATGCCCGGCAGACCACCGCCGGCAGCAGCAGCCGGCGCCGCTTCGGCACGCTTAACCGCGTCTTTCACGTAAGCCTGGACGTCTTCGCGCAGGATGCGGCCTTTGCGGCCGGTGCCTTTCACTTTCGCCAGGTTCACGCCGAATTCGCGCGCCAGGCGGCGAATGACCGGGGTAGCATGCACGTAAGCGTCGTTCTCGGCGAACTCGCTCTTGCCCGCCGCAGCGGCGGCCGGCGCGGCCGCTTTAGCTTCCTGTTTGGCCGGCGCAGGTGCTGGCGCAGAGGCCGCAGCCGGTGCAGCAGCAGGAGCGGCGCCTTCCACTTCAAAGGTCATGATCAGCGAACCGGTTTTCACCTTGTCGCCAACGGCCACTTTCAATTCTTTGACCACGCCGGCAAACGGCGCAGGCACTTCCATCGAGGCCTTATCACCTTCAACCGTGATCAGCGACTGTTCAGCTTCAACCTTATCGCCCACTTTTACCATCACTTCGGTGACTTCAACTTCGTCGCCGCCGATATCCGGTACGTTAACGTCCTTCACCGCCGATGCGGCAGGCGCGGCAGCAGCAGGTGCGGCGGCTGGCGCAGCTTCCTGTGCGGCAGGCGCGGCGCCGGCGATTTCAAAGGTCATGATCAGCGAGCCGGTTTTCACCTTGTCGCCGGTGGCGATCTTGATTTCTTTCACGGTGCCCGCGAACGGCGCCGGCACTTCCATCGAGGCTTTATCGCCTTCAACGGTGATCAGCGATTGTTCAGCTTCAACCTTATCGCCCACCTTCACCAGAACTTCGGTGACTTCAACTTCATCGGCGCCGATATCAGGCACTTCAACGTCTTTCACCGCGCTGGCTGCCGCAGCAGCAGGGACCGCCGCCGCAGGTTTTTCTTCTTTGGCCGGAGCCGCTTGCGCGGCGCCTTCGGCTTCAAAGACCATGATCAGCGAACCGGTTTCCACTTTATCGCCAACGGCGATTTTGATCTCTTTAACCACACCGGCCTGCGGGGAAGGCACTTCCATTGAGGCTTTATCGCCTTCAACGGTGATCAGCGACTGTTCGGCTTCAACCTTATCGCCCACCTTCACCAGGATCTCGGTGACTTCAACTTCATCCGCACCGATATCCGGTACTTTAATTTCAATTGCCATTGTCCTGTACCTCTTATGCCAGACGCGGGTTAACTTTCTCAGGATTGATGTCGAATTTCTTAATGGCTTCAGCCACTACGGAAGCTTCAACTTCGCCGCGTTTGGCCAGTTCACCGAGCGCAGCCACAACCACATAGGAAGCATCAACTTCGAAGTGGTGACGCAGATTTTCGCGGCTGTCGGAACGACCGAAACCATCGGTGCCCAGTACGCGATAATCGCTGGCCGGCACATAAGTGCGAACCTGTTCTGCGAACAGTTTCATATAGTCGGTAGATGCCACCGCCGGTGCATCGTTCATCACCTGAGCGATGTAAGGCACGCGCGGGGCTTCGGTTGGGTGCAGCATGTTCCAACGTTCGCAATCCTGGCCGTCACGCGCCAATTCGGTGAAGGAGGTCACGCTGTAAACATCGGAACCCACGCCGTATTCTTCAGCCAGGATCTTGGCCGCTTCACGCACGTGGCGCAGGATGGAGCCGGAGCCCAACAGCTGTACCTTGCCTTTGCTGCCTGCCAGGGTATCGAGTTTGTAGATACCTTTACGGATGCCTTCTTCCGCACCCTGCGGCATGGCCGGCATGTGGTAGTTTTCGTTCAGCGTGGTGATGTAGTAGTAAACGTTCTCTTGTTTCTCACCGTACATGCGCTCCAGGCCATCGTGCATGATGACAGCCACTTCGTAGGCATAGGCCGGATCGTAAGAGATGCAGTTCGGGATGGTCAGCGACTGAATGTGGCTGTGGCCATCTTCGTGCTGCAGGCCTTCGCCGTTCAGCGTGGTGCGCCCGGAGGTGCCGCCGATCAGGAAGCCGCGCGCCTGTTGGTCACCCGCCGCCCAGCACAGATCGCCGATACGCTGGAACCCGAACATCGAATAGTAGATGTAGAACGGGATCATCGGCAGATCGTTGGTGCTGTAAGAAGTCGCCGCCGCCAGCCAGGAAGAAGCCGCACCCAGTTCGTTGATGCCTTCCTGCAGGATCTGGCCTTTCTCGTCTTCTTTATAGTAAGCAACCTGCTCACGGTCCTGCGGGGTATACTGCTGGCCGTTCGGGCTGTAAATACCGATCTGACGGAACAGACCTTCCATACCGAAGGTGCGCGCTTCATCGGCGATGATCGGCACCAGACGATCCTTGATCGATTTGCTCTTGAGCATCACGTTCAGGGCGCGCACGAAAGCGATAGTGGTAGAAATTTCTTTGTTCTGCTCTTCCAGCAGCGCAGAGAAGTCTTCCAACGCCGGGATTTCCAGCTTCTCACTGAAGTGGGTCAGGCGGCTTGGCAGGTAGCCTTGCAGCGCCTGACGGCGTTCATGCAGGTATTTGTACTCGTCAGAATCTTTATCAAAGGTGATGTACGGCAGTTTTTCGATGTCTGCATCAGCAACCGGCACATTGAAACGATCGCGGAAGTGGCGCACCCCTTCCATGTTCATTTTCTTAACCTGGTGAGCGATGTTTTTGCCTTCCGCGGTTTCACCCATGCCATAGCCTTTGATGGTATGCGCCAGGATGACGGTCGGTTTGCCCTTGGTGTCTTGCGCTTTTTTCAGTGCCGCGAACACTTTCTTCGGATCGTGACCACCGCGGTTCAGCGCCCAGATTTCGTCGTCGGTCATGTCTTTGACCAGCGCAGCAGTTTCCGGGTATTTGCCGAAGAAGTGCTCACGCACGTAGGCACCGTCTTTGGATTTAAAGGTCTGGTAGTCGCCGTCCAGGGTTTCGTTCATCAGCTGCACCAGCTTGCCGCTGGTATCTTTGCGCAGCAGCTCGTCCCAACGCGCGCCCCAGATCACTTTGATCACCTGCCAGCCAGCACCGCCGAAGATACCTTCCAGCTCGTTGATGATCTTGCCGTTGCCGGTAACCGGGCCGTCCAGGCGCTGCAGGTTACAGTTGATCACGAACACCAGGTTATCCAGTTTTTCACGGGTGGCGATGGTGATCGCCCCTTTGGATTCCGGCTCGTCCATTTCGCCATCGCCCAGGAAGGCATAAACCGTCTGGCCGGCGGTGTCTTTCAGGCCGCGGTGCTCCAGGTATTTCAGGAATTTAGCCTGATAGATGGCGCTGATTGGGCCCAGGCCCATGGAAACGGTTGGGAACTGCCAGAATTCCGGCATCAGTTTTGGATGCGGATAGGAAGACAGGCCGTTGCCGTGAACTTCCTGGCGGAAGTTGTTCATTTGTTCTTCGGTCAGGCGGCCTTCAAGGAAGGCGCGCGCATAAACGCCCGGAGAGATGTGGCCCTGGAAATACACCAGATCGCCGCCGTCTTTCTCGTTGCGCGCGCGGAAGAAATGGTTAAAGCAGACTTCATAGAAAGTCGCGGAAGACTGGAAGGATGCCATGTGGCCACCCAGCTCCAGGTCTTTCTTGGATGCATGCAGAACGGTCATGATAGCGTTCCAGCGGATAGCTGAACGAATACGGCGCTCCAGATCCAAATTGCCTGGGTATTCAGGTTCATCTTCCACTGCGATGGTGTTGACGTAATCGTTCGCTGCAGCGCCCGCTGCAACGCTAACGCCGCCTTTGCGCGCTTCGCCCAATACCTGATCAATCAGAAACTGAGCTCGCTCAACACCTTCTTCACGGATGACCGATTCGATCGCCTGCAGCCAGTCGCGGGTTTCGATCGGATCCACGTCATTGTTTAAACGTTCTGACATGGTGGTATTCCTTATCTGTCTAATGGTTTGTAAGGAGCCTGTCTTCCTGTACTCCAAAGCGAAATACACGAAGACAGGCTCGTCAGTTTGGTTGCCGCAAAAGTACTTAATCAGACGGTATGCCAGCGCCCGTGCTCACGCACCACGCCGGCCTACGGCCCCAGCACCCCGAGCTCCCATTCCCCCCAGGCTGGTGTGCCCTGAAGGGAACAACGCTCAATCCTTGCGTTGCTGGAGACGCCGCAGCGATCTCTCACGCCGGGTGTGTTCCCGGCTGAGATCCAGCAAGATTTCCTCGATAAACGCCAGATGGCGGTGCGAGGCTTCGCGTGCCTTCTCCGGCTCGCGTGCCACAATCGCCGCAAAAATACCGGCGCGGTGGCTGCTCACTGTTGCCAGCATTTCCCGGCGCGAGTAGAGCAATTCAAAATTTTGACGGACATTCTGCTCCAGCATCGGCCCCATACAGCGCAGCAGATGCAGCAAAACGACGTTATGGGCCGCCTCGGTGACGGCGATCTGATACTGCATGACCGCATCGGCTTCAGCGGCCAGATCGCCGCTATCCTGCGCCTGCTGGATCACCTGGTGGCAATCACGGATGCGCGCTAAATCTTCGTCCGTGCCCCGCAGCGCCGCATAGTAGGCGGCGATGCCTTCCAGCGCATGGCGGGTTTCCAGCAGATCGAATTGTGATTCAGGGTGATTGGCCAGCAGTTCAGCCAGAGGATCGCTAACGCTTTGCCACAGATTTGCCTGCACAAAGGTGCCGCCGCCCTGGCGGCGCAACAGCAGGCCTTTGGCTTCCAGACGTTGGATAGCCTCTCTCAGAGAAGGACGGGAAACATCAAATTGCTTCGCCAGTTCACGCTCGGGCGGCAGTTTTTCGCCTGGGCGCAGAGTCCCTTCAAGGATCAGATATTCGAGCTGCTGCTCAATAACGTCTGACAGCTTGGGCTGACGGATTTTGGTGTAGGCCATGGGTGATTTCTTCTCTGCGAAATGGCGCGGAGTCAATTGGTAATACCAATTTAAAAAACGTGACCGTAAAGTAACAAAGTATTCACCTCATGTCCATATTGGGCTTGATCGAAATCATGATTTGCCGCACATTTTAACACCTCGCCTCATGGCCGGCTGCAATACGATAACGCGGCGTTAGTCATACTCTTTACCCGCCCACCACCCAATTTAACCTTTGCGAAACTTCCGTCCGGCAGGCCAAGCTACGATAACGCCATGACGATTTTATGAACGGCGGGCGCAATGCCGCCTTCGTGCCGGGCAGCCGCCGGCCAGGCATCAATCCCCCGGAAATAGCGCAAGGTCTTGCAAGAAAACGCAGTGGTTGCTTGTTTCATGCGCCACACAGCCAATAAAGACACACAATCCGCACTTTATTGGCAAAAATGCTGCAATATTAATCACTCTGATGATAAAGCAGGTGCAAACCGCCGCGCTTAACATTATTCTGAGCTGAACGGTAGCGGTGCCGTGGAATAAACAGCAATAACACCGTAAAAAATATGATACACACACCGTAACCACCGCTTTACAGGCGGGTGGTTATTCTGTAACGACAGAGGGTAAATGGATGGATGGGAAAACGCAGGGCGATCAGCTGAAACGTGGCCTGAAAAACCGCCATATTCAGTTGATTGCCTTAGGTGGCGCAATTGGTACCGGGCTCTTCCTCGGTATCGCACAAACAATAAAGATGGCCGGCCCTTCAGTGATCCTGGGCTATGCGATCGGTGGTTTTATCGCCTTCCTGATCATGCGCCAACTGGGCGAAATGGTGGTGGAAGAACCGGTCGCCGGCTCCTTCAGCCACTTTGCCTATAAATACTGGGGCAACTTCGCCGGCTTTGCCTCCGGCTGGAACTACTGGGTGCTGTATGTCCTGGTGGCGATGGCGGAACTGACTGCCGTAGGGATTTATGTCCAGTACTGGTGGCCGGGTATTCCGACCTGGGTCTCCGCCGCCGTGTTCTTCCTGCTGATCAATGCCATCAACCTGGCGAACGTCAAGGTTTACGGCGAGATGGAGTTCTGGTTCGCGATCATCAAAGTGGTGGCGATTATCGGCATGATCGTATTCGGCGCCTATCTGCTGTTCAGCGGTATGGGCGGCCCGGAGGCGACGGTCACCAACCTGTGGGCGCAGGGCGGGTTCTTCCCTAACGGTATCCTGGGGCTGGTTATGGCGATGGCGGTGATCATGTTCTCGTTCGGCGGGCTGGAACTTGTCGGGATCACCGCGGCGGAAGCCGACAACCCGGAGAAAAGCATCCCGCAGGCCACCAATCAGGTCATTTACCGTATCCTGATTTTCTATATCGGCTCCCTGACCATCCTGCTGTCGCTGTACCCGTGGGTGAAAGTGGTTGAAGGCGGTAGCCCGTTCGTGCTGATCTTCCATGCGCTGAACAGCGATGTGGTGGCGACGGTGCTGAATATCGTCGTACTCACCGCCGCACTGTCGGTTTACAACAGTTGCGTATACTGCAACAGCCGCATGCTGTACGGTCTGGCCAAACAGGGCAACGGCCCGAAAAGCCTGCTGACCGTGGACGGCCGCGGCGTGCCGGTGGTGGCGATCGGCCTCTCCGCCCTGGCAACCGCATTCTGCGTGCTGATCAACTATCTGATCCCTGGCCGCGCGTTCGAACTGCTGATGGCGCTGGTGGTTTCCGCGCTGGTGATCAACTGGGCGATGATCAGCCTGGCCCACCTGAAGTTCCGTGCCGCCAAGCGCCGCGAAGGCATTGAGCCGAAGTTCAAAGCCTTCTGGTACCCATTGAGCAACTACCTATGCCTGCTGTTCCTGGCCGGGATATTGGTGATCATGTACCTGACGCCGGGCATCCGCATTTCCGTACTGCTGATCCCGGTTTGGATTGCGGTTCTGGCGTTGGGCTACTTCATCAAGCAACGCAGCCAAAAAACGGCCGCTGCCGCCAATCGCTAATCGAAGCGACATGCCTCACAGGCAAAACGCCGCCCGGTGACTCACCGGGCGGCGTTTTTATAGCCCTCAACCTGGGACGACGGCGGCTATTTCACGCAGTGCGTGCACTGCGCCGCCTGTATTTTCTGGAAGAAATCATTGCCCTTGTCATCCACCAGGATAAAGGCCGGGAAATCCTCAACCTCGATTTTCCAGATCGCCTCCATCCCTAACTCAGGGTAGGCCACACATTCCAGGCTCTTGATGCTCTGCTGCGCCAGCACCGCCGCCGGGCCGCCGATGCTGCCCAGGTAGAAGCCGCCGTGTTTGTGGCAGGCATCGGTCACCTGCTGGCTGCGGTTGCCTTTCGCCAGCATGATCATGCTGCCGCCGTTGGACTGCAACAGATCAACGTAGGAATCCATGCGCCCGGCAGTGGTTGGCCCCAGGGAACCTGAAGCATACCCCTCCGGCGTTTTGGCCGGGCCGGCGTAGTAGATCGGGTGATCTTTCACATATTGCGGCAGCCCCTCGCCCCGTTCCAGGCCCTCTTTAAGTTTGGCGTGCGCAATATCGCGCCCCACGATAATGGTGCCGCTCAGCGACAGGCGGGTGGAAACCGGGTATTGCGAAAGCTGCTTGAGGATCTCGCTCATCGGGCGGTTCAGATCCACCTTGATGGCATCCCCCTCGCCCGCTTGGCGCAGCTCGGCCGGAATGAATTTCCCCGGATTGTGCTCCAGTTTTTCCAGCCAGATGCCGTCGCGGTTAATCTTGCCTTTGATGTTACGGTCAGCCGAACAGGACACCCCCATGCCAACCGGGCAAGAAGCGCCGTGGCGCGGCAGGCGGATCACGCGGATATCGTGGGCGAAGTATTTGCCACCGAACTGTGCGCCCAGCCCCAGGTTCTGCGCCTCTTTCAGCAGTTCCTGCTCCAGTTGCACGTCACGGAACGCCTGGCCGTGTTCATTACCTTCGGTGGGCAATTGATCATAGTAGTGGGTGGAAGCCAGCTTGACGGTTTTCAGCGTGGCTTCTGCCGAGGTGCCGCCGATAACAAACGCCACATGGTACGGTGGGCAAGCCGCGGTGCCCAGCGTGCGCATTTTATCCACCAGGTAGTTTTTCAGTTTGCCCGGCGAAAGCAGCGCTTTGGTTTCTTGGTACAGATAAGTTTTGTTGGCGGAACCACCGCCTTTGGCGATGCAGAGGAATTTGTATTCATCGCCGTCCACGCTGTAGAGATCGATCTGTGCCGGCAGGTTAGTGCCGGTGTTCATTTCTTGATACATATCCAGCGCCGCGTTTTGCGAGTAGCGCAGGTTATCTTCGATAAAGGTGTTGTACACGCCGCGCGACAGCGCTTCCTCATCGCCGCCGCCGGTCCAGACGCGCTGCCCCTTTTTCCCGACGATAATCGCGGTGCCGGTGTCCTGGCAGGTAGGCAGAATGCCCTTGGCGGCGATTTCAGAGTTGCGCAGGAACTGCAGCGCCACGTACTTGTCGTTTTCGCTGGCCTCGGGATCATCAAGAATGGCGGCGACCTGCTGCTGATGCGCCGGGCGCAACATAAAAGAAGCATCATGAAACGCGTGCTGGGCCAGCAGAGTGAGCGCTTTAGGATCGACCTTCAAAATCTCCTGCCCTTCAAACTGGGTGACGGAGACATAATCACGGCTTAACAGATAATATTCCGTGCAGTCTTTCGCTAGCGGAAAGGGCTCTTGATAGTGGAACGGTTTATTCGACATTGATCTCTCACTTGCAACATTAGTTGCGCAAAAATTCACACGTCAGCGCACGGCATCGGCGCGCTGTATCAAAACCAGCCTTTACCTTACGTATTTTTGTTCACGCTATTATTGCGCCAAATCGCAATACCCACTCAATGTATAATGATAATCGCGATAGTTGCGTTGGCGCCGCCGTGCGGTAAAGGCCGTGAAGCCGTATCCGAAGACACGATTCATTATCCATTAATTAACACATCCATTACAATCCATCACCTTCAATCCGGGTATAAAGCGGTTGGCATATTGCCAGCCGCTGCGCCCCCGTCTATGCTAGCGGCAATGAACAAAGTAAGAATCCCCATTGCGCTGCAGCAGGCGGTGATGCGTTGCCTGCGGGAAAAACTCCAGTTGGCGCGTACGCATTTTGCGACCGATTTCCCCGAGCCAAAGCTGGTTTACCAGCAACGCGGCACCAGCGCAGGAACGGCCTGGCTGCAAGCCTGGGAGATCCGCCTCAACCCGGTGTTGCTGCTCGAAAACCAACAGCCATTTATTGACGAAGTGGTGCCGCATGAGCTTGCGCACCTGCTGGTGTTCCGCCAGTTCGGCCGCGTACCGCCACACGGGCGTGAATGGAAATGGATGATGGAAACGGTGCTGTCAGTGCCGGCCAGCCGCACGCACCGCTTTGAAATCAGCTCGGTGCAGAGCAAAACCTTCCCTTACCGCTGCGCCTGCCAGATGCACCAGCTCACCCTACGCCGCCATAACCGCGTCATGCGCGGCGAGAGTGAATACCGCTGCCGCCGCTGCGGCGAAAAGTTAAAATTTACCGCTACAGAAACGCCTAAATGAAACGCTTTATGCGTTAAAACTAGGAATTTCCACCCTTTGCTACGCCATGCAACTTCCGTTACCCTGCCTGCTTTTCCAATTTCGAGTTGTTTTGGAATATGCTTCGCAAAATTTTGTTCGCAACACTACTGACGATCGGCACCGTACAGGCGCACGGCATCAATAACTTTAGCCAGGCCAAAGCGGCGGCGGCGGCCATCAACCGCGATGCGCCCGGCAGCTTTTACTGCGGTTGCCAAATACACTGGCAGGGTAAGAAAGGCGTGCCGGATCTCGCCAGCTGTGGCTACCAGGTGCGTAAAAATGCGCAGCGCGCCACCCGTATCGAATGGGAACACGTGGTGCCCGCCTGGCAGTTCGGCCATCAGTTGCAATGTTGGCAAAACGGCGGGCGCAAAAACTGCAATAAAGATCCGCTCTACCGCCAAATAGAAACCGATCTGCACAACCTGCAGCCGGCCATTGGCGAGGTGAATGGCGACCGTAATAACTTTATGTACAGTCAGTGGCGTGGCGGCGAAGGCCAATACGGCCAGTGCCCGATGAAAGTGGATTTCAAAAACAAGCAGGCCGAACCGCCGGCACGGGCCCGCGGCGCCATCGCCCGCACCTATTTTTATATGCGCGATCGATACCACCTGCAACTCTCGCGCCAGCAAACCCAGCTGTTTGAGGTTTGGAACCGCCAATACCCCGTCAGCCAGTGGGAATGCACCCGTGACGCACGCATCGCTAAAGTACAAGGCCAGCATAACCCCTATATTCAACGGGCTTGCCAGCGGCAAAAAGGCTAACCTACTATAGTGGCTATCTATTTCTTTTCGCCGCGCCGCCGGATGCGGCGCGCTTTCATCAGGATCAAACAACCATTATGCGTATACCCCGCATTTATCACCCGCAACCGCTGGCCGCCAATACCGACATCGCGCTGAGCGACGATGCCGCCAACCACGTAGGGCGCGTACTGCGCATGGGCGTTAGTCAGGCGCTGCAACTGTTCGATGGCAGCAATTGCGTGTTCGATGCCACCATCAGCCACGTGGATAAAAAAAATGTGCGGGTACAGGTGGGCACGGGCCAGCCAGAAGACCGCGAGTCGCCGCTGAACCTGCATCTTGGCCAGGTGATCTCGCGCGGTGAAAAGATGGAGTTCACCATTCAGAAATCGATCGAACTCGGCGTCAATGTGATTACCCCACTGTTTTCCGAACGTTGCGGCGTAAAACTGGACGGCGAGCGGTTGGCGAAAAAGACGCAGCAGTGGCAAAAAATCGCCATTGCCGCCTGCGAACAGTGCGGCCGCAACCGCATTCCGGAAATCCGCGCGGCGATGCAACTGGAAGCCTGGTGCGCCGAGCAGGACGGTAGC
Source organism: Gibbsiella greigii (assembly GCF_039540155.1). Classification (NCBI taxonomy): domain Bacteria; kingdom Pseudomonadati; phylum Pseudomonadota; class Gammaproteobacteria; order Enterobacterales; family Yersiniaceae; genus Gibbsiella; species Gibbsiella greigii. The sequence goes on from NZ_BAABEM010000006.1 coordinate 230,656, forward strand.
CTGAAGCTGAATCTGCACCCACGCGCCAACCACAGTATCAACACGCTGCCCTTGCCGGTGGATCATGTCCGCCTGCTGATTGGGCCGGAGGGCGGTTTATCCGCTGACGAAATTGCGATGACCACAGGTTACGGATTTACTGATATCCTGCTGGGGCCACGTATTCTGCGTACAGAAACCACAGCGCTCACCGCAATTACCGCTCTGCAGGTGCGTTTCGGCGATCTGGGTTAAAGGAGAAGAGAAAGAATGATCAAGCTCGGCATCGTGATGGATCCGATTTCATCCATCAACATTAAAAAAGACACCAGCTTTGCCATGCTGCTTGAAGCACAGCGCCGCGGCTGGCAGTTGCACTACATTGAGATGAACGATCTTTACCTGCACCAGGGTGAAGGCCGCGCGCGCACCCGCCTGTTGAGCGTCAAAGAAGACAAGGCCGATTGGTACAGTTTCGGCGCCGAGCAGGATCTGGCGTTACACGAGCTGGATGTAATTCTGCAGCGCAAAGACCCACCGTTTGATACCGAATATATCTATGCCACCTATATCCTGGAGCGTGCGGAAGCCAAAGGCACGCTGGTGGTCAACAAGCCGCAAAGCCTGCGTGACTGCAACGAGAAACTGTTCACCGCCTGGTTCCCAGAGCTGACGCCGGACACGCTGGTCAGCCGCAGCGCACAGCATATCCGCCAATTCCACCAGCAGCACGGCGATATCATTCTCAAACCGCTGGACGGCATGGGCGGCGCATCGATTTTCCGCGTGAAACAGGATGATCCTAACCTGTCGGTGATTATCGAAACTCTGACCGAGCACGGCAGCCGCTTCTGCATGGCGCAGAACTTCCTGCCGGCCATCAAAGACGGCGACAAACGCATCCTGATGGTGGACGGTGAGCCAGTGCCGTATTGCCTGGCGCGCATCCCTGCGCAGGGCGAAACCCGCGGCAACCTGGCGGCCGGCGGCCGCGGCGAAGCGCGCCCGCTGAGCGAAAGCGATTGGGCGATCGCTCGCGCCGTTGCGCCAACGTTGAAAGAAAAGGGCCTGATCTTCGTTGGCCTGGACGTGATCGGCGATCGCCTGACCGAAATCAACGTCACCAGCCCAACCTGTGTGCGTGAGATCGAAGCTGCGTTCCCGGTTTCGATTACCGGCATGCTCATGGACGCCATCGAAAAACGTTTGGCCGCCAAGTAAAACCAACGCCAGCACGGGCGCCAACCCCGCCCGTGCTTTGCACACTGTAGGCCGCATGACTTACGGCGGCTCACTTTCAACCGGATGAGCCTTATATAACACGATGAATTTACAACACCATTTCCTGATTGCCATGCCAACTATGCAGGATCCCCGTTTTAAGCACTCGGTGATCTACCTGTGCGAGCACAACGACGATGGCGCCATGGGGTTGGTGATCAATAAACCGATGGAGCAATTTACGGTGGAAAGCGTGTTGCATAAGTTGAAGATCGCCCCTTCCCCGCGCGATCCGGCCATTAGCCTGGACAAGCCGGTATTTGCCGGCGGCCCACTGGCGGACGATCGCGGTTTTATTCTGCACACCCCCTGTGAAGGCTTTGCCTCTAGCATCATGATCTCTGCCGACACCATGATCACCACGTCAAAAGACGTGCTGGAAACCCTCGGCACGGCGGAGCAACCCGACGATGTGCTGGTGGCGCTGGGCTATGCCGGTTGGGAAAAAGGCCAACTGGAACAAGAAGTGCTGGAAAATACCTGGCTGACCATCGAAGCCGATGCCGATATCCTGTTCCATACGCCGATCGCCAACCGCTGGCGTGAAGCGGCAAACCGCCTGGGAATAGATATCCGCAGCATCGCCAACCATGCGGGGCACGCCTGATGAGCAACCGTACTCTTATCGCCTTTGATTTCGGCACCAAAAGCATCGGTGCAGCTATCGGCCAGGAGATTACCGGCACCGCGCGAGCGCTAGCGGCGTTCAAGGCGCAGGACGGCACCCCGGACTGGCAGAAGATCGAGCGCCTGCTGAAAGAGTGGCAGCCGGATTTGGTGATCGTCGGCCTGCCGTTGAACATGGACGGCACCGAGCAGCCGCTGACCGCCCGCGCCCGTAAGTTTGCCAACCGCCTGCATGGCCGCTTCGGCTGCGAAGTCACGCTGCATGACGAACGCCTGAGCACCGTTGAAGCACGCGCGCACCTGTTTGATCGCGGCGGCTTTCGCGCGCTGGACAAAGGCAGCGTGGATTCGGCCTCTGCGGTGGTCATTCTGGAAAGCTGGTTTGAGCAGCATCCGGGCTAGCCTCTGCCCCCAGCAGAGCCGGCCTGGATCCGCTGTTCAAAGGCAACACAATAATTCGATACAATGGCGGTTTATTTTTAAGGTAAATAATCTGGTTCGGGGATACTGGCAGGTGTAAAAAATACTATCAGGTATGTTAGATATACCTGATAGTCAAGATTTAGTCCTTGCCTTCTCCGCGTAATTTACCGAAGTAATATGCTGAGAGGTAACCAATGATTATTGCTCCAAAAAAACCAATAAATTTCGTTGTCAGGCTATCAAAGATATAAAATGATGCGAGAGCGATAAAGCTCATCGCTACTGTTATTGTTCCTTCTATAGCATGTGCCAGAAGCCAACCAACACTTTTAGCCAGCCAGTTTACAAATTTCATTGCTAATCCTTTTACACATTTCTGGATGACTGCTGATGAATTCAAGATAGGGTTTCAATTGGTCTTCTACTACAAAGTAGATCATGTCTAAACCTTGCGGCTGCACCTTCCAGTAGATATGTGGATAGTGTTGTTGCATTCTGCGACTTGCTAAGGCCGCTTCTTCAATGAGTCCCTGCCATAATCCGGCACTAATCGTAAAACTCGCACCGAATCTATATAACGCTTTCCATGCGTTACTACCTCTGGCAAATCTCACTATCGATGAAGCTACCACCTGCGATGTGAGGATCTGAGCCCCTACCCGGCCTGCTAACCTACCAGTACCGTAGCCGATCTGGTTATGAACTGCCTGTTTACCATGCTCATCAAGCTTGTTGTAAAACTCTGTAATGACAATGGTAATCAGACGGCGTAATGGTTCTTCATTTCGTATTAATGCCTTGATTACCGTGTAAAAACGTACATCCTCTCGTTCATTTCGTCGCTGGCGTTCATACCCTAATGCACCTGTACTAATGTATGTCCGCTTCACACCCATGTAGAGACTCGCTGGCATTCCCTTGATACTGCCTCATATGCCCTCTGCGATCTTCGTTGCGTCCATAGATACAGACCTTCGTTGTCGTACATAGGGCAATCATAGCCGAAGATCTAGCATCGAAAAACTCATGATTTATGCTCATAGGGCATTACTCAAACCATTTCAACCCACTGATCTTACTTACATAAAGTAGAAACGGCCCTATGCGAGATTCTGATTTTCAAATTGCTCCGGGCTAAGACCGCCACAGGCACCGCGAAACAATGACATTCTTCGGGCGCTTATGCCGCTACAGTGCCATTTGTAGCGCATCGCACACGAGTTATGCCACCATTCGCGATAAACGACACGCGGCCACTGGTCGATGCCAACCGCCTGCATGGCCACTTCGGCTGCGAAGTCACGCTTCATGACGAACGCCTGAGCACCGTTGAAGCCGCGCGCACCTGTTTGATCGCGGCGGCTTCCGCGCGCTGGACAAAGGCAGTGTGGATTCAGCCTCTGCGGTGGTCATTCTGGAAAGCTGGTTTGAGCAGCATCCGGGCTAGCCTCTGCCCCCAGCAGGCCGGCCTGGATCCGCTGCCGCAGGCCCTGTTCAAAGGTTTGCATGCCCGCCTGCGCACCGGTTTGCAGCAGGCTGGCGAGCTGATGCGTTTTGCCTTCGCGGATCATACTGCTGACCGCCGCCGTGGCGGTCAGGATTTCAAACACTGCCACCCGGCCAGCGCGGTGTTGGCATAATAACCGCTGGGCGATCACCGCCTGCAGGCTGTTCGCCAGTTGGGCGCGCACGTAGGGTTTCTCATCCGCCGGGAACACGTCCACCAGCCGCTCCACCGCCTGCGGCGCGCCGCGGGTATGCAACGTAGCCAACACCAGGTGGCCGGTTTCCGCAGCGGTCAACGCCAGCCGAATGGTGGCGGTATCCCGCAATTCCCCCAGTAAAATCACATCCGGATCTTCACGCAGGGCAGCGCGTAGTGCGCCGTCAAAATCCGGCGTATCCCGCCCCAGTTCGCGCTGCTGAATCAACGCGCGGCGGCTGTGGTGAATAAACTCGATGGGATCTTCCAGCGTCAGGATATGGCATGGCTGATGTTGATTGATGTGATCGATCATCGCCGCCAACGTCGTCGATTTGCCGCTGCCGGTGGCCCCCGTCACCAGGATCAAACCGTCTTCCCGCTGCGCCAACGCGGCCATTATCGGCGGCGCCTGCAGTTGTTCCAGCGTGGGGCAACGCTCGGCAATACGCCGCAGGGCGATGGATACCCCCAAATGCTGCAGAAAAACGTTAGCCCGCAACCGGCTGCCGCCGGGCAACGCCACGGCTTTGTCGAGCTGGCCTTCCTGCCGCAGGCGCCGTTGTTCGGCGGGCGCCAGCAGTTGTGAACACAACGCCGCCATGGCCGTGGCGGTTAATTGCAGCGCGCCGGGCAGCGGCTGTAGCCGGCCATCAATACGCAACATCGGCAGATGGCCGGTACAAAGGTGCAGATCAGAGGCATTATGCTTTACACTAAGGGCCACAAATTCATTGATGTCCATCTCAATCTCCTGGGTCAATAATGAGCACTATTCAACAGAATCTGCAGGATGTCAGGAGCCGTATTGCGGCCGCTGCGCAAAGCTGCGCGCGCAATCCAGCAGAAGTGACATTGCTTGCGGTAAGCAAAACCAAACCTGTGGCGGCGATCGCAGAAGCGATTTCCGCCGGCCAGCGCGCCTTTGGCGAGAACTATGTGCAAGAAGGCGTGGATAAAATTCAGCACTTTAGCCAGTTGCCACAGGGCGCGGAGCTGGAGTGGCACTTTATCGGCCCGCTGCAATCCAATAAAAGCCGGCTGGTGGCGGAGAACTTCGCCTGGTGCCACACCGTCGATCGTCTGCGCATCGCCCAACGCCTGAGCGCACAGCGCCCGGCGGGCATGGCGCCGCTAAACGTGCTGATTCAAATAAATATCAGCGATGAATCAAGCAAATCTGGCATTGTATTGGCTGAGCTGCCGGCACTGGCGCAGGCCGTCACCGCCCTGCCCCATCTTCGGCTGCGCGGCCTGATGGCGATCCCAGCGGTAGAAACGGACTATCAGCGCCAGTTGGCGGTTTTCCAGCAGATGAACGATGCGTTCCTGCAGTTGAAACAGCACTACCCGCAGGTGGATACGCTGTCGATGGGCATGACGGATGATATGGCGGCGGCCATTGCCGCAGGCAGTACCCTGGTGCGCATTGGCACCGCAATTTTTGGCGCCCGTGATTACTCACAGGCCTGACAGAAAAGACGAGGGATTTGATGCAGCATCGCAAGATTACCTTTATCGGCGCAGGCAATATGGCCCGTGCGATTATCGCCGGCCTGGTTGCCGGCGGCTACCCGGCTAACGCCATCAGCGTCTGCGCCCCGTCGGCGAAAAATCGGGATGCGCTGGCGGCGGAATACGGCATCAACAGCAGTGGCGACAACGCCGCCTGCGCGCGCGAAGCGCAGGTGATCGTGCTGGCGGTGAAGCCGCAGATGATGGCCGATGTCTGCAAACCACTGCAGGAACAGGTGGATTTCAGCGGCAAGCTGGTGCTTTCCATCGCGGCCGGGGTGCAAGTCAGCCGCTTTTACCAGTTGCTGGGCGATAAGCTGAGCATCGTGCGTATCATGCCCAACACCCCGTCTTTGGTGGGCAAGGGCATGAGCGGCCTGTACGCGCCGCCGCAGGTCAGCCAGGCAGATCGGGATTACACCAGCGCGCTGATGAGCGCGGTGGGGAAAGTGAGCTGGGTGGATGAAGAACAGGGCATCAATGGCGTGATTGCCGCTGCCGGCAGCGCCCCGGCCTACTTCTTCCTGTTTATGGAAGCCATGCAACAAGAAGCCGAACGTATGGGCTTTAGCAGCCAGGCGGCGCGTGAGCTGGTGCAGCAGGCCGCCGCCGGCGCCGCCGCGCTGGTTGAGGCCAACCCGGATACGCCGCTTTCCACGCTGCGTGAACAGGTGACCTCAAAAGGCGGCACCACCGCCGAAGCGCTGCGGGTGTTCAATGAACAGCAATTGCCGGCAACCGTCGCCAAAGCGATGCAGGCTGCGGTCAACCGGGCGCAGGAAATGGAAAAGCTGTTTTAACCGATAAAATCACCAACACAGCCTATCCTGCCGAGCACAAGCAAAATAGCCTACCGGGATAGGCGCTAAGGAGAAAGGCCACTACATGCTGACACTGACTTTTCTGGTCAAAACCGTTATCGATCTTTACGTGATGGTGCTCCTGCTGCGTATTTGGATGCAGTGGGCGCGCACCGACTTCTACAACCCGTTTTCACAATTCGTGGTTAAAATCACCCAGCCGCTGGTGGGCCCACTGCGCCGCATCATCCCGCCGCTGGGGCCGATCGACAGCGCGTCGCTGCTGCTGGCGTTCCTGTTGATGACCATCAAGTATCCGCTGTTGCTGCTGATACAGGGCGGCGCCATTGCGCTCAGCCCGTATAACCTGCTGTTTGGCCTGATCTCGCTGGTGAAGTCGGCCGGTTACCTGATCTTCTGGGTGATGATCATCCGCGCGCTGATGAGCTGGATAAGCCAGGGGCGCAACCCGCTTGATTACGTGATGTATCAGCTTACCGAACCGTTGATGGCGCCGATCCGCCGCGTGCTCCCGGCGATGGGCGGCATTGATTTTTCCGCCATGGTGGTGATCCTGATCCTCTATCTGATCAACTACCTGGGGATGGATCTGTTCGGCGAAATCTGGTTCCTGCTGTGAGTGCGGTAACCCCTCTACTGGACGGGCTGGCGCTCAGGCTATATATTCAGCCGAAAGCCAGCCGCGACCAGATTGTTGGCCTGCATGGCGACGAATTAAAAGTCGCCATCACGGCTCCGCCGGTGGACGGCCAGGCCAATGCCCATCTCATCAAGTTCATCGCCAAGCAGTTCAAAGTGGCGAAAAGCAACGTCATCATCGAGAAAGGCGATCTGGGGCGGCACAAACAGCTGCGCATCATGAACCCGCAACAGATCCCCGCCGTGGTCGCTGCACTCATCGAATAATTTTCAAGGTAGTCTCATCATGCAAAAAGTGGTTCTTGCCACCGGCAATCCCGGTAAGGTACGCGAGCTTGCCAGCCTGCTGGCCGATTTCGGCCTGGATGTGGTCGCCCAGACCGATCTGGGGGTGGAATCCGCCGAGGAAACCGGCCTGACGTTTATCGAAAACGCGATCCTGAAGGCGCGCCATGCCGCTCAGGTTACCGGCCTGCCGGCCATTGCCGACGATTCCGGCCTGGCGGTGGATGCCCTAGGCGGCGCGCCGGGCATCTATTCCGCACGCTACGCCGGCGAGGACGCCAGCGATCAACAAAACCTGGAAAAACTGCTGGCGGCGCTGAAAGAGGTGCCGCCGGGCAGCCGCGGCGCACAGTTCCACTGCGTGCTGGTTTATCTGCGCCACGCGCAAGATCCAACGCCGCTGGTGTTCCACGGCAGTTGGGCCGGTGAGATTACCGCCGAACCGGCCGGCCAGGGCGGCTTTGGCTACGATCCTATTTTCTACGTGCCGGAACTGGGGCGCACCGCCGCCGAGCTGACCCGCGAAGAGAAAAGCGCCGTGTCGCACCGTGGCAAGGCGTTAACCCTGATGCTGGAAGCCCTGCGTAATGCCAAGTAATGCCCTGCACCTGCCGCCGCTCAGCCTGTATATCCATATTCCCTGGTGCGTGCAAAAATGCCCGTACTGCGATTTCAACTCGCACGCCCTGAAAGGCGAGGTGCCGCACCGGGAATATGTCGATCATCTGCTGGTGGATCTGAGCGCCGATCTGCCCCTGACCAGCGGCCGCGGCGTCAGCACCATTTTTATCGGCGGCGGCACGCCAAGCCTGCTGTCGGCCGATGCGATGCAGGCATTGCTGGATGGCGTGCGTGCGCGCATCCCGGTGGCGGCCGATGCCGAGATCACCATGGAGGCCAACCCCGGCACCGTCGAGGCCGACCGTTTCAGCGGCTACCAACAGGCCGGGGTGAACCGCATTTCGATTGGGGTGCAGAGCTTCAGCGCAGAGAAATTAACGCGCCTGGGGCGCATTCACGGCCCGGAAGAGGCCCGGCGCGCCGCACGGCTAGCCACTGGGCTGGGGCTACGTAGCTTTAACCTTGACCTGATGCACGGCCTGCCGGACCAATCGCTGGAAGAAGCGCTGGACGATCTACGCCAGGCCATTGCCCTCAACCCGCCGCATTTGTCCTGGTATCAGTTGACCATCGAACCCAACACGCTGTTCAGCTCGCGCCCGCCGGTGCTGCCGGACGACGACGCGCTGTGGGATATCTTCCAGCAGGGGCATGCGCTGCTGAGCGCCGCCGGCTATCAGCAATATGAAACGTCGGCCTATGCCAAGCCGGGCTACCAGTGCCAGCATAACCTCAACTATTGGCGCTTTGGCGATTACCTGGGGATTGGCTGCGGCGCCCACGGCAAACTGACCTTCAGCGACGGGCGCATCCTGCGCACCATCAAGACCAAGCACCCACGCGGCTTTATGCGCGGGGACTATATGGCCCGGCAGTATGACGTGTGCGCCGAGGAACGGCCGTTTGAATTCTTCATGAATCGTTTTCGGCTGCTGGAAGCAGCGCCGCGCGCCGATTTTTGCCATTACACCGGGTTAGCGGAAAGCGTGATCCGCCCGCAGTTGGATGAAGCGCTGGCCAAGGGCTATCTGATTGAAACGCCAGAGCACTGGCAAATTACCGAGAAAGGCAAACTGTTCCTCAACTCGCTGTTGGAACTGTTTTTGGCGGATGAATAACGTCGGCAGGGGGTGCCCCCTGCCCGTTAACGACAATGCGGTTATTTCAAGACGTTGAGTAAATCTTTACGCTGGTTTTCCAGAGCGATGACGCGGTTGCACACATCGCGGCCAAAATTCTGAAAATCCTGCTCCTGGCTGTTCCACTCGTTTTGGATGGCCTGCTGCAGCCCCCCCAGGTTGCCCATAATCGCCTGCAGCGGGTTGCCGTTGCTATTGGCCACCTGCTTCACCCCCATCTCATTCAGGCTGTCTTGCAACACGCCGCCCATGCTTTGCTGCACGATATTGCGGCCGTCCTGTTCCACCTGATCGATCGCCTTATGATGAAAGGCCAGACCATCGCTGCGGTGTTCGATAATGCGCCCCATCTGCTGTTTAAGCTGATCGTTAAGGGTGCTCAAGCGGTTGCGCACGTTGCTGCCGCTGCCCAACTGTTCGACAATCACGCGATCCAGCGCCACGCGCGCCTTTTCCAGGTGCTGAGCGGCGCCGCGATCGATCCATGGCAGATCTTTACGCAGTGCGCTTTGGTAGCTGAATGCCTTTTGGCGCTGGGTGTCGTCCAGGCTGAGCGTTTTGCCGTTGCGGATCACATCGCCGTCCGGTGAAATTTGCAGATCGCCGCCGGCACCGACCACCTGGACGTTATGCGGACTGATAATCACATCATCCTGGGGCTTTACGCTGCACTGATAAGCGGCATGCGCCTGCCCGACCACCAGCAGCAATAAGGCTAACCCGGTTTTCTTTAACATATCGTCTTCTGACTCCCTTCCGAGGTGGCACTAAAAAATTGAACGGTTGATTCGTTCAGACAACAACTCCAGCGCCGCAGTTCCCGCCAGCGAGTTACCGGAAGGATCCAGCTCCGGTGACCATACCGCAATCGCCATCTCCTCCGGCACGATGGCGATAATGCCGCCGCCCACGCCAGACTTGCCCGGCATCCCGACGCGGTAGGCGAATTCGCCGGCGCCGTCGTACATGCCGCAGGTCATCATCAGGGCGTTAATCTGGCGCGATTGCAGCGGGCTAATCACCGCATTGCCCTGCAAATCGCGGCCATGGTTAGCCAGATAGATAAAGCAGCGCGCCAGTTCGACGCAGCTCATGCGCAGCGCGCAGTAATGAAAATAAGTGCGTAAAACGGTGAGCACATCGTTTTCAAAGTTGCCGAACGACTTCATCAAATAGGCAATCGCGGCATTGCGATCGGAATGTTCAAACTCCGAACGCGCCACGCGCGCGTCGTAGGCCAGATCGTCTTCACAGGCGAGCTGGCGCACCACCTCCAGCATCCGCTGTTTCGGCGCGCTGAGCCGGGTTTGCAGCATGTCGCAGACCACCAGCGCCCCCGGGTTGATAAACGGGTTGCGCGGCTTGCCCTGCTCCATCTCCAACTGCAACAGCGAATTGAACGGCAGGCCGGAAGGCTCTTTCCCCACCCGCTGCCAGATTTCGCTTTCGTGATAGCGCGTTAGCGCCAGCGTCAGGCTCAGCACCTTGGAAATCGACTGAATTGAAAAGCGCTCGCCGGCGTCGCCGGCTTGAAACATGTCGCCGTTAACGGTACACACGGCGATGCCCAGCCGATCGGCCGGGACTTCGGCCAGTGCCGGGATATATCCCGCCACTTTGCCTTTGCCAATCAACGGGCGAACCTGTTGCAGGATCTCATCCAGCAACGCGTTGTTTAATGCTGTAACCACCCCGCCACTCCACACATCGCAAACAGGCACCTGGCCATCCTATCAAAAACAGGCTGGGCGCCCAGTCTGCCGCACCGGCGCTATATCGGGGCGCTTTGCGCCCCGCGCCAGGCAATCTCAATCCCACCAGATATCGAACAAATCGCTGACTTTAACCTCAACCAGGCCACGCGCTTCCAGCCAGTTTTTCACCAGTTCGCGATGCTGCTCGGTGCAATGGCCGATTTGCTGCAGGCAGATCAGCCCTTCCCACCGCAGGTAACCGCTGCCGTCAAAGGCCAGGCTATTGGGTTCAATCACGTCGTCAATAAACGCATCCAGCGTGCTGTCGATATCCTCAACGCTGGTGCCGGGCGCAAAACTCCAGGCAACAGAGAAACCCAGCTCCTGAAACTCATCAATATGTAACTTCTTGCGTAAACGACGACTGCGGTTCTTAGCCATTATGCTCTCCTCTCAAACATCAAATCCCAAACGCCATGCCCCAGACGTTGGCCACGTAATTCAAATTTGGTTAACGGCCGTGAATCCGGCCGCGGTACGTAATCATTATCGGCCGAAAGGTTACGGTACACCGCGACGCCGCGCATAACCTCCAGCATATGTTCTGCGTAGGGTTGCCAATCGGTCGCCATATGGAATACGCCACCGACTTTCAGCTTGCGCAGCACCAGTTCCACAAACGGCGTTTGCACGATACGGCGCTTGTTGTGGCGCGCTTTATGCCAGGGATCCGGGAAAAACAGCTGCACCATATCCAGCGAGCCGTCCGGGATCATGTTTTCCAGCACTTCCACCGCGTCATGGCACATCACGCGCAGGTTGCCGAGGCCCGCTTCATGGGCGTCGGCCAGGCAGGCGCCCACGCCCGGAGAGTGAACTTCAATCCCCAGGAAGTTCTGCTGCGGGTTATTGCTCGCCATCGTGACCAGCGAAGCCCCCATGCCAAAGCCAATTTCAAGCACCACCGGCGCTTCGCGCCCAAACAGCGCCGCCAGATCGACCGGTTCAGCCTGATATTCCACGCCCATCACCGGCCAATAGTTATCCAGCGCGTGCTGCTGGCCTTTGGTTAACCGCCCCTGGCGGCGGACAAAACTGCGGATACGGCGCATTGGGCGGCCGTTCTCATCAAATTCCGGGGATATGACGTCATTAATCATCGTGTTTTCTGTCTGTTTGGCTACCAATGAAGGAAACGCGCATTATGCAAAGATACAAAAACAATACAACCTACTTATTGGTTAACGGCATGGTTGCGCCGATAAAGTTGCCGCTTGCGGCAGCCGGACTGCCTGCGTAGGAAAGTTCCGGTTTACAGCCCACTGACTCTATGCTGCAATCGCGCTTTACTTTATTTGACTGCCGAACACGAAACCCACTTATGATGCAAGCACAGCAGTTCTCGCACCTGGTGCTTGAATGGTATCAACGCTGCGGCCGTAAAACGCTGCCGTGGCAACTGGATAAAACGCCTTATCAGGTATGGCTCTCTGAGGTGATGCTGCAACAAACCCAGGTGGCCACCGTTATTCCCTATTTCCAGCGTTTTATGGCCCGCTTTCCCAACGTGCGCGCCTTGGCTGAAGCGCCGCTGGACGAGGTGCTGCACCTGTGGACCGGGCTTGGCTACTACGCGCGGGCCAGAAATTTGCATAAGGCAGCGCAAACTATTGTGGCACAGCACGGCGGCGAATTCCCGACCAGCTTTGAAGAAATTGCCGCGCTGCCCGGCATCGGCCGCTCAACGGCCGGCGCCATCCTGTCTTTATCGCTTGGGCAGCACTATCCGATCCTCGACGGCAACGTAAAACGCGTGCTGGCGCGCTGCTACGCCGTGGAAGGCTGGCCAGGGAAAAAAGAGGTGGAAAACCGCCTGTGGCAAATCAGCACCGACGTCACCCCGGCGCAGGGCGTTGGCCAGTTCAACCAGGCGATGATGGATCTGGGCGCAATGGTGTGCACCCGCACCCGCCCCAAATGCGAACTGTGCCCGCTCAATACCGGCTGCATGGCCTACGCTAATCATAGCTGGGCAAAATACCCAGGCAAGAAACCCAAGCAGACGCTGCCGGAAAAAACCGCCTACTTTTTACTGTTGCAGCACGGCGATCACGTATGGCTGGAACAGCGCCCCGCCGTTGGCCTGTGGGGCGGCCTGTTTTGCTTCCCGCAGTTCACCGCCGAGGCCGATTTGGAACTCTGGCTGCAACAACGTGGTCTGAAAGGCAGCCGTTTGGTACAGCTCAACGCATTTCGCCATACCTTCAGCCATTTCCACTTGGATATTGTGCCTATGTGGCAGCCGCTCGATAAGCCAGGCTGCGGCATGGATGAGGGCAACGGTCTCTGGTATAACTTAGCGCAGCCGCCATCGGTTGGGCTCGCCGCGCCGGTAGAGCGCCTGCTATTGCAGTTGGCAAAGCACCCGATCCAACACAGTTTATTTGGTAACAGCGCCATTGATGAGGAATTAGCATGAGCAGAACCATCTTTTGTACTTACCTGCAACGGGAAGCCGAAGGCCAGGACTTTCAACTCTATCCGGGTGAAATCGGCAAACGCATTTTTAACGAAATCTCGAAAGAAGCCTGGGCAGAATGGATGAAAAAACAAACCATGCTGATTAACGAGAAAAAGCTGAGCATGATGAACCCGGAGGATCGCAAGCTTCTGGAAGGCGAGATGACCAAATTCCTGTTTGAAGGGCATGACGTCCACATCGAAGGCTACACGCCACCGAGCGAATAGGTGTTTCGGGGCCTGGCGCTGGCCCCTGAATATATTTATATAATTCATCATGATACGGCTTAAGATGAAGAAAATTTTAGCTTTGCTAGTGATAGCACCCTTACTGATTTCCTGTTCTGGTAAAAAAAGCGATGAGTACAACGAAGCCTGGGTGAAAGACACCAACGCCTTCGACATCCTGATGGGCCAATTTGCCCACAACATTGAGAACATTTGGGGGCTGAACGAGGTTCTGATCGCCGGGCCAAAAGATTACGTAAAATATACCGATCAGTACCTGACGCGTAGCCACATCAACTTTGATGCCGGTACCATTACGTTCGAGACCATCTCGCCAACCGATCCGGCCGCCAGCCTGCGCAAGGCGATTATCACCACCCTGCTGATGGGCGACGATCCGGGCTCGGTGGATCTCTATTCCGACGCCAATGATATCCAGATCAGTAAAGAGCCGTTCCTGTACGGCCAGGTGCTGGATAACAATGATCAGCCGATCCGCTGGGAATGGCGCGCTGCGCACTTTGCCGATTATCTGGTGCAGACCAAGCTGCAAAAACGCAACTCCGGCCTGCACGTGATCTACTCAGTAACCATCCAACTGGTGCCAAACCATTTGGATAAACGTGCGCACAAATACCTGCCGATGGTGCGCAAGGCTTCGGAAAAATACGGCGTGGAAGAGTCGCTGATCCTGGCCATCATGCAGACAGAATCCAGCTTCAACCCCTATGCGGTGAGCGGTTCCGACGCGCTTGGCCTGATGCAGGTGGTGCAACACACCGCCGGCAAGGATGTGTTTAAACTGCGCGGGAAATGGGGCACGCCAAGCCGTAGCTACCTGTTCGATCCGGAAAACAACATCGATACCGGCACCGCTTATCTGGCGCTGCTGCAGGGCACCTATCTGGGCGGCATTCAGAACCCGACTTCGCGCCGCTACGCGGTGATCACCGCCTATAACGGCGGCGCCGGCAGCGTGTTGCGGGTGTTTTCCAGTGATCGTTCGCGCGCCGTTGATATTATCAACAGTATGCAGCCTGGCGATGTGTACCTGACGCTGACCACCAAGCACCCGGCGGCCGAATCGCGCCGTTATCTGGTGAAGGTTAACACCGCGCAGAAGAGCTACCGCCGCAGGTAGCGCCAAACGGGGGCAATCACTGTGATGGGCCGCCGAATACGGTAAGGGCCGGTTGATCGCCGGCCCTTACTGTTATTGCTTGATCATATAGCCGAAGATCCGCTTCCAGCCGTAGTCTTTTTTCTCGATATAAACGCCCTGCAGTTCCGGCGAGAACCCCGGCAACCGGTTAATCCCCTCTTCCAGCGCTAGGAAATAGCGCTGCACCGCTCCGCCCCAAACTTCCCCCGGCACCACGCACAGTACGCCCGGTGGGTAAGGCAACGCCCCTTCGGCGGCAATACGGCCCGCCGCCTGGCCGATCGGCACCAGTTCCACGTTGTCGCGGATAAACTCCACGTTGGCATCCTGCGGGTTCATCATCACCGGCGGGAAATGGGCCTGGCGGAACATTTCTTTCTGCAGTTGCTTCACATCATAGCTCACGTACAGATCGTGCATTTCCTGGCACAGCTGGCGAATGGTGTAGCCACGGTAACGCTGTTCGTTCTTGCGATAGACCGTCGGCAATACCTCGCTCAACGGCGCATCCTCCGCAACATAGCGCTCAAACTGCACCAGCATATCCACCAGCAGTTCCATCTTGGCCGGGTTTTCCGCCGGCGTGAGCAGGAACAGGATCGAGTTGAGATCGCATTTCTCCGGCACGATGCCGTTTTCACGCAGGAAGTTGGCCAAAATGGTGGCCGGGATACCAAACTCGGTGTATTGGCCGGTTGCGGCATCAATCCCCGGCGTGGTCAGCAGCAGTTTGCACGGATCGACCAGGTACTGATCCTGCGCATAGCCGGCAAAGCCGTGCCAGTGTTCGCCCGGCACAAAGCTGAAGAAGCGCGCATCGTCAGCGATGGCGCTGGTTTCATAATCTTGCCAGGGCTTGCCGGCCACCTGCTGCGGGATAAACGGCTTCAGCATTTCGCAGCGTGCCAGCAGTTGCTTGCGCGTTTCGATCCCCAGATACACGCAGTCCATCCACATCCGGCGGCCAGCGGCGCCGGCATGCATTTTGGCGTTAACGTCCAGCGCGGCAAACAGCGGATAAAACGGGCTGGTTGAGGCATGCAGCATAAAAGCGTTGTTCAGGTGCTTATGGTTGCAATGGCGCTTTTGCCCCTTGATGTGATCGTCTTTTTTATGGATCTGCGACGTTTGCGAGAACCCCGCCTGCTGCTTATGCACCGATTGGGTGACAAAGATGCCAGGATCATGCTCATCCAGCTCCAGCAGCAGCGGCGAGCACTCTTTCAGCATCGGGATAAAACCTTCGTAGCCCACCCAGGCAGAATCAAACAGAATGTAATCGCACAGGTGGCCAATGGTGTCGATCACCTGCCGGGCGTTGTAGATGGTGCCGTCATAGGTGCCAAGTTGGATGATCGCCAGGCGGAACGGCCGCGCCAGGTTGGCCTTCTCGGGCGCCACTTCGCGGATCTGTTCACGCAGATAGCCTTCGTTAAAGCAGTGCGAATCAATGCCGCCGATAAAGCCAAACGGGTTGCGGGCGGTTTCCAGATACACCGGCGTGGCGCCGGCCTGGATCAGCGCGCCGTGGTGGTTGGATTTATGGTTGTTGCGATCGAACAGCACCAGATCGCCACGCGTCAGCAGCGCATTGGTCACCACTTTATTAGCCGCCGAGGTGCCGTTAAGCACAAAGTAGGTTTTATCGGCGTTGAATACGCGCGCCGCGTGCTTTTGCGCATCCTTGGCCGATCCTTCATGGATCAGCAAATCGCCGAGTTTGACATCTGCGTTGCACATGTCGGAGCGGAACAGGGTTTCGCCATAAAACTCGAAGAACTTGCGCCCCGCCGGGTGCTTGCGGAAAAACTCGCCGCCCTGGTGGCCGGGGCAGGCAAAGGTGGCGTTTTTCATTTCCACATAGGTTTTCAGGGTGCTGAAGAACGGCGGCAACAATGCCTGCTCATAGGCATCCGCAGCCGCTTCCAACTGCGCCATATAAAACGCTTTGGTGGCGGGCGTTAGCGCAAATACGCCGGTAATCAACGGCAGGAAATCCGGGGACAGGTGTTCGTCCCCTTCAACAGCAACAAACATTGGGATATCAAACCCGGTGGCCTTCAGTTCAGCCAGGATACCGGCATTCACATCAGCCACAGACACCACCGCCGCGGCAACGTCGGTGTAGTCGGTCTGTTCGATGCGCACAACCTGGCGCAGGGTTTCAATGCTGGCGACCAGATTGGCGCTTGTTGCTATTTTCAATTCTTTCATAAAGCGAACTCTCAAACTGTTAAGGATGAGGTGTGCCACAGGCACATACGTTAAAGGATAACAAAGGCTACCCCGGCCATGTGATGCTCGCATTGCAGCTTATCTGCAAGCGCGGCCAGCCTGATGCGTTGAGCGCAGGCAGTTATCGGGGACTGGGTTCAGCCACAACCGATAGACATCAGTAAAATCAGCGCCACAGCGCTATTTTTAATAATGCCTAACAGCGAGCATAGCGGCGCCCTCACCGCATGGGGGGCGAAGGTAATCGGGTATACAGCGTGCGGGGGAAATCACGGCGGAGCGAGGGCATCATCAGATGTCTGGTGCGCGAAAGCGCCTGAACAACCCAACCAGTCATGCCTGCAGTCCTCTAACGTTGATGAGCGATATCACCGTGATGTTAAGTGCTAAAATTTGCGCAATGATTACACGTTTCTTTATGGGGTTCAAGTAACAATTGTTCGATTTCCCTTCAACAAGAAGTTAACTTAATTAACTGTTATTTAAGTGATTAATCACCCAGCAAAAGAATAAATGGAGGTAACCGCGCGCATAATGTAACGGCCTGCTACCGCTACCGCCTGTGCCCACAGCGGCGACGCAGCCATTACCCACACAAAGCTGAATAAAAATAGAACAACCGCACCACTTTGCGACAGAAAGCCGTTGACGCCGGCGAGCCTTTACGGTTTAATGCGCCCCGTTGCCCGGATAGCTCAGTCGGTAGAGCAGGGGATTGAAAATCCCCGTGTCCTTGGTTCGATTCCGAGTCCGGGCACCACTTATTCAAAGAAACCAGCCTGATGGCTGGTTTTTTGCTTTCTGGGGTATGGATTTTCTATTGAACTGTGCGCTCAGAAACTGCAGCATGTTTCCCTTTCATCGATCATTCCCTTGTCGCCGCTCTAAAAACTGCCGATTACGAGATGCCTGTACGGTTGATTCATGCGACCACCTCATCGATATATTTCACTCCGTCGACGGTGCGTATCCATCGTGGGGCTTTCAGTGCAGTAGCAATACCAGACAGTTCGGCTACCCTGCGCAAAGCTATGCGCTCATCGCCGTTTATTCAAGCCGACTTTCGGAAGGCAGAGAAAGGTCGTAGCTATGCAATCCGGGTGATGAAAGTTGATGACGGGTTTCAAACCTATTCCAAACCTTTCACGCAAGCGCCAAGGCCGACATATTTGACCGGCGAGCCCGAGCAGGTTATGACCGCCGTACGGTTAGGCATGATGTTCGACAAGTTGCTATCGCAAGCCAGGAGTCGGCATGGATGCACAAATTGACAATGCCCTATACACCCTCGCAAAAGCAGTAATCACCGAATACAAATCACCCAACAACACCCTCACCTACCGAGAACTACTCGACAAACAAGCGAAGAAAATAGCCGCGGCTCTGCCAGCTAAACCTCCGGCATGGCTGCAGCTTAACTACGTGTGCCATCAGGTGTACGCAGAAAAGTAGAGGCTTCTATGGAGAAATTCAGCCTAACGCGGGATGAGGCTTGCGAATTCCTGGGCGTTTCGGCGCCCACAATTACTGCATGGATCCGCTCCGGCCGACTTGCGGCCACCCGCAAAGACCCAACAAAACCCAGATCACCATATCTAATAACGAGACAGGCGTGTATTGCTGCGCTGAACAATCCGATCCACACTGTGGCGGTGAGCGCGGATGATGCACATGAGGAGAGAAGTCCATGTCATTATTCCGACGAGGTGAAGTTTGGTACACCAGCTTCACGACGCCAAACGGCAAGCGTGTTAAGCAATCTCTTGGAACAAAGGACAAAAGGCAGGCCGCGGAATTCCACGACAAGTTGAAGGCTGAAGCCTGGCGGGTAAGCAAGCTTGGTGAAATACCTGGCATGCTATTTGATGAGGCATGTGTGCGATGGTTACAGGAGAAGGCACACAAGAAGTCGCTGGATGATGACAAGAGCCGGAACAAGTTTTGGCTCTCTCATTTTTCAGGGATGCAGCTCCGAGATGTGACAGAGCGGCAGATATATAGCGCAATCCAAAATATGACTAACAGGAGGCATGAGGAAAACCAGCGCCTCCGTGCCATATCGCTAGGGCGGCAAGGTAAGCCTATGCCAGAATTTGAATCAAAGCCAGCGGCAGTGGCCACAAAGGCTACACACCTGGCGTTCATTAAGGCGCTGCTTAGAACTGCGGAGCGTGACTGGCGGATGTTGGATAAGGCGCCAATAGTTCGTGTACCGCAGCCGAAGAATAAGCGAATTCGCTGGCTGGAGCCTAACGAAGCAAAAAGGCTGATTGATGAATGCCCGGAGCCGCTAAAGTCAGTTGTTGAGTTCGCCCTCTCAACCGGCTTGCGCAGATCGAACATCATCAATCTTGAGTGGCAACAAATTGATATGCAGCGTCGTGTAGCCTGGGTTAATCCTGAAGATAGCAAATCAGGAAAAGCCATCGGTATAGCGCTAAACGATACTGCCTGCAAAGTGCTTAAAAGACAAATAGGCCATCACCATAAATGGGTTTTCGTGTACCGAGAGAGTTGCACAAAGCCGGATGGAACCAAGGCTCCAGTTGTCCGAAAAATGCGTTACGACGCAAACACAGCATGGAGAGCAGCACTAAAAAGAGCGGGGATTGAGGATTTCAGGTTTCACGATCTGAGGCACACTTGGGCCAGCTGGTTGGTTCAGGCTGGAGTACCAATATCCGTTCTGCAGGAAATGGGCGGCTGGGAATCGATAGAGATGGTGAGAAGGTATGCCCATCTGGCGCCAAATCATCTTACCGAACACGCCCAGCAAATTGACTCGATTTTAGGTAGATTTGTCCCAAATATGTCCCACACGGAGGATAGAGAAGGAACGAATGACAAGTAAGTTATTGATTTAACTGGTGCCGATAATAGGAGTCGAACCTACGACCTTCGCATTACGAATGCGCTGCTCTACCAACTGAGCTATATCGGCTTTGGGGCGGGAATGCTGAGTGCATGCCAACGTGCGGTGAACAACTTATGCAAAAGCCCCCCCAGAGTCAAGAGGCAGCGTGCTAACCGCTGAAAATCTCATCAACCGTACACGTTTTGTGGTCTGATTCGCAGATAAAATACGCAAAAATAAAGCGCAGCCTTGCTGCGCTTTTCAGTATTGCTGGGGCCAACAGCGCCAAATTTAGCGGCGCACCAGATCGTCGCCGTAACCAATCCATTTATAGGTGGTTAGCGCATCCAACCCCATGGGGCCGCGCGCATGCAGTTTCTGGGTGCTCACCGCCACTTCCGCCCCCAGGCCGAACTGGCCGCCATCGGTAAAGCGGGTGCTGGCGTTAACGTACACGGCGGAAGAATCCACTGCGCGCACAAAATGCTCGGCATTGCGCATGGAGCGCGTCAGGATAGCATCGGAATGGTTGGTGCCATGGGTGCGAATATGGTCGATGGCCTGATCGATATCCGCCACCAGCGCCACATTCAAATCCAGCGAAAGCCATTCGTCCTCGTAATCCGCTGCGGCCACCGGCACCACCTTCGCCGGGCCCTGCTCCAGCAGCGCCAACGCTTCTTCGCTGGCATGCAGCGTCACGCCCAATTCGGCCATCCGCGCGCTCAGCGCAGGCAGGAAGCGGCCGGCAATGGCACGGTTAACCAACAAGGTTTCGACAGAGTTACAGGCGCTTGGGCGCTGGATTTTGGCATTTTCTATCACCTCCAGCGCTTTTTCATCATCTACGCTGTCATCCACATAGATATGGCAAACGCCGATGCCGCCGGTAATGACCGGGATGGTCGACTGTTCGCGGCACAGCTTGTGCAGGCCGGCGCCGCCGCGTGGAATCAGCATGTCGATATAGCGATCCATACGCAGCAGCTCCGCCACCAACGCACGATCCGGGCTTTCAATCGCCTGCACTGCCGCCGCCGGCAGGCCGCACTGCTCCAGCGCCAACTGGATCACTTTCACCGTCGCCTGGTTGGTATGGAAAGTTTCTTTGCCGCCGCGCAGGATCACCGCGTTGCCGGTTTTCAGGCAAAGGCTGGCCACATCGATAGTCACGTTGGGGCGCGCTTCATAAATCACGCCAATCACACCCAGCGGCACGCGGCGGCGTTCCAACTTCAGGCCGTTGTCCAACAGGCTGCCGTCCAATACGTGCCCAACCGGATCGCTCAGGCGGCATACCTGGCGCACATCGTTGGCAATGGCCGCCAGGCGCTCAGGCGTCAGCAACAGGCGGTCCAGCAACGCATCGCTCATCCCCGCCGCACGCGCCTGCGCCATATCCTGCTCGTTAGCCTGCAAAATCGTGTCGCTATGGGCTTCCAACATGTCCGCCATCACCGCCAACACCCGGTTTTTCTCTGCCGTGCTCAGCACCGCCAACTGCCAGGAGGCCTGCTTCGCGGCCTTCCCCATCTGCTCAAGCATGCATACTCCTTAACTTACAATCATATCGTCGCGGTGGACGGCCACCGGGCCGTATTCATAACCGAGGATCTCGTTGATCTCCTGCGAGTGATGGCCGGCAATCATGCGCATAGCATCACTGTTATAACGGCTAACGCCGTGCGCCAGATCGCGCCCGCCCAGGCTGCGGATACGGATCACTTCGCCACGGGAGAAATCCCCATGTACCTCGCGGATGCCTTTCGGCAGCAACGAACTACCGCGCGCCACTATCGCGTCAACCGCACCGTCGTCCACGGTGATCTCACCGGCCGGCGGCGCGCCGAAGATCCAGCGCTTGCGGTTTTCCAGCGGGGTTTCCTGCGCGTGGAAACGGGTGCCCACCGGGGTGCCGGCGATCACATCGGCGATCACGCCCGGCTTGCCGCCGGCTGCGATAATCACATCAATGCCGGCACGGCAGGCAACGTCCGCCGCCTGCAGCTTGGTGCCCATGCCGCCGGTGCCCAGGCCGGAAACGCTGTCGCCGGCGATCGCGCGCAGGGCGTCATCAACGCCATGCACTTCACGGATCAGCTCGGCTTGCGGATCTTGGCGCGGATCGGCCGTGAACAGGCCCTGCTGATCGGTCAGCAGCAGCAGTTTATCCGCCCCGGCGAGGATCGCCGCCAGCGCAGAAAGGTTATCGTTATCGCCAACCTTAATTTCAGCGGTTGCCACCGCGTCGTTCTCGTTGATCACCGGCACGATGCGGTTATCCAACAGCGCGCTCATGGTATCGCGCGCATAGAGGAAACGTTCGCGATCTTCCAGATCGGCGCGCGTCAGCAGCATCTGGCCGATGTGGATACCATAAATTGAAAACAGCTGTTCCCACAGTTGGATCAGCCGGCTCTGCCCCACCGCCGCCAGCAGTTGCTTGGAAGCGATGGTTGCGGGCAACTCGGGGTAGCCCAAATGCTCACGCCCGGCGGCGATCGCGCCGGAAGTCACGATAACAATGCGGTGGCCCGCGGCGTGTTGCTGCGCACACTGGCGCACAAGTTCAACGATGTGAGCGCGGTTCAAGCGCAACGATCCACCGGTCAACACGCTAGTGCCCAACTTCACAACCAATGTCTGGCTGCCATTCATAATATTTCTGCCGTTAGATTTAAACAAAGAAAGGAATGCAAAAGACGTTGTAACAGGAGAGACGCGTTATGCCAACAGGCACAACGCGAAATCCGACCAATTGTGCAGCCAAATTGATCTAAGCGGAAAGTTTTATCGGTCGTTCGTCAAAATCATCGGCGGGTTCCAGCGCCAGCTCCATGGTCGCCAACAGCTCGGCCAGCCGTTGGTGAAAACCGCGCAGCGTGGTTTCCAGCTTCTCTTTCACTTCGGCGTCTTTGATTTTTTCCACTTTCCAGTCGCCTTCTTTATTGTACAGGCCAAACTGATAAGCGTAGGTAAAACGTTCCTTTTCCGCCTGCAGCTCAATCCACCAGCCCCAGAACTCCCGTTTTTCCGGCGCGGGCTTTGCGCTCACGCAAACGGCTAAACAGTCAAAGAAAAAACGGTCATTCTTGCATTGCCCTTCCCGCAGGTATGGCCCCAGGCTGGCAAAACGTTGCATCAGTCTGCTTTTGGGGTGGCCACTCGGTAACGTCATACATCAACCTCCTCAATGTCGAGTATTCTTTTTAACAAAATGTTAAAAATTAGCAACCAGTTAACGCATTTTCTCTTTCAACCAGCGGCTGGTCTGCTGCAGCGCCTGATGAAAACTGCGATACACCGGCTTGCTCGGGATGTTGAGCAGCTTGCCGTCCGAAGACGAGTTGGCGATAAGCTGCGCATCTTCTTTCGGGCTTAGCGGATCGTTTTCCCAATAGCCGGCCAGCATCGGCGTTGGGCAACGGTGCCCCAGCAAGCCCTGCGTCTTCAGCGAATAGCGATTCAGTTCCACCATCAGCACGTCGTCAGAAGCATTGGTCATGCCCATCCGGCTGGCCAATACGTCCATGTACATTTCCGGCACGTGCTGCTGGAACTGCGCGTCGCACAGCAGCGTATGCACCACCGGGCCAAGGCACGCCACGGCCCGCAGGCGCTGCGGCTCCAGATAGGCCAGGCGCACCGCCACGTTGGCGCCGAAGCGGAAGCCAAGCGCCGCTACACGGGTATGATCGATCCACGGTACTTCCGGCAACTGCCTTAGCACCTGCTGATGCAGGAAACTGGAATCCTGCGTTAACTTCCATTTGCAGGAAGAACCGATGGAAGGCATATCGATGGTCAGCATGGCGATGCCAAGCGGCGCCAGGTAGTCACGGAACAGGCGGTGATAGTCGGTTTGCAGGGTGTCCAGGCTGCCGCACATCAATAGCGTTGGGTATGGCGCCTTATCGTCGCCCGGCATATGCAGGAAGCCGGAAATCGGGCTGCCGCCTTCCACTTTGAATTCCAACTCTTTGAGCTGGTAAGGCAACAGCAGCGCGGCCTCTTCATAGGCACGGTTGGAGAGCGCTTCGGCCTGTTCGGCCAGTTCATCCCCCTTCAGGTGCGGATAACCGGCAATGCTGTAGAAATTGGCGGCGTTCAGCCAGTATTTGCCGGCCAGCAACGGATCCTGTTGTTCCTGGGCCTGCTGCTGCCACTGCATCCCCTGGTGCACCCACTCGTAGATCCAGTTACCGTTGCGGTAACCCACCACGGTATCCAGCAGATTGGTATAGCTGTGTTCCGCCCGCGAGGCGGCAATCCGCGCCAGCACTTCGGTGATCTCGACCGGGCTAACGCCGCGCCAGGTCCACAGCAAGCGGTTGAGCATACGGTACCAGTTACCGGTACTGTCGCCCTCCAGCGCCGAGTGCATATCCACATTTTCGGCATGGTGCGAACGCAGCACCAGCGTCGATGTTTCAGGGTGTTTAAATGAAGGTTTGAATAAAATCTCTGACAGGTTGGCTTGCACCATGATGACAACAGCCTCCGTTCATCTGGCTACAGACAGAAAATGGCCTGATTATCTGTGGGCAGTGTACCTAACTCTGGGGGTAGAAACCAAAATAACTGTTCAACAAAGTGGATTTGCCGTGCGGGTATCGGATGAAGCATAGCCAGAATTATACCGCCCCTTTCCGTGGTGAAAGGGGCGGCATAGGCAGAGGTTACCCCGGCCACGTAGTTCTGGCGCCGTCAGGCGCCATGGCCGCAGGAGGTGGGGGAAATTAACGCCCGCCGATCGGCGGAATAAACGCCACGCCCATATCCCATGGCTGTTCAATCCAGGTATTCTGCGGGATATCAACCACATAATCATCAACCAGCGGCCGGCCGGCCGGTTTGGCGAAGATGGTCACAAAATGCGCCTTCGGGTACATCGCGCGGATGGCTTGCGCCGTGCCGCCGGTATCCACCAGATCGTCAACCACGATAAAGCCCTCACCGTCCCCTTCGGCACGCTTGAGTACTTTCATTTCACGCTGGTTATCATGGTCGTAGCTGGAGATACAAACGGTATCCACATGGCGAATACCCAGTTCACGCGCCAGCAGAGCGGCCGGCACCAGGCCACCGCGGCTGACGGCGATAATCCCCGTCCATTTGTCGGCAGGCAGCAGGCGGTGCGCCAATTTGCGGGCTTGCATTTGCAGCATGTCCCAGGTAACAACGTATTTTTCACTCATAGAAGGGTATCCCAGCCTGCAATGGTGCGGCTTACTCAGTGATCAAGGGAAAAAAGGTTGCGCGAGATTATAGAGAGTGAACGCGCCGAATGCCAGATGAACCGTGGCCATCCGCGCGTTTTCATCCGCTGCGCCATGCGCCGGCGGGCGGTTGAAACACGGCGAATCAAGCGCTTAAACCGCACAATACGGCGCGCGCGCCGGGTGAAAGAAAGTGATATTCTCTGCGTATTGTGCCCAAGCGCACCGTCATCCATGGCCTTTAACCACACAGCACGTTCTTCCATCGCCGAACAGCTGTTACAGGAGACTTATCGTGTCTGAATTGTCGCGTCTTGCACCACAGCCGCTGTGGGACATTTTTGCCAAAATCTGCTCGATCCCACACCCGTCTTATCATGAAGAAGCCCTGGCGGCGCACATCCTGGCCTGGGCCAAAGATAAAAACCTGCATGCAGAGCGCGATCGGGTCGGCAATATTCTGCTGCGTAAACCCGCGACGCCGGGGTTTGAAAACCGTAAGCCGGTGGCCCTGCAGGCGCACCTGGATATGGTGCCGCAAAAAAACAACGACACCGTGCACGATTTCACTAAAGATCCGATCCAGCCCTACATCGATGGCGAATGGGTTAAAGCACGCGGCACCACGCTGGGCGCCGACAACGGCATCGGCATGGCGTCTGCGCTGGCGGTGCTGGCCGACGACAGTGTGGAACACGGCCCGCTGGAAGTGCTGCTGACCATGACTGAAGAGGCGGGAATGGACGGTGCCTTTGGCCTGCAGGCCGGCTGGCTACAGGCTGAAATCCTGATCAACACCGATTCGGAAGAAGAAGGCGAAATCTACATGGGTTGCGCCGGCGGCATCGACGCCATCACCACCTTGCCATTGCAACGTGAAGCGCTGCCAGCGGGCTACCAGCTCCTGAAGCTGACCCTCAAGGGCCTGAAGGGCGGGCACTCCGGTGCCGAAATCCATCTGGGCCTGGGTAATGCCAACAAGCTGCTGGCGCGTTTTCTGTTCGCCCATGCGCCAACGCTGGATCTGCGCGTGCTGGAGCTGAACGGCGGCAACTTGCGCAATGCTATCCCGCGTGAAGCCTTTGCCGTGATCGCCGTTCCTGCCGATAAGGCAGCAGCGCTGCAAACCCAGTGCGACGAGTATCTGGCGTTGCTGCGCAGCGAACTGGCGGCCAGAGAAAAAAACATCACCCTGCTGCTTGAGGTGACCACCAGCGAGCTGCAACCTCTGCAAGCCGAGTGCCAGCAGCGCTTTCTGGCGTTGCTCAACAGCACGCCGAACGGCGTTATTCGCATGAGCGACGTGGTGAAAGGCGTGGTGGAAACCTCGCTTAACCTGGGTGTGGTCACCACCCATGCGGACCAGGCGCAGATCAGTTGCCTGATCCGTTCCCTGATCGACAGCGGCAAAGACTACGTGGTGGAAACGCTCACGGCGTTAGGCCAGTTGGCGGGCGCGCAGGTAGTGGCAAAAGGCAGCTATCCTGGCTGGCAGCCGGATGCCGATTCCGCGGTGATGCATCTGGTGCGCGAACTGTATCAGGATCTGTTCAACAAGACCCCGAACATCATGGTGATCCACGCCGGGCTGGAGTGCGGCTTGTTCAAAAAGCCGTACCCGGAATTAGACATGGTGTCGATCGGGCCAACCATCACCGGGCCACACTCCCCAGATGAACAGGTGCATATCAAAAGCGTCGGCGATTACTGGACGCTGCTGACCGCCCTGCTGAAAGCCATCCCGGAACGCGCCTGATTGTAGCGACGGCGTGATGCCCTGGGGCGCTTAATTGCCCCAGGGCAGCGGCAGCTGCCGCTCAATCTGCGGATCGCGCAGGGTGACGTGCAGCCCCACCAGCCGCACACCCCGCCCTTCGCGCCGCTCAAGCCACACCTGCTTTGCCACACTGAGCAAATCCTCCTGGTTCAACACCGGCCAGACGTGCTCCTGGGTGGTCTGTTGAAAATCCTGGAACTTCAGCTTAACCCCCTGGCGGGCGATTTGCAGATCCGGCTTTAGCCTGCTCAGGCGCATTTCCAGTTCCGGGTAGAGCTTTTCAACGATCAACGCTTCGCACGCCTGCCAGTCATGAATATCCTCCGCCAGCGTGCGCTCCACCCCCACCGATTTGCGCAGCCGATCGGGTGAAACGCTGCGCTCATCAATCCCCTGGCAGCGTTCCCACAGCACCCGGCCAAACTTGCCAAAGCGTTTTAACAGCGTGGCCAAATCATACTGCTGCACGTCTGCACAGGTTTTCAGCCCCATTTCTTCCAGCCGTTTGGCGGTCACTTTGCCCACCCCGGGAATTTTGCCCAGCGGCAACTGCTGCAAAAACACCGGCACCTGCGCCGGGGTGATGACATATTGACCGTTGGGTTTGTTCAGATCGGAGGCGATTTTGGCAAGGAATTTGATCGGCGCCACGCCAGCGGAGGCCGTGAGCTGCAGTTCATCGAAAATCGCCTGGCGGATCTGTTGAGCGATCAAGGTTGCCGAGCCGTTACACTGCGTGCTTTCGCTCACGTCCAGATAGGCCTCATCCAAGGACAGCGGCTCAATCAACGGCGTGTAGCGGGCAAAGATGGTGCGGATATGCTGCGAAGCTTCTTTATACGCGGCCATGCGGCCGGGTATCAGCTTCAGGTGCGGGCACAGCTTCAGCGCCATGGCGGACGACATCGCGCTGTGCACGCCGTAACGGCGCGCCGGGTAGTTGGCGGTACTGATCACTCCGCGCCGTTCGGCACTGCCGCCGATCGCCAGTGGGATATCACGCAGGCTGGGATCGTCGCGCATCTCGACGGCGGCAAAAAAGCAATCCATATCGACATGAATGATTTTACGCATCTCCCCTCCCAGTTACTGTATGAGTATACAGTAAAAGGTAAGAAGCTCAAATCAGGCCGGCCCATCGCCAAGATGGCGCTATTGCCTTAATGGCGCATTATTCTTCAGCTGTTAAAAAAACGTCATTTTTCACGTTTATGATGCGGCAAGGAATCCAACGCCATCGGCTCATCACGCAACCACAAGGCACCAGTAATGAGAATGCTCCACCGCTACCTGTTTGTTTCCCTCTGTTTTCTGCTCCCTGCCGCCGCGCTGGCGGCGACCCCGGCCCCGGCGATTATCGCCCACCGCGGCGGCACCGCCGATGCGCCGGAAAATACCCTGGTCGCCATCCGCCAGGCGCTGCAACACGGCGCAGATGCGGTGTGGATCACCCTGCAGCAGGCAAAGGATGGGGCCATCGTGCTCTACCGGCCGTCCGATCTGCGGGCGTTAACCGATAAACAGGGCCTGGTTTCCGCCTACAGCGCAGAAGAGCTGGCGCAGGCAGACGCTGGCTGGGCGTTCGGCAAAGACGGCAATCACCCGTTCCGCGGTAAACACATCGGTATCCCAACACTGGAACAGGCATTAACCGCCTTCCCGCAAACCACCTTTTATCTGGATATCAAATCGCCGGACAGCGATCCGGCAAAGTTCGCCGCCGCCCTGCTGGCCACGCTGGAAAAAAACCATAGCCTGGAACGCACCCGTGTCTACTCGACCGATGCCAAATACCTGCAAGCGCTGCCGCCGCAGATTAAACGTTTTGCATCACGCGATGAAACCCGCGATCTGCTGGCCAACATCACCATGGCGCACCAGTGCGATGTGACAGCAAGCCCTAATGGCCCACGCTGGTATGGGCTGGAGATGAAGCGCCAGGTGGAAGTGGTAGAAAAATACACCTTGGGGGAAGCCCGTTCCAAAGCGCTGCTGGTGTGGGATAAAGAAGCGGTGGACTGCTTCCGGGCCAAAGGGCCGGCGCACATCATTCTGTTTGGCATCAATTCGCCGCAGGATTACCAGCAGGCGCTGGCGTTGGGCGTAGATGGCGTGATGGTAGATTCGCCGCTGCAGGCGGAAAAGTTCCGTAAGGCGCGCTAAACAGCACGGTGTTATCGGCCGGCGCCTAGAGAATGCGGTGTTTTTCCCGCAGCCGCTGGCGCCGCGCTTCACGCGCCAGGCGTTTTTTGCGGCTGTCGCAAGGCTCGGGGCAATCGCAGACTTTCTCCATCCCCAGCGCCGTAATGCCGCCGCAGCTGCCCTGCAGGCTTTTGCGTTTAAGCACGTAGCCCAGCGACATACCGCCAATGACCAGCAGGAATAATGCAAAGGTTATCGCAAACAGTGTCAGCATAAGCGCCTCGCAAACGCATTGCCCGATTCAAAACTAACCGCCAAAGTCATCCAGCAGGATGTTGTCTTCCTCAACGCCAAGCGCCTTGAGCATGTTGATCACCGCGGCATTCATCATCGGCGGCCCGCACATATAGTATTCACAATCTTCCGGCGCCGGGTGGTGGCGCAGGTAATTTTCCAGCAGCACGTGATGAATAAAGCCGGTATAGCCGTTCCAGTGGTCTTCCGGCTGCGGATCCGACAGCGCCACATGCCAGGTGAAGTTCTCATGCTCCGCCTGCAACTGGTTGAAATCCTCTTCATAGAACATCTCGCGCCGCGAACGTGCGCCGTACCAGAAGGTAATTTTACGTTTGCTGTGCAGGCGCTTGAGCTGATCGAAAATATGCGAACGCATCGGCGCCATCCCGGCACCACCGCCGATGAACACCATCTCGGCATCGGTATCCTTGGCGAAGAACTCGCCAAACGGCCCGGAGATGGTCACCCGATCGCCCGGTTTCAATGCCCAGATGTAGGAAGACATCACCCCCGGCGGCACCGTTGGGTTGCCCGGCGGCGGCGTGGCGATGCGCACATTCAGCATGATGATGCCCTTCTCATCCGGGTAATTCGCCATCGAATAGGCGCGCACCGTGGTGGTATCCACCACCGAGCGATAGCGGAACAGGTTGAACTTATCCCAGTCGCCGCGGTATTCCTGCGGCACGTCGAAATCCGCATAGCTGACCTGGTGCGGCGGCGCTTCAATCTGAATATAGCCGCCGGCGCGGAACGGCACATCTTCGTCGTCGGGGATCTTCAGCTTCAGCTCTTTGATGAACGTTGCCTTGTTATCGTTGGAGATCACCTCGCAGATCCATTTCCTGATGCCGAAAATCTCTGCCGGCAGCTCGATTTTCATATCCTGCTTCACGCTCACCTGGCAGGCCAGGCGGCAGCCTGCTTTTGCTTCGCGCCTGGTGATATGGGAAAGCTCGGTGGGCAGGATATCGCCGCCGCCCGCTGTCACCACCACCCGGCACTGGCCGCAAGAGCCGCCCCCGCCGCAGGCCGACGAAATAAAAATCCCCTGGTTGGAAAGCATATTCAACAACTTGTCGCCGGCGGGCGCCGTGAAGCTTTTCTCCTGGTCGCCGTTCACTTCCACGACAACGTCGCCGGTATTCACCAGCCTGGATTTAGCGAATAAAATCAGCAGTACCAACACCATCAAGATGCTGGTGAACATGGCCACGCCTAATATAATTTCCATATCTGCTTCCCGTCTGTATCACGCAACGCCTGCAACCCGGCAACACATGCCGTTAAGGGGATTACTCTTTTTCGATCTGCGCCGGTTTGAGGGTCCGCAGCCCCCAGATCAACATACCAATGATAAAGAACGCGCTGGGCGCCAGCAGGAATAGCCCGTTTGGTTGATACCAGCCGCCGTTCTGCACCGCCTCCAATACCGGAAACCCAAACAGTTTGCCGGAGCCGATCAGCTCACGCAGGAACCCGACCAGGATCAACACCACGCCATAGCCCAAACCGTTGCCGATGCCGTCCATAAAGCTTTCGATCGGCGGTGATTTCATCGCGTAAGCCTCGGCACGCCCCATCACGATGCAGTTGGTGATAATCAGGCCGACGAACACCGACAGCTGCTTGGAGATTTCATACGCATAGGCGCGCAGCACCTGATCCACCACAATCACCAGCGAAGCGATAATCGCCATCTGCACGATGATGCGCACGCTGTTCGGAATGTGATGGCGAATCAGCGAGATAAAAAAGCTGGAGAACGCAGTCACCAGTGAAACGGCGATGGTCATCACGACCGCCGTTTCCAGCTTGGTAGTCACCGCCAGCGCGGAGCAAACGCCGAGGATCTGCAACGCAATCGGGTTATTGTCAAACAGCGGCCCCAGCAGAACCCGCTTAATCTCTTTGGAATCAGCCATTTTTCAGCGCCCCTTCACGAACTTTTTTCAGAAACGGGCCGAAACCCAGTTCGCCCAACCAAAAATCAAACGTGTGCTGCACCCCGTTGGCGGTCAGCGTGGCGCCGGAAAGGCCGTCGACCGCATGCACGTCCCCCGGGGCAGCCCGGCCATTGACCACACGAAGCGCCGGTTTGCCGTTATCATCAAACAGCCGTTTGCCAATCCACTGCGCCCGCCAGCCGGCGTTTTCTATCTCGCCGCCCAGCCCTGGGGTTTCGGCGTGATCGTAATAAGACAGGCCCTGCACCGTGTTACCGTCGCTATCCAGCGCCACAAACGCGTACATCATCGACCACAGCCCGGAGCCATATACCGGCAACACAATCTTATCGACGCCGCCTTGCTCATCGCGCACCAGATAAATCTCCACCTGGTTGCTGCGCCGCCGAATACCGGCTTTGTCTTCGTTGGCCGCCAGCGCGATGCTTTGGCTGCTATCACGCAACGCAGCCGCCAGATCAAACGTATCCTCACTGCCGGCAACAAACTCGCCGCTGGCCAGATCCAGCAGGCGCGGCTCAATGCGCGCGCTAAACACCGTCTGCACCCGTTCGCCGTCCATTTTCGGCGCCAGCAGGCCGACAACGTTGAGGATATTGCGCTGCTTATCCAGCAGCCGCTGCGCCTGCTGCTGGGATTTCAGGCCGACGGCGGCGCCGGCCACCACCACCGAACACACCAGGCTCAGCAAAAACACCACCAGCAGCGTTTTCCCCACGCTGTCATTGTTCCTTGCCTCACTCGCCACGGGCCCGCCTCCGTTTGATGTTGGCCTGCACCACCAGATAATCGAACAGCGGCGCAAACAGGTTGGCGAACAGGATCGCCAGCATCATCCCTTCGGGATAAGCCGGGTTGACCACACGGATCAACACGCACATCACGCCCACCAGCACGCCGTACCACACTTTGCCTTTTTCGGTGAAGGCGGCAGAGACTGGATCGGTCGCCATAAAGATCATGCCGAAGGCAAAGCCGCCCAGCACCAGATGCCAGTACCAGGGCATGGCGAACATCGGGTTGCTGTCAGAGCCCACCGCATTAAACAGGCTGGCGGCCGCCACCGTGCCCACCATCACCCCGGCCACGATGCGCCAGGATGCTATGCGGGTGAATAGGATCAGCGCCCCGCCGAGCAGGATCATCAACGTAGAAACCTCACCGATGGAGCCGGGTATATTGCCCAGAAAGGCATCCATCCAGCTTACCGGCTGCCCAGTAAGGACGTTGGTCATGCTCGCCTCCCCGCCGGCGCTCCACTGCGCCAACGGCGTCGCACCGGAAAAGCCGTCTGCCGCCGTCCACACCAGTTCGCCGGAAATCTGCGCCGGGTAGGCAAAAAACAAGAAGGCGCGCCCCGCCAGCGCCGGGTTGAGGAAGTTGCGCCCGGTGCCGCCAAAAATTTCTTTGGCGATCACCACGCCGAATGAAATACCAAGCGCCGCCTGCCATAGCGGCAGCGTGGGCGGCACGATCAACGCAAACAAAATAGACGTAACAAAAAAGCCTTCGTTGATCTCATGACGGCGAACCGTGGCAAACAGCACCTCCCAAAAACCGCCGACCAGAAACACCACGGCGTAGATCGGCACGAAATAGGTGGCGCCCAGCAGCATATTGCTGGCCCAGCCGGCGTCGGCGGCCATTGAAGCCCCCAGCCACTGGGCCAGGCGATAGTGCCAGTCGGCCGCCAGCACCTGCTGCAGTTGCTCACCCTGGTAAAGGTGGTGCAGCGCCAGCACCGCCTGCTGACCAACGTTGTACATGCCCCAAAACATCGCCGGGAACACCGCCAGCCACACCAGGATCATCATGCGTTTGAGATCGATAGCATCACGCACATGCGAAGCGCCGTGGGTAACCAACCCCGGCGTATAAAACACTGTCGCGGTAGCTTCATACAGCGGGTACCATTTCTCCAGCCTGCCGCCCAGCGTGAAGTGCGGCTCAATTTTTTCCAAAAAATGCTTCAGGCCCATCGCTTATCCTTCCAGCTCAATCGTATTCAGCACATCGCGCAGCAAAGGCCCATATTCATACTTGCCTGGGCAAACAAACGTACACAACGCCAAATCCTCTTCATCCAGCTCCAGGCAGCCCAACTGTTGGGCGCTCTCGGTATCCCCGGCCAGCAAATCGCGCAGCAACAGCGTCGGCAGAATATCCAACGGCATCACCCGCTCGTAGTTGCCAATCGGCACCATCGCACGTTCACCGCCGTGGGTTGAGGTGGAAAACGCAAAGCGTTTGCGCCGGAGGAAATGGCCCAGCGTGGTGCGAGTAATGGAAAACTTGCCCGGCGAAGGCAGCACCCAGCCAAACAGCTCTTTCTCGCGGCCTTCAAGCAACACCGAAACCTGCAGATGAAAGCGCCCAAGATAGGCGTTGGGGCCGGTGGCCTGCACGCCACTGAGCACCGAACCGGAAATCACGCGGTTTTCACCGGCCTTCAGGCGGCCGGCGGTCAACTCATCCAGGCTGGCGCCAAGGCGCGTGCGCAGCAAGGCTGGCTGGGCGACCTGCGGGCCGGCCAGCGCGATAATACGCGTGGTATCAAGCTTGCCGGTGGTAAACAGGGTGCCGATGGCGATGACATCCTGATAGCCGATGTGCCAGACGGTTTTTTTCAGGCTGACCGGTTCCAGAAAGTGGATATGGGTACCGACCAACCCGGCTGGGTGCGGGCCGGAAAACGCGTGGCAGTGAATCTGAGGATGATCGCCCGCCGCCAACGGGGCGCCGGCAGCGTGGCAAACGTGCACCTTGCCAGCGGTCAGGCGCGCCAGCACCGCAAGCCCGGCGTGGAACTGCGGCAGTTGCCCGGCGATAACCTTCTGCGGATCCGCCGCCAGCGGCTGGGTATCCATTGCGGTAACAAAGATAGCGCGAGGAACCGTGCCCGGGCGTGGGGTTTTACTAAAGGGCCGGGTACGCAGCGCCGTCCACAACCCGCTGGCCAGCAGATCGCTTTCTACCTGCTCACGCAACAGCTGCGGCAGTGCCTCCGGCCGGTAGTAAGCAAACTCCAGTTGCTCATCGCCGCCGTTTTCCAACGCGATCACCACCGACTGCAGCACCCGGCGCTCGCCGCGGTTGATAGCGGCCACCCGGCCGCTGGCCGGGGCGGTGTGAAAAACGCCGGGGTTCTTTTTATCTTCGAACAGCGCCTGCCCTTTCTTAACGCTATCGCCCTCCTGCACCAGCATTGAAGGGCGCATGCCGACATATTCTTCACCAAGCAGGGCAACGTGCCTGATGGCCGGCCCGTCATTTATCGTCTGGGCCGGGGCCCCGGCTATCGGGAGATCCAATCCTTTCTTGATTTTAATCATACGATTTGTAATGAGTTATCCCCCTCATACTGCTGGCGGCAGGTGTGTTCGCTTGCTCGCTCATCCCCACGGCAGGGCGGAGCCGGCCGACGGTTAACCTTTGGACATAGTTTAACATCATTTGCAACATCATCCCGGTGCAGGGCAGTGACCAAGGTCAAGCAAATGGAATTAAAATGGGTTTATTTTCATCGCATCTGCCAGAAACGGCGCATAAAACGATTTTTATTTAAATTTGTTTGTTTTTTATACACGCTGCATATTGCGAAAAAAAAACACACTGGTAATCTGGCGGGGTTATTAACGTTATAAAATAAAAATCAGTGGCACGCCGGCGGTCATTGCACCATCGGCAATATATAAGCAGGAATAATTAATGAGTAAGATCGCGCTGTTGTTTGCGATGCTATTTTGTATGCCGACGATCACCGCCTGCAGCGCCAGCGAGCTGGTCCCTGAGTCACCGGCAGTTAAACAGCAATTATTAGGCTCCCCCGTCTATATCCAGATCTTCAAAGAAGAACGCGTGCTGGAATTGTATGCCAAAATGGGCAACGAATTCCGGCTGGTCAAAAGCTTCCCTATCTGCAAATTCTCCGGCGGATTGGGCCCCAAGCGCATGGCCGGCGATTTTAAAAGCCCGGAAGGGTTTTATAGCGTTGATGTGCGCCATCTGAAGCCGGACAGCAAATATTATCGGGCAATCAATATCGGCTTCCCGAATGATTACGATCGGGCGCAAGGTTATTCCGGCGCCTATCTGATGATCCACGGTGAATGCAAATCCATTGGCTGCTACGCGATGACCAACGACTACATGGATGAAATCTATCGCTATGTAGAAACCGCATTCGCTTTCGGCCAGGCCCGGGTCAATATCAGCATTTACCCGTTCCGCATGACCGACCAGAACCTGCAGCGCCACCGCACATCCACCTACATCGGCTTTTGGCGCCAGTTAAAACCGGGTTACGATTACTTCGTCAAAAATCACCAGCCGCCCACGGTGGCCGTGGCTAACGGCCAGTACGTGCTGGCGCAGCCGGTAATGAGCAGCAATAAGCCAACGCAGTTCGCATCAACCGCCGGCGGCGATCCGTTCGCCCAGGGCAAGCCGCTCACCGTAATAAAATAGCGCAAACTCACCTGGCGCAATTTTGTGCCAGGTTTCATTGCCGGTTAACGGTTGGGTGGCGATCACCGTCACCACGTCATCCGGCGTGGTTTGCCGCTGAAAATCGATTTCCACGTCTTGATCAAGCAAGGTCGCTTTGCCAAACGGCGCGCGCCGGGTGATC
This sequence comes from Gibbsiella greigii, assembly GCF_039540155.1. Taxonomy (NCBI): domain Bacteria; kingdom Pseudomonadati; phylum Pseudomonadota; class Gammaproteobacteria; order Enterobacterales; family Yersiniaceae; genus Gibbsiella; species Gibbsiella greigii. Next base: position 266,413 of record NZ_BAABEM010000006.1, read on the forward strand.
CAGTGCAGGTTGGTGGAGCAATAGGCCATCACGTAACGCCCATCCGACAACAGCATATTGAATACCCCTTTCTGCCGCAGTTGATCCGCCAGCAGCGCAATATAGCGAAATACCGCCGGCCAGTTGCTTGGCGTGCGCGGATACTTCAGCGAAAGCTGATGCAGCAGCCAGCAAAAGGCGTATTCGCTGTCGGTTTGCCCAACCGGGCGAAAGTTACCGGTTTCCAACCGGCGATACCCTTTCAACTGGCCGTTGTGGGCATAGGTCCAGTTACGGCCCCACAGTTCGCGGGTAAACGGGTGGGTGTTTTCCAGCGCCACTTCGCCGCGGTTAGCCTGGCGAATATGGGACACTACGGCGCGGGATTTTATCGGGTAGTCCTGCACCAGGCGGGCTATCGGCGAATTACAACTGGGCTGGGGATCTTTAAACGTGCGGCAACCGTTGCCTTCATAAAAGGTAATTCCCCAACCATCCTTATGTGGCCCGGTACGGCCACCGCGCTGAACCAGCCCGGTAAAACTAAAGCAGATATCGGTCGGCACGTTTGCGCTCATCCCGAGCAGTTCACACATCGCCAATTACTCCTCAACATCATTGGCATTACCGCTTGCCGGGAAGCAGAACCTGCTCCCCTCACCGCTTCACGCCGGTATTCATTGATACGCTCAGGTACCTACCCTAACTCATTCGCCTTGCAGGGCGAAAACGCCAAAAGCGTTTTTGAACGGCGCCTACGCCGGCCCCGAACGGGCCGAAGCATCAAACCAACGCATCAGCAACTTGCAGTATGACGGGTATAGCGCAAGCGCGCTATACCCACAACACCATCAAGCCTTAGCCATTTCTTTTTCAATCAATTGGATCAAGATATGGATCGCTTTTATGTGGATCTCCTGAATGCGATCGGCATAGCCAAAGTGCGGCACGCGGATTTCCACATCGGCCGTACCGGCCATTTTACCGCCATCTTTGCCCGTTAGGGTGATCACTTTCATCCCTTTGGCGCGCGCCGCCGAAATCGCCTTGATGATGTTGCCGGAGTTGCCGGAAGTCGAGATCCCCAGCAATACGTCCCCTTCGCGCCCCACCGCTTCCACGTAGCGTGAGAACACGAACTCATAGCCAAAATCGTTGCTCACGCAGGACAGATGGCTGACATCGGAAATGGCGATCGCCGGGTAGCCTGGGCGGTTTTCGCGGTAACGGCCGGTCAGTTCTTCGGCAAAGTGCATGGCATCGCAGTGGGAACCCCCGTTGCCGCAAGAGATCACCTTACCGCCGGCCTTAAAGGAATCGGCCAGCAACACCGCCGCGCTTTGGATGGCCTCGATATTGGCATCGTCGCTGATAAAATTTTTCAGGGTTTCAGCTGCTTCATTCAGTTCACTACGAATCAAATCTTGGTACATATGAGGAGCCCTCTTTTAATCCTGTGGCATTGTCAATCTTTCGTCCGCAGTGTAACGGATTGGGCAAATAGCGAGAAGCATTGTCAACAAAAGCCGCATTCGGTTGAGGCACACGTGATTTTTTAGCTGCAGGTGCTGCCAGTTTGTGAGCCAGGTTGTAATTAAAGTGTAAATGCATTGATAAAAAAATGTGTATAAACTAAAACCATCATAGACAACAGGTCAGACCTCTTAGGACTTTGGAGCGACACTATGACGGTTCTTAGCATTCTTGCCTTACTGGCGCTTATCGGCGTGCTGTTCTACCACCGGGTTTCGCTGGCGTTTGGCAGCCTCGCCCTGCTGGGCTATACCGCGATCATGGGCGTGGCCGGCCTGTGGTCTTTTTGGCTATTGTTGCCGCTGGCGGTGCTGTTGCTGCCGCTGAATATTACCGCGCTACGCCGCCCACTGTTGGCGGCACCGGCGCTGCGCGCCTTCAGCAAACTCATGCCGCCGATGTCACGCACCGAGAAAGAAGCGATCGACGCCGGCACCACCTGGTGGGAAGGCGATCTGTTCCGCGGCCGGCCAGACTGGAACAAACTGCATAACTATCCTAAACCGCAATTAACGCCGGAAGAACACGCCTTCCTCGAAGGCCCGGTAGAAGAAGCCTGCCGTCTGGCGAATGATTTCCAAATCACCCACCAGTTGGCCGATCTGCCGCCCGAGCTTTGGGCTTTCCTGAAAGAGCACCGTTTCTTCGCCATGATCATTAAAAAAGAGTACGGCGGACTGGCGTTTTCGCCCTACGCCCAGGCGCTGGTGCTGCAAAAACTGGCCGGGGTTTCCGGCATACTGGCAATCACCGTCGGCGTTCCCAACTCCCTCGGCCCCGGTGAGTTGCTGCAACATTACGGCACCGACGAACAAAAAAACCGTTATCTGCCCGCTCTGGCGCGCGGCGATGAGATCCCCTGCTTTGCGCTGACCAGCCCGGAAGCCGGCTCCGACGCCGGCGCCATTCCGGATACCGGCGTGGTGTGCATGGGCGAATGGCAAGGCCAGCAGGTCCTCGGCATGCGCCTGACGTGGAACAAACGCTATATCACGCTGGCGCCGGTGGCCACCGTGCTGGGGCTGGCGTTCAAACTGTACGATCCGGATCGCCTGCTGGGCGATAACCCCGCGCCCGGCATTACCTGCGCGCTGATCCCAACCCGCACGCCGGGCGTTGAGATCGGCAACCGCCATTTCCCCTTGAACATTCCGTTCCAGAATGGCCCAACCCGCGGCAGCGATGTGTTCGTGCCGATCGATTATATTATCGGCGGCCCGCAGATGGCTGGCCAGGGGTGGCGCATGCTGGTGGAATGCCTGTCGGTTGGCCGCGGCATTACCCTGCCCGCCAACTCCACCGGCAGCCTGAAATCCGCCGCGCTGGCGATCGGCGCTTATGCCCGTATCCGCCGCCAGTTCAAGATGCCAATCGGTAAAATGGAGGGCATTGAAGAACCGCTGGCGCGCATCGCCGGGAACGCCTACGTAATGGATGCCGCCGCAACGCTCATCACCAGCGGGTTGATGCAAGGCGAAAAGCCGGCGGTGCTGTCAGCCATCGTTAAATACCACTGCACCCACCGCGGGCAGCGGGCGATTATTGACGCCATGGATATCGCAGGCGGTAAAGGCATTATGCTGGGCGAATCCAACTTCCTGGCGCGTGCCTACCAGGGCGCGCCGATCGCCATCACCGTGGAAGGCGCCAATATCCTGACCCGCAGCATGATGATCTTCGGCCAAGGCGCCATCCGCTGCCATCCTTACGTACTGGAAGAGATGGCCGCCGCGCAACACGACGATCTGCCCGCCTTCGATCGGGCGTTGTTCGGCCACCTTGGCCACGTGGGCGGCAGCACGGCGCGCAGCATTTGGCTCGGCCTGACCAACGGCCGCACCAGCGGCACGCCGACCAAAGATGCTACGCGCCGTTATTACCAGCAGCTCAACCGCCTGAGCGCCAACCTGGCGCTGCTGGCCGATGTCGCCATGAGCGTGCTGGGGGGCAGCCTGAAGCGCCGGGAACGCATTTCGGCGCGCCTGGGGGATGTGCTCAGCCAAATGTATCTGGCTTCCGCCACGCTGAAACGCTACGACGATGAGGGGCGCCAGCAGGCCGATCTGCCGTTGGTGCACTGGGGCGTGCAGGACTGCCTGTATCAGGCTGAACAGGCGCTCGACGATCTGCTGCGCAACTTCCCGAACCGCGGGATTGCAGGCGCGCTACGCTGGGTGATATTCCCGTTCGGCCGCGTACAACGCGCCCCGGCCGATCGTCTGGATCACCAACTGGCGAAAATCCTGCAGGAACCTTCCGCCACCCGCAGCCGCCTGGGGCGCGGCCAATACCTGGCGGCCAGCCCACATAACCCGGTAGGCCTGCTGGAGGCCGCGTTGGCGAACATCATCGCCGCAGAGCCGATCCACGCACGCTTGTGCAAACAGGCGGGCAAGAACCTGTCGTTCACCCGGCTGGATCTCTTGGCGCAACAGGCGCTGGAGGAAGGCAAGATCTGCAGTGACGAGGCGAAACTGCTGATCGCGGCCGAAGAGAGCCGTTTGCAGGCGATCAATGTCGATGATTTTGCACCGGAAACGCTGGCGGCTCACCAGCCCGATCGGTCGCAACGGCAGGGAAAGCACCAGCCGCAGACTGAAGCAGCGTAAGCAACACCTGGCCTGATATTTTGGGCGCCAGCCATGGCGCCCAGCTTCCCCATATCGTGGTCTTTCATAACGGCCGCTATTTAGCAGGCTACCGCTAACGCCGTGGGCGCATCAGGGTCACGATAAGCAGGCCACCCACGATCGCCGCAACGCCGGCGAGCAGGCTCAGCGTTAAAGGCTCGTTCATAAAAAACACCGAAATCAACAACCCCACCAGCGGCACACCCAACATCGAGGAAGCCATAACGGTACTGGTGAGCCACTGGCTGGCCGCATTGACGGCGCAGAAACAGAACGCCGTGGTCAGCGGCCCCACGAACAGGGCAACTTCCCAAAAACGCAGAGAATTATCACCGGTGTAAGGGCCCTCTTTACACCAGGCCAAAATCAGCAACGGTACCGCCGCAATCAGCATTTGCCAGGGTGCCAAATGATAGGCGCTTGAAGCGCCGCGATAATAACGCAGGTGCAGAATACAAATGGCCCAACAGAATGATCCCATCAGCAACAGCAGATTGGCCTGCAACACCGCACCGTTCGCCCAATCGAGCGTCAGCGGGTTAAACAGCACGGCGACGCCGGCAATGCCGATCAGCGTCCCGAGCCATTCCGGGCGGGTCACACGGTGGCGAAAAAACAAAATCGCCCCCGGCATCACCCACAACGGGGTGGTATAGGCAAGGATGGCAGAGCGCCCGGCGGGAATCTCCATCATGGCAATGGCGCCCAGCGCAGTGAACGCCAGCATCTGGAGCAGGCCAACGCTGAGCAGTAACGGAATGTCGCGGCGCTGTGGGCGCTTTAGCGTGCCGGTGACAATCTGGATAGCGAACAGGCAAAGCCCGCCCAGAACAAAACGCAATGCGGAAAACCACAATGGCGTGATGTGGTGCAGCCCCATTTTCATGACCGGCCAATTCGCGCCCCAAATCAGAATCGCCAAAAACAGCATGGCCACCCCGCAAACACGCGGTGACGCTATGGCGGCTTTCCAACGATGAACAGCCTGCGTTTTGTTCCAGCCTATGTTTTTACTTTCTGACGGGGAGTAATGCATGGTCATTTTAACTCTCTCGTTGAAGTTTGCTTTTCCAGGTTCCCCAATAATGCAAATTACCGGCCGGCGACATTAATACGCCTGGCGATTAACCGGGTGGCCGCACATCTGTAGCTCAAATCTATTGGGTATAGGTATTTTATTATTTTCATGACAAAATATTTTTCCTTTATTAAGCCAAGCGCTGTTTGTTTCAGTATAAATTTTCCATCCAGCCCTTCATTCACAGGAAAGGTTTTCTTTTATGCGTAAACTGGATAAAACCGATATCAATATCCTTAATAAACTGCAGGAAAATGCCAAAATCACCCATGCTGAATTAGCGAAAGCGGTGAATCTCTCCACCACCCCCTGTTTTAACCGGGTCAAAGCGTTGGAAGAGCTTGGGTTGTTCCGCCAGCAGGTGACGCTGCTTTCACCGGAGCGCCTGGGGCTACGCGTTAACGTGTTTATCCACGTGAGCCTCGATCGGCAGAGAGAGGAAGCATTGCAGCGCTTTGAACAGGCGATCGCCGAACGCCCGGAGGTGATGGAGTGCTACCTGATGAGTGGCGACGCAGACTACCTGCTACGGGTACTTGTAAATAATATCAATGAGATAGAAAGTTTCATCATCAACCACCTCACCCGTATTCCCGGCGTGGCCAACATTCGCTCCAGCTTTGCCCTCAAGCAGGTGCGCTACAAAACGGCTATGCCGTTGCCCGCGGAGGGCATGTGGCTACAGCAAGATTAATTTTATTTCGTTTTTATGTATTTTTAAGCCAGTTAAAACAAAAAATAGAAAAAATGTTGGAATTTTAAATAAAAAAACAGAGATAATTAGCAATTTAAATTCATTTCGTTTCGTGTAGTATTTGGGGTACAGGATAACCGTGTTCTCCACAGAATACCCCAATCGGTCATTATCATTGTCTACCGGAGCCTTATTATGAATCTGGAAAAATTCCCACGCTATCAATTAACGTTTGGCCCCTCTCCTATTACGCCAATGAAAAGGCTCAGCGAATATTTGGGCGGCGATGTAGAAATCTATGCCAAACGCGAAGATTGTAATAGCGGCCTGGCATTTGGTGGCAATAAAACCCGTAAAATGGAATATCTGATCCCTGAAGCATTAGCTCAGGGCTGCGATACTTTAGTTTCCATTGGCGGTATTCAATCAAATCAAACTCGCCAGGTAGCCGCCGTTGCCGCACATTTAGGAATGAAATGTATTCTGGTGCAGGAAAACTGGGTTAATTATTCTGACGCAGTCTATGATCGGGTCGGTAATATTGAATTGTCGCGTATTATGGGTGCCGACGTGCGCCTGGACAACGCGGGTTTTGATATCGGCATTCGCGAAAGCTGGAAAAGCGCCATGGAAGAAGCCGCACATAACGGCGGCAAACCGTTCCCAATCCCGGCCGGTTGTTCCGAACACCCTTATGGCGGCCTGGGTTTTGTCGGCTTTGCGGAAGAAGTGCGCCAGCAGGAAGAGGAACTTGGTTTTAAATTTGACTATATCGTCGTGTGTTCGGTCACCGGCAGTACCCAGGCCGGGATGGTGGTTGGTTTTGCCGCGGATGGTCGTTCCCGCAATGTGATTGGCATCGACGCATCGGCCAAGCCGGAAAAAACCAAAGCGCAGATTTTACGCATCGCCCAAAACACCGCTAACCTGGTTGAACTGGGCCGCGAGATCACGGAAGAAGACGTGGTGCTTGATACCCGCTTTGGCGGGCCGGAATATGGTTTGCCAAGCGAAGGTACGCTGGAAGCCATCCGCCTGTGCGCGCGCCTGGAAGGCGTGATGACCGATCCGGTCTATGAAGGCAAATCCATGCAGGGCATGATCGGCATGATCCGCAATGGCGAATTCCCGAAAGGCTCAAAAGTCCTTTATGCCCACCTGGGCGGTGCGCCAGCGCTGAGCGCCTACAGCTACCTGTTCCGCAACGGCTAATCGCAAACCGCAGGCCCGGGAAACCGGGCCTCGGCATTTCCCCTTCTTGAGCCTTAGAAGGTTAACTGCGTGGTGGAAAGCACTTCGCGTAGGCCAATAAAAGAACGGATCTGGCGAACACCAGGCAGAAACAGCAACTGTTCCGCATGCAATCGATTGAAACTCTGGTTGTCCTTGGTGCGGATCATCAAAATATAATCAAACTCGCCGGTAACGACATGGCACTCCATACAACCACTGATCTGCTGCACCGCCGTCTCAAAGTCTTCAAACGAGCTTGGCGTTGAGCGATCGAGCACCACACCAATCAACACCACCAGCCCAGCGTTCAACGCCTGCGGGTTCAGCAACGCGACATAGCCTTTAATCAGGCCGGCCTGCTTCAACCGCTCCACACGCCGTAAACAGGCCGGCGGGCTCAGGCTGACCTTCTCTGCCAGCGCGACATTGGATATGGATGAATCCGCCTGCAGCAGGCGCAAAATCGCCATGTCAAAGCGATCAAGCTCATGCGTTTTTTTTTCCTCGGCGTCCGGGGGCAGAATAGGGAGTTTAGCTTTCATGGTTTCCTCGCTGCGGCATCACAATCGTCAGTATGGCAATCATTTTCCCTGATAACCATTTTTCGTAATTAATGTCAGCATTTTTCCTAAAAGGCGATACAAAACGGATAGAAACCGGGCCAAGACGAACCGTTGTTGTGCTGATGCGAAAAGACTGACCACGGCTATTGACTCACGTTGGCAAAAGACTATCCTTCCCCAACGGCAATCGTGCCTGCCGCTGTGTGCCCCACCAAAACAAAATGCCTTTTCCCTTAAGCCCAAAACGCATAAAGATTCACTTTAAGTGCAAATAAAATCAAATTACCCCCATTAATTTCTCTTATCTGCCGTCGCGTTCTCATTAAATATGACTAAGAAGTTAAAAACAGCGCCATAATGCAAAATCAGGACACGAAGCAGTATCAAACACTACAATCAAGTTAATTATCAGCAGATAAAATCAATATAATAATCATTATCAGTTATAGCGACCATCAGCCAGTATGCCCGCCAACCGCTACAACACCCTCTTTCTACTCAAAAAAACCTTTTATTTCATAACTATAAGTAAAAATTATCCCTAAATGGCCGCAGCCATAATGCCATTTGACCTGCTCTGGGTTTGTCGCTAATTTGGGAGTCCGCTGGAAGGATCCCCGACGGAACAGCGTCTCGTCATATTTATGCAGTAAGCAATTAAAAAGAAGACTCCCTCATCAGGCAAGCCATCACCACTTGTGAGATCGTTTTGAGAGGCCGGAAAAGAGAGCGGCATAACCACTGACGCGTTAGGCATAGCCGGGCTCAGTGAGGGATCGCTCGCGATAAAGGTGCCTGCGATCTGGCGGTGAAGGGGAGTACCCCAGCAGAGCCTGGGGAAGTACGCTCGATGCTCTTTTGTGCGTAGAGCAATGTCAGCGACAATTAATATCTTTATAAATCAATAAGTTGCATGAAATTCACCGAACTGTTCCCATTTCGTGCAAAGGAGAACCCCGATGACAAATCCAAACCCTTATCCCTACGGTCTGTATGATCCGGCCCAGGCCAGCGATAGCTGTGGCGTAGGGTTCATCACCCGTAAGGATGGCACGCAAACCCACGAGGTGCTCAGTATGGCGCACAGCGCGCTGTGTACCGTGCCGCACCGTGGCGGTATGTCAGCAGAAGGCGTGGGCGATGGCGCGGGGGTCAACGTGGATCTTTCTCTAGCCTTTTTCCGCAAACTCACCGGCCTGCCGTTGGAAGCCGGGCGCTTTGGCGTGGGCAACTTCTTTGTGCCCAAAGATCCAGAGCTACGCACCAACGCCGAACGGCTGGTGGAAGACGTGCTCGCCACCTATGGGCTTGGCGTGATAGTAAAACGGGATATCCCGCTCGACACCAGCGTGCTGCGCCCTGCGGCGATCGCTTTCCAGTTGCCTATCGTGCAATGGGTATTTAACGCGCCACAGGGTATCGCCGATCAGAATGCGTTTGAAAAGCACATCTATCGCGCGCTGCTGGATATTGAAGCCCGCGCCTTTACCGAAAGCGAATTTGGCGGCCTCTACCCGCTCTCGCTTTCCTCGCGTACCCAAGTGTTCAAAGCGCGGCTGAACTCCAACGAAGTGATCCCCTATTTTTGCGATCTGACCGATCCGGATCACGCGGTGCACAGCCTGTTCTTCCATACCCGTTTTTCCACCAACACCGATCCGCACACCACCATGGCGCAGCCGTTCCGTTTGATGGCGCACAACGGCGAACTGAACACCGATCGTAAAAACCGCATCGCCGAAGCCGCGCTGGCGCTGGCGCGCGGCAAAAACATCGTGCGGCCCAAGGGGCAGTCCGACAGTTCGCGATTGGACCAAACCATTCACAGCCGCCTGATGGAAGACGATCTGGATCTGATCACCGCCGTGGTGTCGATGATGCCGCCGGCGTGGGAGAACGACGACTCGCTGTCGCCGCAGGTGCGCGCCATGCTGGAATACTTCTCGCTGTATGAAGAGAAGAACGACGGCCCGGCAGCGCTGATTTTCGGCAACGGCGAAGTGATTGGCGCGCGGCTTGATCGCCTGGGCCTGCGCCCGCTGCGCTCCGTGGAAACCGCGGATTATATCGGCGCCATGTCGGAAGCGGGCCAGATCGCCTTCCCGCCGGAAAGCGTGCTGCGCCGCGGGCGCATCGAAGCCGGCGGGATGCTGTATTACGATCACCGGGAAAAACGCAGCTTCACCACGGTGGAAGCGTTGGAAAAACTGGCGGCCGAAAAAGACTACCCAGCGCTGCTGTTACGCGCGCGCGTCACGCTGCAGGATCTGCCGCAAATCCCAGCGGAAAAACAGGGTTCGCCACTGCGCTACAACGGCGATCTGGAACGCTACCAGCGCTTCGTCGCCTACTATTACAATCAAGAAAGCTTCAAGTTCATGATGGACCCGATGCTGGCCACCGGCGCGGAAAAAATTTCGGCCATGGGTTACGGCAACGCCATCAACGTGCTGTCCGATCACGAAGGCGGCGTCGCGCACTATTTCTCACAGCGCTTTGCGCAGGTGACCAACCCGCCGCTGGACTCCATCCGCGAGGCCGACGGCATGACGCTGCGCGTGGCGCTGGGCGCCAAACCCCACCTGGGCCGCAGTAAAGGCCGGCAAATTATCGTGCCCAGCCCGATCCTCACCCACCTGGACATGCTGCGCCTGCGCGAACAGCAGGTGGCGCCCTATGCCCGTTTTGAAATGCTGTATACGCCGGTGATCGGCAGCGATCTCATCAGCCGCGCCGCCAATGCCAACGCGCTGGAAGCCGCGATTGATGCACTGGCGCAGCAGGTGGTGGATTTCGCCCGTGAACAGGGCGGTATCGCGGTGATCACCGATCGCCACATCTCCTCCACCCGCGCCGCCATGCCGATGCTGCTGGTGGTTTCCGCCATCAACCAACGGCTGGTGCAAGAGGGCCTGCGCCTGGATCTTTCGCTGGTCGTGGAAAGCGGCCAGAGCATTTCTTCGCACCACATCGCCGCGGCGTTGGGCTTTGGCGCCTCGGCCATCTACCCATTAGGCGTGCAGATGCGCGCCGAAGAAAAATACGGCGAAGGCGAGGAAGGCAACAAAGCGTTTAAACGCTATGCCAAAGCGGCGGAAAAAGCGCTGATGAAAACCATGGGCAAAGTGGGCCTGTGCACCGTCGAAAGCTACACCTGCGGTGAGTTTTTCGAGCCGAACTTCCTCGATACCAACGATCCGGTGTTGAAAAAATACTTCCCCAACATCAAAACGCCGGTGGGCGGCGCCGGCTTTGCCGCCATCGCCCAAATGACGGTTGACTGGCACCAAAGCGCGCTGAAGGTTAAAGGCGAAGCCGATGTGCCGCTACTGGGGCTGTTTAAAGAACGTGCTGAAGGTGCCGGCCACTCTTACGGCACCATCGCCGTGCGCAGCTTTATCGATATGACGGAGCGGCCGATCCGCTTCGTCGACAAACCGCGTGAAGAAGATCGCTTCATGCGCCTGCTGACGCTGTCCAAACTGGATGACGCCTTTGCGCTTAAACCGGCCGCGTTCGCCCATACCAGCTTTGATCGCCTGTCAAACGCCACCATCGATAACTTCCAGGTGACCCCGGACTACCGCGAGTTCTCGGCCCTGATGGCCCAGGAACGCAAACGCCGCCCGGCCGCGCTACGCGACATTCTGGCATTCCCGGCGGATTTAACCCACATCGACAGCGTGATGGAATTCGGCCGCAAGCTGGGCCGCTATGCGCTGATCAATAACGGGTTTGCGATTCGCGGGCTGGAGTGTGAAAACACAGGCGACGGGCGCTTCACGCTACGCCTGGTGGACGCCGTCGACGGCCTGAAACCCACGGCTGAACGGCTCAAAGCGCTCGGCTTGGCGCTGGTCAACCGCTTCGCCGACGAGATTGAAGAACGCGAAATCGTGGACGATACGCTGCGCCTTCGCGCGCGGGGCGATGCCGCCGATTATCTGGCGCGCATCTTTACCGCGCCGGCGCCGTTGGCGTTAAACGCCGTGCAGCCGGCCAGCGAAATTACCCGCACCTTCGCCTCCGGCGCCATGAGCCACGGCGCGCTGGTGGCCCCGGCGCACGAAGCGGTGGCGCACGGCACCAACATGGTCGGCGGTATGAGCAACTGCGGCGAAGGCGGCGAGCACTATTCCCGCCATGGCACCCTGCGCGCTTCACGCATCAAGCAATTGGCCTCTGGCCGCTTTGGTGTATGGGCCGGCTACCTGGCCGATCCGATGCTGGAAGAGCTGGAAATCAAAATCGGCCAGGGCGCCAAGCCCGGCGAAGGCGGCCAGTTGCCGGCGCCGAAAGTGACGGTGGAAATCGCCGCCGCCCGCGGCGGTACGCCGGGGGTGGAGCTGGTTTCACCGCCGCCGCACCACGATACCTACTCGATCGAAGATTTGGCGCAGTTGATCCATGACTGCAAAGCAGCGCGGGTGCGGGTGATCGTCAAACTGGTGTCTTCAGAAGGCATCGGCACCATCGCCGTCGGCGTGGCGAAAGCCGGCGCTGATGTGATCAACGTGGCCGGCAACACCGGCGGCACCGGCGCGGCCTCAGTCACCAGCCTGAAATACACCGGCCGCGTGGCGGAAATCGGCATCGCCGAGGTGCACCAGGCGCTGTGCGCCAACGGCCTGCGCGATAAAGTCACCCTGCGTTGCTCCGGCGCGCAGCAAACCGGCAGCGATGTGGTGAAATCCGCACTGCTGGGCGGCGACAGCTTCGAATTCGGCACCACCGCGCTGATGATGCTCAAGTGCGTCATGGCGAAAAACTGCAACGTGAAATGCCCGGCGGGGTTAACCACTAACGCCGAAGCCTTCAACGGCGATCCACGCCAACTGGCGCAGTACTTTATGAACGTGGCGCACGAAGTGCGTGAAATTCTGGCCTGGCTCGGCCTGCGTTCGCTGCGTGAAGCGCGCGGCCGCGCCGATCTGCTGCACCTGATGGACCACCCGCGTGAAGTGGGCCAGTTGGATCTGCGCGCCATGCTGACCGTGGTGCCGGAGGTGAAAATCGCGCAACCGGTCTATCTGGAAAAAGACTTCCACCTGGACGAATCCTGGGTGGCGCCGCTGCGCGGCGCACTGGTGGAGCAAGGGCTAACCGATCTGGCGCTGGGCCAGGGCATCACCCTCAACAACCGCTACAAGAGCGTGGGCGGCCAGTTGGCGATCGACATCGAACGGCTGCTCAACCACCAGTTGGATCATACGCAGTTGGCGAACATGCCGGCCGTGTTGCTCGACGATCGCGGCCGCCGCTACCTGCACCCAGGCACCGTGCGTATCACTACATCCGGCTCCGCCGGCCAATCCTACGGCGTATTCTGCAACGACGGCATGCGCCTGCAGCACAGCGGCACCTGTAACGACGGCGTCGGCAAGGGCCAGTGCGGCGGCGAAATCATCGTCACCTCACCGGGCGGCGGTTCACAGGAACCCGGCGGCAACGTGCTGATTGGTAACTTCGCCCTGTTTGGCGCCACCGGCGGCCGGCTGTTTGTGCAGGGCCAGGCCGGCGACCGTTTCGCCGTGCGCAACTCCGGCGCTACGGCGGTGGTAGAGGGCGTGGGGGATTTCTGCTGTGAATATATGACCAACGGCGCCGTGCTCAACCTCGGCACCTTTGGCAAGGGCTTCGGCAACGGTATGAGCGGCGGTTTCGCCTACCAGTACGATCCCTACGGCGCACTGGCCGCGCACGCAGCCGGCGACTCGGTGCTTTACGGCGCCATCGCCGCCGACGATGCCATGGCGCAAGTGCATGAGCAAGCGGTACTGGCGATGCTGCAGTGGCATCTGGAAGCCACCGGCTCCGAGCGTGCCGCCTGGCTGCTGGATAACTGGCAGGCTGAACGGGCGCACTTTGTTTACGTGATGCCGCGCGCGCTGCTGCTGTATCAGGATGCCGGCGAAATTCTCAAGGCCAAGCCGCGCAAAGATCTATTGGAAGAACTGTCCGTCGCGCTGGCGACCCATCAGGTCGCCAAGTTCAAACGCGCATGGCGTGATAACAAAACCATCGCTGGCGGCGCGGTGCCGGGCTATGGCGATACCGACACGGCGGAAATGCTGGTGTTGCTCAACAACTACACCGTGCTGAGCACCGCCCAGCAGTTGGCGCTTTCGCGTTTACCCAAAGGCACCAGCGTAGAAGATCCAGCCGCCCAGAAAGCGGTGCGCAACCTGCTGATGACGGAGGATTTCGCGCTGATGAGCAAACTGCAGCGCCACGGCCGGGCCGCCATCGAACACTACAGCGATGATGAGCTAGCGGCGCTGATCGCCGCCAAACGCGTGGCGGATTACAAGGCGGCGTTGAAGCAGCGCAATATCCGTTCGATGGACAGCCTGGCGACCTACGGCTGGATTATCCATCAGGATGCGCGCAACACACAGACGCTGGGCAGCCTGCCAGACTTCGAAGAGCTGTTTGCAAGCGCCGCGCTGCCTGAACTGGCGGCGACGGTGGGCAAGCTGGCCTGATCGCGTTGCGATGAACAATGAACATTGAATTTACAGAAAACGCAAAGACGGAATTGAGAACCTATATCCATGAAAATACCCTTCATTCCTGAAGACGCACCGTTTAACGGTGAACAGAAATCCTGGCTGGCGGGGTTTCTCGCCGGGCTGCACTCGCGGTTGTTAGTTATTGAAGGCACCCAGCCGGCCGCAGGCAGCGCCGGCACGGCTAATGCGGCACAGCTTCATATCCTGTTCGGTTCCCAAACCGGCAATGCCGAAGCGCTGGCGCAGAACGCCGCCGCCGCGGCACGGGCCAAGGGGATGGTGCCGGTGGTTCAGGCGTTGGGGGAAGTCGATCTTGACGTCTTCGCGACCATGCGTCACGTGCTGATCATCACCTCGACCTACGGCGAAGGCGAAATGCCGGACAACGCCCAGCTATTTTGGGATGCGATTTCCGCCAGCACGGCACCGCGCCTGGAGCAGATGCACTTCGCCGTACTGGCGATTGGCGACACCAGCTATGACGGTTTTTGCCAGGCGGGCAAATTCATCGATATGCGCCTGGAACAACTGGGCGCCAAGCGGCTGACAGATCGCGTCGACTGCGACGTGGAGTACGAACAGCCAGCCAGCGACTGGATCGGCAGCGCGATACCGCAGTTTTCCGCCAGCGCGGGCGGCAGCGGTACGGCGCTCGCCAGCGCCCCAGAGGCCCCGGCGATCCCCGGCAGCAACAAACATAACCCTTATGCGGCGGCCCTGGTCACCAACCAGCGCCTGTCCGGCGAGCTCTCCGGCAAAGACATTCGCCACCTTGAGTTTGATCTGGCCGGCAGTGGGCTTCGCTATGAAGTCGGCGATGCGTTAGGGGTGATCCCGGTGAACGATCCGGCGCTGGTCAATCTGCTGCTCACCCGCCTGAACGTGGCGTATGACACGCCGGTTCCCGGCCATGACAGCAGCCTGGGCGATCTGCTGACCTACCAGTTTGAAATCAGCGAACCGTCACGCAAGCTGATTGAATGGGTCGGCCAATATACGGCCAACGAAGAGCTGCGCCATATTCTGCAGCATGATGATAAAGACACGCTGGCGGTCTGGCTGTGGGGCAAAGACACGCTCGATCTGCTGCAGTTGGATCCCAGCCGTGCGATCGGCGTGCAGGAGTTTGTGGCGCAGTTGCGCCCATTGCAGCACCGCGCTTACTCCATTTCCTCCAGCCAGAAAGCCCACCCCGATCAGGTGCACCTGACGGTGGCTGCCGTACGCTACCACAGCGCCGGCCGGGCGCGTGGCGGTGTATGCTCGACCTATCTGGCCGATCGCGTCCGGCGCGGCGAAAAACCGTCCATCTTCATTTCGCCGAATAAAGCCTTCCGTGTGCCCGCCGACGGCGATGCGCCGCTGATCATGGTCGGCCCCGGCACCGGTATTGCGCCGTTCCGCGCCTTCTTGCAGGAACGCCAGGCCAGCGGCGCCAAAGGCAAAAACTGGCTGTTGTTTGGCGATCAGCACCATCAACACGATTTCATCTACCAGGACGAACTGGCGCACTGGCAGAAAAATGGCCTGCTGACCCAGCTCGATCTGGCCTTCTCACGCGATCAGGCCGAAAAGATCTACGTGCAGACGCGGATGCGCGAACAGGGTGCGGAGCTTTATGCCTGGCTGCAAGAAGGCGGCCACTTCTATGTCTGCGGCGATGCAACCCGCATGGCGAAGGATGTCGATAAGGCGTTGCACCAGGCGATCGCCCAGCACGGCGGCCTTTCCGAAGAAAAAGCCGCGGACTACGTCAACCAGCTCAAAAAGGAAAAGCGCTACCTGCGCGACGTATATTGAGTGGTGCTCACATCCATGGCAGCTCCGGCTGCCATTTTTTACGCCGTCTGCAACTTGAAGTATGAAGGGTATCTACCCAAAATAATTCGAGTTGCAGGAAGGCGGCAACGCAGCGAATCCCCAGGAGCTTACATAAGTAAGTGACTGGGGTGAGCGAGGAAAGCCAACGCACCTGCAACTTGAAGTATGAAGGGTATAGAACAGTATAATGGCGGATAACATTAACCATTACCTACCGTTCGCCAATCACAAACGAGGTCGATCCCCCATGAAACTTTTCATTTACGAACACTGCCCGTTCTGTGTCCGGGCCAGGATGATCTTTGGGCTGAAAGATATTGCCTATGAGCAGGCAGTGATTATGGAAGGCGATGCAGAAACGCCGATCCGCATGGTCGGGCGCAAGGTGGTGCCGATTCTGGCCAAGGATGACGGCAGCTTTATGCCGGAAAGCATGGACATCGTGCATTACGTTGATGCGCTTAAGGCGCCGTTAATCGCCGACCAGCCGGTCGATCCTGCGATCGAAGCCTGGGGCAAAGCCGCATCGGGCGCGATCTTCAAGCTGGCAGTGCCCCGCTTCACCCGCGGCGATTTTCAAGAGCTGGCCACCCCGCAGGCACGCCAGGCCTATCTGGAGCGGGAACAAAAAGCCTTTGGCGATCTGGACGCGCTGACGGCGGAAACCCCAGCGCTGGTCGCGCAAGTGCAGCAAAAACTCGCCGAACTGGAACCGCTGCTGGCAGGAAAAACCGAGGTCAGCACAGCGGACTTTATCCTGTTCCCGCTGCTGCGCTCGTTGAGCATCGTCAAAGACATCAGCTTCGGCCCGAACGCCAGCGCCTATATCACGCGCCTGAGCGCGCAAAGCAAGGTGGATTTGCTTAGCGGGCAGGCAATGTAACCCCCTGATGGCGGCCAGCGCACCGGCCGCCGTTATTCCTCGCCGTATGCCGCCTCTTCCAACAGCCAACGGCAGAACAGGCGAATAGCACGCTCCTCCTTGCGCTGCGCATGCACCATCATCCAGGTGGCGCGATCCACCTCCACAAAGCCCAATGGGGCAACCAACGTCCCTTGCTGGATATCTTTCTTGACCAACATTTGCGGCGTCATGATGATGCCAAGCCCGCTGCGCGCGGCCTGAATAGCCAGCATCAGGTTTTCAAAATGCCGGCCGGCCCAGAAATCCCCCTGGGCGCCGGTTTTCCTGGCCCATTCGGCCCAGGCGTGAACCTTGGTGTCGGCGTGCAATAGGGGCAGCGTGGAAAAATCCGTCGCGTAGGTAAAGGCCTGCGTGAAATCGGGCGCACACACCGGGCCGATGTAATCCACGCTCAGCAACGTGGTTTCGATATCCGGATCCACCGGCCGTTCGTGGCTCAGCAGCAGCACATCGCTATAGCCGCTTTTCAGTTGTTCAATATCGGTACAGGTTTGAAACGTCAGGGGAATATCCGCATGCCGCTCCGAGAAGCGGCCGATGCGCGACAGCAACCATTGGGCCAGAAAGCTTGGCGCGCAGGCGATGGTTAGCGGGCTTGCGCCCTGATTTTTAATCTCATGGCAGGCACGTTCAAGCTCGCCAAAAGCCTGCAAACAGCTTTTTTTCAGCCGTTCGCCGGCCGGGGTGAGGAATACCCGCCCATGGCTGCGGGTAAACAGTGGCGTGGCGAGCTGTGCCTCCAACTGCCGGATTTGGTGGCTGATGGCGCTATGAGTCACGTTCAGCGATTCAGCCGCCAGGCTGAAGTTTTCAAAGCGCGCCGCCTGCTGAAAATAGTGCAGCGCCCGCAACGACGGTAGATCGGCCATACCCCACCCTGTTAGAAAATCTCACATTCAGTGTGTGATTATATCATTACAACCGCAAGCCGAAACGTTTTAGTCTGATTACCAGCAACGGGCCAACGGAGTGACCCAATGCCGTTTTCACACGGGTTCCCGCGCCTCATTTAACCGAAGTACAGCAACATAGACGTGGTAATTATGAGTTCCTCACAGATACAACCCCAGTTAGTTATGTTCACCGGTGGCAGGGATAGCACCCTGGCAGCCTGTTATCTGATGTTACAAGGTATCCCGGTGCATTTATGGTCGGGCAACAGCGGTTGTTCACTGCACCGCGGGATTTTGGCGCACCGAGTGGATGAACTGAAGACCCGGTTCGGCGATCTGGTCTTGGGGCATACCGTTGCAGACATCAGCGGCGCCTTCCGTTCTATCGCCATCGAAAACCTGGAACAGGATATCCTCAACTACCGCAAAAATCTGGTGCTGCTCGGCGAGAAGCTGGCGATCCACGCGCACGTGGTGGATTTCTGCCGCCACCATGGCATTACCACCATCAACGACGGCATCACCCATTACCAGAAAGAGTTCCCGGAGCAGCGGCTGGTTGCCAAAGAGTACCTGGTGGCGCTGATGGCGGAATTTGGCATTCACTACCATTCGCCGATTTACGAATTCGCCCGCTCGGCGGAAGACGTGAAATACCGGCTTTTGCAGCTCGGCATTTCGACTAAATCGCTGGAAGGCATCAGTATTTTCGCCGATAGCTTCACCACCCCCAGCGACGAGGTGATCCTGGCTTATTTGCAGGAAAAAACCCCGCGGGCGATAGACATCATCAATTTCCTCTCCGGCAATACGCTCGTCGATATGGCGGCCAGCCCTCAGCTGACGGCCGTATAAGCAGGAGCATCCCGTGAAAGTTATTGTGAAATGCGCCGCGATTATTTTGCACCAACGTGCATTGCTTCTGACCCGCAAGCGCGGCACCCAGGTTTTTATCTCACCGGGAGGCAAGCTGCACCCAGGGGAAGATCACCTCAGTTGCCTGCGCCGCGAGCTGCGGGAAGAGCTGGCCGTCGGGGTGCGTGACGTCCGCCCTTTCGGCCTGTTCCACGGCCACGCCGAATTTGAAAACGTGATGATTGAAAATCACGTTTATCACGTTGAGATCGTCGGGCAACCACGCGCTAGCGCAGAGATCGAAGAGATCGCCTGGGTCAACTATCGGCAGCCGGCGAACGAGATCGCGGTAGGTTCGATCTTCCGCGACAACATTCTGCCCCTGCTCTATCAACAAGGGATTATCGATTGATGGATGCCTCCTCGTTATCGCCGCTGCTACAGCAGGCCCACGGCGATCGGTTTTATAAACGGGCCGGCCAGTACCGCGATGAGCTGCGTACTGCGCTAATGCGCCTGTATAAACTGGACGAGTACGATGTCTTCTTTGTCCCATCCGTCCGGATCGGGATGGTGATCCTGTCGCACTTGTTCCGTCAGCAGAACGTTACGCTGTGCCTGGCCCGCCACGAACATTATCAGCCGATCAATCTGCTGTTCCCCGATGCCACGCTGAACGCCGCCTGGCCTGGGGAAATGCACATCATCACTCACGTCAACCCGTATACCGGCGCGGTGAATGCCATCCATCCCGGCCCCGGCAACGCGGTGGTGGACGCTTCGCACAGCTTTGCCACCGGCCTGCACCAAAACCTGGTGGCGCAAAGCAACGTTTTTATTGCGCCGTTGCATAAGCACGCTTCGCTGACCGTTGGGCTGGCGATCGTCGCGATGCGAACAGCGCAGTTCAGTACCCTGCTGCGCAGTGAGCTACGGCTGTTTGAAGAGGCTACCGCGTCTCTCTGCCCACTGCAGGAAGCCCTGAAAAACGTGCATAGCAACCAATGGCAACCCTACAACGTGGCGCAGGTGGGCGCCATCCGGCTAACGACCCCGGGCGGCGCCGAGTGTGCCTCGGTAAGCGCCCCCGGCCTGCCGTTCAGTTGTCTGGCGCTGCCGGCGCTTGATGCGGCGCAGCGCCAGCGGGCGAAAGCCCTCGGCGGCAGTTGGTTCCCGGAAACGCAAACGCTGCGGCTTTCCGGTTGGGCGCGCGGCCAGGCCGGCGAGCACCACGACGCCACCGACGAAATCATTTCAACATTAACAACACTCTGGAGTACACCATGAAACAAAACCCCGGCAACCTGATTGGGATAATAGGGGGAATTATTCTCAGCACCGATTCCGTGTTTATCCGCCTGATGTCCATCCCAAACTCCTGGCTGATTGTCGTGCTGCGCGGGTTGTGTATGTGGGGAATGTTCTTCGCCGTCTGGCTGGTGTGGCAGCGCAGCCGCAGCACCATCGGCACCCCTTGGTTAACGCGCGACAACTGGCTGTCGGCGCTATTCTTCTGCGTGGCCTCGGCCTGCTTCGTCAATGCGCTCAACCGCGGCAATATCGCCACGGTGCTGGTCATCATCTCCTCCACGCCTTTTATTTCCACGCTGATCTCACGCTTGTTCTTCGGTGTGCGTATCGAGCGCAGCCTGATGGCGGCAGCGCTGGCGGGGATTATCGGGGTGGTGATCGTGATGTTCGGCAAATCCGGCGATCAGAGCGCGGTGGCCAACGCCTTCGCGCTGGCGACGGCGGTATCGATGGCGCTGGCGTTTATCTTTTCCTCAAAGGTCAACAGCGGTACGGTCGGCTTGCCGTCGCTGGGCGGCGTGCTGGCATCGCTGCTGATCATGGCATTCAACGGCAAACAGATGTTCGACACCGCGCTGCTGCTCAGCGATACGCAATGGCTCTGGGTGGCGGTGGAAGGCGCGCTGATTATGCCGCTGGCGATGGGGCTGATTGCCTTGTCCACGCGCTTTGTTTCACCGGCGAACGCTGGGCTGTTTCTGCTGCTTGAAACCGCATTGGCGCCGCTGTGGATTTACCTGTTCCTGGGGGAAGAACCTGCACCGCACGCGCTCGTCGGCGGGGTGATTATCGTGGCCGCGGTGATATCACAAAGCCTGTATAGCCGCCGCCAGCAGAACGCGGCGCGTTATGCCGATGCCGGTTAATAGATTTTATTGTTGCAGGAAGGTAGCAATACAGCCCCTTCCTGCATACGATTTTATAGCCTTGGCAAACTCCCCCTCTGCTATATTTGAGCCTTTACGGAGACAACATGCAAGTAAGAAAAATCATAACCAGAAGCCCTTTCAGAAAGAAAAAATTACCCAAGGCAGATGTTATGCTAAATTTAGCAACCAAGCTCATTAGCGTAATTCCATTCATCCTGATATTTTATGGCGCACTGCAACTTTTTATTTTCTCGAAAACACACAACGTGGTTTTTATCGATTTAATAAAAGCCAATATTTTCCTTTCTTTTGGTGCAATATATTTCATATTCTCTACATTTATAACAATCGTCATTACCGTAAATGCCGTTTTTAATCATGCTCTCAGTGATTTTGTTCGCGAAGCAATGATTAAAAAATCGAAGATTAGTCTTTTCAGAAAACGCCCATCAATCCCAGTGCTAATACTGAGTTTAACATTAGCTATATGGCCATTCACCTTTTTATTTACAGCATATAAAATAATATTCCTATCCAATTTAATTATCACAGCCCTAGCACTTTTCTGCTATCATAATTTTTTTACAACAGACGTTGAATCCAGAGGGATCTGGTCATGGCGAAGAGTAAATGCAATACTCCTCGTGGGGTTACCAGCAGTATCATTGCTTACTGTAGCTATCGTCTCCGACATTTTTATGGAGTTTATTCGACGAAATCATATTCCAGACAGCATTGAGATGCTATCCATATTTGGCATTCTTTTTTTTATCAATTTCTTGTCTTTTTACCATCCTGTAACAGAAAATAAGAAAAGTAAAATACCAGAAAGTATTTTATTTTTAATTGCTGTCTGCTGCTATCTTCTGGTACTACCAACCCCTATGACAAAATACACGACAGATATATTGGCAAGATCAATTGGGATTGGGCTACAGAAACGCTGTTATCTTACTCAAGAAGTGGATAAACTACCTATCCCTGACGAACTAAAAAAACAGAGAAACCAACTTATTGAATTATCAGTCGTAGCAAATATTGATTCAATTTATTATCTAGCAAAACCAAATGATGAAAATATGATAGCTAAGATACGCTTTGTAGCAGATAAGCTTACCAGCGTGACCTGCCCTAGTTCGTCAAAAATCACAGCTACAACGTCGCCCACATCTAAATAAACTACCCGATACAACTATATTTTAGCCAACCCATGTTTCTGGCGGGGGATGGGCTAGCAATCTCCATAAAATAGCGAAATTTTTTCAGCGACAGCGCGGGTCGTACGATGTTACCGGCTCGCGGGATAAAAGCCCTGGTAGAGCTGTTCCGCCGCTTGGGCGATTCGCGGCCCCATACCCAGGATCAGCGCCTGATCGATGGTTACAATATGGTTATTGCGCCACGCGGCCGTCTGGGCAACGCCGGGAATATTGCCCAGCAGTTTTTTCCCGCCGCCCCCGGCCAGGCTTTGGGTGGTCACCACGATCACATCCGGGTCGGCGGCAATAATCGCTTCGCCGCTGTAAGTCCGATACTGGCTATGTGTGGCTACATTGCGCCCGCCGGCCAGGCGCAAAACACCATCGGCCACCGTTCCGCTGCCGGCAACCTGCGGCGAACCGCCGCCCACCGATAACATGAACAACACCTTCACCGGCGCAGGTTGTGTTGCCGCCTTGCGCGAGACGGTGGCCAGCCGCTGGCTGATATCGTTAATCAACGCCTGGCCTTTTTCCACTGCCCCCAGTGCCGTCGACAGCGTTCTTATGTTGCCAAGTAACTGTGCCGCCGTGGCGGGCGTGCGCGGTAAGGTAATAATATCCACGTGCTGCTGGCGCAGTTGTTCCAGCACGCTGCGCGGTTCGGCATCTTGCCAGGTAATCAGTTTATCGGGGCGCAGCGCCAGCAACCCTTCGGCGCTCAGTTGCAACCAGTAGCCAACGTGCGGCAGCGCCTGCGTTTGCGGCGGATAAGACGTTGTTTGATCCACCCCCACGACGCGATCCCCGGCGCCGAGCGCATACACAATTTCCACCAGCGAGCCGCCGACCACCACCAGCCGTTCCTGAGCCTGCACCGCGGCGCACAGCCAACCGGCCAACAAAGCAATAACCAGACGTTTCATCCGCAATCCTTAAAATTTCATGCCAACGCCCAGGGCCGCATTGAAGCCCGCCGCTGGAATAGACTCATGCGCCGTCTGATAACGTTTATCCGTCAGGTTGTTCAGCGCCAACGTAGTTTGGTATTGATTGTCGTCGCCAAATTGCGTGCTGACGGCGAAATTCAGCGTCGCCCAACCGGGGTAACGCACCGTTTCAGAGCCGGTGCTGTCTTTCGCCAGGCTCGCTGCGCGAATAAACAGATTGGATTCAACATCAAACGCGTTCAGCGCCAGCGTATGCTTAACCCCGGCACGCCCGGTCAACATCGGTTCGCCGGAATCATAGGTTTTCATTGTCGGCGTCTCGAACTGGCGGCGCATCAGGTTACCGCTGACGTAAGGCACAAACGACCAGCCGTTATATTCCGCGGTCAGTTCCATCCCGTAGGTTTTGGCTTTATTCACATTGGCGTAATACTGATATGCCGTATTGCTGGTGCTGGTGTTGCCGTTACATATTGCCTGCCCGGTGCAGGCCAGGCTGGCGATATAATCCTTGGCCTCGGCGTAGTAAACCGCGGTATCAATCAGCCACGCATGGCCTTTATAGCGGGCGCCAATCTCATAGTTATTGGAATGTTCGGCTTTTAAGTTCGGGTTACCGTACGTTGTGCCGCCGCCCGCCGAGGTTTCAATATACAGATCCGACAGCGTCGGGAAGACATACCCCTGCGCAAAGGACATCCGCAGTTGCAGATTGTCAAAGCCGGAATAGCGCAAACTCGTGGCCGTGACAAAGGCGTTGTCGCGCACGGAATTATCGCTGAACGCGGTATAGCTTGCGCCGCCGAAGGAATCGGTAATCTGCTTATCGCCGCCGATTGATTTTGATTCCATCCAGTATTGGCGTGCGCCGACAATCCAGGACCAATTATCGGCAAATGCCCACTCATTCTGCCCGAACAGCGACCAGCTGGTTTGTTGCCAACGGTTATTCGCATGGGTCTCGGTGGTCTTATTGGCCGCAGACGGGAAGCCGGTGGTGGTAGAGGTCGCCACATTGCCCCAGGCGTTTTGTTTCACCCGATCCTGCTGATACTGCGCGCCCAGGATCAACGCATCACGCTCAAATAAAGCCCAATCGCTCTGCAGTGTAAGGCCCTGGGTATTTTGCGTGTCATGGATCTGGGTTTGGTTGGCAACGTTTACCGTGCCAATCATTGGGCTATTCGACGGCGTGCTGACGGCAATCTCATTTTCAAATTTGCGCTCCAGCACTTGATGATAGGCATTCAGATGAATCTTTTTGAGAAAGTCGCCGCCGGCATCATAGTCATAAAACAGGCCGATTTTCTCACGTTCAAGCTTCGGCAATTTAACGCTGAAGCTTTGATAACCGGGATCGTTGAAGTAGGTTTGGGTATCCAGGCGGTAGCGATCCACCGACAAACCAAACTGGTGCCGCCCTAACGTATACCCCAGCCAGGCGCTCTGGCTTTGATTGCCATAGTTGGTATTCGGTAAACGGCCGTCCGGCGTTTTACGATCGCCATGATCGGCATAGCTGCCGCTCAGGCGGTAGCTGAAGTTTTCCACCGTGCCATACACCGAGCCGGAACTGTTCCAGCCATTGGTAGCACTGTCATAAACGGTTTTAATACTGCCGCCAAAAGGTTTATCCCCCCCTTTACGGGTAATAAAATTAATTATCCCGCCGATCGCCTGCGAACCATATAAAACAGAATTTGGCCCTTTAACCACTTCAATTCGCTCAATCGCCGATTCATCAATCAATAACCCAGGGCCGGAGCCCATACCAGAGCGTTGATATGTCACCTCTTGCCCATCGATTAATACCAATACCCGCGAAGAATCTTCACCGCGAATACGGATTTGCTTTCGGCCAGCCAATGAATTATCAGAAACCTCAACGCCGGGAATATCACGCAACACATCAGCAAGCGATTCGCTGGTAGACCTTCCCAATTCGTCGGCGCCAATAACCTGAACAGAAGCCGGGCTTTCCCATACCGATTTCTCAGAACGGCTGGTACTCACCACCATCGTATCGCTGCTTTGCGCCGCATCCTCGGTGGTGGTTATGGATTGTGCAAAAGCATAACCCCCTGAAATAAGGAATAAACCACAAAATGAGATCGTTTTTTTGCATGGCATGGCAACCAACCCCAAAGGCAAGTGAGAATCATTATCGATTGAATTGTGGTTTTACAGAAAACGGCGAATGCGATCGAGAAATATTATCGGAAATGAAATCCACTTTGATTAAAATCAAAATGCCAAGAATTATTCTTAGTGACATTAAAAGAAAAAATATACTTACTATGAATGTCACATTAATATTAATAAAGCTTATGCATGAACGTTATTGTTAAAATCCGATTAAAATAGACAAGCCAGGTTAATTAATCTTATCCAAGTGTTATTCTTTCCCGCCTATAACGTTTTATTTTCGTGATCGCGACACTTTTTATTTGATAAACGAGTTTTATTATCATTTAATTCCGTGAAATTGACCGACTGCAAAGGCGTTATATGGGCTCCCCACTGATTGATTTCACCCCACACTATGCGCAAGCCGGTGCACAGCCATTTACCGATCGCCGCGCCACCATGCCCTGGCGCCCCACGGCGCCCATACCGCCAGAACAGGTGCAGGCGCAATGGCAATCACTGGTCAGCCAGGTGGCCCCGGCGCGCAAAAGGTTGCTCTATTTGCATGTGCCGTTCTGCGCCACCCATTGCAAATTCTGCGCGTTTTATCAAAACCGCTATAAACCAGAAAGTTGCGAGCAGTATACGCAATATCTGCTGCGGGAAATCGATATGGAATCCGGCAGCCCGCTCCACCAGTCCGCACCGATTCATGCGGTTTATTTCGGCGGCGGTACCCCTTCCGCGCTGGCGGCGAAGGACTTGTTCCGCATAATTCAAACCTTAAGGGCCCGGCTGCCGCTGGCGCCGGACTGCGAAATCACCATTGAAGGGCGCGTATTGGATTTTGATGATGATCGCATCGACGCTTGCCTGGACGCCGGCGCCAATCGGTTTTCCATCGGCATTCAGACCTTCAATAGCCGCATTCGCAAACAGATGGGGCGAACATCCGACGGGCCGCAGGCCAGGCGTTTTATTGAAGGGCTGAGCAAGCGCGATCGCGCCGCGATCGTCTGCGATCTGTTGTTCGGCCTGCCCGGCCAAAACGCGGAAAACTGGGCGGAGGATTTAACCATCGCCCAGGGCATCGGCCTGGACGGCGTGGATCTCTACGCGTTGAATTTGTTGCCGGGCACGCCGTTGGCGAAAGCGGCCGAGAACAAACGGGTCACGATCCCTGCCCCGCTTGAACGGCGCGATCTTTACCTGCAGGGCTGCCAGATGCTCGACGACGCCGGTTGGCGCCATATCAGTAATAGCCATTGGGCATGCACCACCCGTGAACGCAACCTGTACAACCTGCTGATCAAACGCGGCGCGGATTGCCTGGCGATGGGCGCAGGCGGCGGCGGTTCGGTGAACGGCCGAACCTACATGGTCGAGCGCCAGTTAAGCAAGTACTACCAGGCGATTGAGCAACAACAGAAGCCGTTGATGATGATGATGCACAGCACGGCAGATCATCAGTGGCGCCATGCCCTGCAAGCAGGGGTTGAAATCGGCCGCATTCCATTGCCTGAAATTACGCCGCATGCGCAGCAGCTGGCGCCGTTAATAAACCAGTGGCATCAGGCCGGCCTGACCAAAGACGCCGGCACCTGCATACGCCTGACCGACGAAGGCCGCTTTTGGGCCAGCAATCTGCTGCAATCGCTGCAACAACTGATCCTCCAACTCAATTCTGAATCCCCTACTTCATTACCACAAAGGAGCACCCTATTATGACACTTTCGGATCCATCCTTATCCCTGGCCGAGTTTATGCGCACAGAGCCTGATGGCACGCTGGAAGACATTGCGGAAAAATATCAAACCTCGCTGCTGGCCGTCGTTAAGCTGGTTCCGGTTCACCGGGTGGTCAGCGGGGAGCAATTTGACGCCGTATGGGACGCCATCACCGGCTGGGGGAAAGTGACCACGCTGGTGCATAACCACGATGTGATTTTAGAGTTTTCCGGCGAGCTGCCTTCCGGCTTCCACCGCCACGGCTACTTTAATCTGCGGGGTAAAAATGGCATGAGCGGCCATATCAAGGCGGAAAACTGCGCGCATATTGCCCTGATTGAGCGCAAGTTCATGGGGATGGAGACCGCTTCGGTGATCTTTTTCAATAACGAAGAAAAAGCGATGTTCAAGATCTTCCTGGGCCGCGACAGCCACCGGCAACTCCTGGCGGATCAGGTGGCGGCATTCCGGCAGTTGGCGGCAACACTGCAAGGCTGAGAACGGCGCGCGCAAACCCGCCCCTGGTGAGCCGGGGGCGGCTCAGCCCAGGCAATGCAAATACAGCTGGTTAAAGTTATTGAACCCGAGCTTTGCCACCAGGTTTTTCCGGTGGCCGTAAACGGTTTTTATATCGCAGCCGCACAGTTCCGCTATCTGGTGCACGTTTTTCCCCATCATTAACCCTCTGAAGATATCTTTCTCTTTTGCCGTCAACACTGGCCTAAACAGCGCCTGAGTTTGCGCCACGCGTATTCTCCCGGCATCTTCCACTATCGCCTTACGCAGGTTGGCGCGCACGGCGTCAAGAGAAAGCGACATATCAATGCAAATATATTTTTCCCGCCAACGTTCAAGCTCAGCGGAAGAGAAACATAAGATAATAAAATGGCCATCGGGCCGCTCATACAGCAGTAATTCCAGTTCCCACCGTGCCACTCTGGCATCAACAATAAACAGGCATGCCGCATATTCGCTGTGCTTGCGTTTCAATAACGGGTAATCAACGCCCTCATCCAACAATAGCGTAGACAATCCGTTGAATAGCATATTGTCATCAGAAACCAGATAAAAAATCACCGTTACACCTTTTCAGATGAGAATAATAAAATCAAAGATGCATTTATAATACCATTTAATGGTAATGAAAAATTGTCGTGCTCACATTGTTGAGGAAGTATTTACATCAGGCGCGGAGAAAAGGGGCAGAGAAAAGGAACAAAGAATAGGATAACGCAGGCATTGTGAGGAAAAGATTCACAGGGGATAGTATCGGCTACCCCCTACTGGCGCATTAGAAAGTCAGGCCGGCACCGGCGTAAACCCCGTCGAACAAGGTATGGCCAGGGCGGCCATCTTTCCCGTCAACGCCCGCATAGCGGTAACCCACTTTCACCGTCAGCGGGGTGAATGGCGCCCAGCTGACCCCACCGTTGGCTTCGGCGTAGTTTTTAACGCTGTTGCCCAACCCTTGTGGCGCAGAATAACCTTCGCCGTAAATGGCGATGCTGTCGGTTACGTTGTAGGTAACGCCACCGCCGATCGGGAATACCATCCCGTTATCGCCCTTTTTCGGGCCGATGTAGAGCGCTTTGGCGCCCGCGTTCAGCATCAACGGCCCCAGCGCCAGGTTATAACCTGCGCCAACGCCGCCAACCTGCGCACCGTCTTTAACGTTTTTAGTCCAGTTGCCCTGCAGATACAGGCCGGAGCTGCTTTTCCCCAGTTCCATATCGAGGTTGGTGTAATCTTTGCCGACTTCACTGGTAAAACCCAAAGCAAAAGCGGAACCGGATGCGGCAATCAACGCAAGTGGGGCAAATTTTGCAATTTTCATAACGTATGGCCTCAAAATAAAACATAAATAATTAAACATGCGTAATACATGTAAAAGATGATCTTTGCAGAGCGTGTGGCTGTATCCAATACGGCCCGACGCCTGTCGTCAGGGCCAAAATTCCGTAATCCCATACCTATATTGTGTAATAGACGGAGACATAAAAATCACTATGTGACGACCACACCTCATAACTTGGAGGCATATTAACAACAAAACAAACCAGCGCCAAACCGATAATGGGTATTGTTTATCCGTTATTTATGTTAACCAACGCTAATATATCTTCTATTTTTTATCGAGAGGAAAGGAGCCCAAAAGAGAAAAAAGAGGGAATGTGACGTTGCCGTGTAATGGAAATCCACGGCAGGTAGCAGGAATATTCATCTTCCTGCTACCTGCCGTATTTTAGCCAGCGATAAAATATACGCCCATCAAGATAATCCTCTTCAGCCCGGATTTATTCTGGGCTTGCGCTATCAGCCGGCTCTGGGTGCATACAGCTGTATATCACCGGCAGCACCAGCAGCGTCAGCACCGTGGCAAAGCCAAGGCCGAACATAATCACCACCGCCATGCTCTGGAAGAAGACGTCCAGCAGCAGCGGCGCCAGCCCCAGCACGGTGGTAAAGGCCGTCAACAGGATCGGCCGCAGGCGCGAGGTAGCCGCGTCGATAATCGCCGCCGTCTGGCGTTTTTCCCGTTTTTGCTGGTTGATCTCTTCCACCAGCACGATGCCGTTACGGATGAGCATCCCGCTCAGGCTTAGCAGCCCGATCAATGCCATGAAGCCAAAGGGGATACCGGTCAACAGGAAGCCCAGGGTCACCCCGATCATCGCCAGCGGCACGGTCAGCCAGATGGCCACGGCGTTTTTCAGCGAGCTGAACATCAACACGGTAATAATAAACATCACCAGGAAACCCAACGGCAGCGTGGTGAACAGCCCCGATTGCGCTTCGCTGGAGCTTTCCGCGTCACCGCCCCATTCGATGCTATAGCCGAAAGGCAACGCCAGCGCCGCCACTTTTGGCTTGATGCGCGCCAGCAGATCGCCGGACGTTTCACCGCTCAGTGGGCTGGGATCGGTCTGTACCGTCAACACCCGGATGCGATCGCGCCGCATAATCAGCGGCTCTTCCCACTCGGTGGTGAAGGCGCTCACTACGTTGTTTAACGGAATAAATTGCTGCTGCGATTGGCTCCAGACCATGATATTGGCCATATGGTCGGCATCAAGCCGTTCGTTGGCCGGCGGGCGCATCACGATCGGCAGCAAACGCGAGCCGTCACGGTAAATCCCCACCACGCCGCCTTCGAAATTCATCCGCAACGCGCTATCCACCTCGCGTTTATCCACCCCCAGCTCACGCCCCAGATAAGTGGAAAATTGTGGGCGAATGACCTTGCTGCGCTCCTGCCAATCGTTGCGGCTACCATCGGCCCCAGCGTCGGCCATGATGATGTCATCAATTTGGCTGGCGATGTGCCGCAGCACGTCCGGATCAGAACCTTTGATCCGCACCTCAATAGCGCTGTCGTTGGACGGCCCGAACATGATGCGTTTAATGCGCTCGTTCACGTCCGGATGGTTGGCGTGGATGTAATTCTGGATCTGCTGCGCAATGCCGCCGATGCGGCGCTGATCGTCCACCCGGACCATGATTTGCGCATAGTTGGCGTACTGGCGCTGCGAATTGTAGGTCAGCATAAAACGCATGCTCCCCTGGCCGATGGTGGTCACGGTGGTTTCCACTCCGGGTTGCTGGCTGACGTTCTGCTCGATGTTTTTCGTCACCGCCGCGGTGTAGTTGATATCCGTGCCATAGGGCAGCCACAGATCGACAAAGAAAATCGGCGTATTGGCAGACGGGAAGAAGTTCTGCCGCACGTGACCAAAACCATAAATTGAAGCGCCCAGCAACCCAGCCAACACCACCAGCGTCACCGCCCGTTGGCGCAGCAGCCCGCTCAAGATCCCGCGGTAAATGCGGAACACCCGGCCGCTGTACGGCGATGCCGGCTCGCCGCCAGTCTGCGTTTTCAGGCTAAGATCTACCTTGCCGAACGCCCACTTGATAAATACCGGCGTCAGCGTCAGCGCCGTCAACCAGCTCAGCATCAGGGAAATCAACAGCACCTGGAACAGCGATTTACAATATTCCCCGGTGGAATCCTGCGATAAACCAATCGGCGCAAACGCCAGCACCGCAATCACCGTCGCCGCCAGCAGGGGCAAGGCCGAGCGCCTGATAATATGCCGTATGGCGTCGAGCGGCCGTTTGCCACGCTGTTGCTCAACCAGGGTGCCCTCCACCACCACGATGGCGTTATCCACCAGCATGCTCAGTGCGATAACCAGCGCCCCCAGCGAAATGCGCTGCAACTCAATCCCCAGCAGGTACATGATTAACAGCGTACCGAGCACGTTGATGGCAAGGGAAGCGGCAATAATCACCCCGCTGCGCATCCCCATGAAAATCAGCAGGGTGCCGATGACAATCACCAGCGCCATCAGGAAGTTAAGAATAAAACCGTTCACCGAATGCTTAACTTCGGCCGCCTGATCGTAAAACACCTTCAGTTGAATACCCGCCGGCTTTTCCGCCTCCATACGTTTGAGCTGGGCTTCGATGACATTGCCCACCGTGATGACATTCACGTTAGGTACAAACGAAATGCCCATGGTCAGCGCATTGTGCCCATTGGCATGGTAGATATTGGTCGGTTTGTCATTCAGGCTGCGCGACAGCGTGCCGATATCACGCAGGTAAACGCTGTGCGTGCTGCCAGGCGAGCTGATCAGCAGGTTGCCCAATTCTTCGATGCTTTGGAATTCGCCGGTGGGGTGCAGCCGAATAGATTCGCTGCCAACCGTAATGCTGCCCGCATCGGAAACGATATTCTGGCGGCTCAGGATATCCGCCAGCCGCTGCAGGGTGATGCCATATACACTCATTTTGGCGCGCGAGATCTCAAGGTGGATTTCCTCCGGGATCACGCCGCCGATCGCCACTTTGCCGACGCCGGGCAGCAAGACCAGATCGCGCCGCAGCTGTTCTGCATAGTTACGCAATTCCTGGTTGTCGTAATTGTCGCCGTAAATCGCAAAGAAAAAGCCGTACACATCGCCGAAATCATCATTCACAAAGGGGGTGGCGACCCCAGGCGGGAATTGCAAGGCGGCATCGCCGACGCGGCGACGCAGTTCGTCCCAAATCTGCGGCAGCTCGGCGGTGCCGTACTGTGAACGGATATTGACGGTGATCTGCGACAAGCCAACGCTGGAAATCGAACTGACGTTATCCAGGTAAGGCAGGCGCTGGAGCGCGTTCTCCAGCGGCAGCGTCACCTCTTCCTCCACCTGCTGCGTGGAGGCACCAGGGTATTGCGTGATCACTACCGCCGTTTTCACCGTGAACGCCGGATCTTCAAGGCGGCCAATATTAAAAAAAGCGATGATACCGCCCACGCCCAGCAGCAAAATCATCAGCCAGGTGCGGGTGCGATTATTAATGATGCCCTCAATCATCCCCATCATCACAAACCCCTTTCCCGCGTCCAGATGCGCACCGGCTGCTGCGCGCGCAACTCCCCGACGCCGGCGGAGACAATCCGATCGCCGGGCTGTAAGCCGGCGGTGATTTCAATACCCTGCGAGGTTATCTGGCCGACCTTGACCACGCGATCCTCCACCCGCAAGGCGCCGTTCTCCTCTTTAATCACCCAGACGTTCGCCTGGTTCAGTTGGCTTTTATCCGGATTGAACACGGCTTCAACCGGCACCACCATGGCGCTGGCCTGCGCAGCGGTCGGTAAATTGCCCAGATTAATGGAAACGGTGCCGCTCATGCCGCCGACCACCGGCAAATCCGCCGGGCGCGGCATGGTCAAGGTGATCTGGTAGGTCAAGGTGCCGGAATCGGTATTGGTGGCATGCTCTTTATAGCTGGCGATAAACTCGCGATCCGGCAGATTATTGATGCGCACCCGCGGGCGATAATTGACGTTGCGCACGTCCAGGCTGGTAAACAGGCTTTCCGGCACATTGAACACTACGTCCAGCGATTGCAGGCTACTCAAGGTGGCGATCGCCTGCCCGGCGGCAACCACCTGATGGTTGCGCACGTTGAGTCTGGCGATCACGCCGTCAAACGGCGCGCGCAGCGTCAGGTATTGCAGCTCTTCCTGGGCTATTTTCAGCGCTGCGGAAGCTGAATCCCGATTGGCCCGTTGCACGTCCAGCTCGGCGCGGGAAACCACATGCCGCTGCGCCAGGGTGGAAAAACGTTCGAATTGACGCTGCGCCAGGTTAAACGCGCTCTGGCGTTCTTTCACCCGCAGGCCGGCATCGCTCGCATTCAGCTGCGCCAGGATATCTCCGGCCTTGACCTTGGCCCCTTCACGTACATTCAACTGTTCTAATTGGCCGGCGCGCTTGAAAGACAGCGCGGTATCATCCCCGGCCAACACGCGGGCCGGAAAAACGCGGCTATCAAGGCGGTGCGTTTCATCGACGGTAAATACTTTTACCAGGCGTGGGGGGGAATTCACTTCCGGTTCGGAACGATCGCAGCCCGCCAGCAGCAGGGCAGAAAAAATGACAAGCAGAAAATGGATTTTCAATACTTCACCTCATTACTTACGGGGTATAGTTTTTCTGGCCCCAAAGCGCAAACGCTCGCCTTTTTCCTGTTAGAGCAGGCAAAAAGCCACCTGGAAAATGAATGGCAAAGAACAATATTCCCTATATTCAGTAGTGCTACCCTATATTGCTGCTTACCGATGTCAGATTGAAGACAAACGGTTGGTCAACGCAATTTCGGCACTCAATAGAGTATGTATTCATTATTGACACGCCATCTTTAACTATTGCGCGCCCGTAAGAAAATCGCCACATTTTGTGCCAAAAAAATTATAACTAACTGTTTTGAAAGACTATAAATTTGATTATAAGCTAAAAAACATCTTAGTGTGGTATTTAATATATTATGGTTTAAGCTTGATTTATATTTTGATTTAGAAAAACCGTAAAATGCCTATTTATCGGATAAAAAAACAAAGAAAAAAAGATTTCAAAATTCCCATACCGTTTTTTAACATTTTTTTATGAAAATTAAGGTTGTCCCCATGATGTCTAACCGGATTAACCGGAACAAACAGGAGTCAGACGTATGAGTGATATAAAGCCACCTACCGTGGACCCTATTTCACCCCAGGAAGAATGGTATCAGCGCAGTGTTGAAGAAAGCCTGTCTGCACTCAATACCACACCCAGTGGCCTGAGTAGCGCTGAAGCACAGCAACGTTTAACGCAATATGGGGCGAATGTCTTACCGCAGGCACAATCCAAATCCTTATTTATTAAATTTATTGCGCATTTTAAAGATGTGCTGATCTATATCCTGTTGGCGGCAGCGGTGGTCACCGCCATTATGGGCCACTGGGTCGATACGCTGGTGATCCTCGGCGTTGCGGTGATTAACGCACTCATCGGCTTTATCCAGGAAAACAACGCGGAAAAATCGCTGAAAAGCATTCAGAATATGTTGTCCAATGAGGCGCAGGTATCGCGCGATGGACAGCATATGACCCTCGGCACTGAACAGCTGGTTCCCGGCGATATTGTTCTGCTGCGCCCCGGCGATCGTATCCCCGCCGATCTACGTCTGATCGAAGTGCATAATTTGCGGGTGGAAGAAGCTATTCTGACCGGGGAATCCACCGTCGTCTCAAAGAAAATTGATCGGCTTGAAGGCGAAAAGTCGCTGGGCGATCGTAAAAACCTGGCGTTCTCCGGCACCACCGTCAGCTCCGGTACCGCCGTTGGGGTGGTGATCGCCACCGGCGGCAATACGGAACTTGGGCATATCAACGAAATGATCTCCTCGATTGAGGAGAACAAAACCCCGTTGCTGGTGCAGATCGATAAGCTGGGCAAGGCGATTTTCGTCATCATCCTGTTCATGATGGCCGGCCTGTTGATTTTTGGCTATATGCTGCGCGACATGCCGCTGCCGGAACTGCTGCTGGCCGTGATCAGCCTGGCCGTGGCCGCCGTGCCGGAAGGCTTGCCGGCAATCATCTCGATTATTCTGTCGCTCGGCGTACAGGCCATGGCCCGTTCACGCGCCATCATTCGCAAACTGCCGACGGTTGAAACCTTGGGCGCCATGTCGGTGATCTGCTCGGATAAAACCGGCACGCTGACCATGAATGAAATGACGGTGAAAGCGGTGATCCTGGCAGATAAAACCTGGCGGGTGGAAGGCAACAGCTACGAGCCGCAAGGTGATTTCTATATCGATGGTGAAACCACCGCAACCGCCCCAGACAGCTCGCCGCTATTGAGCCAGTTCCTGCGCGCCGTGGACTTATGTAACGAAAGCCAGCTACGGCAGGATAAACAAGGGTTGTGGTCCATTACCGGCGGCCCGACCGAAGGGGCGCTGAAGGTTCTGGCGGCGAAGGCCAAGCTGCCGGCCACCCAGAATGAAATCACCACCAAGATCCCCTTTGATTCGCTGTACAAATATATGGCGATCGCCTGCAAAGTGGACAACCAACCGCAAATTCTGTTAACCGGCGCGCCGGACGTCCTGCTAAACCTGTGCCAATTCCAGCAAACGGCGTCCGGCGCCGAGCCGCTGGATAAAACCTACTGGGAAAACGCCATTGCGCGCTATGCACGCGAAGGCCTGCGTATGGTGGCCGCCGCCTGGAAAGCGCCGCAAGAGGTGATCGATAAACTCGATCACCCGATGCTGCACGACGGCATGATCCTGATCGGCATCGCCGGCATGATGGATCCACCTCGCCCGGAAGCCATCACCGCGATCGACGAATGCCAACAGGCCGGCATCCGCGTGAAGATGATCACCGGCGATCACCAGGAGACGGCGATGGCGATCGGCAAAATGTTGGGGATCGGCAACAGCGCGGACTCCGTGACCGGCTATCAGCTTGAGCACATGGACGATGAAGAACTTAAAGACGTCGCCCAGAAATACGACATCTTTGCCCGCACCAGCCCGGAACATAAACTGCGCCTGGTGAAAGCCCTGCAGAAAACCGGTGAAATCGTCGGCATGACCGGCGACGGGGTGAACGATGCGCCGGCGCTGAAGCAATCCAACGTGGGCATCGCCATGGGGATTAAAGGCACCGAGGTAACCAAAGAATCCGCCGATATGATCCTGGCGGACGACAACTTCGCCACCATCGCCAATGCCGTTAAAGAAGGCCGCCGGGTTTACGATAACCTGAAAAAAACCATCCTGTTCATCATGCCCACCAACCTGGCACAGGGGCTGTTGATCATCATCGCCATTCTGATGGGCAACCTGTTGCCGCTGACCCCGGTGCAAATTCTGTGGATGAACATGGCGACCTCCGCCACCCTCTCCTTCGGCCTGGCATTTGAAGCGGCGGAAAGAAACGCCATGCGGCGGCCGCCGCGCAATGTTAAAAGCCATGTGATGGACGGCTACGCAATTTGGCGCGTGGTGTTTGTCGGGCTGCTGATCTCGATCAGCACCTTTATTCTGGAAGCCTGGCTGCAGCCGCGCGGTTACAGCCCGGAATTTATCCGCACCGTGCTGCTGCAAACGCTGGTCACCGCCCAGTGGGTATATATGATCAACTGCCGTGATTCCGAGCACTTCTCACTCAACCGCGGCCTGTTGCAGAACAAAGGGATTTGGATCGTCACCGCCGCGTTGGTCGCGCTGCAAGCGCTGATTATCTACGTACCGCTGATGAACACGCTGTTCGGCACCCAACCGCTGCCGTTCCGTTACTGGCTGATTGCGTTGGGCATCGGCGTCGCGCTGTTTATCATTGTCGAAATTGAAAAACGCCTGACCCGCCGCTGGCGCAAGGCGTAACCGCAGCCGATAAAGGCGGCGCCTGCACAACGGGCGCCGCCCCTTTCCCGCTTAAGCTCAACGGCAGTAAATACGGAACAGGCGCGCCAGATGCGCCCCCACCGGCGTCAGCGTCGTGTCCTTACGCTGCACCAGGTAAAACGTCGCCATCGGCAGGCTTTCCGCCAAATCCAACGCCACCAGATGGCGCCCCATGATCGGATCCGAGATCACATCCACCGACAGGATGCTGACGAAATCGCTCTGCGCCACCAGACTGGTGCAACTCATGAAGGTTTCACAGGTCACGCTAACCGCCGGCAGTATCCCCATGTTGCCGAACAGTTCATGTAACAGCCGGTAGTAGCTGCCCTGCGGCGTCGGCATGGTCCAGTCGCAATGTTGCAATTCTTGCAGCGTTGTCGCCCCTTCCAGCGGGTGCCCCTTGCGCACCACCACCTTATACTCTTTATCCATCAGCCGTTCATAGCTCAATTCATTATCCTGGCCGCAGGGATAATAGGTATTGACGGTAAAATCCAGCTCCCCCTGGCGCAGCGCCGGGATCATCGAAACCAACTGCCCCTCGACGATACGCACCTTCACGTTGGGATACTCGCGGTGAAATTGCGTGATCACCTGTGGCATCACCGTGCGCGCAATGCTGCCGCCGATGCCGATGTTCACCGTGCCGCCGGCAAGCCCCAGCCGCTGTTGAATATCCTCCTGCGCCACGCGCAGTTCTTCCAGAATCAGGCTGGCGTGCTGGAAAAAGTTATCGCCGCAGTCCGTCAGCACCACCCCCTCGCGGCGGCGGATAAACAGCCTGGCGCCCAGAAACGCCTCCAGTTCCTGAATCGATTTGGTCAACGCCGGTTGGGAAATATGGCAAATGCGGCTGGCGGCACGAATGCTGCCGTGGCGGCTAACGGCCACAAAGGCGCGCAGCTGATGCAATTTTATGGCGGCGGGCATAGGCAATGGTGATAACCGTTGTTTATCAATAACAAGATATTGGCATCTTATTTATCCGGTTTCCATTGTGTACATTCGAGAAAAAGCATAATAAATAACCGTTCGTTATTTTTCACATTTATCAAAATTTTCCGCTTTTTCCACGGAAATAAGCAACATTTAACGCTTTTTCTCATGCAACTTATCAGGGCTTCAATGCTGCCTGCCCTGTGCGCAGGCGCGATAACTATGGAAAATCACGATGGATACACTCTCAACGTTAATCGCCGAACTTTCGCCCCAGCTCCAGGCCTGGCGCCGTGACTTCCACCGCTATGCGGAATCCGGCTGGTTTGAATTCCGCACCGCCACGCTGGTGGCGGAACAGTTGGATCGCCTCGGCTACCGGCTGCAGCTTGGCCGCGAAGTCATCAACGCCGATGCGCGCATGGGCCTGCCTTCGGCCGAAGCGCTGCTGGCGCAAGAACAACGCGCGCGCGAACAGGGCGCGCTGGAGAAATGGCTGCCGTACTTTTCCGGCGGCTTCGCCGGCATTGTCGCCACGCTGGAAACCGGCCGCCCCGGCCCGACCATTGCCTACCGCGTCGACATGGATGCCCTCGATCTGGACGAACTGCTGCAGCCAGCGCACTTGCCGTTCCGCGAAGGTTTCGCCTCCTGCAACAGCGGCATGATGCATGCCTGCGGACATGACGGCCACACCGCCATCGGCCTGGGGCTGGCGCACGTATTCAAACGCCTGGAGGCGCAGCTCAGCGGCACCATCAAACTGATTTTCCAGCCGGCGGAAGAAGGCACGCGCGGCGCGAAATCCATGGTGGAAGCCGGGGTGGTGGACGACGTCGATTTCTTTACTGCCACCCATATCGGCACCGGCGTACCCGCCGGCGAACTGGTGTGCGGCAGCGACAGCTTTATGGCCACCAGCAAGCTGGACGTCACCTTTCGCGGTACGGCAGCCCATGCCGGTGCCAAACCGGAAGACGGCCGCAACGCACTGCTGGCGGCGGCACAGGCCACTCTTGGGCTTTATGCCATCCCACGCCACAGCGAAGGCGCTTCGCGCATCAACGTGGGGGTACTGCAGGCCGGCAGCGGGCGCAATGTGATTGCCGATCGCGCGTTAATGAAGGTGGAAACCCGCGGCGCCACCAATGAAATTAACGAGTTTGTTTATCAACAGGCGCTGAATGTGATTCAGGGCGCCGCCCAGATGCACGGTGTCACCTGCGATATCGCCCTGATGGGGGCGGCGCAAAGCAGCAAACCGACGCAACCGTGGGTGGAATATATCCAGCGCCAGGCTCAGGGCATCAGCGAACTGCGCTCGGTGGTGCAACGCCGTGAACAGGCGGCCGGTTCGGAAGACGCCACCTACATGATGGAGCGGGTGAAAGCACACGGCGGCCAGGCATCATATGTGATTTTCGGCACTGAACTGAGCGCCGGCCACCACAATGAAAAATTTGATTTCAATGAACAGGTTATGGCCGTGGCGGTGAAAACCCTGGCGACCCTGGCGCTCAACCTGCCAAGTTTTGGCGAGGCACGATGAGCCACCCGGCGGGGGTAAACACTCGCCGCTGTAGGTATAACCGTCCCCCAGCGCAGGCTGGGGCGGCGGGAACAAGCACAACACAAAATAATTATAAATAAATCAAATAATAATAATTTCCCACGGCAAAAAACGGCGCAGCGCCCGGCAACGGCGCAACGCCAATTATGGGATATCACAACAGGACAAACACCGAGGGTAGAATATGAATGAGGCGATTCACGCGGCCGATAAAAAACCCAGCCGCATTTTTTACTTGGTTGAACGCATCGGGAATAAAATTCCCAATCCGTTTTTGTTATTCGTTTATCTGATTATTATTCTGATGCTGGCCACCGCGCTATTCTCTTGGCTCGGGGTGGTGGTTAAAAACCCAGCCAACGGCGCGCCGATCCAGGTAAAAAACTTGCTGAGCGTGGAAGGGATCCAGTGGATTTTCCCCAATATCATCCACAACTTCAGCAGCTTCGCCCCGCTGGGGGCGATTCTGGCGCTGGTGATCGGCGCCGGGCTGGCGGAAAAGGTCGGGCTGTTGCAGGCGCTGATGTACAAAATGGCCTCGCACGTCAATGCCCGCTACGCCAGCTATATGGTGCTGTTTATCGCTTTTTTCAGCCATATTTCTTCCGATGCCGCGCTGGTGGTCATGCCGCCGCTGGGCGCCCTGATCTTTCTGGCCGTTGGCCGCAACCCGATCGCCGGGCTGCTGGCCGCCATTGCCGGCGTCGCCTCCGGTTTTACCGCCAACCTGCTGATCGTAACTACCGACGTGCTGCTTTCCGGCATTAGCACCGAAGCGGCCAAAGCGGTGGACGGCGCGCTGCACGTCAGCGTGATCGACAACTGGTACTTTATGGCCACCTCGGTGATTGTGCTGACCATCGCCGGCGCGCTGTTGACCGATAAGGTCATTGAACCCCGCCTGCCGGCCTGGGAAGGCTGCGCCGAAGACAAAATGGACGCGCTGACCCCGCTGCAAAACCGCGGCCTGATGATGAGCGGCATTGCCGCACTGATCTTTATTGCGGCGATCGCCGCGCTGGTGGTGCCGGATTCCGCGCCGCTGCGCGATCCGAAAACCGGCTCGATCATCCCCTCGCCGTTCATCAAAGGCATCGTGCCGATCATCATCCTGTTCTTTTTCACCGTTGCCATTACCTATGGCGTGGTCACCAAACAGATCCGCCGTGCGGATGACGTTCCCAACCTGTTGATCGATCCAATGAAAAATATGGCGGGCTTTATCGTGATGGTGTTTCCACTGTCGCAGTTTGTCGCTTTTTTCAACTGGAGCAACATGGGCAAGTTCATGGCCATCGGCCTGACGGATATGCTCGAAGCCGCCGGCATGAGCGGCGCGCCGGCGTTTCTTGGCCTGATGTTCCTTTCCGCCTTCCTGTGCATGTTTATCGCCAGCGGTTCGGCCATCTGGTCGATTCTGGCGCCGATTTTCGTGCCGATGTTCATCCTGCTGGGCTTCCACCCGGCGTTCGCCCAGATGATTTTCCGCATCGCCGACTCCTCCGTCTTGCCGCTGGCGCCGATGTCGCCGTTTCTGCCGCTGTTCCTCGGCTTTTTGCAGCGCTACCGCAAAGATGCGCAGTTGGGCACTTATTACATGCTGATCATCCCCTACCCGCTGGTATTCTTCAGTGTCTGGATCCTGTTGCTGCTGGCCTGGTATGCGCTTGGTCTGCCGATTGGTCCGGGCATATACCCAAAACTGGGTTAATCTGCAATGCTCCCCGGCGCTTTACCGGGGAGAAAAGCAACTATTGCAAAAAAATGGCCCGATGACGGCTCACAATTTTGATCTGGTTAACATCTCTCAGATAATTTGTTGCATTGCTAAATCGGTTCTTCTATTTTAGCACCCCATCTATCTACGTTAAAAAAGCAGGGATTAATCATGGCTAATCGCGTGTGGGTTCTGGGTGACGCCGTCGTCGACCTGGTGCCAGGAAATTCAAACAGTTACCTAAAATGCCCCGGCGGCGCACCGGCCAACGTTGCGGTAGGCATCGCGCGTCTGGGGGGCAACAGCGCCTTTATCGGCCGCGTGGGTAACGACAGTTTCGGTTCTTTCCTGCAACAGGTGCTGTGCGACGAAGGCGTCAACACCCAGCATATGACGCAAGACAGCGAATACCACACATCGACCGTGGTCGTGGATCTGGATCAGCAAGGTGAGCGCTCATTCACCTTCATGGTCAGCCCCAGCGCCGATCTGTTCCTGCAACCCAGCGATTTACCAACTTTCCAATCCAGCGAATGGTTGCATGCGTGTTCCATCGCACTTTCCCAGGAACCCAGCCGCAGCACCACGTTCGCCGCGATGGAAAACATCCGGGCCGCAGGCGGCTGGGTCAGCTTTGATCCCAACATCCGCGAAGACATCTGGAAAGATCCGGAAGAGCTACGCCGTAATCTGGAAAAAGCGCTGATGCTGGCCGACGTGGTAAAAATCTCGCAGGATGAACTGAGTTTCATCAGCAAGATTGATGAGTTGGAAAGCGCGGTAGACTGGATGATGGCCCACTTCCCACTGAAGCTGTTGCTGGTGACCCTCGGCGGCAAAGGCGTTTGCATTCACGACGGCAAACAACATCATCATTTCAACGCCATGTCGATCACCCCGGTCGATACCACCGGCGCGGGCGATGCCTTCGTGGCCGGGCTGCTGGCCGCACTGGCGGTGCTTGGCCGCTTGCCGAATAACGACGAATGGGCAGCGGTGATCGCTCAGGCCCAGGCCTGCGGCGCGTTGGCGACCACGGAAAAAGGCGCCATGACGGCGCTGCCGCGCACCAATGAATTGATGGCTTTCCTGAAAACACACCTGCATCAGCAGGCCTGAGCACCACATAGGCTTGTGCCGCAGGCCCGTGCGGCAACGCCATTCATGTTTGTTGCGGTGAATGGCGTTATGGCGAGTTCCTTTAGCGCTTATGTATTTGGTCAATAAACAATCAGGCTTCGGGCTAAATTGGGCGCTTGATCACATTAGCGGGATCGTATTCGTCAACTTCGTTGCCAAGTTACACGGACATTTATTATCTTACGGTCAAGAAAAATCGGTTTAGCAATTTAGCAAACATCATAATGCGTTCGTATAACGCATCAGCATGGTGAAAACCCACGCTATCTGGCTGGCATAACGGGGCTCCGTTTATCCGGCCCGGCATTTTGGTTTCGGCCGGCGCCGTCTTGCGCGCGCTGCGACGCACAGACAAACCGCCGCCTGAACCGGGCTTTCAGTACGTTTCTCACGCTGACCGACTCATTTCCGCTGTGGCGAAGCCAACAGCGGCGTTTTTGTATATATAGGGGATAACATGGATATTACTGCAACCGCCAAGGCGTTGTTACCACTGCTCGGTGGTAAGGATAACATCGCTAGCGCGGCACACTGCGCAACCCGTTTGCGCCTGGTGCTGGTCGACGACAGCAAAGTGGACAAGGCGGCCATCGGTAAACTGGAAGGCGTAAAGGGCTGCTTTAGCAACGCCGGGCAAATTCAGGTGATCTTCGG
The DNA here is from genome assembly GCF_039540155.1 of Gibbsiella greigii. NCBI lineage: Bacteria > Pseudomonadati > Pseudomonadota > Gammaproteobacteria > Enterobacterales > Yersiniaceae > Gibbsiella > Gibbsiella greigii. Next base: position 309,073 of record NZ_BAABEM010000006.1, read on the forward strand.
CACGGGGCTGGTGAACAAAGTCCATGCGGAATTTATCAAAGCCGCCGGCGTCAGTGAATCCAGCAAATCAGAAGCCGCCAATATCGCCGCGAAAAAACTGAACCCGCTGCAACGCATCGCCCGCCTGCTTTCCAACATCTTTGTGCCGATCATCCCTGCCATTGTGGCATCCGGCCTGCTGATGGGGCTGCTCGGTATGGTGAAAACCTACGGCTGGGCCGATGCCGACAGCGCCCTGTTCATCATGCTGGATATGTTCAGCTCAGCGGCGTTCATCATCCTGCCGATCCTGATCGGCTTCACCGCCGCACGCGAATTCGGCGGTAACCCTTATCTGGGCGCCACGCTCGGCGGCATTATGATCCACCCGGCGCTGACCAATGCCTGGGGCATCGCCAGCGGCTACCCGACCATGAATTTCTTCGGTCTGGATATCGCCATGATCGGCTATCAGGGCACGGTATTCCCGGTATTGCTGGCGGTATGGTTCATGAGCCTGCTGGAAAAACAGCTGCGTAAAGTGATCCCGAACGCGCTCGATCTGATCCTGACGCCATTCCTGACGGTGATCATCTCCGGCTTTATCGCCATGCTGTTCATCGGCCCGGCCGGCCGTGCCCTGGGCGACGGCATCTCCTTCGTGCTCAGCAACCTGATTGCCCACGCCGGCTGGCTGGCAGGGCTGCTGTTCGGCGGTTTGTACTCCGTGATCGTCATCACCGGTATCCATCACAGCTTCCATGCGATTGAAGCCGGCCTGCTGGGCAACCCGAATATCGGCGTTAACTTCCTGCTGCCCATCTGGGCCATGGCCAACATCGCACAGGGCGGCGCCTGCCTGGCCGTGTATTTCAAAACCAAAGATGCCAAGATTAAGGCTATCGTGGTGCCTTCCGCGTTTTCCGCCATGCTCGGCGTGACCGAAGCGGCGCTGTTCGGCATCAACCTGCGCTTTGTGAAACCGTTCGTGGCCGCACTGGTCGGCGGCGCGCTGGGCGGCGCCTGGGTGGTTGCCAACCATGTGGGGATGAACGCCGTCGGTCTGACCGCCGTTCCCGGCATGGCGATTGCGCAAGCCAGCTCACTGGTGAACTATATTATTGGTTTGGTTATCGCTTTCGGCAGCGCCTTTATTGTTTCCCTGCTGCTGAAATACAACACGGCGGACAGTGAATAATGGAAGAATTGAGCTTGATGAAACAGGCGGCGCTGGCCCTGATGAATGGCCAGCAACGTGCCGCAAGCGATCCGCACCGCCCGGCTTGGCACTTGGCGCCAAGCGTGGGTTTGCTGAACGATCCCAATGGTTTTATCCAGCATAACGGCACTTTTCACCTGTTTTACCAGTGGAACCCCTTGGCCTGCGATCACAAGCGCAAGTGCTGGGGCCACTGGCAATCGCGCGATCTGGTGCACTGGCAGCACCAGCCGGTGGCGCTGCTGCCCGGCAACTGTTATGACAGCCACGGCTGCTATTCCGGCTCCGCGGTGGCGCAAGACGACGCCATCGTGCTGGTGTATACCGGCAACGTGAAGTTCCCGGACGGCTCCCGCACCGCCTACCAGTGCCTGGCACGGGAAGGCGAACTGGGCGAGTATGACAAACTCGGCCCAGTGTTGCCGCTGCCGGAAGGCTACAGCGGCCACGTACGCGATCCCAAAGTCTGGCGCCACCAAGGCAGTTGGTACATGGTGCTGGGCGCACGCGATTTACAAGATCAGGGCAAAGTGCTGCTGCTGCGCTCCGACGATCTGCGCGCCTGGCAACTGCTGGGCGAAATCGCCGGTTCGCGGCTCAACGGCCTGGGTGATTTCGGCTACATGTGGGAATGCCCGGATCTGTTTAACGTCGATGGCCAGGACGTGCTGATCTGCTGCCCGCAGGGGCTGGCGGCGCAAGAGGAATGCTACCTTAACGTTTATCAGGCCGGGTATTTTAGCGGCAGCCTGGATTATCAGGCCGCGCGTTTTGCCCATGGCGCTTTCCATGAGCTGGACGCCGGGTTTGAGTTCTACGCGCCGCAAACAACCCTGGCCGAAGACGGCCGCCGCCTGTTAATCGGTTGGATGGGCGTGCCGGAACAGGATGAAGACGACCATCCGACGGTGGGCTACGGCTGGATCCACACCATGACCTGCCCGCGCGAACTGACATGGAACAACGCGAAGCTGTACCAACGGCCGGCGCGCGAACTGCAGCAACGGCGCGGCGAACTCACCCAGTGGCAAGGCAAAGCCAGCGACGCCCCGGCGCTGGCGATCGGCAGCGCCGAGCTGCAACTGGCCCCAAGCGGCCCGTTCAGCGCCCGCTTCGGCGATGGTATGACGCTGGCCTGGGACGGCGAATGCCTGCGGCTCACACGCGCCAACCTGCACAGCGGCAAGCCAGAGCACCGCTACTGGCGCGGCCAGGTTACGCACCTGCAGATGCTGTTTGACCGTTCCAGCGTGGAAATCTTCATTAACCACGGCGAAGCGGTGATGAGTTCGCGTTACTTCCCAACGCCGGCACCGCAGTTGGCATTGGCCGGAGATGCTACAGTCACGTTACAACACTGGCCGATGGCGTCATGCATGCTAGAATGAGTCACCCTGTGACGAATTCAGATGCTGTCAGTGAAAAAAAATAAACGCATTACCATCAGTGATATCGCTGCCCTGGCTGGCGTGTCGAAGTCGACCGCCAGCCTGGTGCTCAACGGCCGCAGCAAGGAATATCGCGTTTCGGATGAAACCCGCGATCGCATTATGGCGTTAGCCAATGAGCACCACTACCAACCCAGTTTCCATGCCCGCTCGCTGCGCTCTAGCCGCAGCCATACTCTGGGGCTGGTGGTGCCGGAAGTGACCAACTATGGTTTTGCCGTTATCTCACGCGAGCTGGAAACCCTGTGCCGCGAAGCCGGCCTGCAACTGCTGATCGCCTGCACCGATGAAAACCCCAGCCAGGAAATGATGGCGGTTAACAGCCTGGTGCAACGGCAGGTCGACGGGCTGATCGTCGCCTCCAGCCAACTGAACGACACCGAATACCAGAAGATCAACGCCCGGCTGCCGGTGGTGCAGATGGACCGCCTGATCGCCAATTCAGATCTGCCGCTGGTGATCACCGATTCGGTATCCGCGACCGCCACGCTGGCGGAAAACGTCGCCCGCCAGCACCCAGACGAGTTCTATTTCCTCGGCGGGCAGCCGCGGATTTCCCCCACCCGCGATCGCCTAGCCGGCTTCCAGCTTGGCCTTGAGCGCGCCAGCGTGGCATGCAAACCCGAGTGGATCATCAACGGGCACTACCACCCCAGCGCCGGCTACGAGATGTTTGCGCAGCTGTGCGCCCAGCTTGGCCGGCCGCCCAAGGCGGTGTTCACCGCCGCTTGCGGCATCCTGGAAGGGGTGTTGCGCTACCTGACGCAGCATTCGCTGATGGAAAGCGACATCCACCTATGCAGCTTTGACGACCATTACCTGTTTGACTGCATGACGCTGAAAATAGACACCATTGCCCAGGATTGCCAGGGCCTGGCGCAGTTCAGCTTTGACATGGTCACCGCGCTGATTGACGAACGTGAGCCGGCCAACCGCAGCCTTTACCTGCCCGGCACCATCCACTGGCGCCATCCTGGCTCGCAGGCGCTGAACGCCTGATGCCGTACGCCGGGCCCGCACCGGGCCTGGCGTAGCGCCGGCGAATAATGCACATTTGTGCCATTTCTTTATTTCCCACCAAAATAAAACTGTGATGCATCGCCGATTTTCGCTCACACGTGCATGCTTTCCCCTCAACCACAAAAGTAAGCGCGATCAACCAAATAGATGAAAATGCACATTAGTGCATTATTTCATTCTGTATTTTTTTATTTTATAGAAAGTTAATACTGGAAAATGGACGGATATTTGGGTGCGCTATTTTGACACTGCCGGAGGGAAATGCTTATATCAAATTAGAAACAGCCTAACGCCATTTGCACATTTGTGCAAATTAATCCGGGGTAATATATGGAAAGCAATAACGATCTGCGCCTGTTGATAAAAGTTGCCCAAATGTATTATGAGCAGGATCTGACACAGGCGCAGATCGCAAAATCGCTGGGGATTTACCGCACCACCATCAGCAGGATGCTGAAAAAGATCCGCGATCAGGGCATTGTGACGATCGCCATTAATTACCAGTACCATGAAACCCTGCACCTGGAACAACGCTTAAAACAGCGTTACGGCCTGAAAGAGGCGATTGTTTCCCCAGCGGGCGCTGAGCAATCGCCACAGGAGAAACTCGACAGCATCGGCCTGCTGTGCGCCAATTTTCTCAACAATATCATTGAAGATCGTGATGTTATCGGTTTCTCGTGGGGCAGCGCGCTGGCGGCCACCGTGGAGCATATGGCGGATGGCAGCGGTAAGAAAAGCGCTGTCTGCGTGCCGATGGTCGGCGGGCCTTCCGGCAAGCTGGAAAGCCGTTACCACGTCAACACCATTGTCTACAGCGCGGCGTTGAAAATGCGGGCGGAGTCAAAGCTAATTGATTTCCCAGCCATTCTTGAACAAAAGCTGATCCGCGACGGCATTATGGAATCGCAGCATTACCGCACCATCGCGGAATATTGGGACAGGCTCGATATCGCCGTGTTCGGCATCGGCTCACCAAATATCACCGGCCAGTCCACCTGGCGCGCCTTTTACGGCAATGACGCCATCGCGCATTTTAATAGCGCGGCGGTGGCTGGCGATATTTGTTCACGCTTTTACGATGCCGCCGGCAAACGTATTGATACTTATCTTTCGGAAAAAACCATCAATATCACACTGGATAAAATCAAGCGTGCCAATTACGCCATTGGCGTGGCGCATTCCTATGAAAAATTATCCGGTATTATCGGCGCTATGCGCGGCGGCTATATTAATTGCCTGGTGACAACCAAGGAGACAGCAGAAAAACTATTAGCCATTAATGAATAAGTAAATAAACGATAAAAACCACAAGCGGTAATACACCGCTGACGGCCCCCTTTTGCCCAAAATAGATATTCGCGATGGAGAACACTATGCACGACTGGTTAAATATCAAAGACAAGGTGATTATCGTCACCGGCGGCGCTTCCGGCATCGGCAAGGCGATTGTTGAAGAATTACTGGCTAACGGCGCACGGGTGCAATTGGCCGATGTTAATCACAGCCAGGAAGAATTCACGCCGCACCCGCAGTTGCGGTTTATTCAAACCAATATCGCCGATCGCCACAGCGTGGCGAACCTGGTCGATCAAACGCTGGTTACTCACGGCCGTATTGACGCACTGGTCAACAACGCCGGCATCAACCTGCCGCGCTTGCTGGTCGATCCCGCCCAGGAAAACAGCGACTACGAACTCAATGACGACGCCTTCGAAAAAATGACCGGGGTGAACCAGAAAGGCGTTTATCTGGCCTCCCAGGCGGTGGCGAAAACGATGGTGAAGCAAGGCGGCGGCGTGATCGTCAATATCGCGTCGGAAAGCGGACTGGAAGGCTCCGAAGGGCAAAGCTGCTATGCCGCTACCAAAGCCGCCATGTACAGCTTCACCCGTTCATGGGCGAAAGAACTGGGTAAGTATGGCATCCGCGTGGTCGGGGTGGCGCCGGGCATCCTGGAAAAAACCGGCCTGCGCACGCTGGATTACGAACAGGCATTGGCCTACACCCGCAATATCAGCGTTGAACAACTGCGCGCCGGCTACAGCAAAAACGCCATCCCGTTGGGGCGCGTCGGCCGGCTGAGTGAAATCGCCGATTTCGTCACCTATCTGCTTTCCGAACGCGCCAGCTATATCACCGGCGTCACCTACAACATTGCCGGCGGCAAGACGCGCGGCTAGGAGGATAACGATGCCAACCCCCGTCATCCTGTGCGCCCATGGCGAACTTTCCGCGGCGCTGCTCGATTCGGTACAGATGGTTTACGGCGCCACCGGCCCTATCTACCCGCTGGCCTTTCGCCAGGGGCAAAACGCCGAAGATATCGTGCGCGCGATGCAGCGCTGCATGGCGCAATTGCCGCCGCAGCCCTGGCTTATCGCCGTCGATCTGTTCGGCGGTAGCCCCTATAACGCCGCGGCGGCGCTGGCCCAGCAAGATCCCGCGCTGGAGGTGGTGACCGGTATTTCATTACCGCTGTGCCTGGAAATTGCCGATAACCAGCATGACATGAGCGCCACACAGCTTGCCGCCCATTTGCTCGAAGTGGGTAAAGCCTGCGTGTGCTCTCTGCGCGCTCTGCAACAGAACCTGGAACAAGAAGAGGCGGATTTCTTATGATCATTAACTTAGCCAGAATCGACGATCGCCTGATCCACGGCCAGGTCAGCACGGTCTGGGCCAAAGAAGCCAAAGCCGATCGCATCATTATTTGTAATGATGAGGTTTATAACGACGAACTGCGTAAAACATTATTAAAACAGGCCGCGCCGCCTGGCATAAAAGTCAATGTTGTGAATATTGAAAAGGCCGTTGCGGTTCACAATAACGAAAAATACGCCAACGATAAGGTTTTTTATTTATTCACCAATCCGACTGATGTACTGCGCATGGTTAACGCCGGTGTCGAGATAAAGAAAATTAATATTGGCGGCATGGCGTACCGTATTGGAAAAACGCAGATCACCAAAGCCGTTTCGCTGGACAAGCAAGACGTAGAGGCTTTTCAACAGTTGGCCGCCGCCGGTGTGGAATTGGATCTGCGCGTGGTGATCTCCGATCCGAAAATAGATTTTATCAGCAAAATTAATGCCGTTGAGTTCAGTTAAAAAAAACAAATAGTCATCTTATTTAATCATTAATCGCATTTCATGCCCCGCATGAAACATGGGGTTGTTTTACACAAAAAACGTAAGGCGCACCATCATGGAAATAAGTATCCTACAAATCATATTTATCTTTCTCTTTGCCTGTATTGCCGGCATGGGCAGCGTGCTTGATGAGTTCCAAACGCACCGCCCGCTGATTGCCTGCACCATCACCGGCCTGATTCTGGGCGATATGACTTCCGGCGTGATTTTGGGCGGTACGCTGGAGCTTATCGCCTTGGGCTGGATGAATATAGGCGCCGCGCAGTCGCCCGATTCTGCGCTCGCCAGCATCATCTCCACCATCCTGGTGATTGTCGGCCAGCAAAGTATTCCCACCGGCATCGCCATCGCGTTGCCGGTCGCCGCCGCCGGCCAGGTGCTCACCGTCTTCGCCCGCACCATTACCGTCGTATTCCAGCACGCTGCCGACAAGGCGGCGGAAAAAGCCAACTTCGGTCTGGTTGACCTGCTCCACGTCTCTGCCCTTGGGGTGCAGGCGCTGCGGGTAGCGATTCCGGTGCTGTTGGTGGCGATGTTCGTTAGCGCCGACACCGTCAGCCAAATGCTGAACGCCATCCCGGAAGTGGTCACGCGCGGTTTGCAGATCGCCGGGGGCTTTATCGTGGTGGTCGGCTACGCCATGGTACTCAACATGATGGGCGTTAAGTACCTGATGCCGTTCTTCTTCCTCGGGTTTCTGGTCGGCGGTTACCTCAACTTCAGCCTGTTGGCCTTTGGCGGCATCGGCCTGATCATCGCGCTGATTTATATCCAACTGAACCCGAACTACCAGCAACCGAATAACGCTGCCGCCCGCGGCAATAGCCAACGCATCGACGAGTTGGAAGACTAGGAGCATCGCCATGAACCATTCCCCAAAACGCCTGACCAAATCCGATCTGTTCCGCATGTTTCTGCGTTCGAACCTGCAGCAGGCGTCATTCAACTATGAACGGATCCACGGCCTGGGTTTCTGTTACGACATGATCCCGGCGATCAAACGGCTGTACCCGTTGAAAGAAGATCAGATCGCGGCGATGAAACGCCATCTGGTGTTCTTCAACACCACCCCGGCAGTGGTCGGCCCGGTGCTGGGCGTCACCGCCGCGATGGAAGAGTCGCGCGCCAACGGCGCCGATATTGACGAAGGCGCCATCAACAGCCTGAAGGTCGGCCTGATGGGCCCGCTGGCCGGCGTAGGCGATCCACTGATCTGGGGCACGCTGCGCCCAATCACCGCCGCGCTGGGCGCTTCGCTGGCGCTGGGCGGCAATGTGATGGGCCCGATTTTGTTCTTTTTCTGCTTCAACCTGGTGCGGCTGGCGCTGAAGTGGTTCGGGCTGCAGTACGGCTTCCGCAAGGGCGTGGATATCGTCAAGGACATGGCGGGCAACCTGCTGCAAAAACTGACCGAAGGCGCTTCGATCCTCGGGCTGTTCATTATGGGTGTGTTGGTCACCAAGTGGACCAGCATCAACGTGCCACTGGTGGTTTCACAAACTCCCGGCCCGCAGGGCGAACCGGTGGTGATGACGGTGCAAAACATCCTTGATCAACTCTGCCCCGGCCTGCTGGCGCTGGCGCTCACGCTGCTGATGATGCGCCTGCTCAAACGCAAGATAAACCCGATTTGGCTGATCTTCTCCCTGTTTGGGCTGGGCATCTTCGGCTACGGGTTCGGCATTCTTTCCTGATCTTCCACCTGACAACACAGAGGGCCCTATGAAAACAACCGCATTACGCCTGTATGGCAAAAACGATCTGCGCCTTGAGCAGTTTGCACTGCCGGACATGGCGGAGGATGAAATCCTGGCGACGGTAATGACCGACAGCATCTGCCTTTCCTCCTGGAAAGAAGCCAACCAGGGTGCCGACCATAAAAAGGTGCCGAATAACGTGGCGGAAAACCCGATCATTATTGGCCATGAGTTCTGCGGCGAGATCCTGCGCGTCGGCAAAAAATGGCAGCACAAGTTCACCCCCGGCAGCCGTTACGTGATTCAGGCCAACCTGCAACTGCCGGATCGCCCCGATTGCCCGGGGTATTCCTTCCCGTACGTGGGCGGTGAAGCCACCCACGTGCTGATCCCGAACGAGGTGATGGAACAGGACTGCCTGCTCAGCTACCAGGGCGATTGCTACTTTGAAGGCTCGCTAGTAGAGCCGTTGTCGTGCGTCATCGGCGCCTTCAATGCCAATTACCACCTGGCCGCCGGCGGTTATAACCACACCATGGGCATCAAACCCGGCGGCAACCTGTTAATCCTCGGCGGCACCGGCCCTATGGGGCTGCTGGCGATTGACTATGCGCTGCATGGCCCTGTGCAGCCCCAACTGCTAGTCGTGACCGACCGCCAGGAGGAAAAGCTGCGCCATGCACAGCGCCACTATCCGGCCGATAACGGCGTGCAGGTGCATTATTTGAACGCCCAAACGTTGGCGGATCAACGTAACCATTTGCTTGGCCTGACGGCAGGCGCCGGCTATGACGATATCTTCATTTTTGTGCCTTCGGCCGAATTGGTCACCCTGGCCTCTTCGTTGCTGGCGCCGGACGGCTGCGTCAATTTCTTCGCCGGGCCGCAGGATAAAGCATTCAGCGCGCCGATCAATTTCTATGACATTCACTATGCGTTTACTCACTATGTCGGCACCTCCGGCGGCAATACCGCTGATATGCGCGCCGCGGTGAAACTGATCGAAGAGAAAAAAATCGATGTCCGCAAAGTGGTTTCGCACATCCTCGGCCTGGACGCGGCGGCACACACCACCCTGAATCTGCCGCAGATCATTGGCGGCAAGAAAATGGTGTACACGCAGAAATCACTGCCGCTGATTAGCCTCAATACGCTGCTGCAGGAAGAGCCGGCAACGGACTTTCTGCGCCAAATCAAGCAGCTATTGCTGGCAAGCGGCGGTCTGTGGTCGAAGCAAGCCGAGGATTTTGTGCTGAAAAACGCCCCCGGCATCTGAATCCTCTAACATTTGGCGTAAGCTGAATGAGTTAACCTTGCGTGAAAGAGAAGGACCAACCATGAGCCGTGAAATCAATAAAGACACCCAACTGTGCATGTCGTTGTCCGGCCGCCCCGGCAACTTCGGTACCCGCTTCCATAACTACCTGTATCAGGAACTGGGGCTGAACTTCATCTACAAAGCATTCACCACCCAGGATATTCAGGCTGCAGTGGGGGGCGTCAGGGCGTTGGGGATCCGCGGCTGCGCCATCTCCATGCCGTTCAAGGAGAGCTGTATCCCGTTCCTGGACGAACTCGATCCTTCGGCCAAAGCCATAGACTCGGTGAATACCATCGTCAATGACGCGGGGTATTTGCGCGCCTACAACACCGACTATATCGCGATAGCCAAACTGCTGGCGCACTACCAGGTGCCACCGACCACCCGCTTTGCCCTGCGCGGCAGCGGCGGCATGGCGAAAGCGGTGACGGCGGCGCTGCGCGATGCCGGGTTCACCGACGGCCATATCATCGCCCGTAATGAAGCCGCCGGCAAAGCGTTGGCGGCGCAGTACGGCTACGCATGGCAGCCCGAACTGGGGGATTTACACGCGGCGATGGTGATCAACGTCACGCCGATCGGCATGGCCGGCGGCGCGGAAACGGATCAATTGGCGTTTCCACCTTCCGCTATCGATGCCGCCAGCATCGTCTTTGACGTGGTTGCCTTGCCGGCGGAAACGCCGTTAATTCGCTACGGGCGGGAAAAGGGCAAACAGGTGATTACCGGCGCCGAGGTGATAGCGCTGCAGGCGCTGGAACAGTTTGTGTTGTACACCGGGGTGCGGCCAACTGATGCGCAAGTGGCGCAGGCCGCCGCACATGCCCGCGGCTAGGCCCCAATAAAAAAGCCAGCCAGGGAAACTGGCTGGCTGATAGCCGCGGCGGCACCCTGCCGCGATACCCTTCATACTTCAAGTTGCAGGTGTGTTGGCTTTCCTCGCTCACCCCAGTCACTTACTTATGTAAGCTCCTAGGGATTCGCTGCGTTGCCGCCTTCCTGCAACTCGAATTATTTTGGGTATATACTATTTGCTGGCGTTTTCCATCCCCACCAGCCCAACTTTCAGATAGCCCGCACTACGCAAGGTATCCATCACGCGCATCAGGGTTTCATAATTCACGCTCTTGTCGGCCTGGAAGAAAATGGTGGTTTCTTTATCGAAATTGGTCTGTTGCTCCAGCACGGAAACTAGCTGTTCATAGGTGACCGTCTGCTCGCCGATGTACAGTTGCCCATCGGCTTTCACCGACAGGAATACCGGCTTCTCTGGGCGCGGCTGCGGCTTGGCGGAAGACGCGGGCAGATCAACACGGACATCCACCGTCGCCAGCGGCGCAGCGACCATAAAGATAATCAGCAGCACCAGCATAACGTCGATAAACGGCGTGACGTTGATGTCATGCATTTCACCCGCATCGTCGATATCTTCATTCAAGTGCATCGCCATAACTCAACCCACCCGCAGTTGATGTGCGTGCTGAGAGCGCTTTGCTTCTGCCGTGGCCTCCAGATCCAGATCGCGGCTGAGCAACAGCAGCACCTGCGCCGCCACATCGCCAACCTGGGCACGGTGGCCGCCAATCACACGGGCAAAAATGTTGTAAATCACCACCGCCGGGATAGCCGCAACCAGCCCCAGAGCGGTAGCCAGCAGCGCTTCGGCGATCCCCGGCGCCACAACCGCCAGGTTGGTGGTTTGCGAATGGGCGATGCCGATAAAGCTGTTCATAATGCCCCATACGGTGCCGAACAAACCGACAAACGGCGAGATCGCGCCGATGGTGGCCAGGAAACCGTTGCCGCGGCCCAGATGCCGGCCATAGGCCACCACTTTGCGCTCCAGGCGGAACCCGGTGCGGTCTTTAATCCCGCCGTTATCGTTAGAGTCGGCAGACAGCTCCAGTTCGTTTTTCGCGTCGTTCAGCAGAGCGGCGCTGATGCTTTCCGCTGAGAATTGCTGCGCCAGTTCAGCGGCCTCATCCAGAGAACGCGCTTCGGCCAGCGCCTGCTGCTCGCGGCGTAAACGGCGTTTGGCGCGGAACAGTTCGCTGCCTTTGGCAAACAGAATGGTCCAGGTCACGATAGAGGCCAACACCAGACCGATCATCACCGTTTTCACCACGACGTCGGCGTGCTCATACATGCCCCAAACCGACAGATCGGTACTTAGCGTTTCAGCCGGCGCGTTGGCCGGTTGCTGCGGCATCACCGGTGCCGCCGCTGCGGGCGCAGCAACCGGCGGTGCTGCATTTTCAGGCGCGGTTGGCGTTGCCGCCGGCGCAGCGCTTTCTGCAATACCCGGTGCCGTTGCCGGCGCAGCATGCACAGAGCCAGCCAGCCCCATCACTAACACCATCGGCGCAATGACACCGCGCCCGATCGCATCCCATACTCCCCGGCCAGTACCGTGAGATCCTTGATTCATCGCTTTGCCAGCCGTTTTCACGCTGCGCCTCCACCCATTACCGAAAATTAGAGAATGTACCGAATAAAAACCAGAGAATAAATCAGCCTGCGATCATATCAAACCGACCGTGAATTGATAGTAGTTATCATTATTATTTGCGCAATAATGCATCTGTGGGTAAAAAATGATGCTTCCACAATAAAAGCAGGGAGATACCGCCTCTTACCCTGCAACATCAGCGCCTAAAAAAGTTGACAAACACCCGCTATAACGGCGCCGGGGCTTCACGTTCCCTCAGCCGCTTGAAGCAGCATGATGCGGTGCTACGGTGCCCCAACGTAGCAGATTATCGCCACTTGCCACCATGGCGGTTAAAACGTCTGGATGGCTATTCTTGACCATGTTAACGTAAAGGCCATCAACATGACCAGCAGTGAAGCGTAACCAAGGTGAGCCACAGATGAAATCAGAACATATCGAAACCGCACTGATCGGCGCAGGCCGTACAAAACGCTATACCCAGGGCGCCGTTAACCCGGTGACGCAACGCGCCTCTTCACTGGTGTTCGATTCCGTGGCCGCCAAGAAGCACGCCACCGCTAACCGCGCGAAGGGTGAGCTGTTCTACGGCCGCCGCGGCACCCTCACCCATTTTGCCTTTCAAGAGGCGATGACCGAACTGGAAGGCGGCGCCGGCTGCGTACTTTACCCCTGCGGGGCGGCCGCGGTATCCAACGCCATTTTATCATTCGTCAGCGCTGGCGACCATGTGCTGGTCACCGGCTCGGCGTATGAACCCACGCAGGATTTTTGCACCCATATTCTTGGGCGTATGAACGTCAGCACCACTTATTTTGATCCGCTGATAGGCGCCGCCATCGGCGATCTGGTGCAGCCCAACACCCGGGTGGTGTTTCTGGAATCCCCCGGCTCCATCACCATGGAAGTTCAGGACATCCCGGCCATCGTGCAAGCGGTGCGTGCGGTGAACCCCGAAGTCGTCATCATGATCGACAATACCTGGGCTGCCGGCGTGCTATTCAAGGCGCTGGACTTCGATATTGATATCTCCATCCAGGCGGGCACCAAATACATCATCGGCCATTCCGACTATATGCTCGGCACCGCCGTTGCCAATGCCCGCTGTTGGGATCAACTGCGTGAATACTCCTACCTGATGGGCCAAATGGTGGATGCCGATACCGCCTACATGGCCAGCCGCGGCCTGCGCACCCTGGGCGTGCGCCTTAAGCAGCACCAGCAAAGCAGCATCGCGGTGGCGCAGTGGCTGGCGGCGCGGCCGGAAGTGGCGCGGGTGAACCACCCGGCGTTGCCCGGCAGCAAAGGGCACGAATTTTACCAGCGTGACTTCAGCGGCTGCAGCGGGCTGTTCTCCTTTGTGCTCAAGCAACGCCTGAGCGACCAGCAGCTTGCCGACTACCTGGATAATTTCCGCCACTTCACCATGGCCTATTCCTGGGGTGGCTTTGAATCGCTGATCCTGGCCAACCAGCCGGAAGAGCTGGCGGCCATTCGCCCGGCCGGTGGCATCGACTTCAGTGGCACCCTGGTGCGGCTGCACATCGGCCTGGAAAACACCGAAGATCTGATTGACGATCTGGCGGCCGGCTTCGAACGGATCAACCGCTAAGCGGCAACCCCAACGATTTGTGCGGTAATTTTGTTTCCTGATACATATTTCTGCACGTCGTTTAATGTTCGCAACCGCGAATAGCGTTACACTGTGGGCAGTTTTGTTAATCGTGATACCCACAGCGATTGGCCCGGCGGCAAAGCCGTAAACGCGTAAATCCTCAGGTGCGTTACCACCCGATACCGGTGTGCCTTCGCCCGCCAGCGGTTAGCTGCGGCGCCGAAGGCGGGCCGCCGCCGTGCCAAAAGCAATGGGTATAGACCAAATAGCCTCCAGAAAGTGACCAGGCGCAACGGGACAGAGAATGGAAGTATTAAAAGAGATTGTTCACGCGCTTTGGCAACAGGATTTTGCGGCCCTGGCCAATCCCGGCGTGCTTTGGGTGGTTTATGCAGTGCTTTTCGCCACCCTGCTGTTAGAAAACGGTTTACTGCCGGCGTCTTTCCTGCCCGGCGACAGTCTATTGCTATTATCCGGGGCGCTGATCGCCAAAGGGGTGATGGGCTATGTGCCAACGCTGCTGATCCTGACCATCGCCGCCAGCTTGGGGTGTTGGTTAAGCTACCTGCAGGGCCGTTGGCTCGGCCACACCCGGGTGGTTAAGGGGTGGCTACTGCAGCTCCCCGCCCAATACCACCAGCGGGCGCATATGCTGTTTAACCGCCACGGCCTGACGGCGCTGCTGATCGGCCGCTTCCTTGGCTTTGTGCGCACCATTTTGCCGACCATGGCAGGCATTTCCGGCCTGAACAGCGCGCGCTTCCAGCTGTTCAATTGGCTAAGCGGGCTGATTTGGGTTACCGCCGTAGTCAGCCTGGGCTATGCCTTCAGCCAGATCCCCCTGGTTAAACGCTATGAAAGCCAGGTTATGACCGGGCTGATGATCCTGCCCCTGGCGTTGCTGACCATCGGTTTGCTGGGCGGCATGCTGGTGATCTGGCGTAAAAAACGCGTCTCATCCTAACGCGCTTCCCCTCAACCGGCACAGCAGCGCCGGTTGAGCGCTTCCGCTTTCTGCTTTAATCAACCACCACGCTGCCATTGCCTTCGCGCTGGCGGGCAAGTTCATCACTGGGCGTGATGCCAAAGAAACGCTTGAACTCCCGGCTAAACTGGGAGGCGCTTTCATACCCCACGCGGTTGGCGGCCGTGCTGGCATTCAGGCCATCAAAGACCATCAGCAACCGCGCCTTATGCAGCCGGTAGGA
This sequence comes from Gibbsiella greigii, assembly GCF_039540155.1. Lineage (NCBI taxonomy): Bacteria > Pseudomonadati > Pseudomonadota > Gammaproteobacteria > Enterobacterales > Yersiniaceae > Gibbsiella > Gibbsiella greigii. Next base: position 324,181 of record NZ_BAABEM010000006.1, read on the forward strand.
TTTCACATACTGCAACGGCGACGTATTGGTCACCGCCTTGAAATTATGATGGAAGGCCGATACGCTCATGTTCACTTCGCTCGCCAGCGTTTCGACGTTCAGGTTTTCCGCATACTGGCGCTCAATACGCCGCAGCGCCTTGGCGATCTGGCTAAAGTGCGTCTGGCGGTTAACCAGCTCCTGCAAGGATGCGCCGCAGCTCCCCAACAGCACATAGTAAAGGATTTCCCGCACGATCTTTGGCCCCAGCACGCGCGCGTCCAGCGGGCGCGCCATCACGTCCAGCAAACGCTCGGTGGCGCACAGCATCTCATCGGTTAACACGGCGCAGCTCATCCCGGTGCTCTCGGCATGTGGCTTCATCAGGAAATCATCGTCGCCGATGTCGATCAGCAAATCCTGCAGCATCTGCGTATCGATATTCACCGCCATCCCCACCAGCGGCAGCTCCTGGCTGGCGAAGGTTTCGCATTCAAGCGGCAGCGGCACCGTCATCACCAGGTAATTACGCGGATCGTACTGGAACACCTTATTGCCGCAGTAGCCCACCTTATGCCCCTGGAACACGATCACGATACCCGGCTCATACATCACCGGCTGCCGCGGGCGGTGCTGATCCACGTATAAAATCTTCACCTGCGGCACCGGTGATGGCGTGTAGCCATTGCCCCTGGCAAAGCGCGCCGCCTGGCTTGCCATACGGCTGCGCAGCGCATCAATGTCTGTCATCGCCCCCCCTATAAACTTCAAGAATAACCTAGCATCAATCATAATAAAAAGATTCACATTCCTACAGACAAATGTAGGAATAGGCAAGATACCAACAGGAATGTGCATTGCGATACCGGCCCGCCTTGCTGACAATAAAACCATCGAAAATGCCCAGCGCCGCCCACGCGCCGGGCCAAAGGGACCTTCAACTCAAAGGCAGGAACGTTATGAACCAGACTATAGAACTGCTCACCAGCCACCGCAGCGAACGTAGCTACCTGAATAAACCGATTGCCGACGATATCCTCGACAACATTATCGCCGCCGCGCACCTGGCGCCGACCTCCGTCAACTCGCAGCAAGTTTCGCTGGTGGTCACCCGCGACGCCAAACAGCGGGCGCGTATCGCCGAACTGGCCGGCGGCCAGCCGTGGATTGCCCAGGCGCCGGTCTTTATTACCGTGGTGCTGGACATGTACAAAACCCGGCTCGGCATCGAAATGAGCGGCAACCAACAGGTGGCGCATCAGAGCATCGAAAGCCTGATTTCCGGCACCACCGACGTGGGGATCGCGTTGGGCGCGTTAATGACCGCCGCCCGTTCCTACGGGCTGGGCATCGTGCCGATTGGCGGCATCCGCCGCAACCCGCAGGCGATGATTGAACTGCTGCAACTGCCGGAGCTCACGTTCCCAGTGGTGGGCCTGGTGCTTGGCTACGTTGACCAACCGGCGCACCAAAAACCGCGCCTGCCTATCGTCAGCTTCCGCCATGATGAGCACTACCACCCGGAAGCGCTGCCGGCGGCAATCAATGCCTATAACCAAACGCTGACGGCTTACTGGCAGAAACTCGGCCGCAGCGACGGCGATGACTGGGGCCACAATACCGCCAGCTATTATCAGCATGTTTATTACCCGAATGTGCTGCCCGCGATTCAAAAACAAGGCTTTAAACTGGATAAATAACCCATGCAAAACTTTACTCTCCATACCCCGACCAAGATTCTGTTTGGCCAAGGGCAGATCGCCGAAGTGGGCAAACAGATCCCCGCCGATGCGCGCATCCTGATCACCTACGGTGGCGGCAGCGTGAAGAAAAACGGCGTGCTCGATCAGGTCTATGCCGCATTGGCGGGCCGTGATGTGCGTGAATTTTCCGGCATTGAACCAAACCCGACCTATGAAACGTTGATGAAAGCCGTCGACATCGTGCGCGATGAAAAGATTGATTTCCTGCTGGCCGTGGGCGGCGGCTCAGTGGTCGACGGCACCAAATTCATCGCGGCCGCCGCGCATTACACAGCCGCCAGCGATCCCTGGCACATCCTGCAAACGCTGGGCCACGAAGTCACCCACGCGGTGCCGCTGGGCTGCGTGCTCACCCTGCCGGCCACCGGCTCGGAATCCAACAGCGGCGCGGTGATCACCCGCAAAACCACCGGTGATAAGCAGCACTTCCATTCACCCTATGTTCAGCCGCTGTTCGCCGTGCTCGATCCGGTCGTCACCTATACGCTGCCGCCGCGCCAGATCGCCAACGGCGTCGTTGACGCCTTCGTGCATACCATTGAGCAATACCTGACCTACCCGGTTGATGCCAAGGTGCAGGATCGCTTTGCCGAAGGCCTGCTGCTGACGCTGATCGAAGAAGGCCCGCGCGCACTGGCGGAGCCGGAAAACTACGCGGTGCGCGCCAACGTGATGTGGAGCGCTACCCTGGCGCTTAACGGCCTGATCGGTGCCGGCGTGCCGCAGGACTGGGCGACCCACATGCTCGGCCATGAGCTGACCGCGATGCACAACCTGGATCACGCCCAGACGCTGGCGATCGTCCTGCCGGCGCTGCTGGTAGAGAAAAAGGCGCAAAAACGCGAAAAACTGCTGCAATATGCCGATCGCGTTTGGGGGCTGCGCGAAGGCAGCGAAGATAGCCGTATTGACGCGGCGATCGCCGCCACCCGCGCCTTCTTCGAAACAATGGGCGTCGCCACCCGAATGGCCGATTATCAGCTCGACGGCAGCAGCATCCCGGCGTTGCTTAACAAGTTGAAAGAGCACGGAATGACCGCGCTGGGCGAGCACCAGGATATTACGCTGAATGTCAGCCAGCGCATTTATGAAGCCGCGCGCTGATCACGATCCGCGATTTCCTGCTAGGCTTTAGTTTCCAGCTCGTTATCGCAGCCGGCTCCGCGCCGGCTGCACTCCCCCGCACCACGGCGTTTCTGCCATATTCTGTTTACTTTTTCATTCTTCGCCGGTGGGAACGCGGGGCACCGGCAAAACCGGCAGACGGCCATTTTGCCATCTAAAATATAACGAGAATCTTTCCGGCATTTACCACGCCGGCAATCAGGTTAAAAGGAGAGACGCATGACAACGCAATCCATCATCAAACTGCACGATGGCAATCTGATGCCGCAGTTAGGCCTTGGCGTTTGGCAGGCGAGCATTGAAGAAACCACCAACGCGGTAGCCTGCGCGCTGGAGACCGGTTACCGTTCGGTCGATACGGCGGCAATCTACAAAAACGAAGAAGGCGTCGGCCGCGCATTGCAAGCCACGGCAATCCCGCGTAACGAACTGTTTATTACCACCAAACTGTGGAATGACGATCAGAGCAACCCGCAGGCGGCGCTGGAAACCAGCCTGAAAAAACTGCAGCTCGATTACGTTGATCTCTATCTGATCCACTGGCCGCAGCCGGCGCAGGATCAATACGTTAATGCCTGGCGCGCGCTGATCAAACTGCGTGAACAGGGGCTGACGAAAAGCATCGGCGTGTGTAACTTTAACACGCCGCATCTGCAGCGCCTGCTGGACGAGACCGGCGAGATCCCGGTGGTGAACCAGATTGAGCTGCATCCGCTGATGCAACAACGCCAACTCCACGCCTGGAACGCGACTCATAAAATCGCCACCGAGTCCTGGAGCCCGCTGGCGCAGGGCGGCGCCGGGGTATTCGATCAGCCGATCGTCAAACAACTGGCGAAGAAATACGGCAAGACGCCGGCGCAAATCGTGGTGCGCTGGCATTTGGATAACGGCCTGATCGTGATCCCGAAATCCGTTACGCCATCGCGCATTCGGGAAAACTTCGACGTGTTTGATTTTAAGCTGGATAAGGATGAGCTAAGCCAGGTGGCCAAGCTGGATATCGGCAAGCGCCTGGGGCCGGATCCGGATACGTTTTAAGTCATCGCCTTCCCTTTTCCCTCACCCCAACCCTCTCCCAAAGGGAGAGGGAGCCGATAGTGCAAATACCCGGCTATGGCTCCCCCTGCACTTTCTAACACAATCTCGTTATCAATATGCACGTTCTAACAGGGAGCGAGAGTTAGTCACTTAACATGAATACGGCCGCGGGCTGCTCCCTCTCCCGTTGGGAGAGGGTTGGGGTGAGGGGAGGCTACGCCGGCTGAACCACAAACTGGCCGGCGGAGCCGCGATCGGCCATTTCCAGCGTCTGGCTATAGTAAAGGAACGGGAAGTGCTCTGAAGACACCTGCGGGAAATACACCAACAACTCAACATCGCCGTCAACCCACACCGTATCTTTCCAGCCGCGGTCTTCCGCCATCGGCTGTGCGCCATTCACCCGCTTAATCAAGAACTGCACGCCCTGGATATGGAACGCCTGCGGCGTATCGGCGTGGATCGTCCAGCGCTCCCAGGTGCCCTGCCTCGCCTGCACGTCAATACGGTTCATGTCCCAGATCGCGCCGTTGATGCCGGCCAGACTATCGCCCAGGCGAAACTCGCGCGAACGCACCGCGTTGCCGTCCAGCAACTGATCCGCCATCAGGCGCATCGGTAGATTATCGGTCACCAGCGGCAGCAGCCCGGTGGGCTTCAGCGTCAGTACCTGCGTCGACACCAGAATACTTGATGGCTCGAACAGGCCGCGCAGACGATCCATAATGCCCGCCGATTCGCCGGCGCTGATCGTCACTTCATCGCCCGTCGACATATCAAGCAGCACTTCACGGCGTTCCCCCGGCGCCAGCATCAGCGCCTGCACCACCACCGGCGCAGGCAGGAAGCCCTGATCGCTGGCAATCACGTGGAAAGGCCGGCCGTCGCTCAACTGCAGCGTATAGCGCCGCGAGTTGGACGCGTTCAGCAAACGCAGGCGCACCCAGCCGCGCGACACTTCAACGTAGGGGTTCTGCACGCCATTGACCAACAGCGTGTCGCCAACAAAGCCGCCCTGCCCCGGCGGATCGTATTCCGGCATGCCGAAGTTATCCAGGCGCTTGTCTTGAATAATCAGCGGGAAATCGTCCACGCCATAGTGGTTCGGCAGCGGCAGCGCCTTGCTGACGGCGTCTTCCACCAGCCACAGGCCCGCCAGGCCGTTGTATACGTGCGGGGCCATACGGTTGGGGGTATTCGCATGATACCAGCAGGTGGCCGCCGCCTGCCGGATGGGGATCACCGGCGCCCAGTCAACGCCGGGGGACATCATACGCGCCGCGCCGCCGGCCAGAGTGCCTGGCACCTGCAGGCCGCTGATGGTCATGGCAACCGGCTCCAACAGCCGGTTGCTGTAGATGAGCTTAACGTCATCGCCGCTGTATACCCGCACCGTCGGCCCAAGATACATGCCGTTAATGCCCCAGACGGAAGCTTTACGGTTATCCATAAAAGCCCAATGGGCACGTTGCAGGGTTAAGAACAGCGGCTGGCCCCGGCGTGATTCCAGCAACGGGGGAACAGGTAAAGGGGTCTGCGTTCCTTTCGCTTCAGCCCTCAGCGGCACGCTACCCGCACACAGCGCCAGACCCGATGCCTGAATAAACCGACGTCGACTGAGTGACATAAACTCTCCATTAAAAAACAAAGATTGACCATGTGCAAAAAAGCCGGCCCCCGGCGATCATCAGGGGCCTCAGCGTTGACAGCATCCAGTGCTGTTTAAAATACCTGTTTTAACGCCAGCGGATAATTTTATTTTTTAGCCGCTTCAAGCTGGGCGACTTCGGCATCCAATTCGGCGATTTTTGCCTGCATCAGATCGTGGCAATGCGCCGCCAGTTCGCGCACGTTTTCCTTGCCGTACTGGCTGACATCCACCGGCTCCAGCATTTCAACAATCACCTGGCCGTTATTCCAACGGTTCAGACTGATTTTATTGCTGGTATTGGAAACGCAAATCGGCACAATCGGCACCCCGGCGGCGATGGCCGCGTGGAAAGCGCCGGTTTTAAACGGCATCAACCCACGCCCGCGGCTGCGGGTGCCTTCCGGGAACATCCAGATTGAAATGTTCTTTTTCTTGATGTGCTCAACCACCTGGGCGATGGTGCCGTGCGCCTTGGCGCGGTTATCCCGATCGATCAGCAAGTTACCGGTCAGCCAATACAGTGGCCCAAAAAAGGGGATCCACAACAGGCTTTTCTTACCGACGGTCACCGTCCGCGGCTGCACAATATTCGACGCCGTGACCATATCGTAATTATTCTGATGGTTGGCAATATAAATGCAGTTGCCGTAGCTGGCCGCCGCCGCGGGCTTACGCACCTGAACCTTCAGCCCAAATACGCGTGACAACCGGCCGAACAAATGCCCGAAGGTGGCGACATGGCGGGGGTTACGCGGGCTAAATAAACAGTAAATAGAACCGAAAACGCACACCAAAATACAAAACAGGGTGACGAAAACGGCACGTAAAATTAATAACATAACAACCTCTTTAGCACACTGCCGGCACGGCGATAACCGCTGCGCCGCTCTTTGCTTATTTATACCCCTAAAGTTCGGGCTATTTTCCTGCCGGCCGCCGCCGCGCACAATATATTTATGCGTTTCAACGTCATTGATTTAACTATACCCTTCATACTTCAAGTTGCAGGTGTGTTGGCTTTCCTCGCTCACCCCAGTCACTTACTTATGTAAGCTCCTGGGGATTCGCTGCGTTGCCGCCTTCCTGCAACTCGAATTATTTTGGGTATATACCGGCACCCAAGGAAAAACGGGCGCAGCATGCAGCCGCGCCCGGGATGGTATTACTCCTCGCTAGCATCCGCACGCGGCGGCATATCCAGCTCGACGCGATCGATCCGCTGCAGCCCGCGCGGCAACAGCGTGCCCTTGCGGCCGCGTTCGGCGCGGAACTTCTGCAAATCTTCCGGCCGCAGCGTCAGCTTGCGTTTACCGACGTGCAGGGTAACGGAAGTCTGCGGCGGCAGCACGAACAGCCAGGCAAGAATATCCTCGCCGGAAGAGGCCTGCGCCGAAGCAATAGAAACGATTTTATTGCCCTTGCCCTTCGAGAGCTGCGGCAGATCGGCCACCGGGAACATCAGCATGCGCCCCGCCTTGGTGATCGACAGCAGCATATCGTCGTCGCTGTAAATCTCCAGCGGCGGCAACGCCTTGGCATTATCCGGCAGGGTGATGATCACTTTACCGGCGCGGTTGCGCGCCACCAGATCGCTGAAGGTACAGACGAAGCCATAGCCGGCATCGGACGCCATCAGCAGCTTCTGCTCGTCCGGCGCCATGATCACCTGTTCAATGGTGGCGCCCGGCGGCGGCGTCAGTTTGCCGGTCAGCGGTTCGCCCTGCCCACGGGCGGACGGCAACGTCAACGGATCAAGCGCATAGCTGCGCCCGGTGGAGTCGATAAACACCACTGGCTGATTGCTCTTGCCGCGCGCGGCGGCGCGGAAGCTATCACCGGCTTTGTAGTTCAGGCCAATCGGATCGATATCATGGCCTTTGGCGCTGCGCACCCAGCCCATCTCGGACAGCACGATGGTTACCGGCTCGGACGGCACGAAATCGTGCTCGCTCATCGCCTTGGCTTCGGCGCGCTCGGTAATCGGCGAGCGGCGATCGTCGCCATAGGTCTGCGCATCCGCCTGGATCTCTTTTTTGATCAGCGTATTCAGCTTGCGCTCAGAGGCCAGCAGCGCCTGCAGATGATCGCGCTCTTTCGCCAGCTCATCCTGTTCGCCACGGATTTTCACTTCTTCCAACTTCGCCAAGTGGCGCAGTTTCAGTTCCAGGATCGCTTCCGCCTGGGTATCCGTAATGCCAAAGCGCTGCATCAGCACTGGCTTCGGCTCGTCCTCGGTACGGATGATGTGGATCACTTCATCAATATTGAGAAACGCAACCAGCAAACCTTCCAGGATATGCAGGCGCTTGAGCACTTTTTCCAGCCGGTAGTTCAGGCGGCGGCGCACCGTCTCGCGCCGGAAGGCCAACCACTCGGTCAGGATTTCCACCAGCCCCTTCACCGCCGGACGGTTGTCCAAGCCGATCATGTTCATGTTGATGCGGTAGCTGCGCTCCAGATCGGTGGTGGCAAACAGATGGCTCATCACCTGCTCCAGATCCACACGGTTCGAGCGCGGCACAATCACCAGCCGGGTCGGGTTCTCATGATCGGATTCATCACGCAGATCTTCCACCATCGGCAGCTTCTTGGCGCGCATCTGGCTGGCGATCTGTTCCAATACCTTGGCGCCAGAGACCTGGTGCGGCAAGGCGGTGATCACCGCGCTGCCGTCTTCTTTTTTCCAGATGGCGCGCATACGCACCGAACCGCGGCCATTCTGATAAATTTTGCGCAGTTCGTCGCGCGGCGTGATGATCTCGGCTTCGGTCGGGAAATCCGGCCCCTGCACAAACTCCAGCAGTTCATCCAGGCCGGTGTTGGGTTTCTCCAGCAGCGCCACCGCAGCGGCGGCCACTTCGCGCACGTTATGCGGCGGGATATCGGTCGCCATCCCCACGGCGATACCGGTGGTGCCGTTGAGCAGCACGTTGGGCAGGCGCGCCGGCAGCATTTTCGGTTCCTGCATCGTGCCGTCGAAGTTCGGCACCCAGTCCACCGTGCCCTGGCCCAGCTCGCTCAGCAACACCTCGGCGTATTTCGACAGGCGCGATTCGGTATAACGCATCGCGGCGAAGGATTTGGGATCGTCCGGCGCCCCCCAGTTGCCCTGGCCGTCAACCAACGGGTAACGGTATGAAAACGGCTGCGCCATCAGCACCATGGCTTCATAGCAGGCGCTGTCGCCGTGCGGGTGGTATTTACCTAACACGTCACCCACAGTACGGGCGGATTTTTTGAACTTGGCGCTGTTCGTCAGCCCCAGCTCGGACATCGCATAGATGATACGACGCTGTACCGGCTTAAGGCCGTCACCAATGTACGGTAACGCCCGATCCATGATGACGTACATGGAATAGTTCAGATAGGCGTTTTCAGTGAATGTGTGCAGCGGTAAACGCTCTACACCGTCATGAGTCAGGTCGCTCATTACTCAAATATCCTCAGACCGTGGCTTGGCAATGCTTGTCGATTCTTGCCCGCGATAGTACCCCATCTGCGGGTAACTGTCACAATTGGTGCATTTATCGTTCACCTGCGCCGGGCAAAATTTTATTTTGTGCAAAATAGCGCTGATGACGGACGCTTTTATTGATTTTTAGTCAAGACTGTTGTGCGCTGGATCTCATTTTCCCTTTCCTTGCTAAGTATTACACTGGCAGTCAGCATAAGTTCTGTGCAGCATGTGCAGAGCAAATCCTTTCTATCGGACAGGAATGACAGACGATGAGCAACATACTGATTATCAATGCAAAAAAACAGTTCGGCCATTCTGAAGGCCGGTTAAACCAAACCCTGAGCGACGTGGCGGAAAACACGCTGCGCGCCGCACAGCATGACGTCAAAGTCACCGTCGTCGATGACGGCTACGATATCGCCGCGGAAATCGAGAAATACCTGTGGGCCGATACGGTCATCTACCAAATGCCCGGCTGGTGGATGGGCGAGCCTTGGATCCTGAAAAAATACATCGACGAAGTCTTTACCGTTGGCCACGGCAGCCTGTATGCCAGCGATGGCCGCACCCGCTCTGACGCCAGCAAAAAATACGGCTCCGGCGGCCTGCTGCAAGGCAAAACCTACATGCTGAGCCTGACCTGGAACGCCCCGCTGGAAGCCTTTACCGATCCGGATCAGTTCTTCCATGGGGTGGGCGTCGACGGCGTGTACTTGCACTTCCACAAAGCGAACCAGTTCCTGGGCATGGAAGCGCTGCCGACCTTCATCTGCAACGATGTTATCAAGAATCCGCAGATCGACACGTTCATCGCCAACTACAAGGCGCACCTGAGCAACGTGTTTGCCTAACCACAAATGCCCGCCCGCGCAGCGGGTGGGCGTTGCCGCTACAGGTGCTGGGCGTCGATATGGGCGCTCACGTAGTCCAGAAAACAGGTAATTCGCGCCGCCAGCGGGGTATTGTGGTAATACACGGCGTTAATCGGCCGGTGCCCGCCCTGGGTTTGCGCTTCCAGCAGCGGCACTAACCGCCCGGCGCGCTGATCTTCCCGCGTCATGAAATCCGACAGTTGTACGATCCCTTCCCCACACAGCGCCAGTTGCCGCAGAGTTTCCCCGCTTGAAGCCGAAATGGTCGGCGTGATGGTGAAAAATTCCGCCTGCTCGTCGCGCAGCGCCCATTGGTTCAGCGATTCCGGCTGGCTAAAGCCTAACAGACAATGATCACGCAGATCGCTCACGCGCTGCGGCGCGCCAAAACGGGCAATGTATTCCGGGCTGGCCAGGATGCGCAGCGTGCTGTAGCCCAGCAAGCGTGCGTGCAGGGTAGAATCGCGCAGGGTGCCGATGCGAATCGCAATATCGGTGCGTTTTTCCAGCAGATCGATAAACAGATTATCAGTATTCAGCTCCAGCGTGATCTGCGGAAACTGGTGGCGGAACCCGGCCACCAGCGGCACAATCACATGCTCCATAAACGGCGCCGCAGCATTGACCCGCAGGCGGCCGGCCGGCAAGGTGCGCCGTAACGCCATCTGTTCCTCGGCGTTTTCAACCGAGCGGATGATTTCACGGGCGTGGCTCAGGAAAGTTTGCCCTTCTTCGGTCAATTCAAGACGGCGGGTCGTGCGGCGCAACAAGGTGGTGTCGAGCTTTTTCTCCAGCCGGCTGAGGGCGCGGCTGATGCCGGAAGCGGTTTGGCCAAGCTGTTCGGCTGCCGCGGTAATCGAGGTGCAATCCACCACCGCGGTGAATGCCAAAAGTTCTTCAAGGGTGATTTTCATGCATTCCGCCCTGTTCAAGCGCAGAACACCAGGCCCGGCAACCACCGGGCCTGGCCGGGGTTAGACCGACAGTTCTGCCATATCGCCCTTGTCCTGCAGCCAGTTGCGGCGATCTTCCGCCCGCTTTTTCGCCAGCAGCATATCCATCACGGCCAATGTCTGATCGACGTTGCCGTCATCCACCGTCAGCTGCACCAGCCGGCGGGTGTTGGGATCCAGAGTGGTTTCACGCAGCTGCAGCGGGTTCATTTCCCCCAACCCTTTAAAACGCTGAACGTTAGGCTTGCCCTTCTTGCGTTTCAGTTGCTCCAGCACGCCCGTTTTTTCTTCCTCGTCGAGGGCGTAGTAGACCTCTTTGCCAAGATCGATACGGTACAAAGGCGGCATCGCCACATACACGTGCCCATCTTTCACCAGGGCGCGGAAATGGCGCACAAACAGCGCGCACAGCAAGGTGGCGATATGCAAGCCGTCGGAATCCGCATCCGCCAGGATGCAGATCTTGCCGTAGCGCAGTTGGCTGAGATCGTCGCTGTCGGGATCGATACCTATCGCGACTGAAATATCATGCACTTCCTGCGAAGCCAACACCTCATCCGAAGATACTTCCCAGGTATTGAGGATTTTCCCCTTCAGCGGCATGATCGCCTGATACTCACGATCGCGCGCCTGCTTGGCGGAGCCGCCCGCGGAATCCCCTTCCACCAGGAACAGTTCGGTCATGCTCAGATCCTGCGCCGTGCAGTCCGCCAGCTTGCCCGGCAGCGCGGGGCCGCTAGTCAGCTTTTTGCGCACCACTTTCTTGGCCGCGCGCAGGCGGCGCTGAGCGCTGGAAATCGCCAGTTCCGCCAGCTGTTCCGCAGCCTGCACGTTTTGGTTCAGCCACAGGCTAAAGGCGTCTTTCACCACACCGGCGACAAACGCGGCGCACTGGCGCGATGATAAGCGCTCTTTAGTCTGGCCGGCGAACTGCGGATCCTGCATTTTCACCGACAGCACGTAGGCACAGCGATCCCAGATATCCTCTGCGGAGAGCTTCACGCCGCGCGGCAGGATATTGCGGAATTCGCAAAACTCACGCATCGCGTCCAGCAACCCCTGGCGCAGACCGTTAACATGGGTGCCCCCTTGCATGGTGGGGATCAGGTTGACGTAGCTTTCGGTCAGCAGTTCGCCGCCTTCCGGCAGCCACAGCAGCGCCCAGTCCACGGCTTCGGTATCACCGGAGAAAGTACCGACGAAAGGCGCTTCCGGCAGCGTAATCAAACCGTTGACCGCTTCCATCAGGTAATCGGTTAGCCCGTCCTGGTAGCACCAGCGCTGTTCGGTGTTGTTGACCTTGTCGAAGAAATAGATTTCCACGCCCGGGCACAGCACCGCTTTGGCTTTCAGCAGGTGCGACAGACGCGTGACGGAAAAGCGCGGGCTATCGAAGAACTGTTCGTCCGGCCAGAAATGGACGCTGGTGCCGGTGTTTCGTTTGCCGCAGGTCCCGGTCACTTCAAGATCCTGCACTTTGTCGCCGTTTTCGAAGGCCATGCTGTAGACATTGCCGTCGCGGCGCACGTTCACCTCAACGCGTTTTGACAAGGCGTTGACCACCGAGATACCCACGCCGTGCAAGCCGCCGGAGAACTGGTAGTTTTTGTTGGAGAATTTACCGCCGGCGTGCAGACGGCACAGGATCAACTCCACCGCCGGCACGCCCTCTTCCGGGTGAATATCCACCGGCATGCCGCGGCCGTCATCGATCACTTCCAATGACTGATCGGCGTGCAGGATCACATCGATGCGTTTTGCGTGACCAGCCAACGCTTCATCGACGCTGTTATCAATCACCTCTTGGCCAAGGTGGTTCGGGCGCGTGGTATCGGTATACATACCGGGACGACGGCGCACTGGTTCTAGACCGCTGAGTACTTCAATGGCATCAGCGTTATAGCTGGATTGAGTCATCGTTGATTATTTTTTCGTGGTTAAAGGAAGGTGCCGGAACCGCTTGCTCAGACAGCGTTGAGCCCTAAAAAATCCACAATCTGGGGAAAATAGTGCTCGAAACCGACAAAGGCATGGTTTCCACCGGCCTCTACCGTTTGCCGACAGGCAGTGTAATACGCCACAGCCTGGCCGTAATCGAGTATTTCATCCCCCGTTTGCTGCAGCAGCCAGATTAAATCTGGCGACTCCAAAGGATCGATCTGCATCACCTTCAGATCGTAAATGTGACGAGACTCTAACACATATTGCTGGCCGGTGTAGGGGTTCTCATTTTTCCCCAGGTAATCAATCAGCAATTCAAACGGTTTTACCGCCGGATTGACCACCACGGCGGGCAGAGAGAAACATTGCGACAGCCAGGTGGCGTAATAGCCGCCCAGCGAAGAACCGACGATCCCCAACTGCCGGCCGGCGCGCGCCATCACCAGGCTTTCGAGCATTTCCGCCGTTTCCGCCGGGTAGGCCGGTAGCTGCGGCACCAGCATTTCGACGCCCGGATGATGTTCGGCCAGCCACGCCTTGAAGGCGGCTGCTTTGGCCGACTGGGGCGAACTGTTGAAACCGTGCAAATAGAGTAGCGTTGACATGAGGCGGTATCTCGTCGTTGTGCGTGGGCCGTTGATGGCTATTTTACGGCAAAACAGCGCGCTGGCGTGGCCAGGCCGGGTGAACAAAAAGGATAAGACGCCGCGCTCTAATAGCCATCGGAATCCATATCAGGGCGAAAATCGTCGTTATCCAGGCGATATACCTGGGTTTCCACCCGCCCGTCAGGCAGCAGATCCAGATAGCGCCAGCCGGGGGAAAGATCGTCAATGGCGAAGTTGGTGCAATGCGGTTTGAACTGCACGCAGGTTGACGGGCTTGCCAACAGCCGCCGCCCCTGCCAGGCGATATCCATCTCCTGGTGGATGTGCCCGCACAGCAGCGTATTGACCTTCGGAAAGCGCAACAGGATCTCCCCCAGCATATGAGGGTTGCGCAGGCTGTGTTGATCCAGCCAAGTGCAGCCGGACGGCAGCGGATGGTGGTGCAGCAACAATAGCGTATAACGCTCGGGATGGGCCTTCAGGCAACGTTCCATCCATTCAAGCTGATATTCGCTCAGTTCACCGTGCGGCACGCCGAAAACCTGGCTGTCCAACAGAACCACTTGCCAGTTATCGCCCAGCAGCACGTGTTTGGAAGGCGTGATACCGGCAGCGGCCAATGCGTCCACCATCGCCGGCTGGAAATCATGATTACCCGGCAGCCAGACACAGGGCGCCGGCAGTTGCAAAATGCCCTCGGCGAAATGCCGATAGGCGGCCTGGGAATGATCCTGCGCCAGATCGCCGGTCGCGACGATCAAATCAACCCCCCGCTGCTGCGCCTTGATGGCTTCCAGCACCGCAAGGTAGCTGCGATAGGTATTAATGCCGAGCAGGCTTTCATCCTTGCCGGCAAAAAGGTGGGTATCTGTTATTTGCAGGATTCTGACCTTGGCCCCACTCGCCACGGGCAGTTTAAACAGGCTTTCCAAATGGTGTCCTTTGCTATTTCAGTCTGTCTAACAAACCGGAACCGCCATCGCGCCATGCGCTAAACAGTAGCGCAGCCAATCAGCAAGAAACTGGTTAATTTGATGCTTTTCGTCGCGTTGATGCAACTTTTTGTTCGGATAATCATAACGTGCTTTAAAACGGTAGATCTGCTGGCTGGAACACACTTCCGCAACCATGGCGTCGTGGTACAGCCGCACCGTCATTGCCGGCAGGCTCCAGTAACTGACTGCTGGGAACACCTGCTTGATCTCCACCAGCGAGGTATAGCGCGTGGACTCAATAATGGTCAGACGATAACTGGCGCCGTTCACCTGATAAGTCACCGTTTCACCCACTTCATCATTACGCGGCAATAAGCGGCGCAATTGTGCGAAGTTGGTTTCACACAGCCTCATCATTTCCGGGAAATCAGGGGTATAGCGTTTTGTCATGAGTTGACCCATTCTTTTCTGAGCGATTCATGGTGCAGCGCCAACCACTGCAATGCAATCACTGATGCGGCGTTATCAATTACGCCCTCTTCTACCCAGCAATAAGCCTGTTCGCGGCTAACCACATGGACACGGATATCTTCATCTTCTGCCGCCAGCCCGTGAATCCCTTCCGCGGTGGTGGCGTCGACTTCCCCCACCATAATCGACAGGCGTTCGCTGGTGCCGCCGGGGCTGGCCAGATAGCTTAGCACCGGTTTACAACGCCCGACCGCCACACCGGCTTCTTCCTGGGCTTCACGCCGGCAGACGTCTTCCACGCTTTCGCCCGTTTCGATGATACCTGCCACCATTTCCAGTAGCCAGGGGGAGTTACTGCTCTCCAACGCCGGGATACGCAATTGCTCAACCAACACAACTTCATCGCGCCGTGGATCATAAGGTAGCAGCACTGCGGCATGCCCGCGCTCAAAAACCTCACGTTTCACTTCCCCGCTCATTTCGCCATTGAATAAACGATGACGGAACCGATATAAATTAAGCGAGAAAAAACCACGATACAGCGTCTCACGTGCAATAATTTCTACATCATCTTTACCGAAAGTAACGGGTGTGGTTTTGAGCTGCTTCATCGGTGGCGTTCTCCTGCATGAATGGAGTGGTAGTATAAAGAACCGGGGCTGATAGCGGAAACAGTAAGCCTGCCGCCATCCTCTTTGTGATAGATTGTGAAACATCATAATATCAATTGAGGCGTGAGCAGCCAGCGCCATATAGCTCGTACTCAGGCCAGCAAGGCAAAAAAGTTGCGCCAGAGGGCACATTCAGCCACCTGATGCGCAGCCTGGACTCTGCTAAAATCGGCAACTATTCGCCTATCGTCAGCGCTAACATAGCAATATTGCTGCACAACAAGGAATGCAAATGAAGAAACTGCTCCCCCTTCTTATCGGACTGAGCCTGGTCGGGTTCAGTACCATGAGCCAGGCAGAGAACCTGCTGCAAGTTTATAAACAGGCAAGGGAAAATAACCCGGATTTGCGCCAGGCAGCCGCTGTACGTAATTCCGCTTTCGAAAAGATCAATGAAGCGCGCAGCCCCTTGCTGCCGCAATTGGGCCTGACCACCGGTTATACCTATAACAGCGGTTACCGCGATGCCAACAACATTAACAGCAATGTGACCAGCGGCTCGATCGCGCTGTCGCAGGTGATTTTCGACATGTCGAAATGGCGTGCGCTGACGTTACAGGAAAAAACCGCCGGGATCGCCGACGTAACCTTTCAAACCAGCGAACAGTCGCTGATCCTGAACACCGCCACCGCCTACTTCGATGTGCTGAACGCGATCGACACCTTATCCTATGTGCAGGCGCAAAAACAGGCGGTTTACCGCACGTTGGATCAAACCACCCAGCGCTTTAACGTCGGCCTGGTTGCCATTACCGATGTGCAAAACGCCCGTTCCAGCTATGACACGGTGCTAGCGAACGAAGTGACGGCCCGCAACAATCTGGATAACGCGCTGGAAAGCCTGCGCCAGATAACCGGCAATTTCTACCCGGAACTGGCTTCGCTGAATACCACCCGTTTCTCTACCCAGCGCCCTGAAGCGGTCAACAACCTGTTGAAAGAAGCCGAAAACCGCAACCTGACCCTGCTTTCAGCCCGTCTGAACCAGGATCTGGCGCGCGAACAGATCCGCTCGGCGCAAAGCGGCCACCTGCCGACGATCGACATGAGTGCCTCCAGCGGCATCACCAACACCAAATACAACGGTTCCGCCACCAGCGCCGGCAACTACAGCGACAGCGACGCTGGCCAGAACAAAATCGGCGTGAGCCTGAACCTGCCGCTCTACAGCGGCGGCCAGACCAGCTCGGTGGTGAAGCAAGCGCAGTATAATTTTGTCGCCGCCAGTGAACAGTTGGAAAGCTCACACCGCAGCGTGGTACAAACCGTTCGCTCTTCCTTCAATAACATCAATGCCTCCATCAGCAGCATCAACGCCTACCAACAGGCGGTGGTTTCCGCACAGAGCTCATTGGATGCCATGGAAGCCGGTTACCAGGTGGGCACGCGCACCATCGTCGACGTGTTGGACGCTACCACCACGCTCTACAATGCCAAGCAACAGCTTTCCAGCGCACGCTATACCTACCTGATTAACCAGTTGAACATCAAATCCGCACTCGGGACGTTAAACGAAAACGATCTGCTGATGCTCAACGGCGCGCTGGGCAACCCGATCTCCACCTCGCCGGATGTGGTGGCGCCGCCAACCACCGCGCAGGATGCCTATGTGGATCGCAACAGCAGCAACGCGGCTGCGCCGGTCGCCGCCGTTTCTGCCCCGGCCCCCGCCGCCGTGGCGCAGCCTGCCACCACCACGCAACCGCGCAACCCGTTCCGCAACCGTTAAGCATTCAGGGCGGGTCTTTCCCCGCCCTGATTATTTCCCCCTTGGCCTACAGGCTTCACATTCCCGTTCGGCATTCAGTGGTATTATTTCCTGATACGTTCCTCAGCCTGAGCAGGATTGGATGAAGAATACTTCACGCTGGCAGCAGTTAATGGCAACCGGGGCACTCCCGGCGGAGCAGCGCCCTGCGCCTGCGATCTATGCCTCCTGGCTGCGCTGCTGCAACCTGATGCGCCCCGCCGTCTGGAAAGCCCCGCACTGTGCGCTTGGCACCACCTTCCACTCCATCTGCAAACGTAAAAACGATCTGCTGACGCTTGGCCAAGCGGCGCTGGAAGACGCCTACGAATTTATGGAAAACCGCCGCTGCGTGTTGTTCATCCTCGATGAAAGCGGCTGTATGCTGTGGCTGTGCGGCGCCCCCGATACGCGGGAGCAGTTGCAACGGCTGGGGTTCAAACCCGGCGCTTACTGGGCAGAAGGGGATATCGGCACCAATGCGCCGGCGCTGGCCGCCGCAGAGGGCCACCCGATGCAGGTCTGCGGCAGTGAGCACGTGCGCCAGGCGCTGCACGGCTGGTCATTTTGCGCCACGCCGATTTATGACAACGGCGGGCGGCAACGCGGCGCCATCGCGTTGGGGTGCCTGCTGCAAGAGCGGGCGGCGGGCGATCTTTCCCTGACGTTGGCGATCGCCCGCGGTATCAGTAATTCGCTCAATGCCGACAGCCTGCTGGCTGAATCCAACCGCCACCTGAACCAACTCTATGGTCTGCTGGAAAGCGTGGAAGACGGCGTCATGGCCTGGGATCACCATGGCAACCTGCAATATATCAACCAGCGGGCGGCAAACATGCTCAAGCTCAACGGCCAGCACAGCCAGGGCAAGCCGCTGGCGCAGTTGCTGACGTTTCCCGCGCTGCTGAGCCGGGCGGTCGCCCAGCGCCAGGCGCTGCACCATGTCGAAGTCACCTTCGAAAGCCAGCGCCAGTTTATCGCCGTCCTGCTGACCTTAAAGCCGATTCCCGACGGCGAGCGCTGCGGGTTTATCGCGCTACTGCACCCGCTGGAGCGGATGCATCAGTACGTCAGCAGCCAGCTCGGCCGCGTCAGCCATACCTTTGAACAGATGCCTTCGGCGTCGCTGGAAATGCGCCGCCTGATCCGCTACGGCCAACAGGCGGCGAAAGGCCACCACCCGCTGCTGCTGTGCGGCGAGGAAGGAATAGGCAAAGAGTTGCTCGGCCAGGCCATCCACAATGCCAGCGAACGCGCCGCCGGGCCTTACATTTCACTCAACTGCCAACTGCTGCCCGAAGCCCAGGGGCTGAGTGAACTGCTGGGCTGCGACGCCAGCGAAGAACAGGCCGGCCTGCTGAGCAAGTTCGAGCTGGCCAACGGCGGTACGCTGTATCTGGATCAGATCGAATACCTGCCGCCGGATATGCAGGCCGCACTGCTGCAGGTGTTGAAAACCGGTGTCGTGATGCGTCTGAATTCCAGCCGGGTGATCCCGGTGGACGTGCGCATCATCGCCACCAGCTCCGCCAATCTACCTTTGCTGGTGCAGCAAAACCGCTTCCGCCGCCAGCTGTTTTATAGTCTGCAGGCCTTTGAAATCCAGATCCCGCCGCTGCGCCAGCGCGTCAGCGATATTCCGCTGCTGGTCAGGCACCATCTGCGCGCGCTGGAACAACACTTCCAGTGCCGCTTTCGGGTGGATGATGAAGTTATGGCCCAGCTCAGCCTGTATCTGTGGCCGGGTAACGATCTTGAGTTGAAAGGCGTGGTCGAGCGGGCGGCGATGATTTGCCGCGGCCACCACATTCAGTTGGCCGACCTGCCCGCGCACCTTTTGGGGCATCAGCCCCTGCTGGAAAACGAAACGCAGCCAGGATCGCCGCCGTTGACGCTAGAGGAAACCGAACGTCAGGCCATTATCCGTGCGGCCAATACCCGCAGGGGCCAACTGAATGAGATGGCGCAGTTGCTGGGAATTGGCCGCACCACGCTGTGGCGAAAAATCAAGCAATACCGGATCGATATCAGCCAGTTCAAGCCGCACGCTTAGTGGCTGAGCTGCAGTACTCCACGGGCCGCATCCAGCATCACCTTTTGGCCGCAGTGGGTCTTTTCCATGCAGCCGCTCAGCCCCACCACCATCGGGATCCCCATCGCTTTGGCCAGAATGGCGCTGTGCGAAACAACGCTACCGCCGCTTAGGCAAATACCAAGCACCATGCGCCGATCCAGCATCACCACATCAGAAGGCATGATCTCATCCATCACCAGAATCACCGGCTCCGCCAATGCGATCGGCGGGATCGTTTGCTGTTGCAGGTGGCTCAGGGTACGGCGCAGCAGATCGCGCACATCCAGCTCACGCGCCCGCAGGTAAGCATCGTCCAGCGCCAGATAGTCATCGGCCACCGCCTCAAGCACTTCCCGCCATGCCCGTTCCGCACAGTAAAGCCGCTGGGCAATGCGGGCATAGGCCTGCTGCTGCAGATCCGGATCGTCCAACAGCATGCTGTGCGCACCGAAAATACCGGCCTGCGGCTTACCGATCAGCGTCGCCGTTCGTTCCGCCAACTTGTTCAGATCGCTCAGCGTGTGTTGCAGGGCTTCCCGCAGCCGCTGTTGCTCGTTAATCACGTCATCGGTGCCGATCGATTTTTCTGCCACCACCGGCCAGAAACTGGCGGTCTGCAACACCGGGCCGGTGCTGACGCTTTCCGCCACCGGCATGCCGTGCAGCGATGGCTGCTGCTGGGCCGATATCGTTTCGCCAAAATGCTGTTCCGCCAACGCTTTAAACGCCGCCAGCGCCTGATCGGCCTGTTGGCCGTTAGCGATCAGGCGGATGGTATCGCCATGGCGCACCTGCAATAGCGCCAGTTGGTTCAGGCTACGCGGGTTAACGCATTGCCCGTTTTTCTCCAACAGCAGTTCGGCGTCGAAGGGTGCTAAGGTTTCCGCCAGCCGCGCCGCCGGCCGGGCATGCAGGCCGTGCGGATTTTGCACCAACCAACTGACGCTTTTCCCCTCGGCCAACGGCAGGCCGACGTTTTCCTCGGCGCCCGGCGCTTCACCGAGCTGGGCCTGTTTGGCCTGCAGCGCCCCTTGCGCCTCGGCCAGCACCTGCGCCAGCGGCGCGCCGGCATTGGCGGCCACTACCGCCGCCAGAGTGCCCTCCACCAGCGGCGCCGAACACAGTTTGACTTTTTCCGCTACCGCCGGCTCCAGCAGTTCCAACGCCGTTTCCGCACTTAATAGCGCACTGCCCAAATCCATCAGCACCACTATTCCGTCTATTCCGTCGCCCTGCGCAACGCTGTTGATCGCGTCCATCACTCTGACGGCATCCGTGCCGATAGGGTGCTCTTCATCATCCACCCCGGCCGCCAACGCCAGTTGGCAACCATCGGCACGCATCATCTGCTGCGCTAATTCCTGCACGCCGCGCGCCAATTGCGCACTGTGCGAAACCACCACGATATTGATCATCTCACCTCCCTGGGGTTGCCTTCACCAAGCCAAGCGCCACGGAATACGCACCGCGGCAGGCATGGCTTAGCCAACCACCTGCGCCAATGTTTTTATCATCAGCATTACCGAGGTCGCCCCCGGATCCTGATAGCCAATGCTGCGTTCCCCCAGGTAGCTGGCCCGCCCTTTGCGCGCCTGCATGGTGATGGTGCTTTCCACGGCTTTTTCCGCCTCGCCGACGGCGATATCCAGCGCGTCGGCCAGGTTAAGCTGCTGCCGGGCGGATTGCCCCAGGCTCGCCACCACCGGCCACCAAACATCACACATGGTTTTATCACCCGGCTCGGCTTTGCCGCGCATCACCACGCCTTCTACCCCTTGCTGCATCACCTGGTGCAATTCCTCTAAATCCAGGCTTTGCTTGGCATTGGCTGCCTGCGCGGCGCGGATGAAAAACGTACCGAACAGCGGGCCGCTGGCGCCCCCGACGCTGGACAGCAACGTCATCCCGGTATTTTTCAGGATAAAACCGATGTCCTTGTCCGCCACCGAGGGCAGTTTTTCCGCCACTTTATTGAAGCCGCGGTTCATATTCAGGCCATGATCCGCATCGCCAATCTCGGTATCCAGGCGCGTCAGAAAATCACGCTGTTCGGCAAACACCGCCGCACAGCGCATCAGCCAATCCACCACCTGCTGTTTCGTTAATGCCATGTTTCCTCCTCAGGCCATGACTTGCCGCGGGCTTAGCGCGGCAAGCGCCTCGCCGTGAGCCTTAACCCGGCCCACGGCCCTACGTTTACCTAACATCCCCAGCGTAATGCGGGCGTTTTTACCGGCGCATCCCACAACGACAGCACCTCGTCGTCGGCTTTCAGCAAGGTGATGGAAACCCCCTGCATATCCAGCGAGGTGCAATAAGCCCCCACCAGATCGCGTTCAATGATGATGCCGGCCTCGGCGCAAAGCGCCGCCAGGCGGTGATAGACACCGTACAATTCGGAAAGCGGCGTGGCCCCCAGATTATTCACCAACGCAATCACGCGATCGCCGCGTGCCAGCGGCTGCTTCTCCTGGATCTCTTCACGCCATTCGCCGTGTTGGCGATCCCACACCCGCAGGGTGCGTTTGTAGTAGCCGTTTTCAATCAGAGTCTTGAACATGTCGTCCACCGCCTGGTTCAGGGTGGTGAACGGCCGCCGTGCGATGCCCGGTTCGCCGTGGATGCCTACGCCGAACTCCATTTCATTCTCCGCCAGTACAAACGACGGTTTGCCGGCCGCCGGTACCGTGCACGCCCCCAGCGCGATGCCGATTGAATGCCCCTGGTTGTTGATCTTGTGGCCGAACGTCACCAGCGCATCCAGGCTATCGCCACGCGCCGCCGCCGCCCCCAGCAGTTTTTCCATCAGCACCGTGTTGGCAACACCACGGCGCCCGGCGGTAAATAGGCTGTCTTTTACCGCCACATCGTCATCAACCAACACCGTCGCGACCTGCACGCCGCTGTCGTGCAACAGCTCGGTGGCCGTTTCAAAATTCAGCACGTCGCCGGTGTAGTTTTTGACCAGAAACAACACCCCGGCGCCGCCGTCGATGGCCTGGCCGCACTCATACATTTTATCCGGCGTGGGTGAGGTAAAGATTTCCCCCGGGCAGGCGCCATCAAGCATCCCTTCCCCGACAAAGCCGCAGTGCATCGGCTCATGGCCGCTGCCGCCGCCGGAAAGCACCGCCACCTTGCCCGGCACCGGCGCAGCGGCACGCACCACAAACAGCGGATCCTGATGCACCTGTAGTTCGGGGTGAGCCTCGCCCAGGCCCCGCAACTGTTCCTCCAGGACCGATTCGACCTCATTGATCAGTTTTTTCACGGTTCATTCCTCTGTCTGGCATCGCAAGCGCGGCATGCCACGCCCGCTATGGTAGCTATGCGTGCTGTTGCAACCAGGCACGCCCCAGCCGATCCATGGTCAAAATGGCCGCCTGTACGCTGGCCGGCGTGACCTTGAACGGCATGTTATGAATGGTTTCGCCTTCCGCGCAGCTTGCCTCGGCAACCGCCTGGATTTTCGCCGGCAGATCTTCCGTCACCCCCATCTCGGCCAGTGTGATCGGCAACCCTAGCCGGTGGCAGAAGCGCATCACCGTTTCGATCTGCTCTTCGGAGCTGTTTTGCAGCACCAGTTGCGATAGGGTACCGAACGCCACTTTTTCACCGTGGTAAAGGTGGTGAGTCTCTTTCAGCACGGTGAACCCATTGTGGATGGCGTGGGCCGCCGCCAGACCGCTGCTTTCAAAACCTAGGCCGCTCAGATAGGTATTGGCTTCGATTACGCGCTCAACCGATTCGGTCACCACGCCGGCTTCAACCGCCAGCTTGGCCTTGAAGCCCTCTTTCAGCAGGGTTTCATAGCACAGGCGCGCCAGGCTCAGCGCCGCCAGCGTTGATTTACCGCCGGCCATGCTGGTTGCCTGGGCATCAAAGCAGGCCTGTGCTTCAAAGTAGGTGGAAAGCCCATCGCCCATCCCGGCCACCAGCAAACGCACCGGGGCTTTGGCGATGATCGCGCTGTCCATGATCACCATGTTCGGCGGCGTGGGGTAAATCAGGTACTCTTCAAACTGGCTTTGCTCGGTGTAGACCACGGAGAGCGCGCTGGTTGGCGCATCGGTCGAAGCGATGGTCGGAATCAGCACCACCGGGACTTTCTGGTAATAGGCAATGGCTTTGGCGGTATCCAGCGTCTTGCCGCCGCCCATGCCAATAACACCGTTGCACCCTTGGTCTTTCAGCTCCTGACCAAGGCGATCGATCTCTTTATGGCTGCATTCGCCGTTAAAAACGCAGGCATGATGTTTAACGCCGTGCTGCTGCAGGCTGCCCATCACGGTGTCGCCCGCCAGTTTCATGACAAAGTCATCGGCGATAATAAAATAGTGCTCAGCCAGTGATTTCGCATATTGGCCGACGGAGGCTAACGCATTCAGGCCCTGGATATATTTACTGGGTGATTGGATGATTCTTAACATAACCGGCTCCTTCTGGGTTC
Organism: Gibbsiella greigii; assembly: GCF_039540155.1. Taxonomy (NCBI): domain Bacteria; kingdom Pseudomonadati; phylum Pseudomonadota; class Gammaproteobacteria; order Enterobacterales; family Yersiniaceae; genus Gibbsiella; species Gibbsiella greigii. The sequence goes on from NZ_BAABEM010000006.1 coordinate 347,919, forward strand.
ATTGGCGATGTTCAGATTTCAGGTGAGGTTGTTGCCGGTCTTCCGCCGGCTGGTTGTTACTAATGACTATACGGCCGCCCACAGGCATTACGAGCCTGGCGATTTTCGTTCCATTGCGAAACGGCCAGCTCGGCAAAACGTTCCAAAATGGAACATTCAGAGCGGCGTTTTCGCGATTAAAGAGAACTGGCGCACACCGCCACGTAATCCTGCGTAAAGAGTCGGTTATCCGCGCGTTTCAGCTTTAATTTTGCACATCTTTCCCCTATTCTTACGCCACCTACTGGGAAAAGGCCGCATGGCTAAAAATAATGAATAATGGGATTTAATGCCGATGAAACGGACAAAAAACATTAATAGAGAGACGTTCCGCAAATCCTGGCGTAACTACCGCATGGCCCCCGTCGCGCTGGCCGTCAGTGCGGTATTTATGTTGGCCGGTTGCGAAAAGGCCGATGAAACCGTATCGCTGTACCAAAATGCCGATGACTGTTCGCGCGCCAATCCTTCCATGAGCGAGCAGTGCACCACGGCTTACAACAATGCCTTGAAAGAAGCCGAAAAAACCGCGCCGAAATATGCCACCCGCGAAGACTGCGTGGCAGAGTTTGGAGAAGCGCAATGCACCCAGGCGCCGGCGCAAGCGGGCATGGCGGCAGAATCGCAAAGCAGCGGCAGCTTCTGGATGCCGCTGATGGCGGGCTATATGATGGGCCGGATGATGGGCGGCGCCGGTTTTGCCCAACAGCCGCTGTTCACCTCCAAAAACCCTGCCAGCCCGGCCAACGGCAAGTTCGTTGACGCCACCGGCAAAAACTATGGCCCAGCGACGGCCGGCGGCCGCACGATGACGGTGCCGAAAACCGCCATGGCGCCAAAACCGGCGGTCACCAACACCATTACCCGCGGCGGCTTTGGCGAAACCGTCGCCAAGCAGGCCACCATGCAACGCAGCAGCGCCACCTCCAGCTCACGCACCATGGGCGGTTAATCGATGAAACGCGTTGCTATCATCGAGCGCCCGGACTGGCGTGAAAAAGCCACCGAGTTCGGTTTCAATTTCCACACCATGTATGGCGAACCCTACTGGTGTGAAGATGCCTATTATCAATTTACGCTGGCACAGATCGAAGAGATCGAAGACGCCACCGCCGAACTGCACCAGATGTGCCTGCAGGTGGTGGAAAAGGTGGTCGCCAGCGATGCGCTGATGGCGAAGTTCCGTATTCCTAAGCACACCTGGGAATTCGTCCGCAGCGCCTGGCGCACTAACCAGCCTTCACTCTATTCACGCCTCGATCTGGCCTATGATGGCGTCAACCCGCCAAAGCTGCTGGAAAACAACGCCGATACGCCAACGTCGCTGTATGAAGCCGCCTTTTTCCAATGGATTTGGCTGGAAGATCAGCTTAACGCCGGCCGCCTGCCGGAACAGGCCGATCAGTACAACAGCCTGCAGGAAAAGCTGATTGAGCGCTTTGCGCAATTAAAGGCGCACCACGGGTTTAGTCTGCTGCACATGGCCTGTTGCCGGGATAGCGTGGAAGATCGGGGGACGGTGCAATATCTGCAAGACTGCGCGCAGGAAGCCGATTTGGCGACCGAGTTCCTGTTTATGGAGGATATCGGGCTGGGGGAAAAGGGCCAGTTTACCGACCTGCAAGACCAGGTGATCGGTAATCTGTTCAAACTGTACCCGTGGGAATTCATGCTGCGTGAAATGTTTTCCACCAAGCTGGAAGACGCCGGCGTGCGCTGGCTGGAGCCGGCATGGAAAAGCATTATCTCCAACAAGGCGCTACTGCCGCTGCTGTGGGAGATGTTCCCCAACCACCCGAACCTGTTACCCGCCTATTTTGCCGAAGACGAACACCCGGCGATGGAAAACTACGTCATCAAGCCGCTGTTCTCACGCGAAGGGGCGAATATTCAGATCGTGCAAAACGGCCAGATCGCCGCGCAGGCCGATGGCCCGTATGGTGAAGAAGGCATGATCGTGCAGCAGTTCCATCCGTTGCCGCAGTTTGAGGGCAGCTATACCTTGATCGGCAGTTGGCTGGTGAACGATCAACCCTGTGGTATCGGTCTGCGGGAAGATCGCGCGCTGATCACCCAGGATCTGTCGCGCTTCTATCCGCACATCATTCTGGATTAAATCGCACGGCCAATGCCAAACGGCAGAAAACCCGGGCACGTTGCCGTGCCCGGGCATTCCCTCCGGTTATTTCAAGGTTACATCAATGATGGGTGGAATATAACCGTAGTCATATTCTTCCACCACGAAGGTGCGATCGCCCACCAGCTTGATGCCCACCGTTGGCGCTTCCGTGCCGCCGACGCGGAAGCCGGCGTCAGAATCATCGTCCTCAAGCGGCACGTTATCGATAAACGAGGTGACCAACCCGTTCGGCATCACATAGTGAGAATAGGTCTGGAACGGCTGGCTTGACGGGTTGCCCAACACCAGGCCGGAACCGTTCAGCGGCACGTAAGGGCCGAACAGTGAATCCGCGACAAAACCGTACACACCGTCCGGGCCGGTCAGGCCATCGGCATAGGTGTACTGATGACTGATGGTGAACAGGTAATATTTGCCGTCCTGGAACAGCAGGTGCGGGCGCTCGGTCTGGTCATTAACGCCAACCGCCGTCAGCAGTGGAGGCAGCAGTTCCCAATCATCGCCGTCTTCATCACGTGCCATCGCAATACCGATGCAGGCAGTCTGGTAACGTGAGTTGCCCACGTCTTCATAACCCGGCAGCACGTCGCCGATTTCCGCTTCGCCCACTTTGTGCGAACCACGCTCACCGGCCACATTGCCTTCGAACAGCATATATAGCTTGCCACTCTCAGGATCGCGGAACGGCCATGGGTCGCGGAAGCCCCAGTACGGGTTTTGCGCTTCGGTTTGGTACATTTTGCCGTCGGCTTCGAACAGCGAAGACACTTTTTTGAAGCCAACCATGTCAACGCCGTGCTCAGTGGTCACCACGCGGCCACGCACTTTCACAATGGTCGCGCCAGGCGTAACCGCGGTGTAGTACAGATCGACGTCGCCCTGGTCGTTGAGCAAAATCGGCGAGCCGGCCCATTCGCGGGTGGTTGGTGAAACGCCGTCCGCCATCACGCGGCCGCCATACACCCAGTCTTTACTGGTGCGAGAGAACCAGTAGCACATTTTTGCTCGGCCATGACGATCGTTCCAGTCGCGGTTGATGTCATAGTTGCCGTTTTCATCCAGGTACTCTGGGTTGGTCGGCTGGCGCTCCGCCGTCAGGGTGAAAATCACTGACCAGCCGTCAACGGAAGTGACGTTACCGTCGATATCACGCAGCGGCATGGTATCCCAGATAAACACCGTATCGCTCAGCACCGGGAAATCAGCGCTAACCAGCGGTTGCGTGGTGGTCGGGTCATCGGCACGCACTTTCAGCGCGTCGGCACGGGTCCAGATGGTGGATTGATTCGGCTGTTGGCCGAACTTGGCAGTGGCCGCTTTCAGGGGTTGTTGGCCGAAATTCGTGGTGGTCGTTTTCATAGGAAATACCTCGTTAATCAATCAATTAAAATATGACTTTCGTGAAATACTGTATTTTTGTACAGTGAATTCACTATAGGACGAGGTGATTTCCGGATCAAGGCCAAAACCCCCTTTCCAGGCGGGTGCCGGCTTGTTGGGCGCTGACACAACGTCAGCGGCGATAAAAAGCTGAAAAAACGACAAAAAAATGCCAGTCAGCGACTGGCATTCAGAAAATTAACCCACTTGAACCGAGAGCATACTGAGCGCCCCCATTTCAATCCCATCCACCGGGATGCCGATCGGCTCGTTACCATCCCACGCGCCAAGCACGTACAGCAGCGGCAAGAAATGTTCCGGCGTTGGGTTGGCGAGTGCGGCTCCTTCATGCTGCATAAAGTTCACCAACGGGTGCTCACCCCCGCGGTAGGCCAGGTTGTCGCGCACGTACTGGTTAAACGCCCGTGCCCAAGGATATGGGCTGCCATCCCCTTCCCACTTCACCTTACGCAGGTTATGCACCACGTTGCCGCTGGCGACGATCATGATCCCTTCATCACGCAGCGCCGCCAGTTTTCGCCCAAGCTCGAAGTGGTAAGACGCAGGCTGCGTCCCATCAACGCTTAGCTGCACGACCGGAATATCCGCCTGCGGATACATTTTGATCAGCACACCCCAAGCGCCGTGATCCAGCCCCCATTCACGGGTGTCGGCAATCACCGGCAGCGGCGCCAACTGTTGCTGTATCCGCGCCGCCAACGCCGGGGAGCCCGGCGCCGGATATTGGGTATCAAACAGCGCCTGGGGAAAACCGCCAAAATCATGGATGGTTTTCGGGTTTTCCATCGCCGTTACCGCCGTGCCGCGGGTATACCAGTGGGCAGAAACCGCGATAATCGCTTTTGGCCGCGGCAGTTTCACACCCAGTTCGCGCCACGCCTGGGTATAACGGTTGTCTTCCAACACATTCATTGGGCTGCCGTGCCCTAAAAACAGCGCAGGCATGCGGGACGTGGTCATCATATTCTTCTCCAGAGGGGTAGCCGGTTTATGCCAACCACCTTACGCCCTTTGCCGCACCGGCACAGCCGGATAACCATGATGGTGATATTCAATAATTTTGAATGGTGATAACGATGAGAACAATCAGCCAGATCCACTCGATTTATGCTACTACTCTGTTAGTATCAGAAAATGCGAAATATTGATGAGATACCGAGGAGCCCACAATGTCTGTACCGCTGATCCTCACCTTGTTGGCTGGCGGCGCAACCTTTGTTGGCGCCCTGCTAGGCATTATTGGCCAAAAACCGTCTAACCGAGTGCTGGCCTTTGCGCTTGGCTTTGCCGCCGGGATTATGCTGTTGATCTCACTGATGGAAATGCTGCCAGCGGCGCTGCACACCCAAGGCATGTCGCCGATATTGGGCTATGGCATGTTTATGGTCGGCCTGTTGGGCTATTTTGCGCTGGATCGCATGCTGCCGCACCAGCATCCGCAGGATCTGGTGGATGCCCCGATTCCCCCGCACAACCTGAAACGCACGGCGCTGCTGTTGACGCTGGGCATTAGCCTGCATAACTTCCCGGAGGGCATCGCCACCTTTATTACCGCCAGCGCCGATCTGGAGCTGGGCATGGGCATTGCGTTAGCGGTTGCCATTCACAATATTCCGGAAGGGTTGGCGGTAGCTGGCCCGGTGTATGCGGCTACCGGTTCCAAAACCAAAGCGTTGCTGTGGTCGGGGATTTCAGGCATGGCGGAAATACTTGGCGGCGTGCTGGCGTTCCTGCTGATTGGGCCGATGATTTCCCCGGTGATGATGGCGGCGATCATGGCGGCGGTCGCCGGCATTATGGTGGCGCTATCGGTGGATGAACTGATGCCGCTGGCCAAAGAAATCGATCCCAACAATAACCCGAGCTATGGCGTGCTGTGCGGTATGGCGGTGATGGGCTTCAGCCTGACGTTGCTGCAAAGCGGCGGCATCGGCTAAGAAAGGAAAAGCGCCTGTGGGCGCAATGCGGAAGAACCTAATGAACAACGCCCTCCAATGGAGGGCGTTGGCGTATATCAGCTAGCCTTTTGCTCATGCAGTTGGCGATAAGCCACCAGATCTTCAATCGTCAGCACCAGCATATCGTGCTGTTTGGCAAATTCGATCACTTCCGGCGCATGGGCCATGCTGCCATCATCGTTGGTCAACTCGCACAGCACGCCGGCAGGTTTAAAACCGGCCATGGAAACCAGATCGATCGTGGCTTCCGTATGGCCGCGGCGGTTCAGTACCCCGCCCGGCTGCGCACGCAGCGGGAACACGTGTCCAGGGCGGTTAAGATCGCTCGGCGTAGCGTTGTCGGCGATGGCCGCGCGGATGGTCGTCAGGCGATCCGCGGCGGAAACCCCGGTGGTCACGCCCTGTGCGGCCTCAATGGTTACGGTGAACGCCGTTTGGAAATGGCTGGAGTTGTTGACCACCATCATCGGCAGTTCAAGCTGCTGGCGACGTTCTTCGGTAATGCACAGGCAAACAATGCCGCTGCCGTGGCGAATGGTCAGCGCCATCTGCTCAACGGTCATGGTTTCTGCGGCAAAGATCATATCACCTTCGTTTTCACGATTTTCATCATCAAGCACCATCACGCCGCGCCCGTTGCGCAAAGCGTCCAGCGCGCGTTCAACGCGTTCTGTTGGCGTACCGAAATCTGAAAGTAGCGTCTGATTCATGGTAAAAAAACCTCAATTAACTGTATTGGATTACCAGAACCAGGGCGATCTTGAGGAGTAGCTGGATAGCTAAAAAATAACGCAAGCGAGCATAAGCCCGACAGATGTCGTTACCCTCTCCCATCCGGACTATAACCGTCGGCCCCGGAATTACACCGGATCTGCTGACCTCTACCCAACCCAAAGGCTGGATGAGCGCTCGCGGGCTTTCATCATAGAAGATGATTTACCGCCGGTGGGGACTTTCACCCCGCCCTGAGAATAAGCTTAACGACTATAGCGCTAATGATTAATCAGGGCAATTAGCAAAAATGGCGATACTAATGCATTTAGCGTAAATACACTGCCTCACCCCACACTGTGTGCAAGATCCAGCGCCGAAGCGTGCCTTGTTGTTTATCCGCTGGGCAACTCGCATTACACTAATGCTATCGCCACCCAATATCAGAAAGGGATATACCATGATAGACCCGAAAAAAATTGAACAGATCGCGCGCCAGGTTCATGAGTCCATGCCGAAGGGTGTCCGTGAATTCGGGGAAGACGTCGAAAAGAAAATCCGCCAGATACTGCAGGCGCAGTTTACCCGCCTGGATCTGGTCAACCGCGAAGAGTTTGATGTGCAAACCCAAGTGCTGCTGCGCACGCGGGAAAAACTGGCTCTGCTGGAACAGCGCCTGAACGAGCTGGAAAGCAAATTGAATGCGGCCCCGCAGGCCAAGCCGGAAGACGAATAAGTTTATGTTAAGGGCGCAGACGCGCCCTTAACATTGCCGCTCGGCACTCACACCGTAGGGTTACTCACGCCCATTTTTGATGGCCTTGATGATGTTGGTTGTTGATAACCCATCTTCAAAGTTTAGCACTTTCACATCACCGCCGTTGGCCCACACCTCGGCACTGCCAGCGATCTCTTCCGGTTTATAATCCCCGCCTTTCACCAGCAGATCCGGCAGGATACCGGCGATCAGCCGTTGCGGCGTGTCCTCTTCAAACGGCACCACCCAGTCCACGGCTTCCAGCGCGGCCAATACGATCATACGGTTTTCCAACGGATTGATCGGGCGGGTTTCGCCTTTCAGACGTTTAGTGGATGCATCACTGTTAACCGCCACAATCAGACGATCGCCCAGCTTGCGGGCATTCGCCAGATAAGAAACGTGGCCGGCGTGCAGGATGTCAAAAATGCCGTTGGTCATCACGATCTTTTCACCACGCTGGCGCGCCTGCGCCACGGCAGTTTTCAACTGTTCTTCGCTCATCACGCCGAACCCGGTTTCGGCACGGCCGCGGATGGCATTTTCCAGCTCGATCGGGGAAACGGTGGAAGTCCCCAGTTTGCCCACCACCACGCCGGCGGCGGCGTTAGACAAGAAGCAAGACTCTTCCAGCGTATTGCCGGCGGCCAGCGCAGCGGCCAGTACGCCGATCACCGTGTCGCCTGCGCCGGTCACGTCGAATACCTCCTGCGCCTGCGTCGGCAGGTGCAGCGGCTCGCGATCCGGCTGCAGCAGCGTCATCCCGTGTTCGGAACGGGTCACCAACAGGGCGGAAAGCTCATAATCCGCCACCAGCTTCATACCCCGCTGCACCAGTTCCTGTTCGTCTTTGCAATGGCCGACCACGGCTTCAAACTCGGACAGATTCGGCGTCAGCAGCGTTGCGCCGCGATAACGTTCAAAATCCGTGCCTTTGGGATCGATCAGCACCGGCACCTTGGCGGCACGTGCCAGTTGGATGATGTCCTGCACCTTGCTCAGCGCGCCCTTGGCGTAATCAGACAGCACCAGCGCGCCAATCTGCGGCAGCGCCTGCTGAACGCGCTCCAGAAGCGGCTGGGCATCCACATTGGCGAAACCCTCTTCAAAATCCAGGCGTATCAACTGCTGGTTGCGGGACAGCACGCGCAGTTTGGTAATGGTCGGGTGCGTCGGCACGGAAACAAAGTCACAGCGCACGTTAACTTCATTGAGCCGGGCGCTTAATGCACGCGCGGCGTCGTCAATGCCGGTCAGCCCCACCAGGCGCGAGCCGGCGCCCAAAGAAGCAATGTTCATCGCAACGTTAGCCGCACCGCCGGGACGCTCTTCGATGGTATCCACCTTCACCACCGGCACCGGGGCTTCCGGTGAAATGCGGCTGGTCGGCCCATACCAATAGCGATCCAACATGACGTCACCAACCACCAGCACACCGGCGCGGCGAAAATCAGGCAGTGTAACTTTCATTCGATAACTCCAAACAGGTCATAAATTTAGTTGCGCCGATATTACCACAGACACCGATAATGCCGGCAAAAAGGTGTGCTATACGCCCGCTGCGCCCAGCCATTTTTCCCAACTGCGGCGCACCCGATCGCGCTCGGCGACAAACTGTTCGCTGCTCACCTTGCCGGAGTGCTCCTGCAAGGCCAGCCGGTGAATTTCGTCGCGCATCGTCACATAGGCGTGGGTCAACGCCTGCGCTTCTTCGTCCGGCATAATACCGTAATGGGCCATCAGTTCGAAGATGCGCACGTTATCCGACCAGCGCGCCAGCCGCGGTTCGCCGCCGGCATAGCGTAAGACCAGATATTGCGCGATAAATTCGATATCGGTGATACCGCCTTCATCAGTTTTGATATCAAACAGCTCACGCTGCTTATTGCCCAGATGGTGGCGCATCTTTTCCCGCATTTCGCGCACTTCCTGCTGCAATGCCGCGCCGGCGCGCGGCTTGCACAAAATATCGCGCCGAATCTGATCAAAACGCTGATGCAACGCCGGATCGCCATAGACAATGCGCGCCCGCACCAGTGCCTGATGCTCCCACGTCCAGGCCTCATTTTGCTGGTAGTCGGTAAAGGCCTCGATGGTGCTCACCAGCATGCCGGCTGCCCCGGAAGGCCGCAGCCGGGCGTCCACTTCATACAGAATACCGGAGGCGGTGCGGGTGCTGAACAAATGCATCACCCGCTGCGCCAGCTGCAGGTAGAACTGGCGGCCGTCAATGCAGCGTGCGCCGTCGGTCATCACTTCCGGCGGGCAGTCGATCAAAAACACCAGATCGAGATCGGAACTGTAACCCAACTCCCAGCCGCCCAGTTTGCCGTAGCCGATCACGGCAAACCCGTGCCCCTGGCGCTCATGCAAATGCGCCGGCTGGCCGTAACGCGCCACCATATCGCGCCAGGCCTGCTGCACCACCGCATCAATGATCGCTTCGGCCAGATAGGTTAAGTGATCGCTCACTTTCATTACCGGCAGCACTTCGGCAATATCCGCCGCGGCGATGCGCAGCTGTTGCGCCTGTTTGAACTGGCGCAACGCTTCCACCTGCTGCTCCTCATCGTCCGCCGGCACCCGCAGCCGATACTGGTGCAACTCGCTGCGGTAGGCGCCGGGCTCAACCGGCCGGTAGAGCGTCGCCGGATCAAGCAGCTCATCGAGCAGCATCGGGTAGCGCGCAAGTTGGTTCGCCAGCATCGGCGAGGCGGCGCACAGGCGAATCAGGTGGCTAAGCGCCGCCGGGTACTCCAGCAGCAGCTCAAGGTAAGTGGTGCGGGTGACAATGCTAAGCAGCAGTTGAGCAAGGCGGGCCAGCGCCGTGGGCGCGTCGCTGCGCGGGCAGACTTCGGCCAACAGGCGCGGCATCAGTTGATCCAACACCTCGCGCCCGCGCGGGCCGATAGTGCGCTTGCCCACGTCCTGGCGGAAATCGGTGATGATGCGCAGCACCATACGCTGCTCTTCTTCCCCCAGATGCGGCAACAGCGGCGCCATGTCTTTTTCTTCCAGCGCATCATGCCACAGGCCAGAGTAGCGCTGACAATGGCTATCTTCGCCCACATCGGGGGTATCGTCACCGATCATGTCGTCAAACACCGCCCGCACCGCGCGCATATGGGCATCCAGCGCGGCCAGTAGCGCCGGCCAGTCCGCCAGGCCCATGCCCCAGACCAGGCGCGCCTGATCGAGCGCATCCTGCGGCAGGGTTTGCGTTTGCTGATCGCCAATCGCCTGCAGCAAGTTCTCCAGCCGGCGTAAGAACAGGTAGCTGGCGCTCAGCGCCGCCACCGGTTGCGGGCCAAGCAGCCCCAGTTGACCTATCGCCTGCAGCGTCGGCAACAATGCGCGCCCTTGCAGGCTGGGCTCGCGCCCGCCGCGGATCAATTGGAACACCTGAGTGATAAATTCAATTTCGCGGATACCGCCGGCGCCGAGCTTGATGTTGTCTTTCAGGCCGCGCCGCCGCACTTCACGCGCGATCATGCCCTTCATATTGCGCAGCGACTGGATCACGCTGAAATCGATATAGCGGCGGAAGACAAACGGCCGCAATGTGTTGCGCAGTTCCTGGCTATAGGGATCCTCCGCCCCGCCCATCAGCCGCGCCTTCACCATGGCGTAGCGTTCCCAGTCGCGCCCCTGTTCCTGGTAATAATCTTCCAGCGCGGCAAAGCTCATCACCAGCGGGCCGCTGTCGCCAAACGGGCGCAACCGCATATCCACCCGGTAGACAAAGCCATCAATGGTTTGCTGATCCAATGCTTTAATTAACCGCTGGCCGAGGCGGGTAAAGAACTGGGCGTTATCCAGCTCGCGCCGCCCGCCCTGAGTTTGCCCGTTTTCCGGATAGGCAAAGATCAGATCGATATCGGAAGAAAAATTCAGCTCTTCACCGCCCAGCTTGCCCATGCCAAGGATCAACAGCGGCTGGGGAACCCCCGCCGCATTGCACGGCGTGCCCCACTCACGGCAACAAGTTTGATACAGCCAGTCGCGGGCGCGGATAATCAGCGTTTCAGCCAACCCACTGAGCTGACGCAGCGTTTGCTCGGTGGTGGCGCTATTCAACGCCTGCGCCCAGGCGATACGCACCAGCATCTCGCGGCGGAACAGGCGCAGCGCGTGCATCAGCGCCGCTTCGTCCTGCACGGCTTCCAGTTCTTCCTGCAGCCATGCGCCGTAGTGGCGCCACTCATCGGCCACCGGCGGCTGGCTGCGCAGTTTCGCCAGCCATTGCGGATGCGCCAGCAAAGCCTCGCTAACAAAATCGCTTGAAGCCAGCACCGCCTGCTCCTGGCTGCTAAGCAGCACATCGGCGCCGTGGGTTTCCTGAAAACGCTGCACAATACGCTGTGCCTGCGCCTGTAACGCTGCAGAGAGTCGCGACATAATCAATCATCCGTGCGATGGCCCGCTATAGCGGGCTGGGTATCATTAACGAACGGCGCCGTTTAACCAGAACGGCGCCTGGGAGAGGGCCAATTTACGGCTGCTTTCATAGCTCCCCTGGCGCCGTTCCGCTACCGCCCGCAGCAACTCACGCCAAGCGCCAATATAAGCGCCGCTGTCAGCGTCGGCATAGGCGCCGGAAAGCAGCATAAGGGCGGCCACCTGGCGCGTCAGGCGCGGCAATTGCCCCTGATAGCCTTCGTCGGTTAGCGGGTGATTGAACGCCTCTTTCAACTCAGCAGCGCAGCGCCCCAGCATCACATCGCTAAAACGCTTGAAGGAGCCATCCAGTTTTGCCTGCGCTTTTGCGTCGATAAACGGCCGCCAGGCGCCGGTCAGCAACCAAGATGTGAGCGCCAACTTACATTGCAGATACTCCGCGCTGTAACACAGGCTCTGCGGTTCGGCGTTGTGGTCTTCCAGTTGGGGTTCCAGCGCCGCCAGGCGGGCACGCAGATCGGCGCTGGCCTTGCGCGGCACCAGGCCGCCGAAAATCACTAGCGCCTGGCGCACCAGCACCATCGCTTCAAGCACGGCCGGGCGCGCCGCGGCGTTGCCACGCAGCCACAGCTCCTCGTGATACTGCCAGTGGCTGAGCGCCAGCTCCAATGCTGCGATCATCCCCTGTTCCACGCTGGATTTCGCCGCCGGCCTCAGCACCTTGAGCGGGCGCAGTGCGAAAGGCGCATTGCCCTGCGCCAGGTGGTAACCGCGCGCCGCCTTGCTCAGGCTGCCCTGGCGCAGGCCGCCATGCTGTGCCAACTGCTGCGCCAACGCCAGTAGATCCGCGGTATTGCCCTGCTTCAGCTCCAGTTCAATCTCGCCTATCGGCTCCACCAGTTCGCCGGCACGCACTTCGCCCTGATCCAGGCCGATTTCGATCTCGCTTTCCCCCAGCGCGACCCGCCAGGTTTCACGCACGAAATCCGTGCGGAACAGCGGCTGCAGCGCCTGCTGCAATGCGCTGATATCGCACCCCTGCGGCCAGATATCGGCCGGAAATTCAGCCAGCGTCAGTTCAGGGCTGGCGATCGCCACATTGTATTCCGGGCGCTGATGCACCCCGCCCACCACGCGGCCAGCGGTTTTGATGGTCATCTCATACTGTTGGTTGCAGCCGCGGATACGCAGCCCGATATCGTGGCGGCGCAGGAAGTTATCGGCCGTCTCGTAGTAAATATTGGTGAGTTTTTGCGGCGCGGTATGCTGGTGGGGCCAGGCGGCCAACTGTGCGGACAACCCGGCGGCAGCCTGCGCGGAGGCAATAAATTTCAGTTCTATTTCAACGGTCATATGTCTTTTACACCAATAAGTTACAAATTTGCAGCCAGAACTTTGCCCTGGCCGAATGCTGCCTGAAAAGGCACCGTTGGCACTATAGTAGCGCGATTCGTCGGCGCTTAAGCCTGCAAACTGTAGAAAAAACCTGTTACGCTGTAAAACGCGGCGTAACGCACAGAATCCGCTACAGTAAGACAGTTCTCATTCCGGTTTTAGCGTTGCGTCGTCACACTGAAGTCTCTACTATCGTTCCATAAATTCACACAGAAACGATGAACTAATGCAGAAATTACGCCTAATTTGCCTCGCTGTGCTGAGCTTCAGCATCACTTGGGGTGCACACGCCGAAGAGAAGCGCTATATCTCTGATGAATTGAACACTTACGTCCATAGCGGCCCGGGCAATCAGTACCGCATTGTCGGGACGCTGAACGCTGGCGACGAAGTCACACTGTTAAGCGTAAATAATGAAACCCATTACGGCCAGATCCGCGATGCCAAGGGCCGCAATATCTGGATCCCGTTGGATCAGCTTAGCGAAACGCCAAGCCTGCGCACCCGCGTGCCTGAACTGGAGCAACAGGTAAAAACCCTGACCGACAAGCTGACGAACATTGATAACAGTTGGAACCAGCGCACAGCGGAGATGCAGGAAAAAGTCGCCGCCAGCGATAGCACCATCAGCGGCCTGAAGCAGGAAAATCAGGATCTGAAAAACCAACTGGTGGTAGCGCAGAAAAAGGTGAATGCGGTTAACCTGCAGCTTGATGACAAACAGCGTACCATTATCCTGCAATGGTTTATGTACGGCGGCGGCGTTGCAGGCGTCGGCCTGCTGCTGGGGCTGTTGTTGCCACACCTGATCCCGCGTCGTAAAAACAACAACCGCTGGATGAACTGACCGGCCTGTGCTGGCCGGGAGCACGATTCACGCCCCCTTGTTCGGGCCAGCCCCCCATCCCGCTTTTGCGATCTGAGCGCCAGGCCGTCACCCACGGCCGGCGCTGCGATGTTTTTATCCGTGCGGAGAATTCGGGTAAGCTGTGGTGCATAGCGGCGATAATTTCAGGAGTGCAACAGTGCAGATTTATCTGGTCGGCGGCGCAGTCCGCGACAGCCTGCTTAAGCTACCGGTGGTAGACCGCGACTGGGTTGTCGTCGGCGCCACGCCCGCGCAACTGCTGGCGCTGGGCTACCAACAGGTGGGTAAAGACTTCCCGGTATTCCTCAATCCGCAAACTCATGAAGAATACGCACTGGCGCGCACCGAGCGTAAATCCGGCCAGGGTTATACCGGCTTCACCTGCTACGCAGCGCCAGACGTCACGCTGGAAGAAGATCTGCAGCGGCGCGATCTGACCATCAACGCCATCGCCCAGGCGCCGGAAGGCGAACTGATCGATCCTTACGGCGGCGTGCAGGATCTCAACGCACGGGTGTTGCGGCACGTTTCCGATGCCTTTAGCGAAGATCCGCTGCGCGTTCTGCGCGTGGCCCGCTTTGCCGCACGCTTTGCCCATCTGGGCTTTACCCTGGCTCCGGAAACGGCGGCGCTGATGCGCAGCATGGCCGATGGTGGCGAACTTTCCGCACTGCCCGCCGAGCGTGTGTGGAAGGAAACGGAAAAAGCGTTGCAGAGCCAAAGCCCGCAGGTTTACTTCCAGGTATTGCGCGCCTGCGGCGCCCTAAAGGTGCTGTTCCCCGAGATCGACGCGCTGTTTGGCGTGCCGGCGCCGGAAAAATGGCACCCCGAAATCGACACCGGCATCCACACGCTGATGACGCTGGCAATGGCCAGCCGCCTCAGCCCGGAAGTGGACGTGCGTTTTTCCGCCCTGTGCCATGACGTAGGCAAAGGGCTGACGCCGAAGCAGTTTTGGCCGCACCACCATGGCCACGGCCCGGCCGGGGTGAAACTGGTGGAGGCGCTGTGCCAGCGGCTGCGCGTGCCAAACCCGATTCGCGATCTGGCGATGCTGGTGGCGGAATACCACGATCTGATCCACACCGTGGATAAGCTGCGGCCGGAAACCCTGTTAAAACTGTTTGATGCGATTGATGTATGGCGCAAGCCGCACCGGCTGGAACAGATGATCCTGACCAGCGAGGCGGATGCCCGCGGCCGCACCGGTTTTGAAGAGAACCCATACCCGCAGGGTGATTATCTGCGCGCGGCCTTTCAGGTTGCCAATGCGGTTTCAGTGAAAGAGGTGGTGGCCAGCGGCCTGCAAGGGCTGGCGATCCGCGATGAGCTTAAGCGCCGGCGCCAGCAGGCGTTGGCCGCCTGGAAAGCCCAGCAGGCCTGACAGCGGTACAGCACCAATGGCCTGAATGCAAAAAAGCCAGTCAGTTAACCTGACTGGCTTTTTTTATCGCCAACGCACCTTGCGTTGCCGTTTGGCCTTACATAAACACCATGTAGACCGCAGCCGCCACAATAAAGCGGTAAATCGCAAACGGTACAAACGAAATACGCTTGATCAATTTCAGGAAGGTCTTGATGGCGATCAGCGCCACCACGAAGGCGGTGATAAACCCAACGGCAAACATCGGCACGTCGGCCAGCGAAAGGAAGCCCAGGCTCTTGTACACATCCAACGCGCTGGCGCCAATCATCATCGGCACCGCCAGGATGAACGAGAACTCAGAGGCCGCATAACGGCTAACGCCCACCAGCATCCCACCGGAAATGGTGGCGCCAGAGCGCGAGAAGCCAGGCCACAGCGCCAAACACTGGAAACAGCCGATCATGAACGCCTGGCGGTAAGTGATGTCATCCAGCCCAACGGCGCGCGGCTTTTTAGGCTTCAGCCATTCCGCGGCCAGCAGCAGGAAGCCCCCCACCACCAGCGCATACATCACGTTGCGCGGTTCAAACAGCGATTTAATCACCGAGTGGAACACCAGCCCCAAGACTACCGCCGGGATCATCGCCAGCAGAATATGCCCCAGTTTCAAACGCCCCGCCGTGTGCCCTTCATGCGCCACCGGCTTGCCGCCGAAATGAATGCCGACCAGGCCGAATAAACGGCGCCAGAACATCACCACGACCGCCAGGATCGAACCCAGCTGGATAATCACTTCAAAGGTTTTCGCTTTGTCGCCGGTAAAGCCAAGCCATTCACCGACGATGATCATATGCCCGGTAGACGATACCGGCAAAAACTCCGTTAACCCTTCAACCACCCCAAGAACAAATGCCACAAACAGTGAATGCATGTCCGCCATGTGTGCGCCTACCCCATAAATTTACAGCTAGAAACATAAAATCCGCCCCCCGAAGAAGGCGGCATTACTTTCCCGTCACGGGAAAAACCGGCGGAAGCCGCCCTTGCGCGCGTGAAACGGCACACATTCCGGCCACAAAGGCGCTACGGCCGGCGGCCAACACAGCCATAATAACGACTAATAATAAAAAAGCGGCAGTATTCAATACATTGCCGCTAAACAACTCGCTATTCAAAGCAGAATAATTGCCGTTGGTTGCACATTCATGACAGGCAATCACGCCGGGCGGGTGCCCCGTTCGATGATCACACCCACACTGCGAGCGTGCGCCACCGCCCCCGGCTTGCTGACCTTAATACGTACCCAGGGGGAATTAAAGCGTTGAAGTAATATTTCGGAAATTTCCTCAGCGACGCGCTCCACCAAAGCAAAGCGCCCGCCTTCAACGTGTTGGACAACGGCGTCGCAGATATCGGCATAGCTCAAACAGTCATTTACATCATCACTGGCGGCCGCCTGGCGATTGTCCCACCCCATTTCGATATCGAAAACCAGCTTCTGGCGGATGGTCTGCTCCCAGTCATAAACGCCAATGGTGGTGATTACGGTAAGTTCTTCAATAAATACGATATCCATCACGTCGTTCTCTGTTTTTAGCCTTGCCGGATACCACTTCCAGCGGAATATGCGTATTATCCATAGATATTACGAGCAAAACGACCATTATTAAACGGAACCGCGTTATGAGTGCTACCGCGCTTGGCATGATTATCTTCGCGTATCTCTGTGGCTCTATTTCCAGCGCGATCTTGGTATGTCGGATCGCCAAGCTGCCCGATCCGCGTTTACATGGCTCAGGGAATCCAGGGGCGACTAACGTCCTACGCATTGGCGGCCGCCTGGCGGCGGCATCAGTGCTGGTATTCGATATATTGAAAGGCATGTTGCCGGTCTGGCTGGCATACGAGCTTGAAATACCGCCGATGTACCTTGGCCTGACGGCTATCGCCGCCTGCCTTGGCCACATCTACCCGATATTTTTCCACTTCCGCGGCGGGAAAGGCGTAGCCACCGCTTTCGGCGCCATTGCGCCAATCGGCTGGGATCTGACCGGCCTGATGACCGGCACCTGGCTGCTGACCGTGTTGCTCAGCGGTTATTCCTCGCTGGGGGCGATTATCAGCGCGCTGATCGCCCCCTTTTATGTCTGGTGGTTCAAACCGCAGTTCACCTTCCCGGTGGCGATGCTCTCCTGCCTGATCCTGATGCGCCACCACGATAATATCCAGCGCCTGTGGCGCGGGCAGGAAGGAAAAATCTGGAATAAGCTGCGCAAGAAGAAGCCAGAAACGCCGGAAGAAGAAACCAAGAAGTAAACGGCAGGGCCGGCGCTCGCCAGCCCTGCATGGCGGCTTATACCGCAGGCAGTTCGGCCAGCGGCCAGCGCGGGCGAACGGTAACGCCAAGCGTGGGGCTGATGCCGCCGCTTTTCAGGCGCACCAGCCCGGCGTAGGCGATCATCGCGCCGTTATCGGTACAAAACTCCGGCCGGGCGTAAAACACCTCCCCGCCGCGTTTGTGCATCATTTCCGCCAGTTTGCCGCGCAGCGTGCGGTTGGCGCTCACGCCGCCGGCCATCACCAGCCGGGTAAACCCGGTTTGATCCAGCGCGCGTTTACACTTGATCGCCAGCGTATCCACCACCGCATCCTCAAACGCGCGGGCGATATCGGCGCGGGTCTGCGCATCGCTGCCTTTGCCGCGAATGGTATTGGCGGCAAAGGTTTTCAGGCCGGAGAAGCTGAAATCCAGCCCAGGGCGATCGGTCATCGGGCGCGGGAACACAAAGCGCCCGGCGTTGCCCTGCTGGGCCATTTTGGACAACATCGGGCCGCCGGGGTAATCAAGCCCCAGCAGTTTGGCGGTTTTATCGAAGGCTTCGCCGGCCGCATCGTCGATCGATTCCCCCAGCAGGGTATATTGGCCGATGCCGGTCACGCTGATCAGTTGGGTATGGCCGCCGGAAACCAACAGCGCGACGAACGGGAAGGCCGGTGGGCTATCTTCCAGCATCGGCGCCAGCAGGTGCCCTTCCATATGGTGCACCGGCACGGCGGGCACATTCCAGGCAAACGCCAGCGCGCGCCCAACGGTGGCGCCCACCAGCAACGCCCCCACCAGGCCCGGCCCGGCGGTGTAGGCAACGCCATCGATATCCGCAGCAGACAGGTTAGCTTCTTTCAGCGCCGCCTGAATCAGCGGCACGGTTTTGCGCACGTGATCGCGCGAAGCCAGCTCTGGCACCACGCCGCCATAATCCGCGTGCAGTTTCACCTGGCTGTACAATTGGTTAGCTAACAAACCGGCCTGATCATCATACACTGCGATTCCGGTTTCATCGCAGGACGTTTCTATACCCAGTACTCGCATCACATTTCCCATCATTCACAGGCGGCCGCCAGTTTAGCACAACCGCGCCCGTTTACCGCCCCCCCAGCGCAAACGGGCCAGATGCGTAGCCAAGATGTTTTTCCGATTAAAAGCGAGCAATTTTTTCCGATTAGTCTATAATCAGCGGCCATTGCAAAATTGCGTGCGCCAGTACGGTATGGGCTGGTAGGAATTTGTCATGGTGCTTTACAAAGCACCACTCATTGGAGTAAAATTCCGCACCATTTTGAAAAGGCTGGCGCTTGGCCAGCAACAAACCGAATTCTATTGAGGTGAGAGGCACATGCCGGTAATTAAAGTACGTGAAAACGAGCCATTTGACGTTGCACTGCGTCGTTTCAAGCGTTCATGCGAAAAAGCAGGCGTTTTAGCTGAAGTTCGTCGTCGTGAGTTCTATGAAAAACCGACCACCGAACGCAAACGCGCTAAAGCTTCTGCTGTTAAACGCCACGCGAAGAAACTGGCTCGCGAAAACGCACGCCGCACTCGTCTGTATTAATTCCCTGGGGGTAACCCCACCGCGTGTTTTATAAGCGCAGACCGAGTAGTTGTATACGAAGGCCGTGCTTTCCGTAAGGAATGCGCGGCTTGTTCTCGTTTATAGGCAGTCGAATAAGGGCTTATGGCTGGACGAATTCCACGCGTATTTATCAATGACTTGCTGGCTCGCACCGACATCATCGATTTGATCGATGCCCGCGTGAAGCTGAAAAAGCAAGGCAAGAACTACCATGCGTGCTGTCCGTTCCATCATGAGAAAACCCCTTCATTCACCGTTAACGGCGACAAGCAGTTCTACCACTGTTTCGGATGTGGCGCCCACGGTAACGCCATCGACTTTCTGATGAATTACGACAGGCTGGATTTTGTCGAAACCATCGAAGAACTGGCCACCATGCACGGGCTGGAAGTGCCATACGAAGCAGGCACCGGCCCCAGCCAGATAGAACGCCATCAGCGCCAAAGCCTTTACCAGTTGATGGAACAGCTAAGCGCATTCTATCAGCAGGCGTTGGCTCAACCCAACGGCAAGCAGGCGCGTGATTACCTGCAGCAGCGTGGATTGAGCGAAGAGGTTATCCGCCATTTCGCCATCGGTTTCGCCCCGACCGGTTGGGATAACGCCTTAAAACGCTTTGGCCGTGATGCCGAAAACCGCAGCGCGCTGAACGACGCGGGCATGCTGGTCAACAACGAGCAGGGCCGCACCTACGATCGCTTTCGTGAGCGCGTGATGTTCCCTATTCGCGATAAGCGCGGGCGGGTTATCGCCTTCGGCGGGCGCGTGCTGGGCGACGGAGTGCCGAAATACCTGAACTCGCCGGAAACCGAGGTTTTCCACAAGGGCCGCCAGCTTTATGGCCTGTATGAAGCGCAGCAGAGCAACGCAACGCTTTCGCGCCTGTTGGTGGTAGAAGGCTATATGGACGTGGTGGCGCTGGCGCAGTACGGCATTAATTACGCCGTTGCTTCGTTGGGCACCTCAACAACGGCAGACCATATCCAACTGCTGTTCCGCGCCACCGATAATGTCGTCTGCTGTTACGACGGCGACCGGGCTGGCCGCGAAGCCGCCTGGCGCGCGCTGGAGACCGCGCTGCCCTACCTGAACGATGGGCGGCAGATGCGGTTTATGTTTTTGCCCGACGGCGAAGACCCGGACACATTGGTGCGCAAGGAAGGCAAAGACGCTTTCGAACAACGGATGGAGCAGGCGCAGCCGCTTTCCACCTTCTTGTTCGAAACGCTGATGCCGCAAGTGGATTTGAGCAGCCCCGACGGCCGCGCCAAGCTGAGCGCGCTGGCGCTGCCGCTGATTGCCCAGGTGCCGGGTGAGACGCTGCGCCTGTATTTGCGCCAACAGTTGGGCAGCAAACTGGGCCTGCTGGATGACAGCCAGCTTGACAAGCTGATGCCCAAACAGACGGAAAATGCGAATACTTATCAGGCGCCCCAGCTAAAACGCACAACCATGCGTATACTGATAGGGTTGTTGGTACAAAATCCGCGCTTGGCTACACTTATTCCTTCACTGGAAGGTTTAGGGCAAGCCAAGCTGGCGGGCTTGCCGTTATTTGTTGAGCTGGTGCATACCTGCCTGGCCCAGCCCGGCCTGACTACCGGCCAGTTGCTGGAGCTGTATCGCGACAACAAATTCAGCCAACAGCTTGAAACCCTGGCGACATGGAACCATATGATCGTCGAGGACATGGTCGAACAGACCTTTTTAGATACATTAGCCAGCCTGTATGACTCCGTGCTGGAGCACCGGCTGGAGACGCTAATTGCGCAGGCAAGAACGCGCGGCCTGAGCCCGGAAGAACGTGAAGAAGTCCGCTCGCTAAACCAGGTTCTGGCGAAGAAAAACTGAATATTAAACGGCTTAAGTGCCGAAACGTGTGCGGGCCGAGCCCCACAAAATGCCGCTAGGGTGGGCCGCGGCTATAACAAAAACGCCCCAAATGCTATTGTTGGCGGTTTCGCCGACCGACACCAACCCAAATACTCTGAAGTGTGGATACCGTCTTATGGAGCAAAACCCGCAGTCACAGCTTAAGCTACTTGTCACCCGTGGTAAGGAGCAAGGCTATCTGACCTATGCTGAGGTCAATGACCATCTGCCGGAAGATATCGTCGACTCCGACCAGATCGAAGACATCATCCAGATGATCAACGACATGGGCATCCAGGTGATGGAAGAAGCACCGGACGCCGATGATTTGATGCTGGCCGAGAACACCACCGATACCGATGAAGATGCGGTAGAAGCGGCCGCCCAGGTGCTTTCCAGCGTTGAATCCGAGATCGGCCGTACTACCGACCCGGTGCGCATGTACATGCGTGAAATGGGTACCGTTGAGCTACTGACGCGCGAAGGCGAAATCGACATCGCTAAACGTATCGAAGACGGTATCAATCAGGTGCAGTGCTCCGTAGCCGAATACCCGGAAGCCATCACCTATCTGCTGGAGCAGTATGATCGCGTTGAAGCAGGTGAATCGCGCCTGTCCGATCTGATCACCGGCTTCGTCGATCCTAACGCGGAAGAGGACATCGCCCCCACCGCCACCCATATCGGTTCGGAACTGTCGACCGAAGATCAAGATGACGACGAAGAAGAGGAAGATGACGACGACGATGCTGACGACGATAACAGCATCGATCCGGAACTGGCGCGCCAGAAGTTCACCGAACTGCGCGATCAGTACGAAGCGACTCGCCTGATCATCAAGAAAAACGGCCGCAGCCACGCCAGCTCAGCAGAAGAAATTCTGAAACTGTCGGAAGTGTTCAAGCAGTTCCGCCTGGTGCCAAAACAGTTCGACTTCCTGGTCAACAGCATGCGTACCATGATGGATCGCGTGCGTACCCAGGAACGCATCATCATGAAGATGTGTGTTGAGCAGTGCAAAATGCCGAAGAAAAACTTCGTCAATCTGTTCGCCGGCAACGAAACCAGCGACGCCTGGTTCGCAGCAGCACTGGCGATGGCCAAACCGTGGTCTGAAAAGCTGAAAGACGTTGAAGAAGACGTTCAGCGCAGCCTGCAGAAACTGCGCCAGATCGAAGAAGAAACCGGCCTGACCATCGAGCAGGTAAAAGACATTAACCGCCGCATGTCCATTGGCGAAGCGAAAGCGCGCCGGGCGAAGAAAGAAATGGTTGAGGCTAACCTGCGTCTGGTTATTTCGATCGCCAAGAAATACACCAACCGCGGCCTGCAGTTCCTGGATCTGATTCAGGAAGGCAACATCGGCCTGATGAAAGCGGTCGACAAGTTCGAATATCGCCGTGGCTACAAGTTCTCCACCTATGCCACCTGGTGGATCCGCCAGGCGATCACCCGTTCCATCGCCGACCAGGCGCGCACCATCCGTATTCCGGTGCATATGATTGAGACCATCAACAAGCTCAACCGTATTTCGCGCCAAATGCTGCAGGAAATGGGCCGCGAGCCGACGCCAGAAGAGCTGGCTGAACGCATGCTGATGCCGGAAGACAAAATCCGCAAGGTGCTGAAGATCGCCAAAGAGCCAATCTCGATGGAAACACCGATCGGCGATGACGAAGATTCACATCTGGGCGATTTCATCGAGGATACCACCCTCGAGTTGCCGTTGGATTCCGCAACCTCTGAAAGCCTGCGCTCGGCAACGCACGATGTGCTGGCCGGCCTGACCGCGCGCGAAGCGAAAGTGCTGCGCATGCGTTTCGGTATCGATATGAACACCGACCATACGTTGGAAGAAGTCGGTAAACAGTTCGACGTTACCCGTGAACGTATTCGCCAGATCGAAGCCAAAGCGCTGCGTAAACTGCGCCACCCAAGCCGTTCGGAAGTGCTGCGCAGCTTCCTGGATGACTAAACGCGTTTAACGCACGAAAAACCCCGGCCTGCACCGCACGCCGGGGTTTTTTATGGCGGCCGCCCTGCCCGCCTCTTCGGCCAACCGCCCCCGGCAATACTTTATTGCCGGCTTTCCAGCGCGATGGCCAGTTGGCGATAGCTTTCGCTAAGCTGCTCCAGCGTGGCGCGGTTAAGCCCGCTGGGGTTCGGCAACACCCAGACCTCGGTTTTACCTATCGTCAGCGCCTGGCGCCCCCAGGGCACCTGACGGACGCCAAAGGCGCTGCTGAACGCCTGTTTGCCCAACACCGCCAACGCCTGCGGCTGGTACTGCAGCATCTTGGCCTTTAGCGCCTCGCCGCCGGTGCGCAGCTCGTTACGCGCCAGTTCACTGGCTTCCACCGTCGGGCGCTCCACCAGCATGGTAATGCCGCAGCCGGTGTCCAACAGGTGCATTTCCTCTTCCGGCGCCAGCTGCCGCTCGGTAAAACCGGCCAGGTGAATCACCTTCCAGAACCGATTATTGGCATTGGCAAAGTGGTAACCGTGGTGCGCCGTGGAAAGGCCGGGGTTAATGCCGCAAAACACCACGCGCAGGTTGTTCGCCAGAATATCGGTAATCATCATTCTTCCCATTGATACGATTTATACCCAAAATAATTCGAGTTGCAGGCAGGCGGCAACGCAGCGAATCCCCAGGAGCTTACTTGAGTAAGTGACTGGGGTGAGCGACAAATCTGCTGGGAGCAGATTTGAACGCTGTTGGCAGCGGCCCCGAAGGGGCGAGGCCCAGGGATGGGCCGAGTAACCAAGCCAACACACCTGCAACTTGAAGTATGAAGGGTATATCGTGGTTATCGCAAAATCCGCCTGCAATTACAACAAGCTAGAAATGCTCAGAAAAGCAACATCCGGTAGCGCTACTGTAGACCTGTACCAAAAGATTACCGTATAATCACGCCCGCACGGCCCCTTAGCTCAGTGGTTAGAGCAGGCGACTCATAATCGCTTGGTCGCTGGTTCAAGTCCAGCAGGGGCCACCAAATATCAAGAGTTTAGACAGGAAACTGGCTGAGTCCTTTTTGTTTTCTGGCATTACAGGTGATGTAGTGGGTGATGCATCCACATGCTGCATCATCCCTGCTATCATGAAATTGAGCACATAAACCTGTTTGACAGATATCGACAAGAAAGTTAGTTAGCGGCGAGACAAAGAAGCTGAGTTTGTCGGCCTTAAACAAATTAGCCTGTACGTGAAATCCTTTAAACAGTCAGCTTCATGACAAGATCTCGCACATGGTTTTGTTACTACGCTTCTTGCTCTACCGGAATCCCCTATAATTGTATCGAACGGAAAACGGGTCATTGTTCGATATATCCATCGTTAATGCTTTCACTACCACTGCATCTTTTGTGGGCGCTAGCACGACACCAGACGACGCATCAGCAACTTGAAAGGCAGGATCACTCGGCCATAATGAGATTGTTCGAAGTCATCACGAAGCAGGTCAGCTACCGACCAGATAAAGGCAGCGGTTTGCGAGAAATTGTTGTCAGACAAAATGGTTCAGCGAACGCGTTGAATGAGTGATCCACCGTTTGCGTTCGACAACCCAGTCGAAACAGCAAACGCCATATGCAAAAAAATACGATGGTCAAAATCATACAACGAGTGAGTGTTAGGACAAGAAACAAATGTATTAAGATACACCGCTTAAACACGGGTAAAACGCAGAAAAACTAATATTTTTTCAACCTCATCACTCTTTGATAACACCGGAAAAACCTAATGTAATGATTTTTTTATAAGTTAATTAATTCAGGCAAAACTGATTATGTCACCAATGCGTGATGATAGATAAGATCAGTAAAATCCATTAGAGTAATCTCAAAAGAAAAATCCCCCCTCCTTCTCGTTAGTTATGGTGTAAATATGGATTCACTGCTGCTTCCCGGCGTGCTTGTTCGTAACGGAATCTTGTATATAGCTTCGCTTTTGAAAAATGATGCAGCTCCGGGCTACGTGACTATTCTGCTAGTCGCCACGCTTTGTTTTGCAGTTGTACGTTGGCAAAAGCTGGTTAAACGCCGCCGTACAGCACTTAGCAGCATCCATGCCATTATTGCCAAAACTCCTGAAAATGAATTTAGCCCGCACGTTACCGACGTCGATGCCGATATCGCTGGCTTAAACGTGACCGAAGAACAGCAAAATGTGGCCGAGGCATGGAAAGAGTATCGAGAAACCCATGTGATCGACGATCAGGACGGCACCTTAGTGGTACGCAATGCTGTTCGCCCCAGTCAGTTTTTCAATCTAGATGATTTGCACTTCACGCAAGGTTTCTGGCGCATCGTTCCGGGACTATTTGTAACTGTAGGCCTGTCTCTGACCTTCCTGGGCCTGATTTCTGCACTCAATTCGATGAGCACCTCGCTGAACGATGGCGGCAGTACAGCATTAGAGGGTTTGCTTACCATTGCATCCGCAAAGTTCATCATGTCCCTGACTGGCCTGTGCTGCTCCATCGTCTTTACCGTGTCACTGCGCCGCGGAACCTCACGATTGGAAAAAGCAGTTCACAGCCTCAACAGTTTGATTGAGAAGCGCCTGACATTTATCAGTCTGGAAGATTTATCCAGTCGCCAGCTTAAAGCGACTATTGAAAGTCGCGAACATTTCCGCAAGCTTGGGCTGGAGATGGTGGCAGAGATTGGTCGCCCACTGCGCGAAGATCTGCCAAGAGCGATATCGGAATCGATCAGCTCGGCTATTACGCCAGTCATCGAACAGGTCAGCCGTTTGGGTAATGATGGCGTAGGCGAGATGGTGCAAAACCTTTCCTCACGTTTTTCTGAAGATGTCGGTCATGCTTTAGCGCAAGCCAGTGAGCGTATTTCGCTGGCTGGTGACCAAATTAAACTGCTGGCGGAGCGCATGGATCAAAGCTCCGGGAAAATGGGTAGCGAGATGGAAAGCGCGATTGGGCGTTTGGGCCAGGCGGTAGAAACGCTGCGCGATGGCATGCAGCAAACAGCAGATACGGCTACATCCGTCTTTAATCAGGGTGCCGAAAACCTGCTGGCCACCATGAATTCGACCTTACAAGGCATCAGAGACAATACCAGCGATGGTGCGCGTGCCATGGGCGAGGCAGCCGCCGATATGAAAGCTGCCGCATTAGGTATTCGTACCGAACTGGAAACTGCCGCAAAACAAGGTGCCGAAGCGGCGCAGGCTCGCATGTCTGAATCAGCGTCACAGGCCAGCGACACCATTGGACAGGCTGCTACTCATGTACTGAGCGCATTCAGCAATACTGCGGGAGAGATAACGAAAGCAACTCAGGCGATGACACAGGAAGCCAGTAGTGAACTCCTTTCCCCTCTTTCCACCATTGCGGAAAAACTGGAGGGCATGATTGGCATGCTCACAGAAACTAGCACCGCACTGCGCCGCGCTTCTGAAGGGATTAAAGAAGGTGCCGCCGCCTCTGAAAATGCATCGGGTAGCTTCCGCACATCTGCTCAGTCTCTGGCAAATGCTGCTGACCCTATTCGGGCGATGATGGAGCGAATCGAAGCCAGCACGCGCCAATTGCGTGAGAGCAGTGAAAATAGCCTTTCAGCCATTGCCAATGCGGCTAAAACCAATGCCGAACAATCTGCAATGACGCTATCAGCTGCGCAAGAAACGCTGGGCGGTCAACATCGCGCTGTTGAATCCACGCTGACCAATCTTCAAGCTTTGATTACGGCGTTACGCGGTCAGGGTGAACGACTGGATGGCATTGACGAAAAGCTGGGCAAGGCATTCGATATCTATCAACAGCAAGTTGCCACATCGGTAGAAACGCTCTTCGATCATGTTAAAACCATGCAGGCTGAGCTGATGCCTGCGCTAGATACGATGCAGAGTATTGTCGACCAGGCTGAGAACTTCGCACCGAAACAAGGGCGAATGTCATGAGAGCCAGCGCCAGCCGTAAGCATTCCAATGAAGAGGAAGCAGAAGGAGAATCCGTTTTTGTCTCAATGACAGATATGACAGTCAGTTTCCTGTTTATTGTCATGGTGCTGCTCGCTTTCTTTGCTAGCCGCTACAACGATAAAAATACAGTTCCGCGTGACGAGTACGAACAGGCAGTTCAAACGCGGGATAAAACCATCGAAGATTTGCGCACCGAAATTGCATTATTAAAGCAAGTTGATCCGCTGGAGCAATATATGTCACAGGCGGCCGCTGCCCGCCTCAATTTACTTTATCAGTTGCGCAATAATCTTAAGCGATCATTTCCTGAATTACCTGTCGACGTGATTCCCGAGGAAGGCACGCTGCGTTTTCAAGGCGAGGGCTTGTTTAGCAGTAATAGCTACGCATTGAGTGACGACAAACGAAAAATTGTCGAAGCACTGGCGAAAACCCTCGATTCGCTCTTGCCCTGCTATACCTTCAGCCAAAGTATCACTTGGAACAAAAGCTGTAACCCTTCATTTGCCATTATTGAAGCGGTGCAGATTGAGGGGCATACCGATGCCAAAGGTGAAGATGTTTATAACCTGAACCTTTCAACTAATCGCGCCATCACAACTTTCACCAGCATGCTCTCCGCAGCACCGGATTTAGTTGCACATTCCAATATGCGCAATCAGCCGGTACTCTCCGTGGCCGGCTACGGTAAAATGCGCCCGGTTAAGCCCAATGATACGCCGCAGAATATGGCGATGAACCGCCGTATCGATCTACGTATCATTATGCATACCCCCGTGAATGCAGCGGAAATTGAAGGCATTCGCAAACGTCTGATCGAGCCTTTGAAGAAGAGTACGCCATGAAATTGAGCGATATTTTTCTTAACCCCCTATCTCTATTCAAGCCTGCATTACCGATTTCAAAAGGCTTGTCAGCCAAGGTTCAGGCTATTCACGCGCGCTGGCCTGATGTCGTTAGGGAAATTGCCGAGCGCGATCGTGAAAAGGTATTACGCAAGCTGCTTAGCTACGTAGAGAGTTGGCAATGGGATGAAGTAAAAATGTCCTTCATCTGCTCTGGCGCACCGATTGTTTTTGATAAAGAGTTCAGAAATCAGGATGATTTTGCTGCGCTGCAGGAGTTCTATCTGCGGGAAACCATTGTTACGGATTCATCTTCCTTTATTTCCGCAATGATTTCGGCCTATATTCGCAGTTACGAACCGGGTTCAACGCACACAACAAAAATTAAAAACTGTCTTGATATCGCCAGTGTGTACATGAGCGATAAGTGGAAAGAGATTCTCGAGCAATTACCTGAATTCTTTGACGCTAACCAGGCGCATCAAGCATTGGCCAAAAAGATGATAACTATGGATTCACCATGGAAAGAGCTCAAACAGTTTGGCATCACACGCCCGCACGATCCGGGTCTAATGTCGCACACCCACTTGGCTTATATAGCGTTGCTTGCACCTGAATTACATGAAAGACCAGCCATTGATAAACTGTTTGCTTGGTTAAAACCGGATGGCCGAAGTGGTGCGTTAATGAATGGTGCCGCTGAAGCTATCAACGCGCTGTTGTCACACTGGCTGCATAAACAGCCCGATGAAGAACTTTCACGCTATCTGACCGAAACGCTGGTGGCCCTTTACGAAGACCCGCGGCTGAGTCGCGGTGGCGTATGGGGCAGTGTGGATGAACACTGCCGGAACCTAATCATCAGTTGGCTGACACGCGAGAACATTCTGTTCTTTTTGGATGTGGTCTCTGACGTTGAAGATAGTCATATGTGGGAGCCTCGACGCAAGTTTTGGCTCAATTTATACCATCAGGGCAAGATTGATTCGGCATGGGTTGCTTTTAGTGCAGAAGCAGATATGCGAGCCAGATCGATAAAAAGAACTATGCGGGAAGGTGCCACGTTGACATTTGGACGTCAGATCGCTAGTGGCAGAAAAAATACGTCGCTGCTCATTCTGAAAATCGGGAGATGCATTGTGATTGAAGGTTCGCATAATTATAAAGTACACATTTTTAGTGGTGATAATAAAAAAGCACCAGAACTGTTTAAATTATCCTATGACTGTGAACAAATTCGAAACCTGCCAAATCCTGTTGCCATTCCGCATCTTAGCAGTTGGCAGGATAAAGTGCGTGAGAAAATTGAGTATCTGTCATGACATTTACCTTCAATCATAATGCAGAAGCGATTACCCTCAATATTACTGAAGAAAAACAGAGCTTCATTAATCGCCTGTTTAAAAGACAGCAGCCCGCGACTTTGTCTGGCCTAACGCATAACGATCGCGCCTTAGCTTTCGCCATTGCCGATCTGAAAGCACTGGCAGAAGAATTTGAAGAGTCCTTACACATCAGTGATGACGCTATCGTAATGAGTCATCATCTGGCTGGCCGACTGGACGCCGAAACGGCGCAAACTTTGGGTCTACCGCCTCTCGTCGATCTGACATTGAAAACTGATATTGAAGGCTCACTCGGAAGCGATGCCTTTCGTCTACAGCATGAATGGCTACGCAACGGTGTTCGCCAAATACCACACCGAACCGGATCAATTTTAGCCACATCTCAAGGGCTACGCCGGTTGCCATTGTGGATGATGGAGGCTGTTGAAGTTGCCGAGAACTTTACACCAGGCGGCGGAGAAGCATCGGACTGGGAATCGCTGGCACGCTTCCGACAAGCTCTCGATCCTGGCGTCCATATGGGCAATGAGATCAATGCTGTTCGTGTCTCGATGACCGACTTCATGCAAGGTTTAGAAGTCCGCATCGCCGATCGTTTTTCTATTTCCACCAGCTCAAATGGCACTGACGATTTCGAAATCGTCCCTTTCTCTGCCAAAAACGTGGAGGAACTTGAAAACAACGGAGAAGCTGTCAGCGAAACTGCAGGTGAATTAAGTGAACAAACGCTACGTCGTTTCCAGCAGCGAGTCAGAACTCAAGGAGCACTTTCCGCTTATCGTGTTGGCGAAGGCAATTATCTGGTCATTGACCGAAGTGCTCGCCCCATACTTGACGTCATGGTACAGAAGCAAAAGTCTTCACCTGAAGAACGGCGTGCTTTTATCGAAAACCCGCGACCTGCAATTACCGATGCTGTAGAAAAGTTTCTGAGACAGTCAGGTAAGCTGGAAGAGCTCGACGATGTTGGCGAAGAAGAAGCGATTGAAGCTGCAGCCGGTCCAGCATTTATCGAAACCGTCGAATATTCCGAACGCGTTAAAGGTATTTTACATTACCGCAAAAGCGCTGTTTCCGCGCCCATGACTGGAGAAACGATTTGGTTGCCTGAGATAATCCCTGATGCCCTGGCCAAAATTATTGATGCGATGGATAGTCAGGCGCTGGCAGGCGTCTGCAAGCAAATGCGTGATGCCATAGATGCATTACAGGTGGAAGTTGAGGTCGCTTCTCATCCGATTAAAGCCACAGAAGACACATTGCGCGCGCTTGAAAAGCGTTTGTCTGGTCTTAAAGAGATGGAAGACACTGCGGAAACAACCGAAAAAGAAGACACTCCTGCAGTTGATGAGCTATCTCCCACTACGGTTATTTTGGATACAAAAGACAACTTTGAAGAATTATCCTGGCAGCCTGACCGTATCGAACGCCCCGTGTTTATTGATGAACAACTACCCTCTGGCGTTAGCACTGCATTACGACCGCATCAATTAGAGAGCTTTAGCCTGCAAATTTTATCATGGAAATCAGGCATGCCCGGCATTTTGAATGCAGATGAACAAGGATTGGGTAAAACACTACAAACCATTGCATTTCTGCGCTGGTTAAAAGAGAACAACCTCGTCAGCACTGCCAGCAATAAAGATCGTGGGCCGATACTTATTGTTGCCCCCACATCATTGCTGGAAAACTGGAACGCAGAGGTCACGCAGCATACAGATAGTGAAGGGCTCGGCCATTTGCTTCGCCTATATGGTTCATCATTAAGCCAATATAAGAATTTCGATGCTAAAGGTATTGAAACTAAAGATGGCAATACCCTGCTAAATTTTGAGCAGTTGCATGAAGCAATCAATGAAGGAAAAGGCCATCGCTTCTGGATATTAACAACCTATACAACGCTCACCAATTATCAGCACTCCTTTGCGAAGATCCATTTCTCGGCCGTGGTGTTTGATGAAATACAGGTAGTCAAAAATCCTGACTCGCTACGATCTCGCGCCGCGCGCGCCGTCAATGCTGACTATCGAATTGGCCTGACAGGCACACCGATTGAAAATACCACGACCGATCTATGGGCGGTAATGGACCAATTGGCCCCCGGTTCTTTGGATACATTGCGTAATTTCAATAAACTGTATAGCGAACCTGATGAGCAGAATATGCTTCAGCTGTATCAGCAAGTCTTTGAACCTCGCAATCAGCTACCGCCTTTAGCGTTCCGCCGTTTAAAAGAAGATGTTGCGAAAGAGCTGCCTGCAAAAACACGCTTTCTCCATCCGCGCCTGATGCCTGAAGGGCAAGCTATTGCCTACGAAACAGCTCGGTTAAAACTCTCTCAGGGGGGGCCCGGCGCTGCACTTAAAATGCTGCAGCATATACGTGGCGTTTCAGTACATCCAGCTATGGAAATGAGCGGCGACAATCAGAGTTTTATTGATGCATCTGCTCGTCTGAATGCATGTTTTGAGATTCTGCATCGTATCAAAGCAAAAAGTGAGCGTGCTCTGGTTTTCATCGAACACCGTAAGATGCAGTTCCGATTTATGGAACTGGCTCGCCAGGAATTCGGCCTTGAGCATATTGATCATATTAACGGCGATACGCCCATTCAGCAGCGTCAAGCCATTGTGCGCCGATTCCAGCGCCATCTTAAGCAAGATGGTGGCTTTGACTTGCTGGTGCTCGGTCCTAAAGCGGCAGGAACGGGTTTAACGTTGACTGCCGCATCACATGTCATTCACCTGTCTCGCTGGTGGAACCCTGCTGTTGAAGAGCAATGTAATGATCGCATGCATCGCATCGGCCAACAGCACCCAGTCCAAATTCATATGCCAATGGCCATACATGCTGGATACCAGGAGCACTCTTTCGACTGCTTACTCCAGGGGCTTATGTCACGCAAACGAAGATTAGCGCGAGCTGCGCTCTGGCCGATGGGTGACAGTGCCAGTGACATCTCACAGTTACAAGCCGCTTTAAGAAAAGATAAGTCTGAAGCTAGCGGAGATATTTTGGATAAGAGTATCCGAATGATGTTTGAAAGAGATGCAGAGGCTGATGGAACAAGGATGGAAGATGGCTCTTATCGCATAAGCTAGCTTGATCTGTCCTTGATTTAGCGTCCACCTTGCAGGCGCAGAATGCCGGATTGATTGTTCATGCGGAAAAGATGCCGCCCGGAGAGGGCGGCGACAACGGAAAGGGGTTGGAAGGACTAAGGCACAACCGACCTACTCAAAAAATGATGTGAAGAAACTTTCCGGGGCATGAAAAACATATAAAACATATGGAAGCTGGTTATTTTTTAATGCCCAAAGAGTATTTGATGCCAAAACATACCCGATTACTGCAACAGTAAAATTATAGCAAGAAAACTTGACAACCTCATCAAAACCCCTTTCTTTTATATATGCAAATGTCGAATACATTAACGAAACAAAAACCATCACAAAACCAAATGACACTATGAGTATGTTAAGAAGCTCAGTTAAATATTCAATGTAGAATAATGAAAGTGTGAACGAGGCAATCGCAATAAACAATCGCCCGTAATAACCTTGATAATAAACCCAAAAATTATCCATATTAACTACAGTGTAAAAAGCCAAAACGCTTATCAGCAAAGTTAGCACTATATAAAAAACATCCAATACACGCCCACCACCATAATTACGAACTGTTATCGCCACCCCGACAAGGCAAAACAACAATGACAAAAATGAGAATGAGTATAAAACCATGCCAAAGTTAACACCCCAAAAAGGCAATAAGAGCAACACAATAAAAAAAAGGACATTCCAAAGGTATTTAAAGTTATTTTTAGTGGTTGCCATGTAATTGTTATACGTAACAGAGTTCCCATCACCATTAATTGTAGAGCTTTGGTTATTGATAACACCCTTCACATTTAACGCTTTGAAACTTACAAGCGAACCGAACACAATCGATATAATAGACTCAAAATTAAAAATATTTCCCAGCATAGCGTCACCTTATCCATGGATGCAAAAACACCTTATTATTACACTATCGATGATATGGCAAGCTTTTGAGTGTAGATAATGTTCTTTCCTTGATTTAGTGTCCACCTTGTTTTCAAATCAATGGTAATCCTCCCCTTTTTAACGGAGGTGATAAGTAGAATCAGGTCATGCGTTGAATATGCTGCATCGGCGTGTAGCCATTCAACGCCATATTCGGACGCTCGTGATTATAAAACCATTGCCAGCGTGTGGCATAGTCCTGCAATTCATCCAGCGAGGAAAACAGGTACTGCCCTAGTCAGTCATAGCGCACTGTACGATTATATCGCTCAATATAAGCGTTCTGCTGAGGTTTACCGGGCTGAATAAAACGCAGGGTTATATTCTGTCGGGCCGCCCATGACATCAGTATCCTGCCTGTATATTCTGGCCCATTATCGCACCGGATAGCTGCTGGTTTTCCCTTCCATTCAATGAGTTGCTCCAGTGTTCTGACCACCCGACTCGCTGGCAGGGAAAAATCCACCTCAATCGCCAGCGCTTCCCGATTAAAGTCATCGATAACATTCAGTAAACGAACAGAACGTCCATCCGATAGCTGATCATGCATGAAATCCATCGACCAGCATTCGTTGCCACTTTCAGGCACCGCCAGTGGCTCAGGTTTATCCCGTTTCAGTCGTTTTTTCGGCTTGATCCGCATGTTAAGCGACAACCCGCAATAAATCCGGTACACTCTTTTATGGTTAAACCGGAAACCTTTTACGTTACGCAGATACAGAAAACACAGGCCAAATCCCCAGTTACGCTGACTGTCAGTGATACGGAGCAGCCAGTCGGCGATGACGTCATTTTCTTCATTTCGTTGCGGCTGGTAGCGATAACAACTTTCGCTGACAACAAACAGCCGGCAGGCAAAGCGCACGCTGACGTTTCGGCTCCTGACGGCTTCTTGCGCCATCTGCTTTCGACGCGATGGCTTCACCACTTTTTTGCCATGGCTTCCTGAATAATTTCGGCCTTGAGACGCTCTTCAGCATACATTTTTTTGAGGCGACGATTTTCCTCTTCCAGTTCTTTGAGGCGGGTCATCATGGAAGCATCCATCCCGCCAAAGCGTGAACGCCAATTATAGAAACTGGCGTTGCTCATGCCATGCTCGCGGCACAATTCGGCCACCGGCGTTCCTGCCTCGGCTTGCTTCAGAATGGACATGATCTGGCTGTCAGTGAAACGTGATTTTTTCATAGAGATCTCCCCGGTTCAGGTTACGAGAAAATTCTACTTATGAACACACCGGTTTTTCGGGGGGATTACCATACAAGCTGGGTAAAATCATTGAGCGCATTCGCAAACTGCTGACACATAAAGCGCAGATGCAGCGCAAACAATGACAACTGGCCCGGCAATTACCACGGCCGTCAAAAGTGGTGATTCTGGGGCGTCTTGCGAAAGAAACATGAATTTCCCAAATAATCTATATTGTTGTAGCATATTAGGTGCTAAGACAATCTAACATCTGATTATTATTTAAACTATTCTAATTAACTAATGTGCAAGGACTATATATGGCAAATATTCTCAAAATATTTCTCCTCATCATCCTCTTTTCTAATACTAACATAGCCTTTTCAGCGGAGTTTATGTCAAGTGAAATATGTAAAGCAGCCATTGCAACCGCATTCAGCCAGAACCCAAAGATAATTAAAACAAAAGCGATAAGCGACAATATAATTGCCCTCCAATATTATCGCCCAACAGATAATTCACTTTGGAAATATCAGTGCAAGATTATTAACAGCAACCAAGTTATGTGGAGAAGTGCTGGCAATCCGTCAGAACCTAATTATGTCGGAAGATGGCGGGATAACCCCCTGGATGGGAATATTTTATTTTTAATTAATGGTAAAAAACTTGTTATAAATGATGATATGTCCGGAGAAAAAGAATTCTCAAAATCTCAACTTAAATAAATAATTTTCTCATTAATAAAGCCAACATAAACCTCACACTTATGTTGGCTTTATGTTACGAAAAAGGAGTTGCATGCACTTAACGATAGCGCTGACAAAAATTTAATATTTCAATAGTTTATCCACTTCCATCAGGCGTTCAAAGTCATAGGTGACGGTCTTGGCGGCGATAGCAACTTCCCCCCTCTTAACAATCAGGTCGGCCGCTTCAACCCAGCCCATGTGACGCAGCAGTAGATACCATAATAAACATAACCATATGAATTAAAACAATAAATTTTGTATTTTTAGATTTTAGCATATCAAGTAAATCGTGCTTAACATGTCTTTGTTCATGCTGGTTTTAGCTGAGTTTTGCAGAACGAACGGCTTCAGTAATTCATTCAAGCCCCAGTTCCACATTCGAGGATGTGCTCGCCGAAATAGCCGATAGCAACTTCCCGCCCTACATCCCTATTGGATTCAGTCCATATTTCAATGTTATTCCATTGAAATATGGACGTCCATCCGTTATGTTTCGATCATGATAATTCACAAGGAATGATAATGGATACGGTTGAGGAATTAGGAGGAACGTACTTCTACAACGGTATGTACAATCTTACCACCGGGGAGCTTTTCTTTTGGGTTTTTCTGAATGAAGCACACAAGCAACTCGGGGTTGACGATCTGGTTACGCTGGCGCTCATCATACTAGGACAACCGACTCAAACTACTCGAGCAAAACCTATAGGAGCTACGCCAGGCTCTTCAATTTTAAGCGAGAACCTTCGTCGAATTTTAGATGTTCAAACGCCCCGCTTACCAACATTGACAAACAAGAGTATAAGTAGACTAAAATTCTCATATGTTAATAATTTAGGGGCTTTTATTGGCCGATGGATACCAATCCTTGGGATCACCATCATAGCATATGACGTAACCACAATCGCCTGGAAAGCAACACACATATATAACAGTATCGCACGAGGTGATGACAAACTATGGAACTGAACGAAACCGGGCAGGCTGTTTTTGACTGGTATAGTGAAAACTGGAATTCGCCTGTCATCTTCTCTCGAAAAAAGCCGGTTCTGACCTTAGATACCAGCCTTTCCACTGGGAAGTATCCTTGGGTCCGTGAAAGTGGCCACGAAATCATGACTGATTATTTTCAACGTTTTAATGTTGATCCCACTGACTTCGACTTTCTAAAATACTGGCCCCATGAGAAAGGATTACTCCCAAATTTTTTACGCCCAAAAACTCAGCGTATCGAGAATATTGAACCTGAACCTTTGACTATCCGCATGCTGATTGAATCGGCCATTGCCGGCCGTTGGTTATACTGAGCACTAAGTACTGAGCATTGACTGCCTACTGTCGAGAGCACTGTTATGGAACGAGTTGGGAGATGGGCAAAATTGGCTAGTGACAACTTGAACGTTGATAAACATGGCAATACAGGCGTTATACGCAACCATGCTCTCTCGTTTAACACACATCTCAGGAAAATTAACTCTCACCAATGCTTCAGCGAACGAGGCGGTACCGCATTGCCACAGCGGGCCACCTGTTTATCCTTGGGATATTTAACCCCGCGGTAGTCTTAAGCGATGATGTACCAGGAGGGGCCCCCCTAGGTGGCGTACAGCTCATGCGGCTGCAGCGTGCGCATACGGATATCGACAATCTAATAATCCACACCTTCGACCGTCACCAGGCCGAACAGGTCACGACTTGTCACCGTATGCAGCGGATCATCAATGTTTAGCCCTTCCTTTTCGTTATCGTAATATTTTCCAAGGTCACTCTTCAGAAACTCGCATGTTTCAGCCAGCGCTGGATGATCTGCAGGGATTAAACCCAACACGATCAGCACCAGTTTTAAAAAAATTCGGGAGCTTTCGGGGTTATCTTGGGGCAAAGGCTCCCCCCCCCCCCCAACTTTTCACGAAATCCGATCGCTGTCAGAACGTCTATACAGGGAACAAAAAGTGAATACCAAGGATTTGCTGGGGCATAAAAGTCAGCGCCAAACTGACCGTTACAATGATGATAGAGGCAGAGAATGGAGGGTTGTTGGGGCATGAAAAACGGTTATTTTATATACCGTTTTGCAGAAGATTTTTCCAGGCCAGAAAAAGATACGGGAGCCATAAGCTCCCGTAATCATTCAGCGCTAAACCACGCTTACATGTGTTTAACGATAGCGTCGCCAAACTCGCTGCATTTCAGTAGTTTAGCGCCTTCCATCAGGCGTTCGAAGTCATAGGTGACGGTCTTGGCGGCGATGGCACCTTCCATTCCCTTAACAATCAGATCGGCCGCTTCAACCCAGCCCATGTGACGCAGCATCATTTCTGCAGACAGGATCACTGAACCTGGGTTCACTTTGTCCTGGCCGGCATATTTTGGCGCCGTGCCGTGGGTGGCTTCGAACAGTGCGCACTCGTCGCCAATGTTGGCACCCGGGGCAATGCCGATACCGCCAACCTGTGCCGCCAGGGCGTCGGAGATGTAGTCACCGTTCAGGTTCATACAAGCGATCACGTCGTATTCCGCCGGGCGCAGCAGAATTTGCTGCAGGAACGCATCGGCAATCACGTCTTTAACCACGATATCTTTCCCGGTTTTCGGGTTTTTGATCGTCAGCCACGGACCACCGTTGATTGGCGTGCCGCCGAATTCTTCACGCGCCAGCTCATAGCCCCAATCCTTAAAGGCGCCTTCGGTGAACTTCATGATGTTGCCTTTGTGCACCAGCGTGACTGAATCGCGGTCATTGGCGATAGCGTATTCGATCGCTGCGCGCACCAGGCGTTTGGTGCCCTGCTCTGAACATGGCTTGATGCCGATACCGCACTGCTCTGGGAAACGGATCTTCTTCACTCCCATTTCGTCGCGCAGGAATTTGATCACTTTATCCGCTTCGGCAGAGCCGGCTTTCCATTCAATGCCGGCATAGATGTCTTCTGCGTTTTCACGGAAGATCACCATATCAGTCAGTTCAGGGTGTTTTACCGGGCTTGGCGTGCCCTGGTAGTAACGCACCGGGCGCAGACAGACGTACAAATCCAACTGCTGGCGCAGCGCTACGTTCAGGGAGCGGATACCGCCGCCGACCGGGGTGGTCAGGGGGCCTTTGATGGCAACGCGGTAATCACGAATCAGTTCCAGCGTTTCATCCGGCAACCAAACGTCTTTGCCATAAACGTGGGTGGATTTTTCACCGGTGTAAATTTCCATCCAGGCAATCTTACGCTCGCCGCCGTAGGCTTTGTTAACCGCAGCATCAACCACATTAATCATCGCCGGGGTAACGTCTACGCCGATACCATCGCCTTCAATGAAGGGGATGATCGGGTTATTGGGAACAACCAGTTTACCCTTGGCATCAACCGTAATTTTCTCACCTTCCGCCGGAACCACTACTTTGCTTTCCATCAACCTCTCCTTCAAGCGCAATTTGTTAATGCTTTGTAAGATACGTGTCAATACTACTCGAATATTCAGTTCACGCCAATCCAAAACGGATTGCGTTATAATGCGCCAATCCTTCATAATCTCAACTATTATGACTAAATTCCCTGTTAAAAATCACCAAGTTAAACGATTCAGCAAAACCCGCCAACGCCACCGCCCTGCTCCCCAGGGGCCGCGCCGGGTGGTGTTATTCAATAAACCCTTTGACGTATTACCCCAGTTCACCGATGAAGCCGGCCGTACCACGCTAAAGGCGTTTATCCCTTTTAACGATGTCTACGCCGCCGGGCGGTTGGATCGCGACAGCGAAGGCCTGCTGGTGTTGACCAACGACGGCAAATTACAGGCGCAGCTAACTCAGCCGGGCAAGCGCACCGGCAAGGTTTACTATGTGCAGGTGGAAGGCGAACCGCAGGAAAACGATCTGGCCCGATTGCGCCAGGGCGTGGTGCTGAAAGATGGCATGACGCTGCCCGCCGGCATCGAGCGCGTTGCAGAGCCGGACTGGCTGTGGCCGCGCAATCCGCCGATCCGTGAGCGGAAATCCATTCCCACCTGTTGGCTGAAAATCACCCTTTTTGAAGGGCGCAACCGCCAGGTGCGCCGCATGACGGCGCACATCGGGTTCCCTACCCTGCGTTTGATTCGCTACAGTATGGGAGAGCTTTCCCTTGGCGATCTGCAGCCCGGCGAATGGAAAAACCTTGATGCCGTTTAGCGCCGCATTCGCCGGAGGAGAGCCAGCCCGAGCAAAGCATCAGACTAGCAAAACAAAGGAAACAGCATGTTCAAACCCCACGTTACCGTGGCCTGCGTGGTGCACGCCGCAGGCCGTTTCCTGATCGTTGAGGAAACCATTAATAACAAGGCGTTGTGGAACCAACCGGCCGGCCATCTGGAAGCCAATGAAACGTTGATCGAAGCGGCAGAACGCGAACTGTGGGAAGAAACCGGCATCCGCGCCACGCCGCAGTCATTCCTCAAACTGCACCAGTGGACCGCCCCCGACAACACGCCGTTCTTGCGCTTCAGTTTCGCCATTGAGTTAGCGGATACGTTGCCAACCGAGCCGCACGACAGCGATATCGATCGCTGTTTATGGCTGCCGGCCGAGCAAATTCTTTCTGCCGGCAACCTGCGTTCGCCGCTGGTGGCGGAAAGCCTGCGCTGCTACCAACGCAATGAACATTACCCGCTGTCGCTGATTAGCCATTACCAATAACGGTTCGGCTACGCAGCAAGAAGTGCCGTGCGTCGCCGGCGGCACCGTGA
The DNA here is from genome assembly GCF_039540155.1 of Gibbsiella greigii. NCBI lineage: Bacteria > Pseudomonadati > Pseudomonadota > Gammaproteobacteria > Enterobacterales > Yersiniaceae > Gibbsiella > Gibbsiella greigii. The sequence goes on from NZ_BAABEM010000006.1 coordinate 387,569, forward strand.
TAAAATCCTGCGCTTGTTTTTACCTGCACGGTTCATTCGTGTTCAAGCTCGTGAGATTCCCATGTCAGACAATAGCCAGAAAAAAATAATCGTCGGGATGTCCGGCGGCGTCGACTCATCCGTTACCGCCTATCTGTTACAGCAACAGGGCTATCAAGTCGCTGGGCTGTTCATGAAAAACTGGGAAGAGGACGATGATGAGGAATACTGCTCTGCCGCGGCCGATCTGGCCGATGCGCAAGCCGTATGCGATAAACTCGGCATTGAACTGCACACGGTGAACTTTGCGGCGGAATACTGGGACAACGTGTTTGAGCTGTTCCTGGAAGAATATAAAGCCGGGCGCACGCCAAACCCCGATATTCTGTGCAATAAGGAAATCAAATTTAAAGCTTTCCTGGAATTTGCGGCGGAAGATTTGGGCGCGGATTATATCGCCACCGGGCACTATGTGCGCCGCCAGGACGTCGACGGTAAAAGCCGCCTACTGCGCGGCGTCGACGGCAACAAAGACCAGAGCTACTTCCTGTACACCCTAAGCCACGAGCAGGTGGCACAAAGTCTGTTCCCGGTGGGTGAACTGGAAAAACCCCAAGTGCGCCGTATCGCGGAACAGTTGGATCTCGTCACCGCGAAAAAGAAAGACTCTACCGGCATCTGCTTTATCGGCGAACGCAAATTCCGTGATTTCCTTGCACGCTACCTGCCCGCGCAGCCAGGCCCGATCGTCACCGTTGACGGCCAAACCATCGGCGAGCATCAGGGGTTGATGTACCATACGCTGGGGCAACGCAAGGGCCTGGGCATCGGCGGTATGAAAGACAGCAGTGAAGATCCTTGGTACGTGGTGGATAAAGACGTCGCCAATAACGTGCTGGTTGTCGCTCAAGGCCACGAGCACCCTCGTCTGATGTCCGTTGGGCTGATTGCCCAACAGTTGCACTGGGTCGATCGCGAACCGCTGGCGGGCGCTTTCCGCTGCACGGTGAAAACCCGCTATCGTCAGCAGGATCTGCCCTGCAGCGTAACCCCGCTTGATGCCGATCGCATCGAGGTGCGGTTTGATGAACCCGTCGCGGCGGTCACCCCTGGCCAGTCAGCGGTATTCTATCAGGGCGAAGTCTGCCTGGGCGGCGGGATCATTGAACAGCGCCTGCCGCTCACTGAGGCCTAATCAGGCGTAAGGCCGCTGCCGGCCGCCGGCAGCGGGTGCAATGCGCATGCCACGCTGGGTTTAGCCCACGTTTTATGGCATGATCCGCGGCAAAGAGTGTCACCCGTTGTTGCCATGCCAGGCCGCTCACGCGGCGCCGGCCCCCTGCCAACCCGGCAACATATGCTGCGGCAGGCTGCCGACAACGTTCACAGGAGTCATCGTGGCAAAGAATTATTACGATATCACGCTGGCCATGGCTGGCATCAGCCAGTCGGCGCGCCTGGTTCAACAACTGGCGCATGAAGGGCAATGCGATCGCGAAGCATTTCATACATCGTTGAATAGCCTACTGCAAACCGATCCGCCGTCAACGCTGGCCGTGTTCGGCGGCGAAGAACGCAACCTTAAGGTGGGCCTGGAAACGCTGATGGGCGTGCTCAATGCCAACAGCAAAGGCATGGGCGCCGAGCTGACGCGCTACACCATCAGCCTGATGGTGCTGGAGCGCAAGCTGAACGCCAAAAAACAGGCGATGGATACCCTGGGCGAGCGCCTGGGCCAGTTGGAGCGCCAACTGGCTCACTTTGAGCTGGAATCGGACACCATCATCAGCGCCCTGGCGGGGATCTATGTCGACGTAGTCGCCCCACTCGGCCCGCGTATCCAGGTTACCGGCTCGCCTGCCGTGCTGCAAAACCCGCAGGTGCAGGCCAAGGTTCGCGCCACGCTGCTGGCCGGCATCCGTGCCGCCGTGCTGTGGCAACAGGTTGGCGGCAGCCGCCTGCAGTTAATGTTTTCCCGTAATCGTCTGTTCAAACAGGCGCAAAATATCGTTGCTCATTGTTAATCTTCCCAGGAGTTGCTACCGATGGAATTATCCTCACTGACCGCCGTTTCCCCCGTTGATGGACGCTACGGTGATAAAGTCAGCGCACTGCGTACCATTTTCAGCGAATTCGGTTTGCTGAAATTCCGCGTACAGGTTGAAGTACGCTGGCTGCAAAAACTGGCGGCCTGCGCAGAAATCAGGGAAGTTCCCCCATTTGATGCCGACGCAAACGCTTTCCTTGACAAGATCGTCGCGGAATTCAGCGAACAAGACGCTCAGCGCATTAAAACCATCGAACGCACCACCAACCACGACGTCAAAGCGGTTGAGTATTTCCTGAAGGAAAAAGTGGCGGCGGTGCCGGCCCTGCATGCGGTTTCTGAATTCATTCACTTTGCCTGCACCTCGGAAGACATTAACAACCTGTCGCATGCGCTGATGCTGCAAACCGCGCGTCAGGACGTGCTGCTGCCGCACTGGCGCAAGTTGATCGACGCCATCAAGGGCCTGGCGCAGCAATATCGTGATATCCCCCTGCTTTCGCGCACCCACGGCCAGCCAGCCACGCCGTCAACCGTCGGTAAAGAACTGGCTAACGTTGCCTATCGAATGGAACGCCAGTTCCGCCAACTGGAACGCGTTGAAATCCTCGGTAAGATCAACGGCGCCGTCGGCAACTATAACGCCCACATTGTCGCCTACCCGGAAGTAGACTGGCACCGTTTCAGCGAAGCGTTCGTCACTTCGCTCGGCATCACCTGGAACCCGTACACCACCCAAATTGAGCCGCATGACTACATTGCCGAACTGTTCGACTGCGTGGCACGCTTCAACACCATCCTGATCGACTTCGATCGCGATATCTGGGGTTACGTGGCGCTGAACCACTTCAAACAGAAAACCATCGCCGGTGAAATCGGTTCCTCCACCATGCCGCATAAAGTCAACCCGATCGATTTTGAAAACTCCGAAGGTAACCTGGGCTTGGCCAACGCGGTGATGGGCCACCTGGCCAGCAAACTGCCGGTTTCCCGCTGGCAGCGCGATCTGACCGACTCCACCGTGCTGCGCAACCTGGGCGTCGGCGTGGGCTATGCGCTGATCGCCTATCAGGCGACCATGAAAGGCATCAGCAAGCTGGAAGTGAACCAGGCGCACCTGCTGGACGAACTGGATCACAACTGGGAAGTGCTGGCGGAGCCGATTCAAACCGTGATGCGCCGCTACGGCATCGAGAAGCCTTACGAGAAGCTCAAAGAGCTCACCCGTGGCAAGCGCGTAGACGCCGCCGGCATGCAGGCGTTTATCGACGGCCTGGCACTGCCGGAAGAAGAAAAAACCCGCCTGAAGGCAATGACGCCGGCCAACTACATCGGCCGCGCCACCCGCATGGTCGACGAATTGAAATAAGCGTTGGGCAGGCGCCCCTCGCCTACCAGGCCGGCCGGTGTTGCAACCGGCCGGCTTTTTTATTGGCCGCAATACTTACGCTACATGCATAAACGCCTGTAGCCGCTGCCGTTGCTGCCCATCTGCGGTAAAGTTTTCAGCAGCCAGCCAGTGGGTGAACGCCGTTCTAATGGCCGGCCAGCGATCGGCGGTTATCGCAAACCAATCGGTATCGCGGTTGCGCCCCTTAACGACCACCGCCTGGCGGAACCGCCCTTCAAACAGGAAGCCAAAGCGCAACGCCGCCTGGCGTGAAGGCGCGTTCAGGCTATCGCATTTCCATTCGCAACGCCGGTAACCCAATTCATCAAAGGCGTAACGCAGCATCATAAAGATGGCTTCGGTGGCGCTGGTTTGCCGCTTCATCAGGGGTGACCAGCACACGTGGCCGATCTCCAGCACGCCGTTGCCCTGATCAATCCGCATAAAGGCCACCGATCCCACCGGCCGCTGTGCCTGCGTATCCACCACCACCAGGTTAACCAAGCCAGGATTGTTGAGCATGTTTTGCAAGTGCTGCAACAGCACCGGGGCATTTTCCGGCCTTTCCGTCGGCAAATAGGTCCAGTCCCGCCCGTCGGGTATTTGCGCATACGCCTGGTACAGCGCCTCATAGTCGCGTTCCGGCTCCAGCGGCTCCAGCCGGCAAGACTGCCCCGCCAAGGTTTTCCCCACCGGCCGCTGCGCCCCCTGCCAGCCCACCATCGGTTCGCCCACGGGCTGCCCGTATTGATTAATCGCCATACATCCTCCGTTAAGGCAGCCAAACGCCGCTTATCGTTAGAGAATACGCTACGACAGCGGGAGAGAAAACCAGCCAATCCGCCGAGCCGGGAAGCCTCATTTGATTGCACCCACATTAGGGTATAACTATCCAACAAGCATTTAGCATCCACCAACGGCGGTGACGCAACACAGTTGCACGCCCAGACGGCTCACCTTAAAGTAAGGACTATCGCTTTGAGACAACAGGATTTCGGGCAGCCATGAGCATCGATACCAACCAGCAACTGTTGGACAAACTGCAGCAGGATCTGGCCAACGCCGGTGCCACGCCGCTATACCTGCGTTTTAACGAGTCCGTGCGCCAAGCCATTGCGAAGGGCGTGCTAAGCGCGGGGGATTTTCTGCCGAGCGAACGCCACTTCACCGAACGGCTTGGTATTTCGCGTATCACGGTGCGCAAAGCGCTGGCCTGCCTGGAACAGGATGGCATCATTGGCCGCACCCGCGGCTATGGCACCGTTATCCAGCCCCGCCCGCCAGAGCCGAAGCTGGCCTATTCGCTGGCCGATGCCAAAGGCTTCTCACGGGAAGTGATGCTGCAAGGGCGCAAACCCGATACGGTGTGGATCAGCCGTGAACAGATCCCTGCCGATGGGCAATTGGCCGAAAAACTCGCGTTGGCGGAAAACGCTCTGGTGTACAAGCTCAAGCGTATTCACTTCATTGATCAGCGCCCAATGTCAGTCGCTATTTCCTATGTGGTGGCGGAAGCTATCGGCAACGTTGAAGAGATCGGCGTTTCGCTGTATGACTATTTCCGCTTGCACAATATGGAGCTAGGCAGCCTACGCAGCCAGGTCAGCGCCGCGATGGCCGATGAGGAAACCCAGCAGGCGCTACAGTTGCAAGAGCCGATACCGCTGTTGATCATCAAGCAGACACTGTTCGATCGCCAGAAAAAACCGATTGAATACAGCGAAAGCTACTGCCGCAGCGACATGTACGAATTTATCAGCGAAGACTGATCCCTTCACTGGTCAACATTTGTGCCAGCGTGGGCGCGTTGCTGCCGCCCGGCCGCGCCACGACATAGCCGGCGACGCTGTTGGCAAGCAGTATCGCCTGGCGCGTGGTTAACCCTAGTGCCAGCCCGGCCAATATACCTGCGCAGTGGCTGTCGCCGGCGCCAATGCTGTCCGCCACCTTCACCTTGCAGGCCGCAACCCAACCATAATCATCATCTTGTGCGTAATAATAACAGCCTTCGCTACCACAGCGTATGATGACCGGTTGCCGTGTGATCTGCCACTGTTGGCGGCTGAATGTAGCAAGATCATGCTGCAGCCCCAGATGCTGCGCTTCGCGCTGGTTTAGCGTCAGAATGACGCCGGGGCGGATCAACCGCTGCAGCAACGCGGGCTCCATCACATCAATGCGCGGGCCAAGATCCAGTACGATCCGCACCTGCGGCGGCAGGCGCAGCATCCAATCCACCAGCACCGCGCCCTGTTTCCCGCTAAGCTGATAGCCGGAAAGGTACAGTAACCCTTCAACCGTGGCCGGAAGCCACGCCGGGCGCCACTGGTTCTCAATGCCATCAATGGAAATAAAGGTGCGTTCACCGTCAGGCTCTACCAGTGCCATGCACCAACCGTTATCCTGCTCGCCAACCTCCAGAGCGGAATCTACGCCGCGCTGCGCCATTTCCACTCTCAGCCGCTCAGCCCAAGGGCCTTGCCCCAGCGGGAGTAAATTACGGCTGGCGATCCCGAGTTGCTTAAGCGCAACGGCGATATTGAGCGCACAGCCGCCAAGATGGTAACCCTGTAGTTGAACGGCTAAATCTCCGCCGCGCACCGGCAACGCATTGGCCTTCACCACCATATCCATCACGGCTGCCCCCACAACCGTTACCGGGTTCTGCTGGCGCCACGCCCCTTGCCCCAGGCGGTATAGCAGATCACGCCGTTCGTCATCGCTCATTCTCCCTCCTGCCAATCCTGGCGGAAACGCAGAAACGCCTGCGCATAGGCATTGATATCAACCGGGTTAACGCGCTTAAGCTCCGCCAACAGTTGCTGGTCAAACGCTTCAACGCCATTCAATGCGCCGCAGATGGCGGTGGCCATTGCGCCGATGGTATCGGTATCACCGCCCAGATTGGCGCAAAGGATCGCACATTGGTTCGGATTGGTCTGTGCCAGTTCCACCATGGCCAATGCCGCAGGAACGGACTCGATGGTGCTGACGCCGGCGCCCACCAGTTGGTAAATCCGCTCAGATGCCTGCTCGGTGCCTGCTGCTTGCTCGACCACCTGAAACGCCAGTTCGATACGCGCGGCAAGGGATGGGCTGAAAGTCGTCACCCGACGGCGCTGGGCATAGTCCGCCACGCCCGGCAATGCCAGGCGGATCTGCGTCCAGTTTGCGCCTTCGATCGCCCGAGATATCGCCCAGGCAACGGCGACGGCCCCAGCCACGGCAATATCGGATTTATGCGTGGGGCTGGAAGCCAGCCAGACCTGCTGGTAAAAGCGCTCCAGCGGCGCAGCGGGCAACACGCACCCCAACGGTGAAATGCGCATGGCCGCGCCGTTGGTCACACCGTTGTTTTCCAGCGCGTCTATCGGTGTGCCTTGCTTTTGTTCCCGCAGCGCCTGTTTCGAGCTCGGGCCAAGAATGTTCTTGTTGAACGCGTCAAAGCCGTCTACCCAGCGAAGGACGTTGTGTGCAATCCGTTCCGGTACCACTTTGCCTTCGGTTTCCACCAATGCATCGGCCAACGCCAATGCCATCGCAGTGTCATCGGTATAATGCGCCGCAGTGAAATAGCAGGCCGCGTTATTTTCAGCCGGCCCATCAAGAAACCGATCGATCCAGCCAAAATGGCGCTTAACCCTCTCACGCGGCCACAGCTCCGAGGGCATGCCGAACGCATCGCCCAGCATTTGCCCATAAAGTGCGCCCACCACGCGTTGACGCTGGGTTAATTGCTTCATGTATTGCTCCTGAAAATAATTTATTACCGGGCACCCGGTCTGGCGGTTAATTCTGCGACATCACTATCGGTGTGATGGTATGGCTGCGTTCGCGGAAAAACAGCAGAAAGAGCAGCATCACCGCCACAACCATGGCGGCGCCCACGCCCCACACCGCAAACCAGTCAAAGGTCATACCGTCACGCGGCTGCGCCAAGGAAAAGGTTGTCATTGCTCGCCCACCGAGCCAATTGCCGATAAAGCTGCCCAATCCCTGGCAGATCAGCGTGATCAACCCTTGCGCAGCGGTGCGCATATGCGCCGGCGCTTTTTTATCGACGTAGATATAGCCGGTCACAAAATAGAAATCGTAGCTGACCCCATGCAACAAAATGCCGAGGAATAGCATGCTATAACCCCAAACATCGGCAGTGCCGCCGTAGATAAAGAAAATGTAGCGGATAGCGGCGGTAATAAACCCCAGCATCAACACCTTTTTGATGCCATAGCGCTTAAGCAATAACGGCAACGCCAGCATGGCGAAAATTTCCGAGACCTGGCCAAGCGTCATCCAGCCCGTGGCATCCGGCAGGCCAACCTGCGTCAGGTAGCCGTTGGCAAACTGGTAATAGAAAGCCAGCGGCATACAGAACAGAAAAGAGCACAACGCAAAGGCGGCAAACGAGCGATCCTTCAACAGCCCAATGGCGTTCAGGCCCAACAGTGCTTTGATATCCACGGCCCCACTGCCTTTTGCCGGCGTGTCCGGCAGGATAAAGCTGTATAGGCCAAGGCAAATGGCAGCGACGCCGGTAATGATCAACGGCAGGTTAGTATCGGAGATATTCCCCATGCCAAGCAGCGGCGGCAACATAAAGCCAATCACTAGGCCAGAAGCAATCCAGCCCAGCGTCCCCAGCACGCGAACGCGTGGAAACTCTTTTTCCGTATCCTCAATATTGGCGAACGCGATGCTGTTGGTCAGCGCCACTGTAGGCATATAGGTAATGGCATAAACCACAAGCAAGGGGAAAAACACCGCAAACTCACTCTGCCAGGCAATGATAAACATCAGTACCCCGCCGGCCAGGTGTAACCAACCCAGTATCTTTTGCGCGGCAAAATAGCGATCGGCGATAACCCCTACCAACACCGGTGACAAGATAGCCGCAATCGCCGTACTGCTGTAGGCCCAGGCGATTTCACCCGGGGTAAAGCCCAGTTTATTCAGGTATTGCCATAAAGGGACAAACCACGCCCCCCAGATAAACCACTCAATAAACATCATGACAGACAGCTTCAGATGAGGACGTTTCATTGTTATATCCTTGCTGACTTGAAAACCCACCCGGCCCTGGCAGCCAGGCGAGCGGAGGAAGACCCTGGTGCTGGCATCAATATGACACCTATAAAATACCTTAGTAATACCTTTATGGTTTTACCACGATCATGGTCACATTTTATTCATCAGATCGCACTTCTAACGCTGTTTTAAACAGAGCACGGCATTGTTGAACCGTGGTTTATCTACCGTTGCTAATATTGGCTAAGTATTCGATAACACTAGCGCTGTTTTTCGCCGCCAATTCGTGGCGGCTTGCCTCTGGGGAAGGTTATACCTACCATAACGGCAAACTTATATGATAATTGGCGACGGTTTATTATTCCCCTGGCGCCAAACGCGTTACCTTTAAAGGCGAGAGACAGGTGTTCCGCCCGCATATTTCACAGGAGAGCCCCATGCGAGTATTGGTAGTTGAAGATAATGGTTTGCTACGGCATCACCTTTCAGTACAAATGCGTGATATGGGGCACCAGGTGGATGCCGCCGAAGACGCCAAGGAAGCGGATTATTTCTTGCAAGAGCACGCGCCGGATATCGCCATTATCGATTTGGGGCTGCCGGGTGAAGACGGTCTGAGCTTGATTCGCCGCTGGCGCGCCCACCAGATGAAGCTGCCGATTCTGGTGCTCACCGCACGCGAAAGCTGGCAGGACAAGGTGGCCGTGCTGGAAGCCGGGGCCGACGACTATGTCACCAAACCCTTCCACCTGGAAGAGGTGATCGCGCGCATGCAGGCGCTGATGCGCCGCAATAGCGGCCTGGCTTCGCAAGTCATCGTGATGCCGCCGTTCCAGATCGATCTCTCTCGCCGTGAACTGAGCGTTAACGAAGAACAAATCAAACTGACGGCGTTCGAATACACCATTATTGAAACGCTGATCCGCAACGCCGGCAAGGTGGTCAGCAAAGATTCGCTCATGCTGCAGCTCTACCCGGATGCGGAATTGCGCGAAAGCCATACCATTGATGTTCTCATGGGGCGCCTGCGCAAAAAATTGCAGGCCGTTCATCCACAGGAAGTGATTACCACGGTGCGTGGTCAGGGCTACCGATTCGACACTAAGTGAGTCTCATGTTCTATAGGGATAAAAAACCATTTTCACTGCGCGCCCGCTTTCTAATGGCCACGGCGGGCGTCATTTTGGCGCTCTCCTTGTCTTACGGCATGGTCGCCGTGGTGGGCTATATCGTCAGCTTCGATAAAAGCGCCTTCCGTTTGCTGCGCAGTGAAAGCAACCTGTATTTCAGCCTGGCGCAATGGAACAACGGCCAACTGACCATCGCCATTCCGCCGGGGCTCGATCTCAACGTGCCGACGCTGGTGTTTATCTATGATGAACAAGGCCGGCTGTTGTGGAGCCAGCGCAAAATGCCGGAGCTGGAGCCGCTGATTCAAAAAGAGTGGTTGAAGGAATCCGGCTTTTACGAGATCGACACCAACGTGCGCATCAGTAGCGAAGTGCTGGGGGACAACGCCAAAGCGCAGGCGCAGTTGAAAGGCTACGACGATACCGATCAGGACGCGCTTACCCACTCGGTGGCGGTGAACAAATACGCCGCCACCGCCAACCTGCCGGCGCTGACCGTTGTGGTGGTTGATTCCATCCCGCAGGAGCTGCAACGCTCCGATGTGGTGTGGGATTGGTTTAGCTATGTGCTGCTGGCCAATCTGCTGCTGGTGGTGCCGCTGCTCTGGCTGGCGGCCCACTGGAGCCTGCGGCCAATCAAAATGCTGATCAAACAGGTCGGAGAATTGGAGGAAGGCGCGCGCGAGCACCTGGACGAAAACCCACCCAGCGAGCTGCGCGGGCTGGTACGCAACCTGAACATTCTGGTGAACAACGAGCGCCAGCGTTATACCAAGTACCGCACGACGTTATCCGATTTGAGCCACAGCCTGAAAACGCCGTTGGCGGTGCTGCAAACCACCCTGCGCTCACTGCGCGCCGGCAAAGAAACCACCATCGAATCCGCCGAGCCGATCATGCTCGAGCAGATCAGCCGTATTTCGCAGCAGATCGGTTATTACCTGCACCGCGCCAGCATCAACTCCGGGCAAACGGTGCTGACGCGCGAGATCCACTCCGTGCCGGCGCTGCTTGATAGCCTAGTGGTGGCGCTAAACAAAGTTTATCAGCGCAAAGGCGTGGTGCTGACGTTGGATATCTCGCCGGAAGTGACGTTCGTCGGCGAGAAAAACGACTTTATGGAAGTGATGGGCAATATTCTGGAGAACGCCTGCAAATATTGCCTGGAGTTTGTCGAGATCACCTCGCTGCACTCGGAGAAAGATCTGACCATCGTCATTGACGATGACGGCCCCGGGATCCCGGAGAGCAAACGTGAGCTTATTTTTCAACGCGGGCGCCGCGTCGATACCATGCGCCCCGGCCAGGGGCTGGGGCTATCGGTCGCGGCAGAAATCATTGAACAGTACGACGGCCAAATCACCATCAGCGACAGCCCGTTAGGCGGCGCGCGCATGCAGGTCACCTTCTCCCGCCAGCATGAGCCGCACCACCATGAGTAAATGTGTCGCCCTGGCCTGAATGCAGCGGCCAGCGGCGCCATAGGGCGATGGCCCAGGGATCGCCGAGTAACAAGGCTAACGCACATACAACGTGGCGTTTGATCGGTATAATCGCCATCAGGCTCACTCCTCTATCCTGGAATAGAACATGGACTATCAACTCGAACTGGACTGGAACGACTTTCTGCAACGCTACTGGCAAAAGCGCCCGGTGATTATCAAACAAGGCTTCAAGAATTTTATCGATCCCATCACCCCGGATGAGCTGGCCGGGCTGGCGATGGAAAACGAAGTGGATAGCCGCTTGGTCAGCCACCAGGATAGCCGCTGGCAGGTCGCGCATGGCCCCTTCGAAAGCTACGATCATCTTGGGGAGAACGATTGGTCACTTCTGGTACAGGCCGTCGATCACTGGCATGAGCCTTCCAGCGCGCTGATGCGCCCGTTCCGCACGTTGCCGGACTGGCGGATTGACGATCTGATGATCTCCTACTCCGTACCGGGCGGCGGCGTCGGCCCGCATCTCGATCAGTACGACGTTTTTATCATTCAGGGCGCCGGGCGCCGCCGCTGGCGCGTTGGCGAAAAAACGCCGCTGAAACAGCACTGCCCACACCCGGATCTGCTGCAGGTGGAGCCCTTCGACGCCATCATTGATGAAGAGATGGTGCCGGGCGATATTCTGTATATTCCACCGGGCTTCCCGCATGAAGGCTATGCCCTGGAAAGTGCGCTCAATTATTCCGTCGGCTTCCGGGCGCCGAATGGCCGTGAACTGGTGAGCGGTTTTGCCGACTACGTGCTGGCGCACGAACTGGGCAGCCGGCGCTATGGCGATCCGGACATTGCCCTGCGCGATAGCCCAGCCAGCGTGTTGCCGCAAGAAGTGGACGCCCTGCGCAAGATGATGCTGGAACTGGTTGAACAACCGGAACAATTCCAGCGCTGGTTTGGCGAGTTTATTTCGCAATCACGCCATGAACTGGATGTAGCGCCGCCAGAGCCGCCTTACCAGGCCGGGGAAATTTACGATCTGCTGCAACAGGGGGAATCGCTGCAACGGCTGGGGGGCTTGCGCGTGCTGCGCGTCGGCGACCGCTGCTTCGTTAACGGCGAGTTGATAGACACCCCGCACCTGCAGGCAGCGGATGCCCTGTGCCAGCACTACAGTGTGGATGCCGCCATGCTGGGGGCGGCGCTGGACGATCCGTCGTTCCTCGCCCTGCTTAGCGCGCTGGTCAACAGCGGCTACTGGTTCTTTAACGATTAATCCTCCCTCCCCCGGCGCTGTCTACGGCCGGGGGCAAGGCACCCACTGCGGGCATTAAGCGTGCGCCAACGCCTGATAGCGCACTATCTCTGCCTCCGGCACGCCAGCCTTATGCGCTGCTTCGCAGATTTGCTGCCAGGTATTGGCATCCACCGGGATGCCCTTCTCACGCCGCTCCGCGCGGTTGGACTCTTCCCACTCGCCCGGCACCTGTATCGGCGCCTCACCGCTTTGCGGCGATTCTTTCACCCAGGCAAGAAACGCTTCCGCCTCTTGCTGCATCTGTGGCGCGGCAAAGGCTTGCGGATTGAGGATCAGGGTGGTCATGCAGTTAAAGATGGCATCGTTGCTGGTCTGCAGCGTTTCATCGTGGGTAGTCTGGCCGCCGGACAACGCCCCGCCGAGAATTTCACACAGCGTCGCCAGCGCATAACCCTTGTGGAAACCAAACGGCAGCAACGAACCATAGGGCTGCTCGTGCATCACTTTCGGCTCGACGGTCGGTTGCCCCTCGGCATCAATCAGGTAGCCGGGCGCCACGCGCTGGCCCTTGTTGTATGCCACGCGGGTTTTGCCAAAGGCGATACCGCTGGTGGCAAAGTCCAGCAACAGCGGTTTTTTGCCTGGCCGGGGGAAAATCACACAAAATGGGTTAGTGCCGAAACGCCGATCGCTGCCGCCAAACGGCGCCACCATCGGATCGCCCACCACATTGACAAAATGGATGGAGATAAAACCGGCGCGGCCGCACTGTTCAGCCCAGTGGCCGATACGGCCGATATGATGGGAATTGTTCAACGCCACCGCCGCCAAGCCCAATTGCCGCGCGCGCTCGATGCCTTTTTCCATCGCCTGGTAGGCCGCAACCTGACCAAAAGCCTTACCGCCATCGATGGTCAACACAGCCCCGGCGTCACGCACCACGTTGATCTGGCCGTTGAGCTGCAAATACCCCTGCGCCAGCGACGACATATAGGTAGGGATCATCCCGACGCCGTGGGAATCATGCCCGGCAAGGTTGGCCTGAATCAGATGCTCGGCCACCAGCTCCGCTTCACGGGGCGTGCTGCCCGCGTGCCGCCAGAGCGTTTGCACAAATGCATTAAGATGTTCGCTGTCGATACGATACTCGGTACTCATACTGCCAGTTCCTTGTGCGTAAAAAAGGTATTGACACACTAGGCTGTGTCCCGCAATAGGTCGTGGTGCCGTCGTTGCGTCCAAAGCCCGTCATCAAGGCTTCGGGCGCAGAGCATAGTGGGCCTATGTTCAAGCCCGATAACGCAGAGGACGGGCTTTGGGGACACAGCCTAAACATAAATACCGGCTGCTGCAAGCAGCTGCGCGGCCATCGCCGGCGTTATTGACCAATGCGATAAAAAGCCCGCGCTTAGTTTTTTGCCCGTTCCGCCGTCAGTGAAGCAATACGCATAATCACCGCTACCGCCTGCTCCATCCCTTCCAGCGTAACGAACTCATGTTTGCTGTGATAATTGTAGCCGCCGGTAAACAGGTTCGGGCACGGCAGGCCGCGGAACGAAAGCTGCGCGCCATCCGTCCCGCCGCGAATCGGGTTCATGATAGGCTCAATGCCGCAATCGCGCATCGCCTGCTGCGCCAGCGCGATCACATGCGGGTGTTCGGCCACCTGCTCGCGCATATTGTAGTAACTGTCTTCAATGGTCACTTCAATATAGCAATCGCGCGGCAACCCCTTGCCGACCTGTTGCGCCGCGTCAATCATCCTGCGTTTGCGCGCCTCAAAACCATCACGCTCGAAGTCACGCAGGATATAGTGCATTTCGGCACGCTCGACGTTGCCCTTGATGCCGTGCAGGTGGTAGAAGCCCTGATAGCCCTCGGTATTTTCCGGCGTTTCATCGGCAGGCAACGCCTGATGGATACGGGTGGCCAACGCCAGCGCGTTCACCATCACCCCTTTGGCGCTGCCGGGATGCACGTTGTTGCCGACGATTTTCACCGTTACTGAAGCCGCATTAAAGTTTTCGCACTCCAGTTCACCCACCCCGCCGCCGTCCACGGTGTAGGCCCAGGCGGCGCCGAACGCCGCAACGTCAAAAAAGCGCGCACCCTTGCCCACTTCTTCATCCGGCGTGAAGGCCACGCGGATATCCCCGTGCGGAATTTTTCGCTGTTTTAACCGCACCATCGCCGTGAGGATTTCGGCAATCCCGGCTTTATCGTCTGCCCCGAGCAGCGTTTTCCCGTCGGTGGTGATCAGCGTTTGGCCCAGCAATTGGTGCAGGACCGGGAACATGACCGGCGACAGCACCTCATCGCCAATGCCCAATGCAATATCGCCGCCGCGGTAGTTTTCCACCACCTGCGCATTGACGTTTTTCCCGGTAAAGTCCGGCGACGTATCCAGGTGGGAAATAAAACCAATGGCGGGAACCGGCCAGGCGACATTGCCCGGCAACGTCCCCATGACGCAGCCATGCTCACTCAACGATACCTGTTCAAACCCCAACTCAATCATTTCCTGCTGCAACGCGCGCGCCAGCTTCATCTGCCCATCGGTGCTGGGCACATGTTTGACATTCGCTTTCGATTGCGTATCGAATGAGATGTAGTTAAAAAAGCGATCTAGTAGTTTTTCCATGGTTCCGCCCTCAATATGCCGCGTTTCATTATGCGGAACCGATCCTGATCAAATATTGAGACAGGTCATTATTAACCAGAATTAATTGAAATCATTAATCATCTTGATGGGTTATTACCCGGCAATCACATAAAACGGACATATTTCATATATAAAATAATGAAAAACCGGATGAACGGCTGGGATCAGCTTTCAATTAATGCGCTCAACGTCTATCATGCGCGCTCTAAAATTTCGATCGGCGCCACTGGTTTTGAGCAGCAAGGGTTGGTACGCTCACCCTACAAGCTCACGCAGTCTTTTCCAGTAGCGGTTCTATCTGCATTAGCCTACGGGATAGAGTGACACCCTAAATGACTGAGAAACCCTCTCTGACTTCTCTCGTTGAACTGCATGCTATAAGCAAAGGGTTCGACGGCAAGGAGATCATCTCCGATCTCAACCTCACCATTAATGACGGCGAATTCCTGACCATTCTCGGGCCTTCCGGCTGCGGTAAAACCACCGTTTTGCGCCTGATAGCCGGGCTGGATGACCTCGATCACGGGAAAATTATGCTGGAAGGCCAAGATATTACCGATATCCCCGCTGAGCAGCGCCACGTGAATACCGTATTCCAGAGCTATGCCCTGTTCCCGCACATGAGCGTATTCGACAACGTGGCCTTTGGCCTGCGGATGCAGAAAACCCCGGCCGCGGAGATCGCCCCGCGGGTGGAGGAAGCGCTGCACATGGTGCAACTGGCCGAATTTGCCCAGCGCCGCCCAAGCCACCTGTCCGGCGGCCAGCAGCAGCGCGTTGCCATCGCCCGTGCGGTAGTGAACAAGCCCAAAGTGCTGCTACTGGACGAATCGCTCTCCGCGCTGGATTACAAGCTGCGCAAACAGATGCAAAACGAACTAAAGGCGCTGCAGCGCAAGCTGGGCATTACCTTCGTGTTCGTCACGCACGATCAGGAAGAAGCGCTGACCATGTCGGATCGCATCGTGGTGATGCGCGACGGCCGCATTGAGCAAGACGGCAGCCCGCGTGAAATCTACGAAGAACCGAAAAACCTGTTCGTCGCCAGCTTTATTGGCGAAATCAACATCTTTGACGCCACGGTACTGCAACGCATCGACGAACAACGGGTGCGCGCCAACGTAGAAGGCCGCGAGTGCGACATCTATGTCAACCTGCCGGTAGTACCAGGCCAACAATTGAAGGTGCTGCTGCGCCCGGAAGATCTGCGCGTGGAAGAGATCAACGACAGCGAGCATGTCGACGGCCTGATCGGTTACGTGCGCGAGCGCAACTACAAAGGCATGACGCTGGAATCGGTGGTCGAACTGGAAAACGGCAAGATGGTGATGGTCAGCGAGTTCTTCAACGAAGACGATCCGGACGTTGACCATTCGCTGGATCAGAAGATGGCGGTCACCTGGGTTGAAAGCTGGGAGGTGGTGCTGGCCGATGAAGAAATCGCGTAAGCTGTTACAGAATGTGGTGATCACCGGCGTAGTGGCCTGGCTGCTGCTGTTCGTGTTCCTGCCGAACCTGATGATTATCGGCACCAGCTTTCTGACCCGCGACGACGCTAATCTGGTACAGATGGTGTTCACGCTGGACAATTACACCCGGCTGTTTGATCCGCTGTATGCCGAGGTGATGCTGCATTCGCTGAACATGGCCGTCATCGCCACGCTGTGCTGCCTGATCATCGGCTACCCGTTCGCCTTTATCCTGGCGCGCCTGCCGGAGAAAGTACGGCCGCTGCTGCTGTTCCTGCTGATCGTGCCTTTCTGGACCAATTCACTGATCCGCATCTACGGCCTGAAACTGTTCCTGAGCACCCGCGGCTATTTAAACGACTTCCTGCTGGGGTTAGGCATCATTGATAAGCCGCTGCGGATTATGTACACCTCTGAGGCGGTGATCCTGGGGCTTATCTATATTTTGCTGCCGTTTATGGTTATGCCGCTTTATTCCAGCATCGAGAAGCTGGATAAATCCTGTCTGGAAGCCGCACGCGATCTGGGCGCCAACAAGCTGCAAACCTTTATCCGCATTATCGTGCCGCTGACCATGCCGGGCATTATCGCCGGTTGTCTGCTGGTGTTGCTGCCGGCTATGGGCCTGTTCTATGTGGCGGATCTGATGGGCGGCGCCAAAAACCTGCTGATCGGCAACATCATCAAGAGCCAGTTCCTTAACATCCGCGACTGGCCGTTTGGGGCCGCAACCAGCATCACGCTGACGCTGGTTATGGGGTTACTGCTGCTGGTGTATTATCGCGCGGCTAAACTGCTGAACAAGAAGGTGGAACTGGAATGATCGGGCGCCTGCTACGCGGTGGTTTTATGACCATCATTTATGCTTATTTGTATATCCCGATCGTGATCCTGATCGTCAACTCGTTCAACGCGTCACGCTTCGGCATTACTTGGCAAGGGTTTACCACTGGTTGGTACAGCACGCTGATGAACAACGACAGCCTGCTGCAGGCCGCCGGCCATTCGCTGACCATGGCGGTGCTTTCCGCCACCTTCGCCACGCTGATCGGCTCGCTGACCGCGGTGGCGCTTTACCGCTACCGCTTTCGCGGCAAACCGTTCGTCAGCGGCATGCTGTTTGTGGTGATGATGTCGCCGGATATCGTGATGGCGATTTCCCTGCTGGTGCTGTTCATGCTGCTGGGTATCTCGCTGGGCTTCTGGTCGCTGCTGTTCTCGCACATCACTTTTTGCCTGCCGTTTGTGGTGGTCACCGTGTATTCACGGTTGAAGGGCTTCGACGTGAAAATGCTGGAAGCCGCACGGGATCTGGGCGCGGGCGAGTTCACCATCCTGCGGAAAATCATTCTGCCGCTGGCGATGCCGGCGGTGGCGGCCGGTTGGTTATTGAGCTTCACCCTGTCGATGGACGACGTGGTTGTTTCGTCGTTCGTCACCGGGCCAAGCTACGAAATCCTGCCGTTGAAGATCTATTCTATGGTGAAGGTCGGCGTCTCGCCGGAGGTGAACGCACTGGCGACCATCCTGCTGATATTGTCGCTGGCACTGGTGTTGGCCAGCCAGTTAATCATGCGCGATCGCACCGCCCGGGCAGCCTGAACCGCAAAGGCGCAGCGATGATCGCTGCGCCTGTTTCTTTGCCGCGCCACCGTTTCCTTATCCCCCCGCACATCCTGTTGGTTTATCTGCTCAGCACCGGCTTCAACCGGCTTTACCCTCTACGGCGCGCCACCTATAATGGCCGCTCTCTGGGGTGTGGCGCACCGCTTCACAGCGCAATGCCGCACCGTAATACGCGCACCATAACTGCTGAAGGAAACGCTGGATGAAAAAGTGGTCACATCTGCTCGCAGCCGGGATGATGGCACTGAGCATTTGCTCTGCAAATGCCGCTGATGACGGCAAAACCCTCTATTTCTACAACTGGACGGAGTACGTACCGCCGGGCTTGCTTGACCAGTTCACCAAAGAAACGGGGATCAAGGTGATCTATTCCACCTATGAATCCAACGAAAGCATGTATGCCAAGCTGAAAACGTATAAAGACGGCGCGTATGATCTGGTGGTGCCATCCACCTATTTTATCGCCAAAATGCGCAACGAAGGCATGCTGCAAAAGATCGACAAGAGCAAACTGAGCCACTTCAAGGATTTGGATCCCAACCTGCTTAACAAGCCGTTCGATCCGAATAACGATTACTCCATCCCGTATATTTGGGGCGCCACCGCTATCGGTATCAACAGCGATGCCATCGATCCGAAAACCGTCACCGGTTGGGGCGATTTCTGGAAGCCGGAATATAAGCACAGCCTGCTGTTGACCGACGATGCGCGCGAAGTCTTCCAGATTGCGCTGCGCAAGCTCGGCTATTCCGGCAACACCACCAACCCGCAAGAGATTGAAGCCGCCTATAACGAGCTGCAAAAGCTGATGCCCAACGTCGTGGCGTTCAACTCCGATAACCCAGGCAACCCGTTTATGGAAGGGGAAGTCAACCTCGGCATGATTTGGAACGGCTCCGCGTACGTTGCGCGCCAGGCCGGCACGCCGCTGGCCGTGGTTTGGCCGAAGGAAGGCGGGATCTTCTGGATGGACAGCCTGGCCATCCCGGCCAATGCCAAAAACGTGGAAGGCGCGCTGAAGCTGATTGATTTCCTGCTGCGCCCGGAAATTGCCGTGCAGGTAGCCAAAACCATCGGTTACCCCACGCCGAACCTGACCGCACGCAAGCTGTTGCCGAAAGAGATTGCCGAGGATCCGTCGCTGTACCCGGATGAAGCAACCATCAAAAACGGCGAATGGCAGAACGACGTCGGCAGCGCCAGCACGCTGTATGAAACCTACTTCCAGAAGCTGAAAGCCGGGCGTTAAGCGCCCCGTCCCCCTTTCTGCGGGAAGGGGGATCATTGCCCCCTTCCCCGGCATCGCACCGCTTAAGGTATGTCTGCCCGCTCGATTTTACCCACCAGGAATTTATGCACGAACTTCGGCACCACTTCGCTGGCTGGGCCGTAGTGTTTCTCTTCAAACTGGCTTTCAACC
Organism: Gibbsiella greigii; assembly: GCF_039540155.1. NCBI lineage: Bacteria > Pseudomonadati > Pseudomonadota > Gammaproteobacteria > Enterobacterales > Yersiniaceae > Gibbsiella > Gibbsiella greigii. Next base: position 407,011 of record NZ_BAABEM010000006.1, read on the forward strand.
TGGCTGGGCTCCAGGTTCAACTCCATGGTATAGGCCCCGCCGAGGCGCGCCTCATGCACAAAACCGGCCGCCGGATACACATGGCCGGAGGTGCCGATGGCGATAAAAAAGTCGGCCTTCGCCAGCGCGTGATAAATATCGTCCATCCGTAACGGCATTTCGCCAAACCAAACGATATGCGGCCGCAGCGGCGCCGGGAATTGGCAGCAGTGGCAGCGATCGTCCACGCTAAGATCGCCCGGCCAGTCAAACACCTGGCCGGAACGGGTACAGCGCACCTTCAACAGTTCGCCATGCATATGCACCACGCGGCGGCTGCCCGCGCGCTCATGCAGATTGTCGATGTTCTGGGTTACCAGCAGGAAGTTATCCCCCAGCCACTCTTCCAGATCCGCCAGTGCGCGGTGGGCGGCATTGGGCGCAATGCCCGGCTCTTGCAACTGGCGGCGCCGGGCATTGTAAAATGCCTGCACCAGCGCGGGATTGCGCTGATAGCCTTCCGGCGTGGCGACATCTTCCACCCGGTGCTCTTCCCACAGCCCATCGGCGGCGCGGAAGGTGCGAATACCGGATTCAGCAGAAATCCCGGCGCCGGTCAGCACCACCACAAACGGCTTTTTCAGCTCGGCCGCCGCCATGGTGTCACGGTGGAAAATACGCGATCGCTCGCGTTGATGCAGCATGTGTTTGCTTTTACGAAATCGGCACAGCCGATGGCGAATGCGCATAACCTCTCCTTATCTAATTCTATCCACTACATTGAGGAATGCAGCCCCACGGACACCGCCGGCGTCGCCATACCGTGCTTTTTCAATACGGGGTAGTTTGGCCACGCGCAGCAAATGCGCCGGTAGGCGTTGTGGCAACGCCTGATAAATGGTTGAAAAATTCGACAGTCCACCGCCAATCACCACCAGGTGCGGGTCAATAATCGTCAGCAGGTTGCCCAGGCACACCGCCAGCACGTCCAGAAAGCGCTCGACATGCGCCACCGCCTGCGGTTCGCCGGCCTGATAATGCGCGATAATCTGCGTGGCCGGCAGCGCCTGCTGATAAAAATGCGCATACAGCCACTCAAACCCACGCCCGGAAATATAGTTTTCGATGCAGCCGCGCTGCCCGCAGCCACAGGCCACCAGAGGAATGTCGCTGCCCAGCACCGCCAGTGCATCTACCGGCAAACGAAAGTGGCCAAATTCGCCGGTGACGAAATTACGCCCGGAAACCACCTTGCCGTCCACCACCAGCCCGCCGCCCACGCCGGTGCCGAGGATAATGCCCAGCACCATCGGATAGCGGCGAAATTCTTCATCCCAGGCTTCGGACAGCGCAAAACAGTTCGCATCGTTGTCAATGCGCACTTCGCGGCCGATTAACGCGGCCAGATCGCGCGGCAGCGCCTGGCCCATGGCCGCGGGCACATTGGCGGTAAACAGGGTGCCGTCATCGGCATTGGGCAAACCGGGGATACCAATGCCCACCATGCCCTGCTCGCCGCAAAAGGCATCGGCCTCAAAGGTCAGATCGCACAGGGCCGCCAACAGTTGCTGATAATCGTCACACGGCGTCGGCACCCGCTTCTGCCATACGCGCTGCAAGTTGGCATCAAAGACCCCCAGCTCAATCTTGGTGCCGCCCATATCGAAACCGTAGTACATAACCTTACCCCAGGCCAGATCCCCAGCGCCGCCGCCGGACGAGGGAATAAAAATGGGGCCGCATTGCTGAAGCCCCGTTTTAGCATTACTGCCCGCTTAACACGCGCGCCGGATCGATCCGGCTGGCTCGCCTGGCCGGATACCAACTGGCCAGCAGGCTCAGCACGATGGAGGTCGCCAACACGCTGGCGACGTCCAGCCAGCGCAGCTCGGAGGGCAGAAAGTCGATAAAATAGATATCGCCGGACAGGAATGCATGCCCGATCATCTTTTCTATCGCCTTAATGATATTCGTCAGTTGCAGTGAGGCAATGACGCCAACCACCACGCCGCTGAGGCTGCCCACCAGCCCGGCCAATAAACCGTACCAGATAAAAATGGCGCGAATAAAGCCGTCTTTCGCCCCTAGCGTACGTAACACCGCAATGTCGCTGCTTTTATCCTTCACCGCCATCACCAGCGTGGAGACGATATTGAAGCAGGCGACGCCGATCACCAGCACCATCGCCAAATACATAATGGCGCGGATCATCTGGATATCGCGGTACATATAGCCATAGGTGCCAATCCAGCTTTTGATATACACATAGGCGTTGGTCACTTCGCCCGCATCACGCACCAGTTTATTGGCGGCAAACACGTCGTTGACCTTAATGGCGATGCCGCTGACATCGTCACCCATCGCCAGGTACTGCTGCGCATCGGCCAGCGGCACCATCGCCAGGCTATGATCCAGTTGCCCGCTCAATTGCAGAATACCGGTAACGTGCAAACGGATGCGCTTTGGCTGCAACAGCTTCATCTGTGGATCGCTGTTGGGGATCATCACCGTCACATAGGCGCCTTCTTTAACGCCCAAGGCATCGGCAACGCCTTTCCCCAGGATCACCTGCTGCTCGCCGCTTTTAAAATGGCTCCAGGCATCGCCCTGCACATACTTCGGCAACGCACTCAGGCGGTTTTCCTGCTGTGGGTCAACGCCTTTGACCTGCACCGCCCGCAGTTGGGCGCCGTTTTCCAACAGACCGGTAAAGTTGATGTAAGGCGCGGCGGCGGCAATGCCCGGCACCTTTTCCACCCGCTGCAGCACCTGCTGCCAGCCGGCGAACGGCGGTTTAACCGGCATGATTTCGCCGTGGGGCACCACAGCCAATACGCGGTTGTTCAACTCGCGCTCAAAACCGTTCATGGCGCTCAGCCCGACGATCAGCACAGCCACGCCCAGCGCAATGCCAACGGTGGAAATCACTGAAATCAGCGAAACCATGCCGCCGCGCCGACGGCCGCGGCTAAAGCGCAGCGCGGCCAGCAGTGAAAGGGGCAAACCAGCCATTACTCAGCCCCCAACAGGGTTAACTGCGCTTGCAGGTGGCCGTCGCGCATTTCCAACTGCCGGCTAAGGCGTTTCGCCAACTGCAGATCGTGCGTCACCACCAGGAAGGCGGTGCCCTGGCGAACGTTAAGTTCGCCAAGCAAATCAAAAATGCTGTCGGCGGTACGCTGGTCAAGGTTACCGGTGGGCTCATCCGCCAGCACCAGCGCCGGGTTATTGACCAATGCCCTGGCGATAGCCACACGCTGGCGTTCGCCGCCGGAAAGCTCTGAAGGGCGGTGCCCGCTGCGTTTATCCAGCCCGACGGCCGCCAGCATCTCCTGCGCTTTGTCCTGCGCCTGCGCCGGCTTCATACCGCCAATCAGCAACGGCATGGCGGTATTTTCCAGCGCGGTGAAATCGGGCAACAGATGGTGGAACTGATAGATAAAGCCCAGATCGCGGTTGCGCAGCTCGGCCCTGGCGGCGGAAGAGAGTTTGTTCAGCACCTGCCCTTTAAAAACCACCTCGCCGGAGGTGGGCGAATCCAGCCCGCCCAGCAGGTGCAGCAGCGTACTCTTACCGGAACCCGAGCTGCCGACAATCGCCATCATCTCACCCGGCTGCATGGCAAAACTGACGTTGCGCAGCACAGAAGTTTGCAGATTGCCTTCCTGATAGGTCTTGCACAGGCTGTCACACTGCAGCAAAAGATGGTCACTCATAACGTAAAGCCTCAGCGGGTTGTACGGCGGCAGCGCGCCATGAAGGGTAAAGCGTGGACAGCAAGGATATCGCCATCGCCGATACGGCGATGACGGCCACCTGCAACGGGTTCACCGCCACCGGCAGCGACACGCCGTCAACCAGGATGCCGAGCACCGGTATCAGCGTATTCAGGTTACAGGCCAATAGCACGCCAAGCGCCGTGCCAAGCAGCGAGCCGATAATCCCGGCACTGGCCCCTTGGGTCATGAACACCGCCATGATTTGGCGCCGTGTCAGCCCCAGGGTTTGCAAAATGGCGACCTCGCCCTGTTTTTCCATCACCAGCAGGCCAAGCGACGTAATAATATTGAAGGCGGCCACGGCCACGATCAGGCTCAACAGCAGCCCCATCATGTTTTTTTCCATGCTCACCGCCTGGAACAACTCACCTTTACGCTCGCGCCAATCCTGCCATTTCGCTCCCTGCGGCAACGTTTGCTGGCTCAGAACATCGACGGACAACGGCTGTTGCAGGAACAGGCGCCAGCCGGTAATGCTGCCGGCCGGGTAGCGCATCAGGCGCGATGCGTCCTGTTGGTTGACCAGCAGTTGATAGCCGTCCACTTCGCCGTTGGCATGGAAGGTGCCAACCACGGTGAACAGACGCTGGCTCGGTATACGCCCCATCGGGGTAAACTGGCTGGCGCTCGGCACCATCAGGCGCAGTTGTTCACCGCGTTTGATACCCAGTTGATCGGCCAGCTGTTCGCCAATGATGATATTGTACTGGCCGGGCTGCAGCTGTTGCTGCTTCACGTTGACCAGATAAGGCGTGAGCGGATCCGGTTCGTCCGGGTTGATGCCCAACATCACGCCCACCGCCACGCTATGGGCGCTTTGCAGCACCACATCGCCGGTGGTCAGCGGCGCAATGCGGGTGACGCCCTGCAAATTTTGCAGGCTGGCGGCGGGGAAGCGTTGCGGATCGATCGCCCCTTGCTGGCTGGTGATTAACGCCTGCGGCATCAGGCCCAGAATATTGCTTTCCAGATCCTTTTCGAAACCGTTCATCACCGACAGCACGGTGACTAACGCCATCACACCCAGCGTAATGCCGATGGTGGACAGCCAAGAGACAAACCGCCCAAAGCGGTCTGAGGCCCGCCCACGCATGTAGCGCAGGCCAATGAATAACGCGACTGGTTGATACATGAAATCCGTTTTGTTGCCGTAGCTTAAGCAAAGTGACTAAGGATAATAAAGGCTGCGCCCGCTTTAGGGAACCACTCAGCCGGTTTTATTCTTTCCGGGTGCTTCACGCCTTAACAGATTGTAAACCAGCGCGTGGCGACATGCTGGATAATCGCCGCGCTCTACCCGCCGCCCATGATTAAATTGATTAAATAATGCCCACAAGGGGCGGCCAATGGCGTTTTGCCTATGTCAGTTTATTAGCCAGTGGGCTAGTATAGCCACAGTTAACGCCCCTGAATCCATGCCGGGCAAACCGGGTTTTGTGGTTTCCACCGTTGTGCACCGCGGTGAGAACCAAATCACTGTGACCATATACACCCAAAATAATTCAAGTTGCAGGAAGGCGGCAACGCAGCGAATCCCCAGGAGCTTACTGGAGTAAGTGACTGGGGTGAGTGAGGAAAGCCAACACACCTGCAGCTTGAAGAATGAAGGGTATAAATTGATTAAAGAAAACTGAATGAGCACTTCTGACAATCACAGCCGTTCCCAATCCTCCTCATCCCGTTATTCCCTGCCAGAACGCGCGGGCGATGTGCGCCAATTGGGGCAACTGACGGGGGCGGCCTGCGCGGTGGAATGCGCCGAGATCGTCGAGCGCCATAACGGGCCGGTGTTGCTGATCGCCCCGGATATGCAAAATGCCCTGCGGCTGCGCGATGAGATCCAACAGTTTACCGATCAGTTGGTGACCACCTTGCCGGACTGGGAAACGCTGCCTTATGACAGCTTCTCCCCCCACCAGGAGATTATCTCCGCCCGCCTCTCCAGCCTGTATCACTTGCCCACCATGGCGCGCGGCGTGATCATTTTGCCGGTGAACACGCTGATGCAGCGCGTTTGCCCGCATGAATTCCTGCATGGCCATGCGCTGGTGATGAAAAAAGGCCAGCGCCTGTCGCGCGATAAACTGCGGGCGCAGTTGGAACAGGCCGGCTACCGCAGCGTGGATCAGGTGATGGAGCACGGTGAATTCGCCACCCGCGGCGCCCTGCTTGATCTCTACCCGATGGGCAGCGAAGAGCCTTACCGCATCGATTTCTTCGACGATGAGATCGACAGCCTGCGCATTTTCGACGTCGACAGCCAACGCACGCTCAGCGAAGTCGAGGCGATCAACCTGCTGCCGGCGCATGAGTTCCCGACCGATAAAAACGCCATTGAGCTGTTCCGTAGCCAATGGCGCGAACAGTTTGAAGTACGGCGCGACGCCGAACACATTTACCAGCAGGTCAGCAAAGGCACCTGGCCGGCCGGCATTGAATACTGGCAGCCGCTGTTTTTCAGCCAGGAATTGCCTTCCCTGTTCAGCTATCTGCCAGCCAACACGCTGCTGGTGAACACCGGCAATCTGCAAAGCGCCGCCGATCGCTTCTGGCTGGACGTCAAAAGCCGCTATGAAAGCCGCCGGGTTGATCCCATGCGCCCGCTGCTGCCGCCGGAAAGCCTGTGGCTGCGCGTGGATGCTCTGTTTGCCGAATTAAAAGCCTGGCCGCGCATGGAGCTGAAAACCGACACGCTGCCCGCCAAAGCCGGCAATACCAACCTGGATTATCGGCCGCTGCCGGATCTGGCGGTGCAGGCGCAGCAAAAATCTCCGCTGGACAATCTGCGCCGCTTTATCGAAAGCTTCGACGGCAGCGTTATTTTCTCGGTGGAAAGCGAAGGACGACGTGAAACGCTGCAGGACATGCTCGGCCGCATCAAGCTGTCGCCAAGCCTGCTCACCCGGCTCGATCAGGCAGAAGCGCCAGGGCGTTATATGATGATTGGCGCCGCCGAACACGGCTTCCTAGACGGCATCCGTAACCGGGCGCTGATCTGCGAAAGCAACCTGCTGGGCGAACGCGTTAGCCGGCGGCGGCAGGACAATCGCCGCACCATCAATACCGACACTCTGATCCGCAACCTAGCGGAGTTGCACTCCGGCCAGCCAGTGGTGCACCTGGAGCACGGCGTGGGCCGCTACGTGGGCCTCACCACGCTGGAAGCCGGCGGCATTAAAGCGGAATACCTGATCCTCGCCTATGCCGGCGATGACAAGCTGTACGTGCCGGTATCTTCGCTGCACCTGATTAGCCGCTACGCCGGCGGCGCGGACGAAAATGCCCCGCTGCACAAACTGGGCGGCGATGCCTGGTCGCGCGCGCGCCAGAAAGCGGCCGAGAAAGTGCGTGACGTGGCCGCCGAGCTGCTGGACATCTATGCGTTGCGCGCCGCCAAGAGCGGCTATGCCTTCAAGCACAACCGTGAGCAGTATCAACTGTTCTGCCAGAGCTTCCCGTTTGAAACCACGCCGGATCAGCAGCAAGCGATCAACGCAGTGCTGAGCGACATGTGCCAGCCGCTGGCGATGGATCGCCTGGTGTGCGGCGACGTCGGCTTCGGCAAAACCGAAGTGGCGATGCGCGCCGCCTTTCTGGCGGTGGAAAATGGCAAGCAGGTGGCGGTGCTGGTGCCCACCACCCTGCTGGCGCAGCAGCACTTCGACAATTTCCGCGATCGCTTCGCCACCTGGCCGATCCGCATCGAAATGATGTCACGCTTTCGCAGCGCCAAAGAGCAGCAACAGGTGCTGGACAGCGCGGCCGAAGGCAAGGTGGATATCATCATCGGCACCCACAAGCTGCTGCAAAGCGATCTGCGCTGGAAAGACCTTGGCCTGCTGATCGTTGATGAAGAGCACCGTTTTGGCGTGCGCCACAAAGAGCGCATCAAAGCCATGCGCGCCGACGTCGATATCCTGACGCTGACCGCCACCCCTATTCCGCGCACCTTGAATATGGCGATGAGCGGCATGCGTGATTTGTCGATTATCGCCACCCCGCCGGCGCGCCGCCTGGCGGTGAAAACCTTTGTCCGTGAGTACGACAACCTGCTGGTGCGTGAATCCATCCTGCGTGAGGTGCTGCGCGGCGGGCAGGTTTACTACTTGTACAATGACGTCGAAAACATCGAAAAGGCAGCACAGCGCCTGGCGGAGCTGGTGCCGGAAGCACGCGTCGCCATCGGCCACGGCCAGATGCGCGAACGCGATCTGGAGCGGGTGATGAATGATTTTCACCACCAGCGCTTCAACGTGTTGGTTTGCACCACCATTATCGAAACCGGCATCGATATCCCCAGCGCCAATACCATTATCATCGAGCGGGCCGATCGTTTCGGCCTGGCGCAACTGCACCAGCTGCGCGGCCGCGTTGGGCGCTCGCACCACCAGGCCTATGCCTACCTGCTAACGCCGAACCCGAAAGCGATGAGCGCCGATGCCCACAAGCGGCTGGAAGCCATCGCGTCGCTGGAGGATTTGGGCGCCGGCTTTGCGCTGGCCACGCACGATCTGGAAATCCGCGGCGCCGGTGAACTGCTGGGCGAGGATCAAAGCGGCCAGATGACAACCATCGGTTTCTCGTTGTACATGGATCTATTGGAAAGCGCGGTGGATGCGCTGAAAAATGGTCGTGAACCTTCACTTGAAGATCTCACCAGCAGCCAGGCCGAAGTGGAAATGCGCATGCCGGCGCTGCTGCCGGACGACTTTATCCCGGACGTCAGCACCCGCCTTTCATTCTATAAGCGCATTGCCAGCGCAAAAAACCAGGATGAGCTGGAAGAACTGAAGGTGGAATTAATCGATCGCTTCGGCGTGCTGCCGGATGCGGCGCGCAATTTGCTGCACAGCGCAGCGCTGCGCCAGCAGGCGCTAGCACTGGGCATCAAGCGGATTGAAGGCAACGAACGCGGCGGCTTTATTGAGTTTGGCGAGAAAAACCGGGTGGATCCGGCCTATTTGATCGGCCTGTTGCAAAGCAAACCGCAGGTCTACCGGCTGGATGGCCCCGCCAAACTGAAATTCATGCTGGATCTCAGCGACCGGGCAAAACGGATGAAGTTTGTTAGCGAACTGCTGGCCGCATTCCACGAACATACTCTGGCGCTGGCCAGTTAACTGTGGTTTCGGCCCGCAGGGCCTGAAAACGCCAACGGGCATGGGGAAACCCATGCCCGTTGTTTTTTTACTCTGCGACTAACGCCATCACGCCTTATTGTCGTCGCTACGGTTCAGCACCAACTGGCCGCTTCGATCCAGCGGGATCTGGGTGCCTGGATCGTGATCCATGCGAATCTTGCCCTGCTGATCGCCAATTTTGTAGGTCACGTCATAGCCCAGCATTTTCTGGGTTTTGTCGTAGACCGTTTTACAGCGCTGCTGCACGCTGGAGGTGGTGTCGTTGTTCTGCAACGAACCCTGGATCTGGTTACCGGCGTAACCACCACCCAATGCGCCCACCACGGTCGCGACGTCGCGGCCGCGGCCACCGCCAAACTGATGACCAATCACCCCACCGGCTACCGCGCCCAATACCGAACCGGCAATGCGGTTTTCATCCTGCACCGGCGCACGGTGCGTCACCGTCACATTGCGGCATTCCTGACGCGGCGTCTTGATGGTTTCTTTGATCGGTGTGGCGGACAATACCTGAGCATATTGTGGACCAGAAGAAAAAACATCCAGGCTGGCAACCGCAGCAATCCCCAGAGCAGCTGCAATACCAATCCCGATACCGGCTAACATTGACTTGTTCACAGGAAATCCTCCTGAAAGTATTACCACGCATTTTCACCAGGCGTTCTGCAATGGTGCGCCGCGCTTATTATTTTGCGCATAGGCGGCACACAGAGCCCCGGTTAGCGGCGTGCGCGACTCGCCGTCTGTAAACAGAGTGAAGTCTGCACAAGGAACCCCAGGCCCGCAATAAGACGAGTTCACCAAAAATGCGGGAAATCACGCCCCGCGCAGGCATTTAGGATGATTCTTAAGACCATTACCCAGGATAATGGCATTTTATCCTGCGTTTAAGGCAATTACACACAGATCCCATGGGCATCATAGCGGCGAAAAAAAACCCATGCTGCATAGGCATGGGTTTTCTGTTGGCGGCAATGCCGCACGCAGTGGATCAGTGCATTTTCAGGCGCGGGCGGATCACGCGGTTGATACCGCCCACCAGCATCATCAGGCCGGTTTTGATATAGCCGTGCAGCGCAACCTGGTGCATACGATACAGTGAAATGTACACAAAGCGCGCGATGCGCCCTTCCACCATCATCGAGCCGCGCATCAGGTTACCCATCAGGCTGCCCACGGTGCTAAAGCGCGACAGCGAAACCAGCGAGCCATGGTCTTTATACACGTAGGATTTCAGCGCCTGGCCGTTCAGCAGCGCCAGGATATTGCTGTAACAGCGCGAAGCCATCTGGTGCGCGGACTGCGCACGCGGTGGCACAAAGCCCCCTTCCGGTTTCGGACAGGAAGCGCAGTCGCCGATGGCGAAGATGTTCGGATCGCGCGTGGTTTGCAGCGTGGGTTCCACCACCAGTTGATTGATACGGTTGGTTTCCAACCCGCCGATGTCTTTCATGAAGTCCGGCGCTTTGATCCCGGCCGCCCAAACCATCAGATCGGCATCGATAAATTCACCGCCTTTGGTGTTCAGGCCGTTGGCATCGGCGCTGGTGACCATGGTGCCGGTCAGCACGCGCACGCCCAGCTTGACCAGTTCCTGGTGAGCCGCGGCAGAAATACGCGGCGGCAGCGCAGGCAGAATACGCTCGCCGGCTTCCACCAGCGTGACATTCAGCGAGCTGTTGTCCAGCCCTTGATAGCCATAGCTGTGCAACTGTTTGACCGCATTGTGCAGTTCTGCTGAAAGCTCCACGCCGGTGGCGCCGCCGCCGACGATGGCAATGTTGATTTTTTCGCCCTTCTCCGGCTGGGCGGAGAATTTCAGGAACAGATTAAGCATTTCGTTATGGAAACGACGCGCTTGATGCGGGTTGTCGAGGAAGATGCAGTGATCTTTTACGCCCGGCGTGCCGAAATCATTCGAGGTACTACCAAGCGCCATCACCAGGATGTCGTAAGGCAATTCACGATCGGGCACCAGCTCTTCGCCGTTTTCATCACAGATTTGCGCCAGGTGCACCGTCTGCTTTTCACGATCGATATTCGTCATGGAGCCGAGTTGGAAGCAAAAATGATGGTTGCGCGCATGAGCAAGGTAGTTCAGCGCATCCACGCCGTCATCAAGCGAGCCCGTTGCCACTTCGTGCAGCAGCGGTTTCCACAGGTGGCTATGGTTGCGATCCACTAGCGTAATCTCCGCCTTGTTGCTGCGGCCGAGCTTGTGCCCCAGGCTGGTTGCCAGTTCCAAACCGCCGGCGCCACCGCCCACAATAACGATTTTTTTCTTTGCCGTTGTCAAAATAACCCCCTAAATGTGAACCATTTGTTATCCAAGGGTAAACAAACAATATCCTTAGAATACATAGGGTTCGCGTAAAATAATCCTGCTATTGGAGCAAGAATAACATGTGGGGTTATTTGGTCATACCAAAATTGATGTGCATCAATTTTTTTTGGTTAAAGGCTGGACAATGAAAATTTTCAGTGCCGGATATTCAAATAGTTAGCGCCAGATCACTTTTTTCAATATTTGTGCTGGCACGCAACGTTTTCGTCTGAACGACCATTCTGCCCGCCGCGTTTGCCGTTGGCTCGCAGGCATTGTGGCCGGCAAAAAAGTTAAAAAGCTGTTAACCCGCGGTCTTGAATGCCTTAATGCGTTGCAGATGCGGCGAGATATTTTTAAATTTATGTGTCTGCTGCTCATCCCACAGGATCTCATAATACTTGTGCAACAGCGCGGCTGAACGTTGATTATCCAGAATTTCATCATGACGTGAAAGCACGACCAGGCAGCGATCGCGATTTCTTTCGCGAAAATCACTCACACACTTGGTGGCGATATCCCGATATTCTTCCGGACGATCGATTTTGCCATGCATGTGTTCTTCCGGATACAGATTGGGGTTGAACATTACCTGCCGGATACCGCACAAAAAACCGATGCGCTCGGCCCAAAAGCCCCCCAGGCCGACGCCGCAGATCAACGGTTGGCTATCGTCCCCCTGCTGAACCGCCTTATCCACTTCTTTCAGCAGATACTGCATGTCGTGCCGTGGGTGCAACGTACTGTAGCTGATCAAACGCACATCCGGATCGAGAAACTGCAACTGCAGCACCTTTTCGTGGTTACCTGGGCTGCTGGAATCGAAACCATGCAAATAAATAATCATCTGGGAACCTCCTTGCAAAGGGGCACGGCCATGCCCCGCGTTCACGCAATGCTAAAGCTTATAAAGCCGGCCCGCCCGCATGCTGTTTGGTCTCTTCCCAACGCTGGCTTAGGGCGCTCAGCGTTTGGTGAGCCTGCTGCCAACGTGCGGAATCTAACAGCGCCTGCCGGGTAAACCGCCCACGATGATATAACCGCTGCAGCTTTTCAACTTTGACCGGGGACAGGTTATCAAGCACGCTTACCGCACCGGCGCGGTTGTTGCACACCAGAATCATATCGCAGCCGGCATCCAGTGCGGCCTGGCCGCGTTCAGCATAGCTGCCCATGATCGCCGCCCCTTCCATAGACAAATCATCAGAGAAAATGATGCCGCCAAAGCCCAGCTCGTCGCGCAGGATCTGCCGCAGCCAATACGGCGAGCAGCTCGCCGGCAGCGGATCGGCTTCAGTATAGATGACGTGCGCAGGCATGACGGCATCCAGCAGTTGGCGCTGAATAAGCTCACGAAAAATCGCCATATCATGGCGACGAATCTCCGCCAACGGCCGCGGATCGCGCGGCGTTTCCTTATGCGAATCCGCGCTGACCGCGCCGTGGCCCGGGAAGTGTTTGCCCGTGGTGCTCATGCCGGCGCTGTGCATGCCCTGAATGAAACGCTCGGCCAGCGCCAGCGCGTGCTGCGGATCGCTATGGAAAGAACGTTCGCCAATCGCCGCACTAATATGACCAATATCCAGCACCGGCGCGAAACTGATATCAATATCCTGGGCGATCATCTCTGCGGCCATCAGCCAGCCCGCTTCCTGCGCCAGGCGGCCCGCTTCGGGCATGTCGTTCAGGGCGGCAAAAGACTGCATCGCCGGCAGGCGGGTGAACCCTTCACGGAAACGCTGCACGCGGCCGCCTTCCTGATCCACCGCCACCACCAGCCGCTCACGCGAGGCGGCGCGGATCTGCCGCACCAGCTCGCGCAGTTGTTCTGCATTATAAAAATTGCGGGTAAACAGGATCAGCCCGCCAACCGATGGGTGCTGTAAAATTTCACGTTCTTCCACATCCAGCTCATAGCTGGCGACGTCTAGCATTACTGGGCCCACGGCCACCTCACTTCATTTATTACGATACAAGGCTATGATAAACAAAAACGCTGGCGCTGCGCCGCGCTCCAGTGCAAAAAGGCGCGATCGCCACTCTGCTGCCAGCGGACTTCACACCACAACAGCATCAGGTAGTCAACCCACGGCTGCCAGCGGCGGATCTGCCGGTGCAACTGCGCCGGCGGGTAGCGATGCGCATAGTGCTGCAAGAAGCGTTGCTGCCGTTCCGGCGCCCAGCGGTTACTGTAAAACAGTGCCGCCAGCTCCAGCGCAATATCGCCATCGGCGGCGTATTCCCAATCAATCAAGCGCAGCCGGTCGCCATCCAGCACCAGGTTGCCAGGGTGAATATCCATATGCAGCGGCGCCAGGTGCAGCGGCTGCGGCGGCCGGGCGTGCAGGAAACGCTGCTGCAAACGCAGCCAGGCTGGCGTAACGCGGCGGCGATCGACAAACTGCCAGTAACGGGCAAATTGTTGCTGTAAATTAAGGCGATAGCCGCAAAGCGGGCGCTGATGCAACTGCGCAATCCCGGCGGCCAGCCGGCCATTATCCGCCAGTTGTGCAAACCGCGCCGCGGTGACAACGTCACCAACCAGCCATTCCACCACCAACCAACGGTGATTTTGCGCCATCACCCTTGGCCCAAGGCCGCTGCCACAGCGGCGCAGCACGTTGGCTTCGCGGCGGCGGTTGACGCCAAACACCGTATTGGCCGCCCGTTCCCGGCGGGCAAGCAGTTGAAGCCCTTCGCCGCTAATCCGCCAGCTTTCACCGCTCAGCCCAGCCACCGGACTGAAACGACAACCGGCGGTTTTCACCGCCGGCAGTTGGGATTGAAGCAGGTGCTGCAACTCAGCTTCAGTTTTTAACGGTGCCATTGCCCGACCAGACAATTTCACCAGTCTGCACCAGCATCAGTTGCATATCCAGCGTCGGCGCTTTGACATCGCCGCTGGCGTCCGTATACAGCACATACTGCGCCTTCACGATACGCGCCAGACCAATGGCCTTGCTGCGCGAACCCAGGCTGTCATCCACCGATAGCCCAAGCGTTTGCTTGGCGGCAGCCAGTTGGCTGTCCGGCACAACGCTGAAGGTCGAGTTAGCCGCCAGCGCCTTATGCAGGGCGGCAGTCGCCTTGCCGGTCGGCAATGCGCCGTTGGTGTTGTTTTTCACGCTATCGAGCAACAGAACGCTGCCGGGTTGCACGCCTTCCGCCTGCAGCATCTGGTTAACCAGCGGCTGAACGCTGCCCAGCCAGTCGAGCTGCTGGATTTTGGGCGGCTGCGGCACGGGTTGGGTCGTGGGCGGCTGCGGTTGCTCCGGCGGCGGCGTTGGCTGGACCGGCTCAATCGGCGCCGGCTCTTGTTGCTGCGCAGGAGGCTGTAGCTGACAACCGCTTAATATCAAGGCAGCCACCGCTACCGATAAATACTTTTTCATCATCCCTCTCCACTGAAAATAAGGCGCTTACAAGAGTAGATACAGCCGGACGCGTTTAGCATCCAGATTACCGTTGATGGAGTACACTTCGGCGTCCGAATTGGGCGCGACGGTAATTTCACGCGTTTTTTCAACGGGCAGGATATCCAATCCCTGGGCGTCATACCAATAAAAACGGTAGTGCACCGTCACCGGGGTTGGCTGGCTATTCGTGAGCACCGAGGTGACCATCACGCGCCCAGAGGCGTCTTTGATGGTTGGCCGGCTGGCAAAAATCCCGGCGACCATGACGGAAGAATCCATCACCACCGTTTGCCGCTCATTAAGCGCGATCGCCGCCGGGTGGCTGCAACCGTTAAGCAGCATAACCGGCATCGCCAGAGCGATGAGCCACGGCTTACGGTTGAAAAGACGCCGCAGGCTTTTCATCAGCGCGCCAACAGTGGGCCAAGCGCGCGGCCGCCGACCAGGTGCATATGGATGTGGTACACCTCTTGCCCGGCGTGGCGGTTGCAATTGATGATCAGGCGGTAGCCGTCCTCGGCAATGCCTTCCTGTTCGGCAATTTTCGCCGCGGCGGTGATCATCCGCCCTAACGCAGCCTCATGTTCTGCTGTTACATGGTTAACGGTTGGGATCAACACGTTCGGCACAATCAGAATGTGAGTCGGCGCCTGGGGGGAGATGTCGCGGAAAGCGGTAACCAGTTCATCCTGATAGACTACGTCAGCAGGGATTTCGCGGCGGATAATTTTACTGAAAATCGTTTCTTCGGCCATCTGGCGTTCCTTATGATTAATAAAGAAGACACATGCAGTATGAGTGACAAATTCTCCCGTTTTCAACCTGATTGCGCATTTCCCGCATTGAATGGTGCCAAATCGCACAGTTAGCGCCCATGCCGGCGCCATACCGCGGCTGCAGACAATCGCACTTATCCTCCATTTAACTGTGCGGTATGCGCACGCATCCAGTCAGCCAGTGAATCAAGCGTCGGCCTCAGCGTTCTGCCCAGTTTGGTAATCTGATACTCAACCCGCGGCGGCACTTCCGGATACACCGTGCGCAACACCAGCCCACGCTGCTCGAATTGCCGTAGCTGGCGCGTTAACTCTTTCTGGGCAATAGGCGCAACCGCCCGTTGCAATACGCGAAAACGAACGGGGCCATCAATAATAATTAGCCGATAAAGAATGGGGATTGCCCACTTGCTAGACAGTAAATTCATAAAATCCACCATCGGACAGGGTTCGCCAATCGCCGGTAACGCCGTTAAACTTTTTTCTTTCGTTGATGCCGCGGCCTCTGTCATTGCATCCCACCCTCACCCTTAGTATCCAAATGGTACCTACTATTAAAAAGATACTATAGTGCAAATAATCGTGCGACGTTCAACCAGAGGAAAGCGCCATGACACGATTGCAAGGCAAGTATGCACTGATTACCGGCGGCACCAGCGGCATCGGGCTGGAAACGGCACGCCAATTTGTACGCGAGGGTGCGACCGTCGCCATTACCGGGCGCCACCCGGCAGGGCTTACCGCCGCAGGCGAGGAATTGGGGGAGCTTCTGCTGCTCCATAGCGATGCCGGAGATATCTCCGCGCAGAGCGATATTGCACGGCAGTTGGCACAGCGTTGGCCGCGGCTGGACGTCCTGTTCGTTAATGCCGGTGACGTCACTCATCGCCCACTGGCCGATTGGGATCAACAGAGCTATGACCGCCTGATGGATACTAACCTCAAAGGGCCATTTTTCCTGATTCAGGCTCTTCTCCCTCTGTTGGCCAACCCTGCATCCATTATTCTGTGCGGTTCAGTCAGCGCCCATATCGGCCTGCCGCAAAGCAGTGCCTATGCCGCCAGCAAAGCTGGGCTATTGTCTTTAGCCCGCACACTGTCCGGCGAGTTGCACCATCGTGGCATCCGCATTAATGGCCTTAGCCCTGGGCCGACCGATACGCCGGCATTCAACAAATTGGGGGTTGCCGATGCCGTTGAACAGCAAACAATGAAAGATGGCATCCGCGCCCTAGTGCCGATTGGCCGTATGGGCACGCCGCTTGAGCTGGCGCAAGCGGCGGTATTTCTTGCCTCGGATGAATCGGCATTTATGGTAGGAGCGGAATTGCAGATGGATGGCGGCATGGGCAACCTATAACCTGGGCACGCCCAGGGCGCCTAACGCAGCCCTGGGATCCCCACGCCGAAGGTTTGCAGCAGCAGGATCGCATTGAGCAAAATGATCACCACGGTGCCGATCACCGAGATCAGGCTGGTCAGGCGGCCATTCGCGAATGGCCCCATGATGTCGCGCCGGCGGGTGAACATCACCAGGGCAATCATCGGTGCAGGCAGGGCCAGGCTCAATACCACCTGGCTGTATACCAGCGCGTCAGTCACATTAACGCCCATCGCTACCACCACAAAGGCCGGCAGCATAGTCACCAGGCGGCGCAGCCATATTGGAATATGAAAACCCACGAAGCCCTGCATGATCATTTGCCCGGCCATGGTGCCGACAACCGAGCTTGAAATCCCCGAGGCGATCAACGACATCAGGAACACGCCTGCGGCGCCGATGCCCAACAGCGGCGTCAACGTGTGGTAGGCAGTGCCGATTTCGGCCACCTCGCTGTGCCCCTCATGGAATGCGCTGGAGGCCATGATCACCATCGCAATGTTCACCATGCCGGCAATCGCCAGAGCCACCACAACTTCAATATTGGAAAAACGCAGCAGCTTACGCCGTTCGTTGTCATTGCTGGCCATGGTCCGGTGCTGGGTCAAGCCGGAGTGCAGAAAGATGGCATGGGGCATCACCGTCGCACCGATAATCCCGACGGCAATGGTCAGCGCCTGCGCATCCGGTATCTGTACCTTTACCATCCCCATGCCGGCCGCCGCCCAGTCGACCGGGACAATAAACATCTCGATCAGATAGCACAACGCGATCACCCCAACCAAAGCGCCAATCACCAGTTCAATCGGGCGAAAGCCTTTTTTCTCGACCAGCAACAGCGCATAGGTGATCACCGCCGTCACGCCCATACCCACCAGCAACGGCATATGGAACAGCAATGCCAGCGCTATCGCGCCCCCAAGGAATTCGGCCAGATCCGTCGCCATCGCAGCGACCTCACTAAGCCCCCACATGCCGATCACCACCGGGCGGGAAAACTGATCGCGGCACATTTCCGCCAGATTGCGCTGGGTGACAATGCCAAGCTTGGCGGACAGCGCCTGAAACAGCATCGCGATCAGGTTCGCCATCACCACTACCCACAACAGGCTATAGCCATAGCGGGAGCCGGCCTGAATATTGGTTGCGAAGTTACCCGGATCCATATAGGCAATCGACGCCACTACCGCCGGCCCGGCAAACAGGAACGGCGTCAGCAGCCCCTTACTACGGCCGGCAAGCGCTTTGCCGATCGCGATATTGGTGCGTTCAGTTAATGAGGGTTCGGGTGTTACTTGCCGCATGGATTAATCGTCCTATCACGTTGATGGCGACTACGTGCACCACACAGCAAAATGTAGCACTGGCTACACTTCATGCAACGAAGAAACTTAGATGGCTTTGTATACAAATATTTCTAACGGCCGCTTTCGCAGGATATCGAATTGATAAGACGTGTACTTTGGTCTACCGTAACGCTAATCCCTTTACTCTGGGGCCGCTGAGTTGTTTTGCATACAGGATGCGTTGACATGGTAGCCAGCATACCGGATGACACAGAATCGCCCATTGATGCGGCAGAAATGCCGGATGAGGCCGCACAGGCGCTCCGCTTTACCCGTGCACGTGAAGCGCAGGCCAATGTGCTGATTGAAGACTATGTCGAATTGATCGACGACTTGCTCTCTACCCAGCGGGAAGCACGCACCACCGACATTGCCAAACGGTTTGGCGTCTCTCACCCTACCGCCATCAAAAATATCGCTCGGTTGAAAAACGCCGGCCTGGTTGAATCACGCCCCTACCGCGGCATTTTTCTCACCACCGAGGGCACGCTGCTGGCGCAAAAGGTGCGCCACCGCCACCGGGTGGTGATTGAGCTGCTGATGAAGCTGGGCGTGCCGGGCGCGACCGCCGAGCTGGACAGCGAAGGGATTGAGCACCATATCTCTGATGAAACGCTGGCGGTGTTCGAGCGTTTTTTGCAGCATGATGGGCCTGGCTGACGCCGGGCTTTTTACTATATATCGCCGCACTTTTTTGCTTTTCATCTCCCCAGCCGGAGCGAGTTCCGTTGCACTTTCCAGCAAAGCGAACATTGCTTAACCAGATGATGAAAAACAGAGAAATTGTTCTTGACCCATTCCGCCTGACTCCATATAGTAGCGCCCCGTTGCACTGATGAGTACGCAACAAAAAAACGGTGAGGTGTCCGAGTGGCTGAAGGAGCACGCCTGGAAAGTGTGTATACGCGAAAGCGTATCGAGGGTTCGAATCCCTCCCTCACCGCCATATTCAAAGAGAAAGCCTGAGCGCAAGTTCAGGATTTTTTGCATTTATATTGCACATACCGGGAGGGTGAGAACCCTCGACCGGGTTCGACAAAACGCCCTGGCGTTTTGCACCGCCGCAGGGTGAGCGCAGCGAATGTATCCCTCCCTCACCGCCATATTCAAAGAGAAAGCCTGAGCGCAAGTTCAGGCTTTTTTTGCATTTATATTGCACCTACCGGGAGGGTGAGAACCCTCGACCGGGTTCGACAAAACGCCCCGGCGTTTTGCACCGCCGCAGGCGGCCCGCAGGGTAAGCGCAGCGAATGTATCCCTCCCTCACCGCCATATTCGAAGAGAGAGCCTGAGCGCAAGTTCAGGCTTTTTTGCATTTATATTGCACATACCGGGAGGGTGAGAACCCTCGACCAGGTTCGACAAAACGCCCTGGCGTTTTGCACCGCCGCAGGCGGCCCGCAGGGTAAGCGCAGCAAGTGTATCCCTCCCTCACCGCCATATTCGAAGTTCGGGCTTTTCTATAGA
The DNA here is from genome assembly GCF_039540155.1 of Gibbsiella greigii. Taxonomy (NCBI): domain Bacteria; kingdom Pseudomonadati; phylum Pseudomonadota; class Gammaproteobacteria; order Enterobacterales; family Yersiniaceae; genus Gibbsiella; species Gibbsiella greigii. The sequence continues at coordinate 426,619 of NZ_BAABEM010000006.1, forward strand.
CAAAAAAAGGGAGGCTTTCGCCTCCCTTAAAAAATGATAACCGAAATCAGTTATTGCGGATGTAATCATCCATATCGGTTTTCAAGTTATCAGATTTGGTACCGAAGATAGCCTGAACGCCAGAGCCAGCAACAACCACACCGGCCGCGCCCAGTTTCTTCAGGCCAGCCTGGTCAACCTTAGACACATCGGCCACGCTAACGCGCAGGCGAGTGATACAGGCATCCAGGTTGGTGATGTTTTCTTTACCACCAAACGCTTCAACCAGCGCAGCGGACATCTCGGTGCTGCCCTGCACTGCCTGATCGGCAGAGCTGTCTTCGCGGCCAGGGGTTTTCAGATCCAGTTTAGCGATCAGCACGCGGAAGATGGTGTAGTACACCAGGCCGTAGATCACGCCAACGATCGGGAACAGCCAGATTTTGCTGCTGTTGCCACTCAGAACGATAAAGTCGATCAGGCCATGAGAGAAGCTGGTGCCGTCACGCATACCCAACAGGATACAGATTGGGAACGCCAGACCGGCCAGAATCGCATGGATTGCATACAGGATCGGTGCCACGAACATGAAGGAGAACTCGATCGGCTCGGTAATACCGGTCAGGAACGAGGTCAACGCCGCAGAGATCATGATGCCGCCGACTTTTGCACGGTTTTCCGGCTTGGCTGAATGCCAGATGGCAATTGCCGCAGCAGGCAGGCCGTACATTTTGAACAGGAAGCCGCCGGACAGTTTACCTGCCGTTGGATCGCCTGCCATATAACGTGGAATATCGCCGTGGAACACTTGGCCGGCCGCGTTGGTGAACTCACCAATCTGCATTTGGAACGGCACGTTCCAGATATGGTGCAGACCAAACGGCACCAGAGAACGCTCGATCAAACCATACAGGCCAAAGGCAACAACCGGGTTCTGGTATGCAGCCCACTGGGAGAAGGTTTGGATCGCGGTACCGACGGGTGGCCAGATGAAGGACAGGATCAGGCCCATGATAATCGCGGCCAGGCCGGAAATGATCGGCACAAAACGCTTACCGGCAAAGAAGCCGAGGTATTCCGGCAACTGGATGCGGAAGAAGCGGTTAAACATATAGGCCGCAATGGCACCCGAGATAATCCCCCCGAGCACACCGGTATCCGCCAGGTGCTTGGCCGTGATTTCTTCGGCCGGCATATGCAGAACCAGCGGTGCGACAACGGCCATGGTTTTCACCATGATGCCGTAAGCCACAACGGCGGCCAGTGCAGACACACCGTCGTTATTGGTAAAGCCGAGCGCCACGCCGATAGCAAAAATAAGCGGCATATTGGCGAACACCGAACCACCGGCTTCCGCCATCACATGGGAGACTACCGCTGGTAGCCAGCTAAAATTGGCGGATCCGACACCCAGCAGAATACCTGCGATGGGCAGTACGGACACCGGCAGCATTAGCGATTTACCTACTTTTTGCAGGTTTGCAAATGCGTTCTTAAACATAGTTGAGTGTGCTCCTGAGTAATAATGCTTTGCGATTTCTCGCGATTTTTCGCGCAACCAGAGAGAGTGAACCTCCCCAATGACGCAGGGTGTCTGAGCACCCCTTTAATTTTTACGCAGCGTAAAATAAATAGCCTGCATAATGTTTGATGACTGTCACGTTTCAATGAATCAGCACCTTCATTTTTCACGATTTCAGCTCTTTAACAGAAACCGAACGGGAAAAGCGCCTTTCATGCGCGCTAAAACGGGTGCAAACATTACCTGTTTCAGCCATTAATTACGAGCTTAAAAAAAATTACGCCAACCGTCCCACCCGTTACCGGCCATGCTGCCCCGGCGCCTAACTCGCAACAGTGGCCCCGTGGCGAAAACGGCACACGGCCCTGCCGCGCAACATCGCAAGATGGCGCGGGCAAGGACTGCAAACAGGATTACAGCTTAATGTGAAACAAGTGTGAAAAGTTAGCGGTGGTGGCCTCGGCCAGTTGCTCCAGGCTCACGCCTTTCAACACCGCGAGATATTCGGCAACGTCACGCACATAGGCAGGCTGGTTCTCCTTGCCACGGTGTGGCACCGGCGCCAAATAGGGGGAGTCAGTTTCCACCAGCAAGCGATCCAGCGGAACGTAACGCGCCACATCACGCAGTTGCTCGGCGTTGCGGAACGTCACAATGCCGGAGAACGAGATATAAAACCCCATATCCAGCAACACCTGCGCAGTGGGAAGATCTTCGGTAAAGCAGTGCAACACCCCGCGGCAATCCTGGGCATTTTCCTCACGCAGGATGTTCAGGGTGTCTTCACGCGCATCGCGGGTATGCACAATCACCGGCTTATTCAACGCCCGCCCCACGCGGATATGCTCACGGAAAGATTCTTGCTGCAACGCCCAGTTATCTTTCTGATAAAAATAATCCAGCCCGGTTTCACCGAGCGCCACCACCTGTTCTGCCGCCGCCAGGCGGCGCAGTTCTGCATAGTCGTAACCGCCTTCCAGGTTGAGCGGGTGCACACCGCAGGAAAAAGCGACGTTGTCACGTTTGCCGATCAGCTGCGTCATCGCCTGGTAGCCAGGCAACGTTGTCGCCACCGCCAGCAGATAGCCGACGTCACGCGCCTGCGCTTTAGCCAACACGTCATCCACGTTTTGGTGCAACGTGTCATAATCCAGGCCATCCAGATGGCAATGTGAATCTACTAACAACATAATTTTCAGCTCTTTACAACAAAGTGAGTGAGGAACCGCCGGCCTGACCGCCCTGCTGTTCCCAGTTAAGTAGCTGCTCGGTCAACAGCAATTCACGGTTAACGCTAACCACGGTCAACAGTTGCTGACGGCACTGGAACCACTGCTGCACAATAGCCTGTAACGCAGGGCTGGCGTAGTGGCAGGCCAGTTGGTGCACCAGCACCTGTTGATCCTGATTCATTACATAGGCCGAAGCGCCCTGCTGCCACTTCATGGCGTCAATCAACAAAGCGCATAGCCAGTGTATCCGCTCGCCGACGTCATCATGGTTCAATACCGGTAACAGCGCCAGCATGTCATGGGTTGCCAGTGCCTGCGTTAACGCCGTGCATAATGCGGCGCGTTGTTGCCAGCGTGCCGGTTGCAATAACTGTTCGGAGGCAATCGGCGCCCCGCCGCACAGGCGCAGCGCCGTCAGCCGTTCAACCGGGTTGCCGGGCTGCAGTTGGCGATCCAGCCATTGTAGGCTGTGTTGCTCGTCCGGGCTGGATAAATGCCAATAGAAACACCGGCTGCGCAACGTCGCCAACAGCCGTGAAGGTTCGCGGCACCCCAGCAGGAAATAGGTATTGGCAGGCGGCTCCTCCAACGTTTTTAACAGTGCATTGGCCGCCGCCTCCGTCAGTTGTTCCGCCTGCGGCAATAGAACAACCTTGGCGCCCCCCTGCTGCGCATGGGCATATAACGTTTCGATCACCTGGCGGATCGGCTCGACACCCAGGCTGCTTTTGCCCTTTTCCGGCGTGAGCGTATGGTAATCCGGATGATTGCCCGCCAGCATCAGGCGGCAACTGTGGCATTCACCACAGCTTTTTCCACCCTGATGGTGCTGGCAGAGCAACCAACGGCTAAGGGCGTAAAATAACGCGTTGTCGCCATTGCCGGGTGCGGCGTGCAACAGCAACGCATGGTGGCCGTGGCCTGCCGCATACTGCCCGATCAGTTGCCGGTAAGGTCCGTTTAACCACGGAAACCAATCCATTACACCGCGCCCTGTTGTAACCACTGGGAGAGGCACTGGTTGATGGCTGCCTTGACCTGCGCCAACGGCTGCGCCGCATCAATGGTCACGATGGTATCGTCCTGCGCCGCCAGCGCCAGGTATCGTTCGCGCGTGCGCTCGAAAAATGGCAGCGCTTCTTGTTCAATGCGGTCCAGATCGCCACGCGCACAGGCACGCTGCAACCCCACCAGCGGCGGCAAATCCAGATACAGAGTGAGATCCGGTTTAAAATCCCCCAGTACCGCGTCACGTAACACTGTCATCAGTTGCGGATCCACTCCGCGGCCGCCCCCCTGATAGGCCTGTGAGGATAAATCATGGCGATCGCCCACCACCCAGGCGCCGCGCGCCAAGGCTGGCTTAATCACCGTTTCAACCAACTGCACGCGCGCGGCATACAGCATCAGCACTTCGGCTTTGATCGTCGGCAGTTCACCTTGATAGCCGCGCTTGAACAGATCGCGCAGCTTCTCTGCCAGCGACGTACCGCCCGGCTCGCGGGTGAACACGATGTCATGAATGCCCTGTTCATTCAGCGCCTGCACGACGGTATCGCGCGCAGTGGTTTTGCCAGCGCCTTCCAGCCCTTCAATAACGATGAATTTACTTTTCATTCTTTTCCTTTAACGCCTGGCGATAGGCCCGCACGGCCAGATTATGGCTAGCCAGGTTAGTAGTAAACGTATGCCCCCCCTTGCCGTCTGCAACAAAGTACAGGTAAGGCGTTTTTGCCGGGTGAGCGGCGGCTTCCAGCGAAGCCTGGCTCGGCATGGCGATTGGCGTCGGCGGCAAGCCGCTAATCACATAGGTGTTATAGGGTGTTGCCGTCTCCAAATCTTTGCGGCTGATGGTGCCATTGTATCCTTCGCCCATGCCATAAATCACCGTGGGGTCAGTTTGCAGCCGCATGCCAACGCGCAGGCGATTAACAAAAACCGAAGCCACTTTGGTACGTTCAGCCGGGATCGCCGTTTCTTTTTCGACAATCGACGCCATAATCAGCAGTTCCTGCGGCGTTTTGTAGGGCAGCGAAGCATCCCGGCCCTGCCAAATTTCCTGCAACACTTTGCTCATGTGCGCGTGGGCGCGTTTGAGCAGCGCAACATCGCTCATTCCCGCGGTATAAAGATACGTATCCGGATACAGGTGCCCTTCCAGCACGGCATCTTTCGGCAGCCCCAGCGCCTGCGCTATCTCCTGCTCGTTTTTCCCCGCCAGCGTATGGTTGAGGTATTTAGCCTGCCGCAGAATCTGCAGCCAGTCACGCAGGCGCGAGCCCTCAATAAAACGCGCACTGAACTGCGCCTCTTTACCGCTGGCCAACAGTTGCAACATCTGGCGTACCGTCATGCCGGGCGTAAAGCGGTACGTCCCGGCCTTGAACTCTGCCAGCTTCGGCTCCAGCCGCAGCAGCCACGGGAACCATTTGCCACTGTGGATTAAGCGGTCACGCACCAGTAACCCTTCCAACCCGGCACGCCCCGTGCCGGCCGGCAATTTGAAAATCGTTTCCTGCTGGATCGCCAGCGGCGTATCCGCAAACCGTTCCACCTTTTGGTAACCCCAAAACAACAGCGCTATCACTACCACCAGCAACAGCAAAATACGCTTCAACTTGCTTTTATTCATCAATCAGCCATCTTCAACACTGCGAACATAAAAAATCATATAATTGGCGCGAATGATAACGCCATGAATGCGCGCTATTTACCGGCAGCAACGGCATTAGCGCATTGCTGACCATCACTTCGTCGGCGCTGGCCAAGGTTTCCAGCGGCTCCGCAACCTGATGCAACTGGTACTCGCTGCTTGCCAGCACGGACATCACGCGACGGCGCATTAGCCCCGCCACCCCTGCCTGGCTCAAATCCGGCGTGAATACGTTTTTTCCCTTACGCCAGAATAAATTAGCCGCACAGCATTCCACCAGCCGGCCGGCGGTGTCAAGCACCAGCGCTTCATCGGCATCAGTCTGGTCAAGATGTGTGCGGATTAACACCTGCTCCAATCGGTTAAGGTGCTTTATCCCTGCCAGCATCGGGTTACACGCCAAAGCCACCGGGCTCAACGCCAGATGAATGCCGCGCTCACGCCACTGCAGGTAATGCTGCGGGTAGGTGCTGCGGGAAACAATCCGCGTCGGATGGCTGCAACCGTGCGGGCTATAGCCGCGCCCACCGCTGCCACGCGTCAATATTGCTTTAATAACACCCAGCGGAACCGCCTGCGCCGCATGCGCCATTTCAGCTTCCAATGCCGCCCAGTCGATCGCGGGCAGCATCAGGCGCTCGGCGGCCTGCTGCAGGCGCTCGATATGCCACCCCAGCAGTTCAACCTGGCCGTTAATGGCGCGGGCAGTGGTAAAACAGCCGTCGCCAAACTGTAAACCACGATCGCTCGGCGCCAGCGCATCGTGCTGCTGTCCATTAATCCAATACATGGCCTTCTCCGCATGATAGAGACTTATCACAGCATAACAGGCGTTGCCGGCAATCGCAGCATTGCTGCCCACGTGGCCGGATTACCAGCGCTTTCTGAACCCCGTCGCCATACAGGTAAAAAAAAGCCCGGTAAAATACCGGGCTCGGGCAATAGATGGAGTTCAACAATTACACGCGGCGGAAAATCAGAGAGCCGTTGGTACCGCCGAAACCAAAGGAGTTACACAGCGTGTACTCCAAATCCTTCACCTGACGCGCTTCATGCGGCACGAAGTCAAGATCGCAACCTTCATCCGGATTATCCAGGTTGATGGTTGGCGGCACAATTTGATCGCGCAGCGCCAAAACGGTGAAGATCGACTCAACCGCGCCCGCCGCACCCAACAGGTGCCCGGTCATCGATTTGGTCGAACTGACCAGCACGCGCTTGGCATCGCTGCCAAACACGGTTTTCACCGCTTGGGTTTCAGCCTTGTCGCCAGCCGGCGTTGAGGTGCCGTGGGCATTGATGTAGCCGATTTGTGACGCCGTCACACCTGCGTCTGCAAGCGCGTTTTCCATCGCCAACGCGGCGCCGGCACCGTTTTCCGGTGGCGACGTCATGTGGTAGGCATCGCTGCTCATACCGAAGCCGACGACTTCTGCGTAAATTTTCGCACCACGCTTTTTGGCATGCTCATACTCTTCGAGCACCATCATGCCTGCGCCATCACCCAACACGAAGCCATCACGATCTTTGTCCCACGGGCGGCTTGCCGCCTGTGGGTTGTCGTTGCGGGTAGACAGTGCGCGCGCAGCGCCAAAACCACCGACGCCAAGCGGCGTACTGGCTTTCTCTGCCCCACCCGCCAGCATAACGTCAGCATCATTGTAGGCAATGATACGCGCAGCATGGCCGATATTGTGCACGCCTGAGGTACAGGCGGTGGCGATGGAAATGCTTGGGCCACGCAGCCCGTACATGATGGTCAGGTGGCCTGCAATCATGTTGACAATAGTGGACGGCACGAAGAATGGGCTAATTTTGCGCGGGCCACCGTGGAGCAGTGAGCTGTGGTTATCTTCGATCAAACCCAGGCCACCAATACCGGAACCAATCGCAGCGCCCATGCGGGCAGCGTTAGCCTCGTTGATATCCAAGCCGGCATCTTGCATGGCTTGAATGCCAGCGACGATCCCGTATTGAATGAAGGCATCCATCTTGCGCGCATCTTTGCGTGAGATGAAATCTTCAGAATTAAAATTCTTTACCAAGCCGGCAAAACGCGTTGCATAGGCTGTAGTATCGAAATGGTCGATCAGGCTGATGCCACTCTGACCGGCAAGAAGAGCTTTCCACGTGGACTCTACCGTGTTGCCGACAGGAGACAACATGCCCAGTCCGGTCACAACTACTCGACGCTTAGACACGTGTGTCCTCCAAGGAGGGATAAAAATAACACCAAGAATAGAAAAAACTTAGGCGGTCGAGTGACCGCCTAGATATGTTCGCTTACTGCTGGTTAGCGTTGATGAAATCAATAGCTGCCTGAACAGTAGTGATCTTCTCAGCTTCTTCGTCTGGAATCTCGGTGTCGAATTCTTCTTCCAGTGCCATTACCAGCTCAACGGTGTCAAGAGAATCAGCGCCCAAGTCTTCAACAAAAGAAGCGTTATTCAGAACTTCTTCCTGTTTAACACCCAGTTGCTCAACGATGATTTTCTTAACGCGTTCTTCGATAGTGCTCATACTCTTAAATTTCCTATCAAAACTCGCTTTCGCGATGGTTTTCGTAGTGTATAAAATGTTGAAAAAGATGCAACTAAATCCCGGCTGGTCAAACCACGATTTTACGCTATTTTGCGGGTTTTGCCCCAAATAACGCAAATAGTTTTCGCATTTTTTAAATCATGTACATGCCGCCATTGACATGTAATGTCTCACCGGTGATATAGCCAGCCTCATCTGAGGCTAAAAATGCAACAGCATTGGCGATTTCTTTAGCATCGCCGAGCCGGTTGGCCGGAACCTGTGTCAAAATGCCTGCACGCTGCTCTTCTGTCAACGCCCGAGTCATGTCTGTTTCAATAAAACCAGGCGCAACGACGTTAACCGTTATGCCACGAGAAGCCACTTCACGCGCCAGCGATTTGCTAAAGCCAATCAGGCCCGCCTTCGCTGCGGCATAGTTAGCTTGCCCGGCGTTACCCATGGTTCCGACAACCGAACCGATGGTAACGATGCGGCCAAAACGCTTTTTCATCATCGCGCGCATAACCGCTTTTGACAGCCGGAATACTGAAGTCAGATTGGTGTTCAGGATATCCTGCCACTCGTCGTCTTTCATGCGCATCAGGAGGTTATCACGCGTGATGCCAGCATTATTGACCAAAATGTCGATTTCGCCAAATTGTTCTCGGATCGCGCCCAGCACACTGTCGATAGATTGCGCATCGACAACATCCAGTTTAAAGCCTTTACCGTGGGTTCCCAGATAGGAACTGATTGCTTCCGCACCGCTATCGCTGGTCGCCGTGCCGATAACCGTCGCGCCGCGGGCAACAAACGATTCTGCAATTGCCCGGCCGATACCGCGGCTTGCGCCGGTCACCAGGACGATTTTTCCTTCGAAGCTCATGGTTTTCCTCTATTATTGCTCAAGCGCCGCTGACAGGCTTGCAGGGTCATTCACTGGCGCCGCCGTCAGGGTGTCAACAATACGTTTGGTCAGGCCGGTCAACACTTTGCCGGGGCCGATCTCCAGCAGCGAGGTAACGCCCTGCGCCGCGATGTATTCTACGCTCTCAGTCCAACGAACCGGGCTATACAATTGGCGCACCAACGCACTACGGATCGCTTCCGGATCGTTTTCCGTACGCACATCCACGTTATTGACCACCGCAACCTGCGGCGCGTTGAAGACCACTTCCTGCAGCGCCACAGCCAGCTTATCCGCAGCAGGTTTCATCAACGCGCAGTGGGAAGGCACGCTCACCGGCAACGGCAGCGCACGCTTGGCGCCCGCCGCTTTACAGGCTGCGCCGGCACGCTCAACCGCTTCTTTGTTGCCGGCGATCACCACCTGGCCCGGCGAATTGAAGTTGACCGGGGAAACCACCTGCCCTTCAGCAGACGCTTCGCAGGCTTTCGCAATGGCGTCGTTATCCAGGCCGATGATTGCATACATGGCGCCAGTGCCGGCAGGCACGGCTTCCTGCATCAACTTGCCGCGCAGTTCAACCAGCCGAACAGCCGCAGTGAAATCCAGCACGCCGGCGCACACCAACGCAGAATATTCACCCAGGCTATGACCAGCCATCAGCGCCGGCATACTGCCGCCCTGCTGCTGCCATACGCGGAAAATCGCCACAGAAGCCGCCAACAGCGCCGGCTGAGTCTGCCAGGTTTTGTTCAGCTCTTCTGCCGGGCCTTGCTGCACCAGTTGCCACAGATCGTAACCCAGCGCGCCGGAGGCTTCGCTGAACGTCTGCTCAACCACCGGATACTGCGCGGCCAGGTCAGCCAACATCCCCACGGCCTGTGAACCCTGGCCGGGGAAAACAAAAGCAAATTGCGTCATGTTACTCTTCCTGTTTAATCAAAAACGGACCAGCGCTGAGCCCCAGGTAAAGCCGCCGCCGAACGCTTCAAGCAGCACCAGTTGGCCGCGTTGGATGCGCCCATCGCGCACCGCTTCGTCCAGTGCCGAAGGCACCGAGGCGGCAGAGGTATTACCATGGCGATCGAGCGTCACCACCACCTTGTCCATTCCCATCGCCAGTTTTTTCGCGGTTGCGTTAATAATGCGCAGATTGGCCTGATGTGGTACCAGCCAATCCAACTGGCCGCGTTCCAATCCGCTGGCGCGCAGCGTCTCATCAACGATATGCGCCAGTTCAGTGACCGCAACCTTGAAAACTTCGTTTCCTGCCATGGTGACATAGGCAGGCTTGCTCGGATCCTGGCGATCTTTATACGGCAACGTCAGCAAGTTGCCGTAAGCGCCGTCGGCATGCAGATGGGTGGACAGGATGCCCGGTTCTTCAGAAGCCCCTAACACCACCGCACCGGCGCCGTCGCCAAACAGAATAATCGTCCCACGATCTTCCGGATCCAACGTGCGTGACAGTGCGTCGGCACCTACCACCAGCGCATATTTCACCACGCCGGTTTTCACGAACTGATCGGCCACGCTCAAGGCGTAAGTAAAACCGGCACAGGCCGCCGCCAAATCAAATGCCGCACAGTCTTTCACGCCCAGCTGCTGCTGAATCTGGCAGGCAGAGCTTGGGAACGCGTGGCTCGAGGTGGTGGTTGCCACCACAATCAAGCCAATGTCATCGGGAGCCACACCTGCCATTTCCATCGCTTTTTCTGCAGCGTGGAAGCCCATCGACGCAACGGTTTCATCCGCTGCAGCGATACGGCGCTCACGGATACCGGTACGCGTGACGATCCATTCGTCCGAGGTATCCACCATTTTTTCCAAATCAGCATTGGTGCGCACTTGTACGGGTAAATAACTCCCCGTACCGAGAATCTTTGTATACATGTACGATCAGTCACTCTTAGGTAATACAGCCTCAAGGCGCGCAGCAATTCTGTCAGGAACTTGCCGCTGCACCGCCTGCACAGCCTGCTCGATAGCCACTGCGAACGCTCGCTGGTTCGCAGCGCCGTGGCTCTTGATTACGGTGCCCCGCAATCCTAACAGACATGCGCCATTATACTGGTCAGGGTTCAAATGGCCGAAACGCTTGAGCATCCGCTTTTGCAGCCAGCGGCCCAGCAATGTTAACCACCAGGCCTGCTTGCCCCCTCCCCCTGAAGATTTCAGCAGTGACAAAAATACCCTTATCACTCCTTCCATGGTTTTCAGCGTTACGTTACCCACAAAGCCGTCGCAGACCAAAACATCGGTTTTACCCGTGAGCAGATCGTTTCCTTCCAGATAACCAATATAGTTGATTGCCGGAGTCTGTTTTAAAACGGCGGCCGCTTCACGAATATTATCCAGGCCTTTGCTCTCTTCTTCGCCGATGTTCAGCAACGCCACGCGCGGTTGTGCAATACCAACCACTTCCTCCGCCATCACCGCGCCCATAATGGCAAACTGCACCAGCATGGTACTGTCGCATGCCACGTTGGCGCCCAAGTCCAGCACCACGGTTTTGCTGAGCTGCTGGTTGGGAAGCACCGTCATCAACGCCGGGCGCTCAATGCCCTTTAGGGGCTTGATAAGCATTTTTGCCAACCCCATCAGCGCACCGGTATTCCCCGCGCTGACGCAGGCCTGTGCTTCGCCGGTTTTAATCAGCTCCAGCGCTATGCGCATGGACGTACCGCGGCTGGCACGGATTGCTTGTGAAGGCTTGGCGTCACCGGCAATCACGGATTCGGCGGGCACGACTTGCAGGCGTTCCAGAAGAACCGGATCGGCTTTGGCAAGCAAAGGAGAGATAGCGGCGGGATCGCCGACCAGCAAGAGATGAAGCTGTAAATTAGAGGCCAGTGCCTGCAGTGATGCAGGCACTGTGACGCAGGGACCGAAATCCCCGCCCATAGCATCTAACGCCAGGGTTAGACGAGTCAAGGTATCGCTACTTAGCCGATAACCTTGCGACCACGGTAGAAACCGTCGGCAGTGATGTGGTGACGACGATGAGTTTCACCGGATACTTTGTCTACAGACAAAGGGGTGGTGGTCAGTGCATCATGTGAACGACGCATACCACGTTTGGAACGGGTTGGTTTATTCTGTTGTACGGCCATGGACCTTACTCCTCGATTACTTACGCTTTAAACTGGCTAATACGGCAAACGGATTCGGTTTCTCCGCCTCTGCAGGCAGTTTGCCAAATACCATGTCCGCTTCGGACACTTCACAGTGTTCAGATTCATGTACCGGAACGACAGGCAATGAAAGAATAATTTCGTCTTCAATCATTGCCAACAGATCGACTTCGCCAAAATCATCAACTTCGATCGGTTCGTACGCTTCCGGTAATGCCTCAGCCTGCTCATCATTGACGACCGGGCTAAAACAATATGTTGTGTGGACATGATGCTCAAACGGCACCCCACAGCGCTGGCACATCAACGTTACCGTGACGTCCGCATGGCCGGTGATGACCGCCAGGCGCTGGTTATCGATATTAAACGATAACGAGGCCTGCACATCGCTGTCCACACTGACCACAGACTCGGCAACACGCGTCACCTGCTCAGGCACATAGACACCAACATAGTCCAGGTGTTTCTGAGCGGTACGGGCCGCATCGATGGTCAAGGGTAATTTTACCTTTTGCATAGGGCGCGCATATTAACTTTGTAACGACATAGAGTCAAAGAAAAAGGCCGTAAAAACGGTGCCTTTCACCAATATTCGCTTCCACAGCGGCCGACAGTTTAAAATGCCGAACCTATTTACGCTATGGTTTGCGAAAAAAATTATGCACAGATTACTTTTGGCCTCGACCTCCGGCTACCGAAAAATGCTGCTGGAAAAGCTGCGCCTGCCTTTTATTACCGCCGCCCCCAAGGTGGATGAAACCCCGCTTGCGGGTGAAGATGCCGAAGCGCTGGTGTTGCGCCTGGCTATCGCCAAAGCGCAGGCCCTGGCGCCCACCTACCCCGATCACCTGATTATCGGCTCCGATCAAGTCTGCGTTATCGATGGCAACATCACCGGCAAACCCCATACGGAAGAAAATGCCTGCGCGCAGCTGCGCCTGGCCAGCGGCCGCAAGGTGACGTTTTACACCGGGCTTGCCTTATACAATAGCAAAAACCGGCGCCTGCAAGCGTTGTGCGAGCCTTTCCACGTTCATTTTCGCAGCCTGACCGATGAGGAAATTACCGGCTATGTGCGCCAGGAACAGCCGCTGAATTGTGCGGGCAGTTTCAAAAGCGAAGGGTTGGGGATTGCCTTGTTTAACCGGCTGGAAGGGCGCGATCCCAACGCGCTGGTAGGGCTGCCGCTGATTGCCCTGTTGGAGATGCTGCGGGCCGAAGGCATTGACCCGCTGCGGTAATTCATAGCAGCGGCAGGCGATGCCGCCGCTGGCCGCCCCGCCTCAGCGTGGGGTGGCGTTGCGCAATACCGTCAGGCAATGGCGCAGTTCGTCGTCCATCGGCGCTTCAATACGCAGCGTTTCGCCAGTGCCAGGGTGCTCAAAGCGCAGCGCCGCCGCATGCAGGAACAGGCGTTTAAGCCCGGTGCCGGCCAGTTGGCGATCGAAATCACGATCGCCGTAGCGATCGTCAAAGGCTATCGGGTGGCCCGCATGCAGCGTATGAACACGGATCTGGTGGGTGCGCCCGGTAACCGGGCTGGCTTTCACCAGTGTGGCGAATTCATAGCGTTCTTCCACTTTAAAACGGGTTTCCGACGGTTTGCCTTCGCTATTGACGCGCACGATGCGCTCACCGCTTTGCAGAATATTCTTCAACAGCGGTGCCTGAACCACCTTACAGTGCGACTGCCACTGGCCACGCACCAATGCCAGATAGTCTTTCTGCATCCCTTTCATCCGCAACTGTTCATGCAGCGCGCGCAGCGCCGAACGCTTCTTCGCCACCAGCAGCACGCCAGAGGTATCCCGATCCAGGCGATGAACCAGTTCCAGAAAACGCGCTTCCGGGCGCAGCGCGCGCAGCCCTTCGATCACGCCGAAGCTCAGCCCGCTACCGCCATGCACCGCCGTGCCGGAAGGTTTGTTCAGCAGCAACACATGATCGTCTTCATAAAGGATGCAATCGGCTAGCGCGGCCACTTTATCCAACCGGGCAGAGACCGGCGCCTCTTGCCGCTCAGCGATGCGCACCGGCGGCACGCGCACTACGTCGCCCGCCATCAGCTTATATTCGGCTTTGATGCGCCCTTTATTAACGCGCACTTCGCCTTTGCGCACGATGCGATAAATCATGCTCTTCGGCACCCCTTTCAGGCGTGCCAGTAAAAAGTTATCGATCCGCTGGCCGGCTTCGTCAGCAGAGATGGTTATAAGTTGTACTGCAGGATTGTTCGTTTTCATGGTGCAGAATTCTAAATAGCACCACTAAATAGCGCCACCTCTTTTTATGTGCTTAACTGTCAAACTCAGCGTAAAGTTAATGTTGCAGCAGGATGAACCCCACGTTGTGCGATCCATCGCCAGCCGCGGTGGGTTAAGCCTGCGAACGGCAACTTTTCTTAATGCGTTGAGGAAAAGTCACCTTGCTATAACAGTGTCAGCAATGGAATAATGATGTTACTTCCGCGTTGATTCTCGTTAAAACAGGGAAAATGGTGGAATTGTATAGTTTGTTGGGTTGAGCAGAAGCGCAGCAATGGCGTAAGACGTAATGTAAAATCAAACAATTAGCGGGCTGCGGGTTGCAGCTTGGCCGGAAACTGGAATCAGACCTGTCGACGAAAATCAGAGGCTATTCCCACAGTAAAAGCGCTGTTTTTTCGCAAAGAAATGCAGGCTTACCGAGATAATGCGCCCCTATGCAGGCGACAACCGTGAGGTTGACGGCGTTGCGAGAAGACACGGGGCTTTCGGTTTTAACCCGGTCATGCGGTTATTTCGCCCGCAGCTCTGTCGATAATGTAAAAATAACGAGTAAGTTAAGATGAAAAGAATGTTGATTAACGCAACTCAACAGGAAGAGTTGCGCGTTGCCCTGGTAGATGGACAGCGGCTGTATGATTTGGATATTGAAAGTCCGGGTCATGAGCAAAAAAAAGCGAACATCTACAAAGGCAAAATCACCCGCATTGAACCCAGTCTCGAAGCCGCGTTTGTTGATTATGGCGCCGAACGCCATGGTTTCCTCCCTCTGAAAGAAATCGCCCGCGAATACTTCCCCAGCAACTATTCTTCCCATGGCCGCCCCAACATCAAAGATGTGCTGCGCGAAGGCCAGGAAGTGATCGTTCAAGTTGATAAAGAAGAGCGTGGCAACAAGGGCGCAGCCCTGACCACCTTCATCAGCCTGGCCGGCAGCTATCTGGTACTGATGCCCAATAACCCGCGTGCCGGCGGCATTTCCCGCCGCATTGAGGGTGACGATCGCACCGAACTGAAAGAAGCGCTCTCCTCCCTGCAATTGCCGGACGGCATGGGCCTGATTGTTCGCACCGCCGGCGTTGGCAAATCCGCTGAAGCGCTGCAATGGGATTTATCCTTCCGCCTGAAACACTGGGAAGCGATCAAAAAGGCCGCTGAAGGCCGCCCTGCTCCGTTCCTGATCCATCAGGAAAGCAATGTTATCGTGCGCGCGTTCCGTGACTACCTGCGTCCGGACATCGGCGAAATTCTGATCGACAACCCAAAAGTGCTCGATCTGGCGCGCGAACATATCGCCGCGCTTGGCCGCCCGGATTTCAGCAGCAAAATTAAGCTCTACAGCGGCGAAATACCGCTGTTCAGCCACTATCAGATTGAATCGCAGATCGAATCCGCATTCCAGCGTGAAGTCCGCCTGCCGTCCGGCGGTTCGATTGTGATTGATACCACTGAAGCGTTGACCGCTATCGATATCAACTCGGCCCGCGCCACGCGCGGCGGCGATATCGAAGAAACCGCCTTTAACACCAACCTGGAAGCGGCCGATGAGATCGCTCGCCAACTGCGCCTGCGCGATCTGGGCGGGTTGATCGTTAT
This sequence comes from Gibbsiella greigii, assembly GCF_039540155.1. NCBI lineage: Bacteria > Pseudomonadati > Pseudomonadota > Gammaproteobacteria > Enterobacterales > Yersiniaceae > Gibbsiella > Gibbsiella greigii. The sequence continues at coordinate 442,429 of NZ_BAABEM010000006.1, forward strand.
CGACTTTATCGATATGACCCCGGTGCGCCACCAGCGCGAAGTTGAAAACCGCCTGCGCGACGCCGTTCGCCAGGATCGCGCCCGCATCCAAATTGGCCGTATCTCCCGTTTCGGCCTGTTGGAAATGTCGCGCCAGCGCCTGAGCCCGTCGCTGGGCGAATCCAGCCACCACGTCTGCCCACGCTGTAACGGCACCGGCACCATTCGTGACAACGAATCACTGGCGCTTTCCATCCTGCGCCTGATCGAAGAAGAAGCGCTGAAGGAAAACACCAAAGAAGTACATGCCATCGTGCCGGTACGGGTTGCGTCTTACTTGCTGAACGAAAAACGCGAATCCGTCAGCGCCATCGAAAAACGCCAGGGCGGCGTGAAGGCGATCATCGTGCCTAACGATGAAATGCAGACGCCGCATTACTCTGTGCTGCGGGTCCGTAAAGGCGAAGAAACCAGCACGCTCAGCTACCTGCTGCCGAAGCTGCATGAAGAAGAGATGGATCAGCCGCAGGAAGATGCGCCAATGGAGCGTAAGCTTCCTGAACAGCCGGCGCTGGCCGCCTTCTCGCTGGCCTCCGACGTGCCGCCGCCGGCGGAGAAACAGGCTCAGCCCCAAGCTACAGCCGTTGTTCCTTCGGCAGCCGCCGCCGCGCAGACCGGGCTGGTCGGCCGCCTGCTGGGCAAACTGAAAGGCTTGTTTGCAGCGGATACCACCAGCGCCACCACGCCGGCGGAAGCCGTCGCTCCGGTTGAAAAACCCAAAGCGGAAAGCACCGACAACCGCCGCCAGGATCGCCGTAACCAACGCCGTCAAAGCCCGGCCCGCAAAGAACGTGGCGAACGGGCTGAGAAGACTGAACGTACCGAACGTAAAGAACGCGTTGAAACACGCGATACGCGTGAGGCACGTGATGAGCAGCAACGCCGGAACCGCCGGAATAACGTTGCGCCGGCTGCCGCACCGGTGGTGAAAGAGGAAGTGCAGTCTGAAGAAGCCATCGCCAAAGCCCGCGAAGAGCAACAGCAACGCCGTGAACAGCGTGCAGAACGTCAACGCCGCCGCCAGGAAGAGAAACGTCTGGCGCTGCAAGAGGTGAAGGCGCTGGAGCAACGTGCTGAAGCCCCAGCTAACGACGAAGAGCAGGAAGAACGCAACGCACAGCCAACGCAACGCCGTAAACCACGCCAACTGTCGCAAAAAATCCGCGTATTGTCGGCAGAAGAAGAGCTGCAACAGGCTGCGGAAGAACTGCTGGCGCCAAAAGCACCGGCGGCAGAGCAGCAGCGCGCATTGCCAGCTATCGCCAAAGACGAGGCCGTTAAGGCATTGCCGGAAGAGGCTGCACAGCCAGAAAATGATGCGCAGGCTGAAGGCCGCAATGGTGAAAACGGCATGCCGCGCCGTTCACGCCGTTCGCCACGCCACCTGCGTGTTAGCGGCCAGCGCCGCCGCCGCTACCGTGACGAGCGTTACCCTTCCCAGTCGCCTATGCCGTTGGCGGCAGCCGTGGCGTCCCCGGAGTTGGCCTCGGGCAAGGTGTGGGTAAGTTACCCAGTCGCACAAACGCAGCAAGCGGTGGAAGAAGCCGCTAACCAGGCGCAGCCGCCGGCAGCACCGATTGCCGTGCCAGAAGACGCACCGATCGCGCAGCAAGCCGACACGCCTGTACAGGCAGAGAGCGCCCCGGTTGTTGAACCTGTCGTCCCGGTAGACGCACCGGAGGTACAACCGGTAGCGGTTGCCAACGAAGAAGAGCCAGCGCAACCAAGCGAAGCGCCGCGCGAAACGGCTGTGCAGCAGCCAGCCGCACCGGCAGAAGAAAGCGTTGCCGTTGAAGCTGAAGCTCCAACAGTGGTGCCTGAAGCCGAAGTTGCCGTAGCAAACGCACCGGAACAGACGGCGGCTGCCGAAGCGGTACACGCACCGGTTCCCGAGGTTGAGCCACAGCAACCGGCCTCACCGGCCGAGCCTGTAGCGGTGGCGCAAGATGCTCAACCAGCGGCACCCACAGTGGCTGCTGAAGAGCAACCGGCAGCCGTAGAGGAAGCGCAGCAACCTGCGCCCGTAGCAGCCGTTCAGCCTGCCCAGAATGCGTTCTACAAGCGAATCGCCAGTGCGCCGATGACCAAAGCGCCGGCACCGGCTTATGAGCCACAGGCACCGAAGCACAGTGATTGGCAGCGCCCGGCCTTCGACTTTACCGGGAAAGGTTCTGCCGGTGGGCATGCGGCCGCCAGCCATGCAACTGCGCCGGCGACGCGGCCACAGCCGATTAACGATTAAGCCTGGCTTAATCGCACTAATAAAAAAACCGCCGTTTGGCGGTTTTTTTTATCACGGCTCACAACACCGTTTAGGCGATCTGTTTCAACACCTTGATTTCCTGATGTGCCAGTTTGCCGTCAAGCTTAGCGATCAACTGTTTGAAATGTTCGGTGCCATTGTGTTTTTCCACCGCTTCCGGGCTGGCCCAGCGCTCAAAAAAAACAAAGGTCCCCGTTTTACCCGGCTCGCTATGCAAGTCATATTGCAGATTGCCCAGCTCTGCGCGGCTTGGTTCTACAGCCTGATGCGCAGCTTCACTCACGGCATCAACACACTCAGGTTTCGCCTGCAGGATGGCAACGATGCGGACTTCCATTTTATTCTCCCATTTCGAATGCTAAATCAGATATCCCCGGCACGGCAATCGCCGGGGAATCATTAAAACCCTTAATACTATGCGCCTATTAAGCCATTGATTTCAAGCTATCCGCAACAAACGAGTGCATCGCGGGCAGTTTCCGCTTATCCTTACCCCCCGGCGTGAATACCCCCATTATTCGCTTTTATCCCGATGTCCTTCTGCCGCCGGAGCCTTACAACATGACTGCACAACCTCAAGTTCTGAAAATACGCCGCCCCGACGATTGGCATATCCACCTGCGCGACGACGATATGCTAAAAACGGTTTTACCCTACACCAGCCAGTTTTTTGGCCGAGCCATCGTGATGCCCAACCTGGTTCCGCCGATAACCACAATTGAAGCCGCATGCAGCTACCGTGAGCGGATCCTCGCCGCCATACCGCAAGGCCATGACTTCACCCCGCTGATGACCTGTTACCTCACCAATTCCCTGGCGCCCTCGGTGTTGGTCGATGGATTCGAACAAGGGGTTTTTACCGCCGCCAAACTGTACCCGGCCAACGCCACCACCAACTCGGCGCATGGCGTTAGCGATGTAACCGGCATCTACCCTTTGTTTGAGCAGATGCAAAAAATCGGCATGCCGCTACTGATTCACGGCGAGATCACCGATGCTGCCGTTGATATTTTTGACCGGGAAGCGCGTTTCATTGAGCAGATCATGGAACCTATACGTAAACAGTTCCCGGAATTAAAAATCGTCTTTGAACATATCACCACCAAAGAAGCCGCCCAGTATGTTCTGGCTGGCGATCGCTTCCTGGGGGCAACCATTACCCCGCAGCACCTGATGTTCAACCGTAACCATATGCTGGTTGGCGGTATTCGCCCGCATCTGTTCTGCCTGCCGATCCTCAAACGTAATATCCACCAGGAAGCCTTGCGCCAGGCCGTTGCCAGCGGCTCAGAACGTTTCTTCCTGGGCACGGACTCCGCACCGCACACCAAACACCGGAAAGAGTCCAGCTGCGGTTGCGCCGGGGTATTCAACGCGCCAAGCGCTTTGGCAGCCTACGCCACGGTATTTGAGCAGTTGAACGCGCTGGAACACCTGGAAGCATTTTGCTCGCTTAACGGCCCGCGTTTCTACGGCCTGCCGGTAAACGACAGCTTTATCGAACTGCAAAGCAAGCCGGTAACCGTGCCGGAAGAGATTGCGCTCGGCGACGAAGCCGTGGTGCCTTTCCTGGCCGGTGAAAACGTTGCGTGGTCGGTGGTTAACGGCTGATTTTTTATCAAAGCCCCTTGCCCCACGGATGCCGATACTGTATAAATACACAGTCAATTACTTCGGGGGCAATCATGCGTGTTGAAGTTACTATCGATAAAACCAGGCCACTCCCTGCGGGTGCTGTAGAAGCCCTGAGCAGCGAATTGGGCAAACGCGTCAATCGTCACTTCCCTGATGCCGTGGTACAGGTGCGCTATGCAGGCTCTAACGGCCTTTCTGTACTGGGCGGCGCCAAGGATGCTAAAGAACTGATCACCGAGATACTCCAGGAAACCTGGGAAAGCGCCGATGATTGGTTTACCGCAGGCTAGCAGAAGCCAACGCGCTTAAACGCCGCCGCGGAACAGTTGAATACTGCAATGCAGTTTTTGCCGGGGGTCGCTCTCCGGCTTTTTTATTTCTGGCGTTCGCCTGTAACCGGCTGGAAGAAAAGTACTATCTGGTCTGTAATAAGTGGTAGTATCTGGCGATGTTTGAACAGGAGGTGTTTATATGGCCCCGGACAAAGAGAAGTCAGAAGATGCAATGACTTTTGGCGAGTTGCTGGCTCTGATCGGCGATCAGAAAAGGCGCCTGCACGTACTGGAAGTCGCCTTTTCCTATCTGGCCTTTGGTTTAGATGACAAAGCCAACCAATTGCTGATACATAGCCTGAAGCTGGAATCGCAAAACCAGAATCGTGATGCCGAAACGCAAAAGCATTTCGCGCATCTGGCCGAAGAACTGGAAAAGCGGATCCAGCCCCCTTCCCAGGCGGTTCCTACCGAGCAATAACAGTGCACGGGCTGGGGTTACGCCCACCCCGTGTCGCTACTACCAACAAACCGCCACTGTTGAATAATTAATCAAATAAACTTTATTTTACAAAATACGCCCCAACGCAGCGCCGAGATGCTTATAATGATACTGCTCATCATGATGATGAGCCGCATTGATCCTCGTTAGTTACTCATGCCAGTTACTACTTAATAAGGGGTCTTTATGGACAGAAATGATGAAGTAATTCAGACACACCCACTTGTTGGTTGGGATATCAGTACCGTGGACGTCTACAACGCCATGATGATTCGTCTTCATTACCTGTCTTCACTGGATCAGACACCCGAAGAAGCTCAAGTAGACAGAACGCTTTGGCTAACCACGGATGTCGCCCGCCAATTGATCAATATTTTAGAAGCTGGCATCGCCAAGATAGAGTCAACGGATTATCAAGATCTTGATCGCAAAAAACATTAATTCACGTTTACCCCTCATAAAGGCGCCGCGACAGTTTCGGCGCCTTTTCTGTTTTATACCAGTGCATTACCGCCACTGACCTTTTATCATGATGCCAGATACTCGCCACACTTAAAAAAACAGAGAGGGGATAGCTCGTGGAATATGACCTGATCGTCGTCGGCAGCGGCTCCGTGGGCGCCGCCGCCGGTTACTATGCGACCCAAGCGGGGCTGAAAGTGCTGATGATCGACAGCGCTATCCCGCCACACCGCAACGGCAGCCACCATGGCGATACCCGCATCATCCGCCACGCCTATGGCGAGGGCGAAAAATATGTACCGCTGGTGCTGCGCGCCCAGGCGTTGTGGAATGGGCTGGAACAGGTATGCGGCAGCAAACTGTTCCATCCCTGCGGCGTGCTCAACCTGGGGCCGGAAGGCGCTGAATTTGTGAATAACGCCTATCAGAGCGCCAAAACGTTCAGGCTCAATGCCCAGCGCCTCACCCGGCAAGAGGTCAGCCAACGCTGGCCAGAGTTCACCCCGCCAGAAGGCTATACGGCGGTATTCGAACCGGACGCCGGCTTTCTGCTGTGCGAACAGGCGGTTGCCAGCTATATCCGGCTGGCGCGTGAAGGGGGCTGCGCCCAATTGTTTAACTGCGCAGTCAGCGCAGTTGAGCCCGATGATAACGGCATAGAAGTTGTTACGGCCGAAGGGCGTTTTCGTGGCCGCAAAGCCGTTATCACCGCCGGTACCTGGGTGAAGAAGTTGCTCCCCGCCTTGCCCGTCACACCGCTGCGCAAAGTGTTTTCCTGGTACCAGGCCGATGGCCGATACAGCGAGAATAATCGCTTCCCGGCTTTCACCGTCGAAGCGCCGGACGGCGCGCATTACTATGGCTTCCCGGCCGACAACAATGGCCTTAAGGTCGGCAAGCACGATGGCGGCCAACCCATCGAAAACCAGGAACAACGCTCACCGTTTGGCAGCGTGGCACAAGACGGCACCGAAGTGTTCGGCTTCCTGCGCCAGTTTCTGCCTGGGATAGGTGTGTGTTTGCATGGCGAAGCCTGCACCTACGACATGAGTCCGGATGAAGATTTTATTATCGACACCGTGCCCGGCAGCGAACGCATGATGGTGATTACCGGGCTAAGCGGGCACGGCTTTAAATTTGCCAGCGTACTTGGTGAAATCGCCGCCCTATTCGCACAGGGCAAATCCCCGGCTCAGGATATCACCCCCTTCTCGCTACGGCGCTTTCGTTAACCCTCACGGCCTGGGCGGGGTGCGCACGCACTGGCCCGGCCCATCACCACGCCATAACAATAAAATGGAAATATCTGTTCCTGGCATCTGGATTTCCGAATTGATTACCCCTGCCGTACATCTTATGGTACCCACCAGTTACACCATAACAAGGACGTTACCATGCGACTGCTCGTTGTCGACGAGTGTTGTTATACCCGTTTAGGGGTTGCCGCCTATGTTGCCGCGGCAACAAGCAATGACAGCGTAAAATGCTGTGCCAGTATTGAGCAGGCCATGCCGCTGTTACAAAACGACCCGCCGAATTTAGTGCTGGTGAACATGACGGCGTATTGTCGCAATCACGCAGGCGATACGCTATTGCCCGCGTTCATCGCCGCCTGCCAACCATTGGCGCTGTATATGTATATTGATGCGCCCTATCCCACCGGTGAGCAGCCGTTGCAAATCGCTGGACATACGTTCCTCTTCCGGAAAGCGATACTGGCTAACGTATTGCAAGATCTCCCTCACGCACACTGGCCGTGGAGCACTCCGATATTTAGCGCGCAGGAGCAGGCGGTGATGAAATACTGGATGGCACAGTGGTCCACTCACCAGATTGCCCGCAAGTTGCATATCAGCCCCCCGACGGTATATGTGCATAAACGCCACATCACAGAGAAAATCCACACGCGCAATCGCCTGGAGTTTTACGCTTTATACAACCTCCTGCGTTATTATTACCCGCCACACCCCGGCCCCTATGTCGCGGGCAGCCGCAGCGAGATGCAAACGCCTCCGCACAGGCTGCAGCCGGTTTAACCGGGGTTTCCCCGAATGGTTTGCCGCGCCCCGGCGAACCTGGCGTTTTCACTCTGGGTTGATCTTCCCTTGCGCCGGCTGGCCATCCCCCAGCACCACCGCCAACCGGTGCCCGCCCTCGGTCGCTTCCAGCGCGATGCGCGCGATAATGGTCAATGGCACTGAAAGCAGCATCCCCACCGGCCCCATCAGCCACCACCAGAAGATCAACGACAGAAATACCACCAGCGTAGACAGCCCCAGCCCACGGCCCATTACCCGCGGCTCAATCATGTTGCCAATCACCAGGTTGATCAGGATAAAACCGCCGGCCACCACCAAAGCATCGCCAAAACCGTTAAACAATAGCGCCTGGATCAATGGCGGTATGGCGGCGATCACCGAGCCAATATTGGGAATATAGTTGAGCAGAAAAGCCATCAGCCCCCAGATAAAGGAAAAGCGCACGCCAACCGCCGCCAGGAACAGCCAGACGATCACGCCCGTCGCCAAGCTGATCACGGTTTTAATCACCAGATAATGCGTCACGCCGTCCAGCGCCCGGCGGATATTGATCATTCCCTTCTGCGGCTGTTCCATCGCCTGCTGTAGCTTGTAAGGCAACAGATTCACCTCAAACAACATAAACACCACCGTCATCAGCAGCAGGAAAATATTGGTCATCGCGCCAGAAAGATGGCTCAGCAGACGGGTAACCAAATTCATTGCCGCGCTGGGATCGACATACTGAATCACGGCTTCGCTGGAGATAGGGATGTTGAACCGCTGGCCGTAATGCTGCAGTTCCCTCACCTTCTCCATCATCACGCCACGGTATTGCGGCAAAGTGCGGGCAAACTCATTGAGCGATGCGCCCAATGTGCCAAGCAACAGCATCAGTAACACCACTACCGTGATCACCAGCAGCGCTACCCCGAGCACGCGCGGCACCCGCCAGCGCTCAAGCATCGCGACCAGCGGGTTCAGCACAATAGTCAGGAACAGCGCCAGTAAAAAAGGCACCACGATAGCGGCAGCGGCTTTTATACCGGCCAGGATCACCACTAACATCGCTAACATAATCACCAGACGCAAGCTGCGATCGGTCAGTAACGTTCGCCCCATGACGTTTCCTTTTGTCGTTTCCCTGATAATGGGCCATGGCGGCCCTGTGATATGCGCTATGTTAGCAAACTCCCACTGCGATACGCAGGTAAATCATTGTTGAGCCTGCAAGGGGAATAGCCCCCATAACGGGGATAATGATGATGTATAAATAAAATGCCACTTTGTGAGTGATGCCACGGGCCACTGACAAAAAATGACAAAAGATGACAATTAAATAGAAAAGGCTTTTTATCAGGCAGTAAATAAATTACCGGTAGCGATCCCCTATTAACTCCAGCGATTCTTTTGATTAACTTCCGGCAATATCAGACAAATCCATTGATTAATATTTTTCAGGCGTAACATAGTGCAATTTATTATTGATTTTATGTGTTTTTAACGTTTAATTATGACAAACCGTGTCTAAAGCCAAAACATTCGCGTTTTTGTACAGCCCGGGCGCTGGCCCCGCAGGGCCGCAGCCCATGGATGGGGTGGAACACGCGTTGCACATTTGCAGGCAAAATAGAGCAGCATGCGCATAAAAGGATAATCACGATGCTTTGGAAAAATACCGCAGACCGTTTTGGTCATTTTTCAATTTTACTCCACTGGCTGGTCGCATTGGCTGTTTACGGTATGTTTGCCCTTGGCCTGTGGATGGTAACATTAGGTTATTACGATATCTGGTACCACCGGGCGCCGGAATTACATAAAAGCATCGGCATCGTATTATTTATCGTGATGCTGGTGCGCGTCGCGTGGCGTTTTATTTCACCGCCGCCGAAGCCGCTGGCGAGTTATAGCCCTTTTACCCGCGCCGGCGCCGTGTTGGCGCACCTGGCGCTGTACCTGTTGCTGTTTGGCATCCTGATCAGCGGTTACCTGATTTCTACCGCCGATGGGCAACCGATCAGCGTCTTCGGCTGGTTCAACGTGCCGGCCAGCGTCACCGGTATGGCCGATCAGGCCGACACCGCCGGCACGGTTCACCTTTATCTGGCCTGGGCCGTGGTGGTGCTTTCAGTACTGCACGGCCTGGCCGCTATTAAGCATCACTTCATCGATCGTGATGCCACCTTAAAACGGATGCTGGGTCGCAGCACCGATTAACCTCTTGGACTTATGGAGATTGCTATGTTGAAGAAGACCGTATTAGGCCTTACCGCCGGCGCACTGCTGCTCAGCGCCGGTTCGGCGCTCGCCGCCAACTATAAGATCGATAAACAAGGCCAACATGCCTTTATTCAATTCCGCATTCAGCATCTGGGCTACAGTTGGCTGTATGGTACCTTTAAGGACTTTGACGGGAGCTTCACTTTCGATGAGCAAGATCCCGCCAAAGACAAAGTGAGCGTCACCATCAATACCAACAGCGTGGACACCAACCATGCCGAACGCGATAAACACCTGCGCAGCGCAGAATTCCTGAACGTCGAAAAACATAAACAGGCGACGTTTGAATCCACCGAAGTGAAGAAAACCGGCGATGGTTACGCCGTTGTGGGTAACCTGACGCTCAATGGCGTGACCAAGCCGGTGACGCTGGACGCCAAACTGCTTGGCCAGGGTAACGATCCCTGGGGCGGCTACCGCGCCGGTTTTGAAGCCAACGGCAAGATCGCGCTGAAAGACTTCGGTATCACCACCGATCTGGGCCCGGCTTCGCAAGACGTTGAGCTGATCATCTCGGTTGAGGGCGTGCGCGAAAAATAACGGCGCGCCTTAACGCAACAATGCCAGCCGGTTAACCGGCTGGCATTGTCTATCACGGTGACAAAACCGCGCTTACTTTTCTTCCGGCGCCGGAATGTGCATCGTGGTCTGCAACAGCCCTTTTGACTTATTGAAGATCTTGACGCCATTTTCACGCCCGGCACGGCGCGCCCGTTGTTCTTCCCGCGGCAGTTTCAGCTCTTCGCGGCAGGTTTCGCTGCAGCAGCCTTCAAACCTGGCCGCACAGCTTGGGCACTGAATAAACAGCAAGTGACAGCCGTCATTTTTACAGTTGGTATGGGTGTCGCACGGTGCGCCGCACTGGTGGCAATGCGCAATCACATCGTCAGAAATACGTTCGCCCATGCGCTCGTCAAAGACAAAATTCTTACCGATGAATTTCAACGGCAGCCCTTGTTCTTTGGCACGGCGCGCATATTCAATAATACCGCCTTCCACATGGTAGACATTCTGAAAGCCGTTATGCCGCATATAAGCGCTGGCTTTTTCACAGCGAATGCCGCCCGTGCAATACATCACGATATTCTTGTCTTTCTTATCCTGCAGCATGTCTACCGCCATCGGCAACTGCTCGCGGAAAGTATCTGAAGGCACCTCAAGCGCATTTTCAAAATGGCCGACTTCATATTCATAGTGGTTGCGCATATCCACAAACAGCGTATCCGGATCGTCAATCATGGCGTTAACCCGGTCCGCCTGCAGATATTCGCCGACGTTGGTCGGATCAAAACTGTCGTCATCGATGCCGTCGGCCACAATGCGCTCACGCACTTTCATCCGCAGCACCCAGAAAGATTTTCCGTCGTCCTCCAGAGCAATATTCAGGCGAATGTTATCCAACGCCGGATCTGCGCGAAACAGCAGGTGTTTGAATGCGTCGAAGTTGCCCTGCGGCACGCTGATCTGGGCGTTGATGCCTTCGGCCGCCACATAAATACGGCCAAACACCTTCAGTTTTTCAAACTGCTGGTACAGCGTGTCGCGGAAAGTTTTCGGATCGGAGATATGAAAATATTTATAAAAAGAAACGGTGGTACGCGGCTCGGTTTCCGCCAACATGCGCGCCTTCAGTTCCTCATTAGAAATTCGGTTATGTAACACTGGCATGGTGTTCTTTCCTGTTTCTTGAGTCGGTCACTGTTCATCTGCGCGCCGCCACGGCGGCGCGCGGCGCACATCATACCCGAAAAGAATACGCAACACAGCATTAACCCTTTACGGTTTCGCACACCGAACAACGCTTGACGCCATTCATAAATCCCGTTAAGCCTAACGGCATGCACGTATCAATCATCAGCGCCACCCGCTAACGGATCACGAGGAAAATATGAGTCAACTCTTCAAACCAATTAGCCTCGGGCAACTGACGTTACCCAACCGCATAATTATTGCTCCAATGTGTCAATACTCGGCCACCGACGGCAAAGCCAGCGAATGGCATCTGTTGCACCTGGGGCACCTGGCGCTTTCCGGCGCCGGGCTGTTGATTGTCGAAGCCACCGCCGTGTCGCCGGAAGGCCGCATTACCCCGCACGATCTCGGCCTGTGGGACGATGAGACTGAACGCGCTCTGGCGCCCGTCATTCAGGCGGTAAAAAAGCACGCGACGCTGCCGCTCGGCATCCAGCTTGGGCATGCCGGACGCAAGGCCGCCTGTGCCGTACCGTGGCAAGGCGGCGCCCAGTTAAGCGCCGCCGACGGCGGCTGGCAAACGCTTTCCACCTCGGCATTGCCCTTTGCAGCGCAAGACGAAGCGCCGCAGGCGATGAGCCTGGCGCAAATCGAGCGATTAAAAGCGCAGTTTGTCGCCGCCGCCAGGCGCGCCGATCGCCTGGGGTTTGATCTGATCGAACTACATGGCGCTCACGGTTATCTGCTGCACCAGTTTTTATCCCCGCTAAGCAACCAGCGCACCGATCAATACGGCGGCTCGCTGGCGGGCCGCATGCGGCTGCTGCTGGAGATTTTCACCGAGGTGCGGGCGGTATTCCCGGCGCACAAACCGATCGGCGTGCGTATATCCGCCACAGACTGGGTGGCTGGCGGTTGGGACGAAGCGCAGTCCATCGCCCTGACGCAAGCGCTGAAAACCCTGGGCTGCGCTTACATCCACGTTTCCAGCGGCGGCCTTTCATCACAACAGCAAATCCCGGTCGGGCCGAATTACCAGGTGCCGTTTGCCGAGAACATCAAGCAACAAACCGGCATGCCGACGATTGCCGTTGGGCTGATTACCGAGCCTGAACAGGCCGAAGCCATTGTCGCCACCGGGCAAGCGGATATGGTGGCGCTAGCCCGTGGTATCCTGTATAACCCGCGCTGGCCGTGGCACGCCGCCGCTAAACTGGGCGAAAAAGTCAATGCGCCGCCGCAATACTGGCGCTGTGAGCCCCATGTGCTGAAGGGACTCTTCAATACCGATTAACCCTGATGGCCGGTGATAAACGCCGGCCCAAATGGCGTTTTAATGCGGTGTGTTTTCCTGTTACGCCAGAAAAATGCCACAATAGCGGCCTATAACCGGCAGAAAGTCATCGGCATGGATATGGCCCCAGAGGTAACCGGTCATGCTAACATTCTGTTCTTTATATAAAATAACCGTTCCTAAGCGAAGAATACATGACCCAACTCCCTTCATTTAACCGCTCATTATTGCACCCGCGTTACTGGTTAACCTGGTTTGGCATTGGCCTGCTGTATCTGCTGGTACTCCTGCCTTACCCCGTTATTTATCAGTTGGGAACCCGGCTTGGTCGTTTCTCCATGCGCTTTCTCAAGCGCCGGGTCGCCATCGCGCGGCGCAATCTGGAGCTGTGCTTTCCCGAGATGCCAGAGGCTGAACGTGAAGAACTGATCGCCCAAAACTTTGCCTCGGTCGGCATGGGGTTGTTTGAAACAGGGATGGCCTGGTTCTGGCCCGACTGGCGCATCAAACGCTGGTTTACCGTACGCGGGCTTGAACACATTCAGAAAGCGCACGATAACCACCAGGGGGTGTTACTGATCGGCCTGCATTTTCTAACGCTGGAATTGGGCGCGCGCATTTTCGGTATTTACAACCCTGGGATCGGTGTCTATCGCCCACATGACAACAAACTGATGGACTGGCTGCAAACCTGGGGGCGGATGCGTTCCAATAAATCCATGCTGGATCGCAAAGACGTTAAAGGTATGATCCGCGCTCTGAAACAGGGTGAAATCATCTGGTATGCGCCGGATCACGACTACGGCCCGCGCAGCAGCGTGTTTGCTCCGCTGTTTGCCGTAGAAAAGGCCGCGACCACCATGGGCAGCTATATGCTGGTGCGCATGGGCAAACCGGCGATCATTCCCTTCACCCCACGGCGGCTACCCGATGGCAAAGGCTATGAGCTGATCATGCAACCGGCGGTGGAGGGTTTCCCGCTGGACAATGAACTGAATGCCGCGGCGTTTATGAACCGCGTGGTGGAAAAGGAAATCATGATGGCGCCGGAACAATATATGTGGCTGCATCGCCGGTTCAAAACCCGCCCGGAAGGGGAACCGTCGTTGTACTAACGGTTACCCTTTAACCGCCTAGCCTGTTGATAAACCCGCTCATGCGGGTTTTTTATTGCGGCCCTTGAGAATAACCGCAAACCGTGTGAAGGTATGGCCTTTCTCATCCGTATCAGGGAGCCCATATGTATATCGTAAACCTCACCTACCATCGCCCGATTGCAGAAGTCGATGCGCTGCTCGCCGACCACATTGCCTGGTTGAAAAAGTATTTCCAACAGGGGACGTTTATCGCTTCCGGCCGCAAGAATCCGCGTACCGGCGGCATTATTCTGGTGAAAGGTGTGGCACGGGCGCAGTTGGATACGATCCTGGCAGAGGATCCGTTTAACGCGGTAGCCAATTACGAGATCACCGACGTGGCGTTAAGCACCGCCTCGACGGGCTTTGAGGCGCTGATAGACGCGTAAAGCCCGTATCCCCCGCGCTACATTGCGTGGGGGTTGTGTTTTTTCGATCCGCCGCCCATTTTCCTGCCCTCGCCCCCCGTTCAATTGATGTCCGCAGCTATTAGGCGCATACTTATCGCGCTGATTATTCCCGCTTTGCCCTATTGCTCCTCGCGATCACAAAGCTTTCCTTCATTTACATCGGTAATTTATGGCCTCGGCATCAGAACCTGTTAACTGGAAACGTAACCTGTTTGTCACTTGGTTAGGCTGCTTCCTGACTGGCGCAGCGTTTAGCCTGATCATGCCATTCCTGCCGCTGTATGTTGAAGCGCTGGGCGTCACCGGGCATCAGGCGCTGAATATGTGGTCCGGCTTGGTGTTCAGCATTACCTTCCTGTTTTCGGCGATTGCCGCGCCGTTTTGGGGCGGGGTGGCCGATCGGCGCGGGCGCAAACTGATGCTGCTTCGCTCGGCGCTTGGCATGGCGATCGTCATGGTGCTGATGGGCATGGCGCAAAATATTTGGCAGTTCCTGGTATTGCGCGCCTTGCTCGGGCTGCTCGGCGGTTTTATCCCCAACGCCAATGCGCTGATCGCCACACAGGTGCCGCGCAATCGTAGCGGCTGGGCGCTGGGGACGCTCTCCACCGGCGGCGTCAGCGGCGCGTTGATTGGCCCGCTGATCGGTGGGCTGCTGGCCGATCAGTACGGCTTGCGGCCGGTATTTTACGTTACCGCCAGCGTACTTTTTATCTGTTTCATCCTGACGCTGTTTTTTGTCAAAGAGCAGTTTACCCCGGTGCAGAAAAAAGACATGCTGCACGCACGCCAGGTGTTTGCTTCGTTAAAAAGCCCGAAGCTGGTACTGGGGCTATTTGTAACAACCCTGATTATCCAGGTTGCGACCGGCTCTATCGCCCCGATCCTGACGCTATTCGTACGCGATCTGACCGGCCATACCAACAACCTGGCCTTTATCAGCGGGCTGATTGCCTCCGTGCCCGGCGTCGCCGCACTGATGAGCGCACCGCGCCTTGGCAAGCTGGGTGACAAGATCGGCCCCGAACGCATTTTGATCTGGATGCTGATTGTTTCCGTCCTACTGTTGATCCCGATGGCGTTCGTGCAGTCCCCTTTGCAGTTAGGCATTTTGCGCTTCCTGCTGGGCGCCGCCGATGGCGCGCTGTTGCCGGCGGTGCAAACACTGTTGATCTACAACTGCACCAACCAGGTCGCGGGCCGTATCTTCAGCTATAACCAATCGTTCCGCGATATCGGCAACGTCAGCGGGCCGCTGCTTGGCGCGGCGGTATCCGCCAGCTATGGTTTCCGCGCGGTGTTCCTGGTCACCGCGCTGACCGTATTGTTCAATGTGGTTTATTCCTGGTGGTGCCTGCAACGCCGCCGCCCGGCTTGCGATAACGATAATCGCCTACAAAACGAGCAATAATCGGATTTATTAGCCTTCGGGCCATTGCGGCGGATTTTATCTGTTTTTCGCACTTTTAATCTGGTTTACAGCGCTGGCCTGTACCGGGCATCATGTTACAGCCCATTGTTTTCCAGCATATATCTGGCGGCCGTACCCTGCGGCCTTCCGTCAACGTTTTCCCCCTGCTTACGAACATAAAATCTTAAAAATCAGACATTCATCGACCTTTGCACTAAAAAACGGCCCGCTATTCTGGACAAAACCCGAGTTTGCTTATCAAATGGGCGATTGATATCACGCCGGGCCACAAGCCTGGCAAAGTAAAAAAATTGCGATAGCCGCTGCGAACAGAGCCATTGTTCGGATAGTGCCGGGTAATCCGCCTTTGGCGTTCTATCCGCAAAATTATACTCATAATCACCTCTTAAGCCGTCTTTGGCGGCCACTGCAATCGGGAATTAGGTATGTCATCTTCCATCAATAACCAACCGGGCCGCACGTTCTTCGGCCACCCCTACCCGCTGGGCCCGCTGTTCTTCACCGAAATGTGGGAACGCTTTTCATTCTATGGCATTCGTCCGTTACTGATCCTGTTTATGGCCGCCACGGCTTATGAAGGCGGGATGGGGTTGGCACGTGAGAATGCCTCGGCGATCGTCGGTATTTTTGCCGGCAGCATGTACCTGGCTGCGCTGCCCGGCGGCTGGCTGGCGGATAACTGGCTCGGCCAGCAAAAAGCCGTATGGTACGGCTCGATTTTAATTGCCCTCGGCCACCTTGCCATCGCGCTGTCCGCCATGATGGGCACTGCGTTGTTTTTTATTGGCCTGACGCTGATTGTGATCGGTTCCGGCCTGTTCAAAACCTGTATTTCGGTAATGGTGGGGACGCTGTACAAGCAGGATGACGCCCGGCGTGACGGTGGTTTTTCGCTGTTCTATATGGGCATCAATATGGGGTCTTTTATTGCCCCACTGATTTCCGGCGTGCTGATCCGCACCAACGGCTGGCACTGGGGCTTTGGCATCGGTGGGCTTGGCATGCTGGTGGCGCTGGTGATTTTTCGCCTGTTCGCCGTGCCGGCCATGAAACGCTACGACAGCGAGGTGGGGCTGGATTCCACCTGGAATAGCCCGGTAACGAAAAGAAGCGGCGTGGGCGCGTGGATCACGGCGATTGCCGCCGGCATGATCGTCATCATTGGCCTGATCGCCCAAGGCATCATCGTGATTAACCCGGTGGCCGTAGCCAGCACGCTGGTTTATATCATCGCCGCCGCGGTGACGCTGTATTTCATCTATCTGGCCGCCTTCGCCGGGTTAAACCGTAAAGAGCGCGCGCGCCTGCTGGTGTGTTTCATCCTGCTGATTTCCGCCGCGTTTTTCTGGTCGGCCTTTGAGCAAAAACCGACGTCATTCAACCTGTTCGCCAACGATTACACCAACCGAATGGTCGGCGGCTTTGAAATACCGGCGGTCTGGTTCCAGTCCATCAATGCGTTGTTCATCATTCTACTCGCGCCGCTGTTCAGTTGGCTGTGGCCGGCGATGGCGCGTAAACAGATACAGCTGAGCAGCATCAGCAAATTTGTTATCGGCATTCTGTTTGCAGCGGCGGGCTTTGGCCTGATGATGATGGCGGCACAACAGGTGTTGGCGAACAACGGCGCCGGCGTTTCGCCGTTGTGGCTGGTCAGCAGCATCCTGATGCTCACGCTCGGTGAGCTATGCCTGAGTCCCATCGGCCTGGCGACCATGACCCTGCTGGCGCCGGCCAGAATACGCGGCCAAATGATGGGCCTGTGGTTCTGTGCCAGCGCACTGGGCAACCTGGCGGCGGGCCTGATCGGCGGCAACGTCAAAGCCGACCAGTTGGCGCTGCTGCCGACGCTGTTCGAGCGTTGTTCCATCGCGCTGCTGATTTGCGCAGGGGTGTTGATCCTGTTGATCGTGCCTATCCGCCGCATGCTGGCGAATACCCAGGCCAGCGCATAAACCTCCTGCCATCCTGTTGCCATTGCAGCCAGCGCCCAGGTGCTGGCTGTTTCGTTTTTTCCCCTCCCCGCAGATAGCAGTATCCGACGCCAGCGGTAAAAAAATTTGCATCTTGCCAGCGGGCGACAACAATTAATGCTGACGCTTGTCATCGCACTTTGGGGATACCCAGAGAGAGGGATTAACCGCACCATGACCGGGAGAAAATCATGAGCCTGTATGCAACGTTAGAAGAAGCCATTGACGCAGCGCGAGAAGAATTTATTGAATCCTCGGAAAGCACGACCGACGAGCCGGCCGTGCAGCAATTCAACCTGCAGCGCTATGTGATGCTAGACGGCGATATCATGTGGCAGGCGGAGTTTTTTGCCGAGGAAGGCGAATCGACGGAATGCCTGACGTTCCGCAGCGGCGCCGCTGCGCAAGCGATTTTCGACGGTGACTTTGATGAAGTGGAAATCCGTGAAGAGTGGCTGGATGAGAACACGCTGTACGAATGGAGCGAAGACGATTTCCAACTCGAGCCACCGCTGGATACGGAAGAAGGCCAAACCGCCGCTGACGAGTGGGACGAACGCTAAACGCGTTGCCTATGAGCCGCCACAGCGCATTAAGCCGGGGCTTCGCCCCGGATCTACCCCTTACTCATACGGCCCGTGCTGCGCGTCGAACGGCAACATAAAGGTATCGACGACCATGGAAAGCGGCACGTCTATCACCGTGATATAACGCCAGGGCGTATCACGCAAATCCCACTGCACGCCGGGGTAATATTGATGCCCATGCCCTGCGCCCGGTACGGTGCGGCTGATAATACTGCCGCAGCCGGAAAGCAGCGTGATGCTCGCCACCAACACGGCCAGACGGGCTAAAAACGAAAAATTCACCGGATTAACTCGTTACCCTGATTAGTTAAATCATACGTTAACATTTTGTGCAAAGTTTACCACAGCAACCAATCGGCAGCCTGTAAGCATAACGTAAATCTCAATGAAAAACGGGGAACACGCAGCGCGTATTCCCCGTTTCATCATCGCGATTAGCCTTAACGTTGGCTGGCTGGATGCGCCAGTTCGTTGTGCGGCAAGCTTTGGTAATAGCTGCGCCAGCCTTCGCCCTGCGGCTGCTGCCAGACCCGTTGATGCAGGCGCGCCAGCACCACAGGATCGCTCAGCAGTTCCAGTCGTTTGGCCTTATCCAGCTTTTGCGGCCCCAGTTGCATCGCCTCGTCAAGCCGCAGCTCGCGGTTGCGTTCAATCACGCTGCGAATGCGGTGGCGCGCCGTCGCCATCGCGGTTGCCAATGCGTTATAGGAAGGGTTCACCACCGCGTGCATAAAGCCATTGGCCAAGGCACGGCTGCGGTTCAGCTTCAGATACTCTTCGGTGGCAACCAGCTCACGCGGCGGCTGGTACTCTTCCGGGATCAAGAACAGCTTGGCGCGCTTGCTCTTGATGCCCAGCGTCGCCCGGCTCGAGAGCGCGGAAACAAACGGCGACAGCACCAGCGAGAACACAATTGGCGCCAGCCACCACAGGAAGCGCAGATCCAGCCAGGCCATGCCGCCGGCCCACACCAGGCCCAACAGCATTTGCGAGCCATGGCGTTTGAACGCTTCGCCCCACGGGGTGTCGTCATCGTCACGCTGCGGAGAGTTCCACACCACTTCCCAGCCCAGGAAAGCACTGACCACAAACACCGTGTGGAACAGCATCCGCACCGGCGCCAGCAGCACCGAGAACAGCATTTCCATCAGCATGGAGAGCAGCAGGCGGAATGCGCCACCGTAGGGCTTCGCCCCCTTGGCCCAGATCAGGATCACGCTGAGCAACTTCGGCAGGAACAGCAGCACCAGGGTGGTGGAAAACAGCGCTATCGCCAGCTCCGGCCGCCATTGCGGCCATACCGGGAACAACTGCCGCGGCTGCAGGAAATACTGCGGTTCCATCAGCGTATGCACCACCTGCAGCGCCGTAGATAACGCCAGGAACATAAACCACAACGGCGCCGACAGGTATGACATCACCCCGGTCAGAAACACCGCACGGTGCACCGGGTGCATGCCCTTGACCAGGAACAGGCGGAAGTTCATCAGGTTACCGTGGCACCAGCGGCGGTCACGTTTCAGTTCATCCAACAGGTTCGGCGGCAGCTCTTCATAACTGCCCGGCAGATCGTAGGCGATCCACACGCCCCACCCGGCCCGCCGCATCAATGCCGCTTCCACGAAATCGTGCGACAGGATGGAACCGGCGAACGACCCTGCTCCCGGCAACGGCGCCAGCGCACAGTGCTCGATGAACGGTTTCACCCGGATAATGGCGTTGTGGCCCCAGTAGTGCGATTCCCCCAACTGCCAGAAATGCAGCCCCGCGGTGAACAGCGGCCCATAGACGCGGGTGGCGAACTGCTGCGCACGCGCGTACAGGGTATCCATGCCGGACGCTTTCGGCGCGGACTGGATGATACCGGCGTTCGGGTTTGCCTCCATCAGGCGCACCAAGCCGGTGAGGCACTCACCGCTCATTACGCTATCGGCATCCAGGATCACCATGTAGCTGTACTGCCCACCCCAGCGGCGGCAGAAGTCATCGATGTTGCCGCTCTTGCGCTTCACGCGGCGGCGGCGGCGGCGATAGAAAATACGCCCGTGGCCGTTCACATCGCGGCACAGCTCCAGCCACGCTTTCTGTTCCGCCACGCAGATGTCCGGATCGTAACTGTCGCTCAGGATATACACATCGAAGTGATCCAACTGCCCAGTCGCCGCCACGGATTCATAGGTGGCGCGCAAGCCGGCGAACACCCGCTCCACGTCCTCATTACAAATCGGCATGATCAGCGCCGTGCGGTGTGCAGGATCGATCGGCTCATCGCCTTTAATGGTCGACGATATGCTGTATTTATCCTTGCCGATCAGCAGTTGCAAGAAGCCCATCAACGCCGTCCAGAAGCCTGCGGAAACCCAGCAGAACAAGATGGCGAACAGGATCAGAATCCCGGTTTGCAGCACATATGGCAGTAGCTGCAGCACCGACTGCATCAGATCCTGGTTCAGCATGGCGATCGGATCGATCAATGCCCAGCCCTGATACGGCAGAATGGTTTTCATATACCAGGTGGCGATGCCGGTTTGCACCAGCATCAGCACCAGCAGAACGTAGCGGCGCATGGAGCCCACGGCACGCCAGCGGTTTTCTGCGTCGGCTTCTTCCTTGTTGGCATGGCGGCTGTGCGGCGAGCGCCCGCGCAGCGTATCCCAAAAGCGCGCTATCGGGTTAGTACGCCAGGCGTCGGGAAACATGCTGGTGCGCTTGATCGGCGGCGTTGCCTTAAGGACAGAACGCCCTTCCGCATCGGCGGAAAAATCCGCTTCGCTGACCGCATCCGGCCAAGCGCTCTCGATACGCGGTTTAACCGAAGCCAGCGCCACGTCCTCCGCGGGCAATGTGGCAGCGTTGGCGTCAGCCGCACCCAACTGGCGGTGAAGCGTATCAAACGCATCATCGCCGGCAGTTGACTGCGGATTAAGCTGCCCTGACCGCTCCGCGGTCAGGGGCATTGCCGCAAGATATTCCTGGGCAGTTTGAGTTGACTTATTCATTGGCAGGTAGCTGATAGCTCCAGGTTTCCGACAATACCGTGTCACCGTTAACCAGCGCGGCGCGCATTTCTACAGGTTTTTTGTCATCTTTCACTTTCACCCGTAACGTTAAGCGCCAACCTTTGGTGACCGGATTATAGCGGATGTTGTTTTCAACCATTTCACCATTATCGCCAATGCTCACCTGTGAAGCTACCGGCGTATTCTGATCCAGCCCTTTCAGCACCGGCCCGACGAAATCGATCAGGAAAGCAATGCTGCCGTCCGCTTCGCGGATCAGGTTGGACTGGCGCACATCGCCGGTTGATCGCATCGTCTGGCTGACATAGGCAATATCCGGTGAATGCAACTTGTCTTCGTCACGGGTAAAGTGCAAGCGGTAGCGCAACGCCAGCGGCGTTTTGGTATCCGGCAGCACATCCGGCGTCCAGAAAGCGACGATGTTATCGTTGGTTTCATCAGCCGTTGGGATCTCGACCAGTTCCACCTTGCCCTTGCCCCAGTCACCGCGCGGTTCGATCCATGCGCTTGGGCGCAGATCGTAACGATCATCAAGATCTTCATAATCTTTGAAGTTGCGGCCACGTTGCAGCAGGCCGAAGCCTTTCGGGTTTTCGATCGTATAAGTGCTGACCGACAGATGCTTCGGATTGTTCAGCGGGCGCCAAATCCACTCGCCGTTGCCGGCATGAATCGACAAACCGTTGGAATCGTGCAGCGCCCGCCGGTAGTTCAAGGTTGGCGACGGCTGGTTCGGCCCAAACAGGAACATGCTGGTCAGTGGTGCGATGCCCAGTTTACCCACTTTATCGCGCAGGAAGACTTTGGACTCAACGTCGACCGTGGTATCACGCCCTGGATAAACGATAAAACGGTAAGCACCGGTTGCGCGCGGGGAATCAAGCAGCGCGTAAATCACCAGGTGCTTATCACCCGGTTTCGGCCGTTCGATCCAAAACTCGCGGAAACGCGGGAATTCTTCGCCGGAAGGGAGGGCCGTGTCGATCGCCAGGCCGCGCGCAGAAAGGCCGTAAACCTGCCCAGCCCCCACGACGCGGAAATAGCTGGCACCCAGCACGCTCATGATTTCATCATTTTTGTCTTCGCTGTTGATCGGATACAGCAGTTTAAACCCGGCAAAGCCAAGGTTCTTAACCGATTCCGGATCGTGTTTCACATCGCCAAAGTTGAAGAAATCCGGGCTGTACTTGATCTCCTTCACGCTGGTTGCAGTCACTTCGTTGATTTTGACCGGCGTATCGAAGTACATCCCTTGATGGTAGAACTCAAGCTTAAATGGGGTTTGAAGCTTGTTCCAATAGGCTTTGTCGTGATTGAACTGGATCTTTTGATAGTCCGCGAACTTCATTTCACGGAACTGAGAAGGAAGGTTGCTCTTCGGCGTTTCGAAACCTTTCCCCGCCAGATCTTGCGCCTGTTTGGCCACATCATCAATGGAAAATGCCCATGCCTGCGAGGTAAACAGTGAGAACAATACGGTAACGCCTAACCAACGCGCGGTCATCGCACGTGGTTGCCTGGATAATATATTAACTAGCACATCCCCCCCTATTCGTGTGCTCAAATCATTAAAAGCCATATTAATGGATAATTCAGCTTTCCGACAACATGATAAATGGATGGTTCATGTTTATGGTTCAGAGTTTAAGCAACTGATGAAACACCAGCGTAGCAAGCCCTGAAGAAAGACGCTATGGAAAAATGCGAATGGCTATAGTAGGGTTTGCACGATGATTTAACATATGCTGACTTAATAAACCGATTAATCACCATTCAATAAAAAACCATCAGCGGTATCCTATGACAACAAGCCACAACCAACGCGAGTTTTTCCTCGATTCTATCCGGGCGTATTTGATGCTGCTCGGTATCCCTTTTCATCTTTCTCTGATTTACTCCAGCCACAGTTGGGCCGTCAACAGCGCCAACCCCTCCTTTTCGCTGACGGTGCTGAACGACTTCATCCACGCCTTCCGTATGCAGGTGTTCTTCGTGATATCCGGCTACTTCTCCTTCATGCTGTTTGGCCGCTACGAACGCCACAAGTGGCTCAAGGTACGCCTGGAACGGGTGGCGATCCCGCTGTTGAGCTCCATTCCGTTAATCACATTGCCACAGTTCTTCATGTTAAAATATTTTACAAATAAACTGGACGGCTGGGATACATTTTCGTTTTATCAGAAAATGAATGCCGGTGTGTGGGAGTTGATTTCTCACCTGTGGTTTTTATTAACTCTCTCTTTGCTCACCTGCGCGTGTTTTTATCTTTTCCGCTTTATGCTCCCAACAAAAGAGCAAGAAGATTCCGCCAACGAAAATAAAAAAATAAGTTTAGGAAGTATCTCACTGATTTTTATTTTGTATGCTTTATTATATATAGCCGCGCATCGTTTAATTTTAAACTTAGAACCTAAATTATTATCTAACGGCCTATTCAATTTTGTGGTGATGGAAACACTGTTTTATCTGCCGTTTTTCATCCTGGGCGCCTACGCCTTCAAGTATGTGTGGCTAAAAGAAATTTTCCTCAAGCCTTGTTTGCCTGCGGCACTGGGCTCGTTGGCGCTGCTGGCGGCGTATATGCTCAATCAGTCGCTGTTGGCCCAAAGCGACTATATGTTCGACGTGGATATTCTGATCAAATCCGTCCTCGGCATCCTGATGACTAACGTTGTATTCTCATTTGGTCATGCACTGCTCAATTACCATTCCCCACGCATCACCTATCTGGTTAATGCGTCACTGTTTATTTATCTGGTGCACCATCCGTTGACGCTGATATATGGCGCATTTATTACACCCTATATCAGCAATAACCTTCTGGGTTTCCTGTTTGGCCTGGTGTTCGTGTTTACCCTGGCTTTTGCGTTATACGAACTGCATAAACGCATTCCGTTGTTACGCTTCCTCTTTTCCGGCAAACCGCAATAACCCAGGGGCAGGCCCCCGCAATAACGGGTAGCGCCAGCGGCTCACCAGAGCCGCTCCCCGGTAAAAAAACCTCACCATGGTGCAGGGAATTGCACCATACTTTACGCATGTTGCGCACAGATTGTTCAACCCCTAACCTCACATTGCGCCAAATTGGTGCTGGAGTATATTGTAGTGAGTTGTTATAACTGCATTGCATAAGTGGAAATCCATATCCCTGCCTCACGGTAGCGATTGGGCTCATTGAACCCTGAGGGCTGGCGCCGGTTAGCGGTGCCCCTTCCGTCACGACAGAGAGGATTTTTGATGACTGACCAAGATAAAACGGTGCAGGAAGCTGAACCGGTAAATGCGACGCTGCTGAAGATACTTGGCCGCCTGCTTTCAGCGCTGGATGCTTCCATCAGCGGAAAAGATCGCAGCGTTCTGGTAAACGACCTTTCCAATTTTAATCTTGATGGCGTTTCTGAAGCCGAAAGAAAGCTTGCCAGCGAGCTTATCAAGCGTGCTCTGCAATCCCTCGATCACTAAGCCCCGCTGGCACAAACCATTAAACCCCTGCCGGGGTTAATGGTTTACCCCTCCGGGCTGCACGCTCCAGCCATTGCGAGATGCTAACCCGGCCATACGAATGAATAAAAAAACACCCTGCCAGCGTTCAGCTCACAGGGTGTCGCTACTTTTTATTGCCGCTCATTGCCGGCCTTGGCGGCGGCAAGCCGCTTAGATCTTGCAGCTTTCGCAGTCCGCTTCGTCTTCAACGGCCTCAGGCAGCGCATTCGCCTGTTCGGCCGCTTTCTTTTCAGCCGCGGCTAATTCGGCATCGATATCAAAATCAAAGATATCATCACTCATTACAACATCCTCACTCTTACTCAACGGACTCAGCCTGCAAGTATAATCGACAATAGCGCCGGCGAAAACGTTCAGTTCAGCGCCGCCGCCGTGGGAGCGGCGCGATCGTGCAATTTTTTGCCATAGGCCAGGTCATATACGTCGTAAAAATCAACCTCACCTTTATTGGCGATGATTTCCCGCACGCGTTCTTTCAATACCGGGCGAATGCCAGGGTGGCCCAACAACGCCTCCACCGCCGCCGGCGACAGTGCTCGCGTAAAGTACCATTCGCCGTTATAGCAAACGCGCAGATCGAGCACGCCGATATCTTCAAAGCGGTAGCGCGGTTTGATCTCCAACAGCAGCATGGCAAACATAAACAGCACGAAAGCGGTAAACAACAAAAACGAAAGCAGCCCCATATAAGGCACCGGGTACATGACGGCAATCACCGCAAAGTAACCGGCGAACATTGCCAGGCACAAATAGCGATGCTCGCGGGCAAACTTGCTGTTGAAACGCGGTTTACCATCGCGCCCCTCGCGCTTGTTAATGTGATCGATTTCTTCGTTCAGGATCTCTTTGAGTGGGTCCATGAGTACAACCTTAGCGATGGTTATGCAGGGAATAACGATTGTTTTTGATTATCGGCGCCTAAATTAACACAAGTCCCCTTTTGCCGGGTAGAACCATTGTGCCACACCAACGCGGCAACGGTGATGCGTTGCCGGGTTCAGGGGCATATACGGCGGAGAGAACGCCTGGCAGCCGTTATTCCTTTGAGGCAGCATCCCCCTGGGCAAAAGTGAAGATGCGCTGTGCGATATCATCAGCCTGTTTGATTTTCTGCTGCTGCAACGTATCGCGGCTGTGGATGGCGCGCACATAGGCAATGTCATAAGCCTGATCGATGGTGGCGATAATATTGTCGCGGGTGGTTTTGTCCATATTCGCAAGGATGGTGGTGATAACCGTCTGATAAACGCTTGAGGCGGCGGTCAGTGACTTCTCTCTGGCCTCCAATGCTGCCACGCGTTGCATAAGCTGTTGCAGTTGATCGTGTTCAGACATAGCGACCTCACTTTGGCGCGACAGAAAATTGTAGCTTGATAACCAGTTTAGCAAACCCCCGGGAAACAGCCTGCCGCCGGCCACATTCGCCGCGGAGGGAAACGCAGCCAAACCCAGGGGGCATGCGGCCGTAAGCTGGCCGACCGCAACACAAGAAAAGTTAATGCAACCCACCCCATTTGATCTCATCTTGATATAACGTTAAGCTATATGCATAAAATAATTATCCAACGTATAGCGATAAACCTGGAGGATAGATTCAAAACATGCGATTTCCACAGCCGATTTCACTAAATCGCTGGCTCTCCAATACACTACATTAATATTATATATACTGATGTTTATGCTTCTCACAGCATAAAGGGAGAGTGCGTTTTCGCACCGAATAATTTTTTAAGGGATGAGTTAATGAAGTTAAGAAAAAAACGCCACACACCGCTAAATATCAATGACATAACAATTATTGACGACAGCAAACTAAAAAAAGCCATCACCGCTGCCGCACTGGGTAACGCCGTCGAATGGTTTGATTTTGGTGTTTATGGTTTTGTTGCCTATGCTCTTGGGCAAGTGTTCTTCCCCAGCGCCTCACCCGGCGTGCAGATGATCGCCGCACTTGCCACCTTCTCCGTTCCCTTCCTGGTTCGCCCGCTCGGCGGCGTATTCTTTGGCCGTTTAGGGGACAAATTTGGGCGCCAGAAGGTGTTGTCGATCACGATCATCATCATGGCCGTCAGTACCTTTTGTATCGGGCTGATACCGTCTTATGCCTCGATCGGCATCTGGGCGCCTATCCTGTTGCTGCTGGCCAAACTGGCGCAGGGCTTTTCCGTGGGCGGGGAATACTCCGGCGCGGCAATCTTTGTGGCCGAGTACTCACCGGACAGAAAGCGCGGCTTCATGGGCAGTTGGCTTGATTTTGGTTCCATCGCCGGCTTTGTGCTTGGTGCCGGCGTGGTAGTGCTGATTTCCAGCATCATCGGCGAAGCCAGATTCCTTGAATGGGGCTGGCGCCTGCCGTTCTTCCTGGCTGCGCCATTGGGTATTATCGGCCTGTATCTGCGCCATGCGCTGGAAGAAACCCCAGCGTTCCAACAACACGTCGACAACATGGAAAAGGGCGACCGCGAAGCGATCGAGAACCCGCCAAAGACCTCTTTCCGCGAAATCGCCAACAAAAACTGGAAAAACCTGCTGGTGTGCATGGGGCTGGTTATCTCAACCAACGTTACCTACTACATGCTGCTGACCTACATGCCGAGCTACCTGTCGCACAACCTGAACTATTCAGAAAGCCACGGCGTGCTGATTATTATCGCCATTATGCTTGGCATGCTGTTTATACAGCCGCTGATCGGCCTGACCAGTGACCGCATCGGCCGTAAGCCGTTCGTTCTCGGCGGCAGCATCGGTATGCTGTTCCTGGCCGTGCCTTGCTTCATGCTGATCAACAGCGATGTTGTCGGCCTGATCTTCGTGGGCCTGTTGGTGCTGGCGGTCTTACTGAACTCGTTTACCGGCGTGATGGCCTCTACCTTGCCGGCGATGTTCCCGACGCACATTCGCTACAGTGCGCTGGCGATTTCCTTTAACATCTCCGTACTGGTTGCCGGTGCAACGCCGACCATTGCGGCCTGGCTGGTGGAATCCAGCGGCAACCTGTATATGCCGGCTTACTATCTGATGGTCGTGGCGATCGTGGGTCTGATCACCGGCCTATATATGAAGGAAACGGCCAACAAACCATTGCGCGGTGCAACGCCGGCTGCTTCTGACCGCTCTGAAGCCAAAGAGCTGTTGCAGGAAACCTACGACAATATCGAGCAGAAAGTTGATAACATCAACGATGAGCTGGCCGACCTGCAAGAACAAATCAACGCGCTGGAGAAGAAAAAACAGACGTTGATCGATCAGCACCCAAAACTGGACTGATCGCGACTGGGCCTTATCACTTTGCGGGGTAAGGCCACCGTCCCGCTAACACTCCCCACCGTTAGCGGGGCTTATTCGTTCTGCTTCTCGCCTGCCAATGAAATCCCTATCATCACCGTCGTTGTCTCAGCAGCATTCCACACGGAATGCGGGATACTGCCTGTAATTATTTTCGCCTCATTCGGGCCGATAACAAACGCCTCATCCCCCGCGACGATCTTCGCTTTGCCACTGACAACAATAAATAAATGTGCGTGAGAATGGGTATGCGCGGTCGTGGGGCCCCCCCCGCCCGGCGCCAGATAAGCGATAGCCCCGTCAATCACATTGCCGCATTCGGCAAACAGTTTTTTCGCTAAAAAATTGATATGCGCCGGCGGTGTAACAAAACCTGCTGTATTTTCACTCATTAACTATCCTCTAATCTGATGACATCCAGCCCTTTACTGCGTCGAGGGATAAGCGCCACAACCAACAACCTTGCTCCAGCGGCAGGGCTATTTTTTTAGGATTATTGTGAAATAACGCGCATCGCCCCCAGAGTTTGCTACGCTTTATTCTGACTTTTACAACAAAACCAAGGAGTAGATATGTTTGGGAAAGCAGAAGATAAAGTAAAAGAAGCCGCAGGTGCGGCCCAGGAAGCTTACGGCGATGCCACCGACTCACCCGAGCATCAGGTTAAGGGCGCTGCGCGTAAATACGTTTCTCAGGCCAGCTATGCGGCGCGTGATGCTGCAGACACCGTCAGAGGCCAGGTTGAATCAAACCCGCTGGCCGGCGTTGCTATCGCAGCCGCTGTGGGCATCGTGTTTGGCTACCTGCTTGGCCGTAAATAACCGCTAATGTGAACATGCCGACCAGCGCAAGCTGGTTGGTATTCTCTTTCTGGCCTTCCCAGCCGTGCCCTCCCGGGCCAAACACGCCCAAAGACATCCATCTCAACTTGTGTGCCAACGCATGGCTGTATTGCCCGGCGGCGCCAGATCATTACGCCACTTGAGTGCGCCCTCGCTAATGCAATAATCACATACTATTAATATGGATTAAACCATTCAACAAAGATATTATATAATAATTACGCCTATCTATATGAAAGTTAAGTTAATTTTAACCAACAGGAAATTATTGTGATTAGAATAATGATCGCCGGGGCTTTACTGGTTGCTCATTTGGCAACCGCCGGAACGCTGGTTACGAAAAAAGACCAAATCAAAAACACCGAGGTAAAAACCGCCAGCATTTATTTTTCAGGGGAGGTCAACAATGAGAGTGAGATCAACATTATCGCAGCGGTAACCGAGATCGCCGACACCTACCCACACACAGAGAAAGTGGTGCTCTACATTAATAGCAGTGGCGGCGACATGGATGCCGGCTATGCGATTTACACCGCGCTCAAACATTCACCGGTCAAGCTTGAAACCGTTAATGTCGCCATGACGGGTTCTGCCGCCACCCTGATCTACTGCGCAACTGATGCGCGCTATGCAACCCCGCTCTCTCATTTTCTTCTGCACCCGTCAGCCACATCAAACATTGGTAAAGACTTCGTCAAACCAGACGAAGCAAGATTAATGGCTGAAGAGAACGATATTTATAACCAGTTATTTTTCGATATCTATCGCAGTTGCACCCGGCTCCCTGCCCCCCAGATAAAAAACATCCTGTCGGCCGAAAACAACAGGCTGATGCCTGACGTTGTGAAAGCCACAGAGTATGGCCTTGTTACCAAAGGGATAAAAGAAAAGGAACGCTATGATGTCAGCTACTTCATTAACGACAAGGGAAATTAGTGGGCAGTAACACATAATGGTGATAGAGCACGGCGGCTGCCAGCCAGGGCCGAGAACCGGCCCTGCTATCTGCATTGAAGAAAGCCGTTAACTGAACGCCGTCAACAGGGCCAGCGCGCCAAATTGCAGGCATAAAAAAACCGCCTTGCGGCGGTTCAAACATTGCTTACATCGTTATGATTTTAATAAGCTTTTATTCCCTGGTACCCGGAGCGGGACTTGAACCCGCACAGCCATAAGCCGAGGGATTTTAAATCCCTTGTGTCTACCGATTCCACCACCCGGGCTCGGGAAAATTGGAGGCGCGTTCCGGAGTCGAACCGGACTAGACGGATTTGCAATCCGCTACATAACCGCTTTGTTAACGCGCCGTAATTCTGTTTGCCTTTCGGCTTAAAGCCGGTACAACCCGCTTTAATGTGATTCTCTTAGGACATTCGGCTAAGAACTTTAACGCCTAACCATTTGATTTAAATGATTTTTTGTCCGTTCCGTTTCAGGAATGGTCGCTATTATGTACCGGTTCGTGGTGCATGGCAAGCCCTTTCTGCCCCTTCCTGGCTCAACTGGTTACAATTGCCTCAAAGGCGTTAAAATCCGTTGAACAATTGAACTTAACGCACAATTTTTATCATACAACATTCACTTAGCGCTTGAAAAGCCGCCAAAAAAACTATGCTTTCCCACCCTGCTACTAACCTATTGCTTTAGTATTGTGCTGGTTTTGGCGTCAAACTGCGATTTACCGGTCGAAACGCCCCACACAGCCTGCACGGAGTGCTTCACCAGCCCCGCGCACGCGGTTAATCGTAGCATCCGCTTACCTTATTGCGTCAGGCGGAAAGCCCGGCGTAACGCCCTGCCCCCCAGTTCAATAACCGCCTTTTGCATTCGATCACAGAAAAAACGGCGGCCATCTGCAATACTCGCAATGTTAATTTATTGTTAATAAAAATAGATAAAGAGCAGCCACTAAGGACTGCTCATCTTGATAACCGTTTCTGGGCTTTGGGCAAAACGTCAATTCAGGAGTACACGACTGTGAATCAACACCAGCGCGACCACATTGACACGGTAGTCGAAACCATTAACGGGACCCCCGCCTCAGCCACACTGCAGAGCTACGATCGGCTTATCCGCGATTCCTGGCAGCGCTGCGTTAACGATCACGGGCTTGATCCCAGCCGCATGCAAGATGCACGCATCCTCACCTGGCACGAACTGCGCGCCCACCAGGAAAACCTGGAAGAGTTCAGGCGGATCGCCCATCAGGGCATGGAGCGCCTGTTTCACCACATTGCACCGGCGGGCTATGTGGTGCTGCTGAATAACGCCAAAGGCATCACCGTTGATTATCTGGGCGATGCCAATGCTGAAATCAGCCTGCGGCGCGCCGGGCTATTCCTGGGCGCCGAATGGTCAGAGGCCTGTGCCGGCACGTGCGCGGTGGGCACCGCCCTGGCGACCGGTGAAGCGCTCACGGTGCACCAGGGCGATCACTTCGACGCCACCCACATCCCGCTGACCTGTACTGCCGTCCCGCTGTTCGATCCGCAAGGGCAACTGCACGCGGTATTGGATATCTCCGCACTTAACTCGCCACAGCCCAAATCCAGCCAGCAGTTGGCGCTGCAAATCGCCCGCATTTATGCCAGCCAGATTGAAAACGCCTATTTTGAACACCTGCACCGCGGTGACTGGATGCTTAAACTAAGCGCGTCCTATCCGTTGGTTAACGTCAACCCGGACTATCTGCTGGCCTTCGATGCCGGCGGTAAAATCGTGGGGCATAACCACCCAGCCTTGCGCCTGTTGCAAAATGAACTTGGCCTGCCGGCGCCGGCGCAGCACGCGGACAGCCCGCTGCTGGGGCTGCGCTTTGAGCAGGTTTTTAACGCCAGCTTCGATAAACTGCCGAACTACCTGCATACCGAGGGCCTGCGGCCATGCACCATTAATCTGGCGAACAGCGATAACACGCTATTCGTTACCGCCCAACAGCCGATCAACCGCCGTGGCCGGCGTATGGCAGGCGCATCAGCCGTCTTGCCCGCCCCGTTACAAGCCATCAGCGGCGGCGATCCGGCGTTACAGGTGCAGTTACAGCGCGCAATGAAGCTGGTGAATACCCCGGTGAACC
The DNA here is from genome assembly GCF_039540155.1 of Gibbsiella greigii. Lineage (NCBI taxonomy): Bacteria > Pseudomonadati > Pseudomonadota > Gammaproteobacteria > Enterobacterales > Yersiniaceae > Gibbsiella > Gibbsiella greigii. Next base: position 474,151 of record NZ_BAABEM010000006.1, read on the forward strand.
TGTTTATCCACGGTGAAACCGGCTGCGGCAAGGAGTTCTTTGCCCGGGCGTTACACCAGGCGAGCAACCGCTGCCAACGGCCGTTTATCGCCGTTAACTGCGCGGCGATCCCGCCTTCGTTGATTGAAAGCGAACTGTTTGGCGCCATGCCGGGCAGCTTTTCCGGCGCCGGTAATAAACCACGCCGCGGGCTCATTCAGGAAGCCGATGGCGGCAGCCTGTTCCTGGATGAAATTGGCGATATGCCGCTGGAAATGCAGACGCGCCTGCTGCGCGTGCTGGCGGAGCGCGAAGTGTTGCCGGTGGGCGCCACCCGCCCGATACCGGTTGATATCCGGATCATCTCTGCTTCGCACCGGGCGCTGGAACGGCTGATCGCCGCAGGCGCATTCCGTGAGGATCTCTACTACCGCCTGCTTGGCGCCCGTATCAGCCTGCCGCCGTTACGTGAGCGCAGCGATCTGGACTGGCTGATTGACAACATGCTGGCGGGCAAGCGTTGCACGCTCACCGCCAAAGCCAGGGCGCGCCTGCACCGCCACCGCTGGCCGGGCAACCTGCGCGAACTGCGCAATGCGCTAGAGTACGCCTGCGCCATCTGCGAAAACGCCTGTATTCACCCCGATGATCTGCCCGAAGAACTGCAACGGCCCGCCGCAGCGCTGCCTGCCGAAACGGCTACGCCGGCCCGCCCAAACACCACTGCTTCCGCCACCTGCCCCGAAGGCCAAGCCCTGATACAGCACCTGCGAGCGGCACAGTGGAACCATAGCGCGGTCGCCCGCCAGTTGGGGATCAGCCGCATGACGCTTTACCGCCGCATGCAGCGCTTGGGTATCCGCTCGCCAAACCAAACCGATACCCGCTGCTAACCTGTCTCAATTGGCCGGTGACACCTGTATCATTCCCGCCGGCAATCGCCGAATAAATCCAATAATGCACTGATTTTAAAGCACAATAAAACCTGGCCCGGAATTTGCGATAGCGATTTCAGTTGATGACAAGAGGCTCTCCCATGTCTGATCCTGCAAATAGCTCCATTCGCCGCCGTGCCGTACCCGCCTCCTGGGTTGGCATTATCGCCAATCCGGTTTCGGCCCGTGATATCCGCCGTGTGGTGGGCCATGCCGGCAGCCTGACGCTGGCCGAACGCGCCAACCTGATTTTTCGGCTGCTGGCGGCGCTGGGCGCCGCGAGCATCGCCGATGTGCGCATGATGCCGGATCGTGAAGGGCTACAGGCGATCCTGACCCGCATGCTGGCACAGCGTCACACTATTCCCCTTCCACGGTTAAGCTGGCTGCCGCTTAGCGTCAGCGCCACGGTTAACGATAGCGTGCAGGCGGCACGCATGATGCGGGCCGACGATGCCAGTGCCATCGTGGTGCTTGGCGGTGACGGCACCCATCGTGCGGTAGCAAAAGCGTGCGGCGCAGTGCCGATCGTCGGTATCTCCACCGGCACCAATAACGCCTGGCCGGAACTGCGCGAACCCACCATCGTCGGGCTGGCGGTGGGGCTGTATGCCAACGGTAAAGTCCCCGGCGCGCAGGCGCTGCAGTGGAACAAACGGCTGGATATCGCCATCAATGCCGGCCGCCCAAATGCTCGCCAGGATATTGCGATTGTCGACGCCGCCATCCTGGCCGAGCGGTTTGTCGGCGCCCGCTCGGTGTGGCGCCCCGAACAGTTGTCACAACTCTACCTGTGCTTTGCCGAACCCCATACTGTGGGCCTGTCTTCTATCGGCGGCTTATTGATGCCGATCGGCCGCCATGCGCCCGGCGGGCTGGAGGTTACTTTCGGCAGCGGCGGCGGCACGCTGCTGGCACCGCTGGCGCCAGGTCTGATACAGCGCATCCCTATCGCTCGTTGGCAACGCATCGAACACGGCGCCGCCAGCACCCCACTCCTGCGCCAAGGCGTCATCGCCCTGGATGGCGAACGCGAAATCACGTTCGGCCCGCAGGACAGTGTGCAGATCACGCTGCATGAACGCGCTTTTCGCTCACTCAATATCAACGCCTGCCTGCATTGCGCCGCGGAAAACCAATTATTGCGGGCCGCCACCAGCGGTAGCGGCGGCCTACTTTAATCACCACTCACTGTCTGGAGATGGCTATGAACAATACCGATAACAATCCACACTCTGCTTCCCTGCCGCTCACCCGCGAAGCTTTGCTGAGCGCCTATCGCAGTATGCGCACCATCCGTGATTTTGAAGAACGGCTACACGTCGATTTTTCACGCGGCGATATTCCCGGCTTTGTCCATCTATACGCCGGCGAGGAGGCGACGGCTGTCGGCATTTTGTCCCACCTCACCGACGGCGATCGCATCGCCAGCACCCACCGCGGGCATGGGCACTGCATTGCCAAAGGCGTCGACGTTATCGCCATGATGAAAGAAATCTACGGTAAAACCGGCGGTGCGTGTAACGGCAAGGGCGGCTCAATGCACATCGCCGATCTGAGCAAAGGCATGATGGGCGCCAATGGCATTTTGGGGGCGGGCGCGCCGCTGGTGTGCGGTGCAGCGCTGGCGGCCAAATTCCGCGGCAAAGGTGAAATCGGCATTACCTTCGCCGGCGACGGCGCCGCCAACCAGGGCACGTTTCTCGAAAGCCTGAACCTGGCCGCGGTCTGGAACCTGCCGGTTCTGTTCGTGATTGAAAACAACGGTTACGCCGAAGCCACCTCGCGCCAATATGCCACCGCGGTAGACAGCTATGTCGATCGCGCCGCCGGCTTTGGCATCCCCGGCGTGACCGTCGATGGCACCGACTTTTTCGCCGTCTATGAAACCGCCGGCGAACTGATCCGCCATGCCCGCGCCGGCGGCGGCCCCGCGCTGCTCGAATGCAAAATGGTGCGCTTCTACGGGCATTTTGAAGGGGATGCACAAACCTACCGCGCCCCGGACGAACTGGAATCGATCCGCGAACACCAAGACTGCCTGAAGCACTTTATCAACCACGTGCAGCAAAGCGGCGCCATTCGTCTTGACGAGTTCCAGGCCATCGACCGCGAAGTGGCCGCGCTGATCGAACAGGCGGTACAAGAAGCCAAAGCCGCGCCCGAGCCCAGCGCCGATGATTTGTTAACCGACGTTTATGTCAGCTACTAGCGACAACTTCACCCGAGAGGAGAATGGACATGGCTCGTAAACTTAGTATGAAGCTCGCTATCAATGAAGCGATAGACCAGGAAATGGCACGCGATCCCAGTGTGATTATGCTCGGTGAGGATATCGTCGGCGGAATGGGCGCCGACGGCGAAAAAGACGCCTGGGGCGGCGTGCTTGGCGTCACTAAAGGGCTATACGCCAAACATGGCGATCGCCTGCTGGACACTCCGCTGTCTGAATCGGCCTACGTCGGCGCAGCCATCGGCGCCGCGGCCTGCGGTATGCGCCCGATCGCTGAACTGATGTTTATCGATTTCATGGGCGTTTGTTTCGATCAAATCTTCAACCAGGCCGCCAAATTCCGCTATATGTTCGGCGGCAAAGCGCAAACGCCGGTGGTGATCCGCGCGATGGTTGGCGCCGGTTTCCGCGCCGCCGCACAGCATTCCCAAATGTTGACGCCGCTGTTTACCCATATTCCCGGGTTGAAGGTCGTCTGTCCCAGCACCCCGTACGATACCAAGGGGCTGCTGATCCAGGCCATCCGTGATAACGATCCGGTGATCTTCTGCGAGCACAAAAACCTGTACGGCATCGAAGGCGATGTGCCCGAAAAGCCGTATGCCATCCCGTTTGGCGAAGCCAGCATCGTGCGTGACGGCAGCGATGTCTCCATCATCAGCTATGGGCTGATGGTGCACCGCGCGCTCGACGCCGCGGCGCAGTTGGCGAAACAGGGCATCAGCGTGGAGGTGGTTGATTTGCGCTCGCTGTCACCGCTGGATCTCGACACCGTTATCGAAACGGTGGAAAACACCGGCCGCCTGGTCGTGGTGGATGAAGCGCACCCCCGCTGCAACATTGCCACCGATATTATCGCCCAGGTGGTGCAGCATGCGTTCGGCGCGCTGAAAGCGCCGCCGCAGATGATCAGCGCGCCCCACACCCCCGTCCCCTTCTCGCCCGCGCTGGAAGACCGGTATCTGCCAAGCGTAGACAGCATTATCAGCGCCGTACAGCGCACGCTCGGCCATAAGGGGGCACACTGATGAGCAATAACACCATTATTCCCGTTGTTATGCCCAAGTGGGGGCTGTCGATGCGTGAAGGCACGGTCAATGAGTGGCTGGTTGAGGAAGGCAGCGAGATCGCGCCGGGCATGGCGATTCTGAATGTGGAAACCGATAAAATCGCCAACGCGGTTGAAGCCACCGATGCCGGTATCCTGCGGCGCAAGGTCGCACAAGCGGGCGATATTCTGCCGGTAAAAGCTCTGCTGGGCGTGCTGGCGCCGCCCGCGGTTAGCGAAGCGGAGATAGATGCCTTTATCAGCGCCTGGGAAACCCCGGCCGACAGTGACAAAGAGAGTGAAGACGAGCAAGCAAGCACCGCCTGGCTGACGGTGGACGGCCTGCAAATTCGCTACACCAGCCGCGGCGCCGGCGAAGAAACCGTGTTGTTTATCCACGGCTTCGGTGGCGATCTGGACAACTGGCTGTTCAATCTGGACGCGCTGGCCGAACGTTACCGGGTGGTGGCGCTCGATCTGCCCGGCCACGGGCAATCCGCCACCCCGTTGCCGGGCGCCCGGTTGAGCGATCTGGCGGATTTCATCGCCACCTTTATGGATGCGCTATCGCTGCCTGCCGCCCACCTAATCGGCCACTCGCTGGGCGGCGCCGTCGCCGCCGAACTGGCGCTGCGCCAACCCGGGCGCGTGCGCTCGCTGGCGCTGATCGGCAGCGCCGGCTTCGGCCAGGAGATCAATCAGCGTTATATCGAGGGCTTTATCAACGCCCAGGCGCGCAGAGAGTTGAAACCGGTGGTTGAGTTGCTGTTTGCCGATCCCGCCCTGGTCAGCCGGCAAATGCTCGACGATCTGCTCAGGTACAAACGGCTGGATGGCGTGGACGATGCACTCACGGCCCTGCAAAATAGCCTGTTTGCCGGGGGCGAGCAAAGCACGCTGCCGGGCCTGCAGTTGCAAGATGCCGGCATACCGCTGCTGTTGATTTGGGGCGCGGAAGATCAGATTATCCCAGTTCAACACGCACAACAGGCGCCGGCGCATGCCCAGGTGGAAATCCTCAGCGCTGCCGGCCATATGCCGCAGATGGAAAAGGCCGCGGAAGTTAACTCGCTACTGCAGCAGCATCTGGGCGCCGTTTAACCGCTGAATGGTGAACACATGCCGCACACATCGGCCGCAACCGCGCGTTGCGGCCTGTTTCACTGGTTACACAACCAATTGCAGCACTGCGACGATCCGACAACCGCCGAGGATGAACTGTTTGGCTATGCCGCGGCGGGCACGGCGGTGGCGAAAATCTGGCAGGCGCCGCAAGCGCTGGTCGCCCCGCGAACTTACACGCGCCATGCCCCCCTGGAACAGGTGCGCCAACGCTTTAGCGCTCAGGGTTGCCCGGTGTTCCTGCGCAAATCCGGCGGCGGCCTGGTGCCGCAGGGGCCGGGCATCATCAATCTCAGCCTGGCCTATCCGCTGCAACACAGCCTGGGGGAAGCGGCAACGCCGGTTTACCTGCATCTGTGCGAAATACTGCGCGACACGCTGCAAACATTCGGCATTGCCAGCCGCTTTCAGGCGGTGAGCGGCTCCTTTTGCGATGGCCGCTTTAACCTGGCCTGCGGCAACCCTGACGATGCGCGCAAGATCGCCGGCACGGCGCAATACTGGCAGCCGTTGCCCGGCCAGGCGGACGGGCAAGCCCGGCGCCACATCGTGCTGGCGCACGCGGTGCTGCTGGTCGCGGTGGATTTGCCGCGCGTGCATCAGTGGGCGAATACGTTTGAACAACAGATTGGCAGCGGCCGCCATTACGATGCGGCGAAAACCGTGGATATGGCGGCGTTGCTGAATGCCGGCCCCGAACGGCAGCAGGCATTATGCCAGCAGGTGAGCACGGTGCTGGGGGAACAGGTGCGCCAGCGGGCAGCACCGTTTGCCGCCCGCTAGCGCCTTGTTTTAACGGTAAACCAGGCCGCCGTCGGTCAGGATCGACTGGCCGGTGATGTAATCCGAATCCGCACTGGCGAGGAACGTCACCAGTGCGGCCACGTCCTCTGGCGTTTGCGCGCGGCCGAGCGCAATGCCGTCGACGAATTTCTTATAGGTTTCGCCCACCGGCGTGCCGGTCACATCGGCAAAGCGCTGGTCGATCTCAACCCACATATCGGTGCCGACCACCCCAGGGCAATAGGCATTCACCGTAATGCCCGCGCTGGCGTATTCCTTGGCCGCTGCCTGCGTGAGTGCGCGCACGGCAAATTTGGTGGCGGAATACACCCCGAGCATAGCGAAGCCTTCATGCCCAGCGATGGAAGAGGCGCTGATGATTTTGCCCTTATGCCCCAGCGCCTTGAATTTGGCCGCCGCGGCCTGGATGCCCCACAGCACGCCGTTAACGTTAATACTGAAAATGCGCGCCACTTCGGCTTCGCTGACGTCGGCCAGCGGGTTAACCTGTGCAATGCCGGCATTGTTCACCATGATATCAAACCCACCCAGTTCGCCCGCGGCATGTTCAACGGCGGCATACACCTCGTCACGGCGGCTGATATCGGCAACAAAGGTTGTGGCCTCACGCCCTAAAGCCCGGATCTCAGCGGCGACCTGCGCTAATTTGTCTTTATTAAGGTCAACCAGGGCAATATTGGCGCCGTCAGTCGCCAACCGCAGGGCGATGGCCCGGCCAATCCCTTGCGCTCCACCCGTAACCAAAGCCACTTTCTGTTGTAATTTCACTTGAACAACCTCCTGATTTAAGTTTCGACATCCAACAGCACATCAGGCACCGTCGCCAGCGACCCGCCGGCGACGGTGCGCACATCAATAACGCTTATGATTAAGCATAGGTAATGCTGCCCACCGCGAGGGATAAAACGTGCGCTATGCCGGCGGCTGCACCAGAATTTTGACCTGTTGCTTTTCACGCACCAGGGTTTCAAACCCCTGTTCGACAATGTCGTCTAACAGGATCTTCTTGCTCACCAGCTTATCGGCCTGAAAATAGCCGCGGGTCATCAGTTCCATTACCGCCGGGAATATATGCCGATAGGCGATGATGCCTTTCACCGAGCGCTCATGCAGCACCAGCGTATTGGGCTGAAACGCGGCTTCCTTTTCCCAGATGGAAACCACGACGGTTTCCCCTTCGTAATGGGTGCTGTTGATGCACTGCGCCAGCACCGCCGGCACGCCCGTAACTTCAAACGCCACATCCACCCCACCGCCGCTCAGCGCCTGTAAGCGGGCAACCGCATCTTCTTTGCCGGGGTCGATCACTACCCTGGCGCCCAATTCCGTCGCCTTGGCCGCTCGCTGCGGTGAAAGCTCAACGGCGTAAATCTCACTGGCGCCCGCCGCACGCAGCGCCTCAATAATCAGCAGGCCTATTGGCCCGGCGCCAAACACCGCCGCCTTGTCGCCGGCCTTCAACCGGCTCATGCGCACCGCATGCAGCGCCACCGCCGCCGGCTCCACCAGCGCCCCTTGTTCAAAGGACAGCGCATCCGGCATCTTGTGCACCCGCTGCGCCTGCACCACGGTATAGCTGGCAAAGCCGCCGCCACCGCCCGAAAGACCGTGGAAGCCAAGCTGGCTGCACAGATTGTATTTATCTTGCTTGCAGGCGGCGCAGTGGCCGCAGGCCAGAATCGGCTCCACCACCACCCGATCGCCCGGTTGGCAATGCGTCACGCCGCTGCCCACGGCCACCACCTCACCGGAAAACTCATGGCCAAGCACAATCGGCGCGCGATCGTGGCTAAGCGGGTGTGGCGCATTAACCGGAATAAAAATCGGCCCGGCGATGTATTCGTGCAGATCGCTACCGCAAATGCCCGTCCACGCTACTTTGATCTTCACCTGCCCGGCAGAGGCGGTAGGTTCTGCAATGTCTTCAACCCGGATATCGCGGGCCTTGTACCAACGCGCTGCTTTCACAAATACCTCCAGTCGAGAGTCGGAAGAATAAATCCCAGTTCACCGGTTTATACCGTGCAAAATCTCAGCCTGTGGCCGATCGCCGGTAGCTGAAATACCACGCGCCTGCCGAACCGGGCACGCCAGCAGATAAGCGAAAGCCGTGCCAACAACAGAAAATAATTAATGGTTGTTAAATCAAGGTGATAAAAAGCGAAGGATGCCATTGAGGAAAAAATACGAGGGAGGATGCTACAGGTGTCACAGGTGACAACCGCAACGCTGAAGGTGCCGGATAGCAGCAGGCCGGGCATCATCCCCTGCCCGGCCTGCTGGTCGTTAACACCATTGAGCCGCGCAAACGCGGCATGGCTTACAGCTTAACGTTCAACCCTTCGGCGACCGTATCCGCCACCGCCAGGCGGCCGCTTTGGGCTTCCTTCTGCTGTAGGAAGTCCGGCAGCAGCCCCTTATCGCCGGGCTTGCCGATGGCGATCATGCCGTGCACCGCATAGTTGTCCGGCAGCTTCAACGCCGCTTTGATCTTGTCATGGTGCACGCCGCCCATGCAGTGGGTCTGCCAGCCTTTGAGATGCGCCTGCAGCGCCAGGTTGGCCCAGGCGGCGCCGGTATCAAACGCATGGCTCGGGTTGCTGACTTCGCGCTCACCATTTTGGCTGGTGGTCTTCGACACCACCACCACCAACGCCGAGGCGTGCTGTGCCCAGCCACGGTTGAAATCAATCAGAAAATCCAGGTAATCACCCCAACTGGCGGAGCCGTTTTTGCTATAGCTAAAGCGCCACGGCTGCAGATTGTAGGCGGAAGGCGCCCAGCGCGCGGCTTCAAACAGGCTCAGCAGGGTTTCATCATCGATCGCATCATTCTTCAACGCGCGCGGCGACCAACGTTCAACAAACTGTGCATCTATCGGGTAATCCGGGACTCTTGGCTGGCTCATAAGCATCTCTCATGATGTAAACAGAAGGTAAACCGCTTGATATTCCCATATGTCAGGTGAAAAAAATTTCGATTTTGTGCCATCCTGCACAAAACAGGATGGCACACCGGCAACGGATCAGCGTGGGATGCGCCGCTGCCAATTTTTGTCGGCCACAGGCTGGCCGTTAAACGTCACCGCCATCCTGGCGTCCAGGATGAAATGCGTCAGATCGCTGCGCAACTCCAGCACCACGTCCGCCTCAGTCCACCACCCCTCGCGGCCGATTTTCATCGTTTGCGTCAGCAGGTAATGCGCGGAAAGCGGATCGCGGCTGCGGATCGTCAGTTGGCGCCGCAGGCTATGATCGACCACGGTGCCGATATCGTCAAAGCGGTACACGCCTTCACCGAATACCCCGCCGATGCCTTCGGTTACGCTGGTCCAGGTATCCGTCAGAACATCGTAATGCAGATGCCGCTCCACACGCCCAGGCGAAAGTACGGTCAACGGAGTGTCGGCAGCCGTCATCGGCTGTGGCGCTGGGCCAGCGATCGGCAGCGGCTTGTCGCAAATCGGCAGAGCCAGGCGTGCGCTGGCCAGATCCAGCGAGAGCGTCGCCTCTTCCGCCATCGGCCAGATCATCGGCCAGAAGGTGGTGGCCAGTGAAACGCGGATCCGGTGCCCGGCGGCAAACCGCCAGGCGATGGCGTCAAGCTGCACATCTACCGTCACCGGTTCCCCCGGCGTCAACGGCACGTGCCGATCCTGGCCCTGCAAGTGAGCCAGGTTTACCCAGCCGTGCGTAACCCGATTCACGGCCCCATCGGGCGCCACGTCCGAAAGGCGCACATACAACATCGCCGCCGGTTTATCACTTTTGAGCACCACGGAAAACACCGGGAAGCCAAACAGGGCCAGCGGCTCCGCCAAAGGTTCGCCGTCAAAAACCACCGCTTGGCCATCGTCAATCCGCTGATCCGCCGGGCTTTCCCCCAGCACCCCGGCGCCCATCCATTCGCCGCCCATCAGGCCATGGGTTTGCGGCGAACAGACATTGATCCAGCCGGCGGAGCCTTTCGGTTGCGTATTCAACTGGCCGTGTGCCAGATACCACGTGCATGCGGTCACGTTATCCGCCGTACCACTGTTGAAGCCGACCCACTCACCTTTGGCCGCCGGGCGTTGTGATGATGGCGGCTGGCTGTCGCAGAGCCAGGCCTGCACGCGAGGCCCGGCCATTACATCATTGTCTTCACCTTTCAACCAGCGATCCCACCAGCGCACGCCCTCTTGCAAAAAGCCGATGGCCGGCGCCGGCGTACCGTCCTGTGGGTAGACATGCGCCCACGGGCCGAGAATGGCACGGCTTGGCACCTGCAGGTTATCCATCAGGCGGAAAACAGCGTTACTGTAGGAGTCGGCCCAGCCGCCCACTGCCATCACCGGGCACTGGATCGCCGCCCAGTCCTCACACACAGAACCATGCCGCCAGTAATCGTCCCGCAGGGGGTGCTCCATCCAGAGCGCGGGGAACAGCGGCATATTTTCCAACCGCGCCAGCCACGCCTGGTGGCCCTCTTCCCCCACTAATTCGGGATCCAACGGCCGGCTCTGGTAGGCCATCATGATGCCGCCCCACCACAGGTTGTCGTTGAGTAGGCAGCCGCCCTTATAGTGGATATCGTCATTGTAGCGATCGTCGGTTGAACACACGGTAATGATCGCTTTCAGCGCCGGCGGCCGACGAGCGGCCAACTGCAGACAGTTGAAGCCCCCCCAGGATTTGCCCATCATGCCTACCGCACCGCTGCACCAGGGTTGGCGGCTAATCCAATCGATCACCTCGAGCGCATCTTCCTGTTCCTGCAACAGATATTCATCCGCCAGATGGCCGTCGGAATCGCCGCTACCGCGCATATCCACCCGTAAAACGGCATATCCGTGGCCGGAAAAATAGCCGTGCATCGGTTCATCACGGATTCGGGTTCCATCACGTTTGCGGTAGGGAATGTATTCCAGGATCGCCGGCACCGGCGCTTGCGCCGCCGAATCCGGCAGCCACATGCGCGCGGCAAGGCGGGTGCCGTCGCGAAGTGGGATCCACAGGTGTTCGGTTACGGTCACCGCATGGGGAAAATCACAGACGATCTGTTTCATATAGCTCCTGTTGATAAGGTTTGTTCCCGTTTGCCAAGCACTTCATCCAGCCAGGATGTGCGCATTTCCGGCACGGAATTGAGCAGCGCCTCGGTATAGCTGTGCATGGGCGGGCTAAAGACCTGTTCGGTCGCCCCCTGCGCGACGATATCGCCGCGGTACATCACCGCCACATCGTGTGCGATGCGCCGCACGGTGCCAAGATCGTGGGTGATGAACAGGTAGGAAAGCCCCAGTTGCCGCTGCAAGCGGCGCAACAGGTTCAACACCCCTTCCGCCACCAGTGGATCAAGCGCCGACGTCGCCTCGTCGCAGATGATCAGATCCGGGTTGGCGGCCAGCGCACGGGCGATGCAAACACGCTGTTTTTGGCCACCGGACAATTCGCCGGGATAACGGTCCATCAGGCTAAGCGGCAATTCGGTTAACTGCAGCAGTTCCTCCACCCGCTGCCGCACCTGTTGCCGCCCAAGGCCGAAGTAAAACGCCACCGGGCGGCCAATCAGCTCCAACAGCGTTTGGCGCGGATTGAGGGCCACATCCGGCAACTGATATATCATCTGCATACGGCGCAGCGTTTCCTTGCCGCGCCGTTGATAGCGGTTGTCCAACGGTTGCCCATCAAACACAACGTCACCCTCGGTATCGGGCAACAGGCCGGTCAGCGCCCTGGCCAACGTGCTTTTCCCACTGCCGGATTCGCCGATCACCGCCAGCGTTTGGCCGCGGCGCAGCGCCAGGCTCACGCCATGCACCACGCGCTGGCCGTTATAACCGGTCGAGAGATTTCTCACCGTCAGCAGCGCTTCGCCATCCCCTGCGTTCTCCTCATCCCGCGCGAAGAGATGAGAACGCTCGGCAACCAGGCGGCAGGTGTAATCTTGCTGGGGGTTCTGCAAAATGGCCTGCGTGGTGCCGGTTTCCACCTCCCGCCCCTGGCGCAATACCATGATCCGATCGGCAATCTGCGCGACCACGGCCAGATCGTGGGTGATATACAGCGCGGCGGTATTGAATTCACGCACCAGATTGCGCAGCATCACCAGCACTTCGATCTGGGTCGTCACATCAAGCGCGGTGGTCGGCTCATCCATCACCAGCAAATCCGGCCGGCAAGACATCGCCATCGCCGCCATCGCGCGCTGCAACTGGCCGCCGGAGAGCTGATGCGGATAGCGCTTACCGATATTTTCCGGATCCGGCAGATCCAGCGCTTTAAACAGCGTCACCGCCCAGGAATGGGCCTGCGCCTTGTTCATCAAGCGATGGCGCAACGGCCCTTCACAAACCTGTTTGCCGATGGTCAACGCGGGGTTGAAGGCCGCTGCGGCGCTTTGCGCCACGTAAGCGACCCGTTTGCCGCGTAAATCACGCCGCTGCGCCGCCGGCAACCGCAGAATATCTTCGCCCGCCAGCAGCACTTCGCCGGCGCTGAAACGACAGCCCTGGCGCGCATAGCCGAGCGCCGCCAGGCCGATGGTCGATTTGCCGGCGCCGGATTCGCCGATCAGCCCCAGCACTTCTCCCCGCCGCAGCGTCAAGGAAATGTCTTGCACCAGGGGCATACCGTCGAGGGTTTCAATGCCCAGATGGCGCATTTCAAGAATGTTGTCGCTCATGCTCCGTCCCCCAATGACACGTTATTGCGCGCTAATAGCCAATCCACCACCAGGTTCACGCCAATGGTCAGCAGGGCGATGGCCGCCGCCGGGTACAACGGCGCCAGTTGGCCAAAATTAATCGCCTGCGCGTTGTCGCGCACCATACTGCCCCAGTCGGCATAAGGCGGTTGGATACCCAGGCCAAGGAAACTCAGGCCGGCAATAAACAGGAAGGTAAAGCAGAAGCGCATGCCAAACTCCGCCAACAGCGGGGGAATGGCATTGGGCAGGATCTCTTTGCGCAGCACCCAAAACAGCCCTTCGCCGCGCAGGCGCGCCACCTCGACGTACTCCTGGCAAACAATCCCCTGCGCCACCAGCCGGGCCAGACGGAACACCCGCGTGGCGTCCAATAAAGCTATGGTCGCCACCAGCACCGGAATTGACGTCCCCATCACCGAAAGCACGATCAGCGCCAAAATCAGCACCGGGATCGACATCAGGGTATCCACAACGCGCGTCAGCACCATATCCACCCATTTCCCGCAAATCGCCGCCATAAAGCCGGTAATGATACCGATCACAAATGAGCTGAAGGTAATCACCAGCGCAATGGCGATGGTGGTTCGGGCGCCGAACAGAATACGCGACAGCATGTCACGCCCCAGGTTATCGGTGCCCAGCGGCATCTGCAGCGAAGGCAGCATCCAAATATCCCCGATCGAATCGGTTTCCGTATGCGGCGCAATCCAGGGCGCAAACAACGCGCCGAAGAGATTAACCCCAATGATAAACAGGCCGATCATAGCCGAGAGCGGCAGCGATATTCCTTTGATTCGTTTCATGATTTACCTCGCATACCGTAACCGCGGATTACACCAGATCGCCAACAGATCGGCGGCGGTATTCAACAGGATATAAGTGCCGCCAAACAACAGGCCGCAGGCCTGCACTACCGGCAAATCCCGTTTGGTCACGGCATCGACCATCAGTTGCCCAATCCCCGGATAGACGAACACCACCTCGACCAATATCACCCCGACGATCAGGTAGGCCAGGTTAAAGGCGATAACGTTGATGATCGGCGCCAACGCATTCGGCAACGCGTGGCCCAGCACGATGCGCCAGCGCGGAATGCCTTTCAGCACCGCCGTTTCGATATAGCTGCTGGACATCACCGCCCCCACCGACGCGCGCGTCATGCGCAGCATATGGGCCAACACCACCAGCACCAGCGTCAACATCGGCAACGTGCAGGTATACAGCCGCTCCCACAAGGTGGCGTCCGGATCCACCATCGCCAGGCTGGGGAACCAGGCCAGCCGAATAGCGAAAAAAATCACCAACAGGTAACCGACGAAAAACTCTGGCACCGAAATGCTGAGCAGCGTCAACGTGTTGGCCAGCCGATCGAACCAGGAACCGCGCCAAATGGCGGAGGCAATGCCCAGCATCACCGCCAGCGGGATGGCGATCAGCGCCGCATACGCCGCCAGGAACAGGGTATTGCCCAGGCGCGGCAGCAACTCTTCGCTAATCGGCCGGCCATTGGTGAGCGAATGCCCCAGATCGCCGTGCAATACGCCAAACAGCCAGTGTAAATAACGCTGTAGCGCCGGCTGATCCAGCCCTAACTGGTGCCGCAATGCGGCGATGGTTTCCGGCGTGCCGTTTTGCCCAAGGATCGCGCTGGCGACATCGCCAGGCAGCATTTCTGTCCCGGCAAAAATCAGCAGCGACACCAGGAATAACGTCAGCAGCCCCAACAACAGGCGGTGCAGGATATGTTTTCTCATCATGACGTCAACCAGACACGCTCAGCCAGGCGCCCCCCCATGAAGTTGAACAGCGGATGGGGTTTGATACCGCCGACCTTGTTGCTGGCGGCATCCAGATAATCGCCAAACAGTGGGATCATGGCGCCGCCATCGTCGCGGACGATGCTCTGCATTTCGCCGTAGAGCTGCGCGCGTTGGTTTTCATCCAACAACGAGCGGGCCTGCAGCAGCAACGCATCGAATTTGTCGTTTTTCCAATGGGTGTCGTTCCATTTGGCGCTGGACATATAAGTGGTTGAGAACATCTGGTCCACCGTCGGCCGGCCGCCCCAGTAGCCCATACAGAACGGGGCTTTCATCCACACGTCTTCCCAGTAGCTGTCCGCCGGCTGGCGCTTGATATTGATCTGCATCCCCGCATTGCCGGCCTGGCCCTGATACAGCGCGGCCGCGTCCAGCGCGCCGGTGAACGCCGCATCGGAAGAAGCCAGCTCCAGCGACAGTTTTTCCAGGCCGGCTTTCTTCAGATAGAATCGGGCCTTATCGGGATCATACATACGCTGCGGCAGATCATGATTGAAGAACCGGTCGGTTTTCGGGATCGGATGATCGTTGCCCAGGGAGCCGTAGCCGCGCAGCACCGTGTTCAGGATTTTCTCGCGATCGATGCCATGTTTGATCGCCATCCGAACATCGTTGTTGTTGAACGGAGCAACGCGGCAGTCCATCAGGAAGGTAAAGTGCTGGCCGCCCGAAGCGCGGATAATCTGCAGCATCGGGCTGCGTTTCAGGAAATCGACGGTTTTGAAATCCACCCGGTTGATGGCGTGTACCTGGCCGGATATCAATGCATTCGTGCGGGCGGTCGGATCGTTGATGACCAGGACTTCCACCGCATCAACCCAGGCACTATCCGGCTTCCAATAATGGGGGTTGCGTTTAAACAACGAGCGCACGCCGGGTTCATAGCGTTCGAACACAAAACCGCCGGTGCCGATCGGATGCGCCCAATCGGTAAAGCCGTTCGGCACCACCACCAGGTGATAATCCGCCAGCAGATAAGGCAAATCCGCATTGCCGCTGTCGAGGGTCAGCGTGATCTGGTCTGCACCGGTTTTTTCCAACGCCGTGATGCTGGCTAGTTGGGTTTTTATCGCACTGCGGGATTGATCGCCGCGGTGCAGATTAATGGAGTAGATAATATCGTCGGCATCCAACGTTTTGCCGTTATGGAAGGTCACGCCCTGGCGAACTTTCAACACCCACTCTTTCGCGCCCGGCTGTGCTTCCCAGCTTTCCAGCAGTTCAGGCACCGCCTTGTTGTGTTCATCGATCTCCACCAGGCCGTTCATCAGCATATAGGCCTGATTAAGCGATACCCAATCGCTGTACAAGGTGGGATCCAACGTGTCGCTGGTGTTGCCGCCGGACATGCCAAGGCGCAGCGTCCCCCCTTTTTTCGGGGCTGGGGCCGGCGCCGCCAGGGCAGAAAATGGTGATAATGATACGGCAGAGGAAATACCTAATAACGCCGCAGAACTGATAAAACCACGCCGACTCAGTTGCGCCCCCTGGAATAATACTCTATCTGGTGCTTTATCATTTTTCATATATTTCTCCATAGTGTCAGACCTGCTTTTGGCAGGTAATTCACAGGCATACCGCAGCACGATGAACCTGATTTATATCAAAACAATTTGTTGTGTTTGTATGAATATTTAGCATGCTAGTATGCAAAAAAAGCGTGGGTAAAACAGCCCTGAAAGCAATATTTTCCCCTATATCAACTTTCAGCAAGGAAATAACGCGTGGAATTGCACACTTTTGTGGGCTTAATTGGCGTGTTCTGCTACCTGTTGGCCTATGCTCTGGTACAGGTTAGAAAACTATTAATAAGCTCAAACACTTATGCCATCCTTAATATTATTGGGGGGGCATGTAGCCTATATTCTCTCAGCCACGATTTCAACCTGGCCGCTTTTGTTTCACAAACGATGTGGTTGCTTTTCACCCTGTTGGGGATGCATAGCTCCAGAAAACGCCGTTATTCTGAGAAAAACACCCCCTATCTTTAAATGGATAAAGGTTGCATGAATAAGCGGATCGCCATGGAAAGAAATACGATATTCTTATTACTCAGCAAATAAGAATATCTTTATATTATTATAGGAATCTAGGATCACGCCGCATTGACAATCGGCAATAAAAGGTTTTCCCAGCATAATAAACCATAAAAACTCATTCAGTGACAGATAATTGCAGCCATTGGATCACGCGGCGAATCACTGGGCGGATAAAGCGATCCTGTGGAATGAGTAAATAACATTTCCCCGCAACCGACAGTTTGCCCACATGCGCAGGCACCAGTTCCCCTCGGTTAAGATGATCCTGCACCAGCCCTTCCCAACCGAGTAAAATGCCATCGCCCTGTAGCGCCGCCTGCACTAAAAATGGGTAATTATTCGCTCGCCATGTGGCCTGTGGGGAAAAACCGGCGACGCCCTGCGCGGCAAACCAGTCGCGCCAGCCGGTCCACTCGCGTTGCGGATCGTCCTGAATCAGCAACGTATGCGCCAACAACTGCTCCGCCGTCTGGCACGCCCCCATGCGGGCAAGGTAGTCCGGCGAGCACATCGGGTAACAGATTTCATCGAAAAGCGGGATCGCCTGATAATCCGGCGGCGTTTCCCGCAGGTAGTAGATGGCCAAATCAAACTCGGAAGGCTTCAGGTGCGCAAAACCGTCGGAAATCTTCATCCTGATTTGCAAACCGGGCATTTGCTGGCGCAAAGCGGATAAACGCCGGGACAACCACAACGATCCCATAGCGCTGGTGCAGGCCAGGGTCACCTGCGGCAGACCGTTCCACCCCATCACCTCGGCAGTAGCCTGCGACATCTCCGCCAGCTGTTTGCGGATCTGTTCGGCGTAAATTTCCCCGCGTGGCGTCAGTATCACCCGGCGCTGTTCCCGCAAGAACAGTTTGCAACCCAACATCGCCTCTAGCTGAATGATCTGGCGGCTGACAGCGCTTTGGGTCAGGCTAAGCTCGTCGGCAGCCTGCGAGAAACTGCAATAACGAGCGACACTTTCAAATGCAATCAGGGTGTTCAACGGCGGCAACGGTTCTATCGGCATGAATGTGGTGCTCTGGCGGCAAACGATTGGGCAGACATCATGGCGCGAGCCGAACGGGGTTGACAAGCCCTAACGCTCAACATTGTCTAGCTCAGGCGCAGCAGGTAAGGCGGCAAATCCGGCTCGGGCAGAACGGAAAGCACCTTCAGGCGCTGCAAGGTTCGCGTCTGGGCCCGGTTGAGGTGTTCCTGCAGGCCGAGCGCGGCGGAGTCATACGCCCCCTGCAGCAACAGTTGCAGCACCAGCCGGTGCTCATTGAGCATCGCCGCCTCCACGTTAACCCCGAGCGTGTCATAGAAAATACGCGTGACGATCAACGGCGATTGGCTTTGGCGCAACATCGCCAGTAGGGTTTTGTTGCCGGCCGGCGCCAGGCAAAGAATATGCAGATCCTCTTCTACCTGTTCCAGCAGCGCCAGGCTAAAACGACCCTGCTCCAGTAGTTCCAGGCGCGCCAGGGCCGCCAGCAGTTGCTCGCGCGCCACGCCCGGCGCGGCTTTGCGCAGCGCGATCGGCTCCAGGCTGGCGCGAATTTCATAGTGATCGGCGATCTGGCGCGCCGTCAGCGGGCCGGCCAGCCACTGCGAGTAGGGTTCCTTTTCCACCAGGCCGCGATCGCGCAGCCGCATCAGCGCTTCACGGATAATGCTGCGGCTGACGTTGTAAAACGCCGCGGCATGCCCTTCATTCACCTGATAATGGCCAAACACCATGCAGGTAGAGAGCGCCTCCTGCAGATCGCTGAACACCTTTTCACCGGTGCTACGCGTATCCACCAGGGCTTCCTGTTGATCCAGCCCAAGCACGGCGCGGTTAAGCGGCAAGCGCTGCGGCTCCACAGTTTGCCCAGCGCCGGCGACCATAAAGCCACGCCCTTCAAACCGGGTTATCAGCCCTTCTTCATGCAGCAGCCCCAGCGCACGGCGCACCGGCACCCGGCTGGTGCCGAACACCTCTGCCAGCGGCCCTTCCAGCAGCACCAGGCCGGCCGGCACCGCACCACTGCGGATTGCATCATCCAGCACCTGACGGATCGTCTCATAACGTGCCGCCGCACGCGTTTCCCCGCCGTTTTTTTCCGCTATGGCTTTTTCCATCCGTTTGTAACCCAGCAACCGTCCTCAGGTGAATAACGGGCATTATGGCACACTCCTGCCGCCTGTTGGCGCGCCCGATACCATGCCCCCGGATCGCACAACGCTCTCACGCTGCGCACAATAATGGATCGTTAATGCAAACATTCATTTTATCGTCACGGGCGGCCCGGCACCGGTGCGCGCCGGAAACAGACAAATCGTCGAATTTTAACGTCATAAATAACATCAAGTTAGCCACTCTCCCGCCGCCATGCGCCATTTTTAGCCCTTTATTCCGCCGACTTGGCATTTTGCTTGCTTACATAAAATGTACATTTATATAAAAGATACATTTTAAAGATCATTAAATGAACAACTTTCTGCCGCAGGCGGCGTGAGTAACGATTTTCAACCGGCGGCCCCGGCTGCCGATACCCGCGATAACTCGCAAACCAGGAGAAAACACCATGGCTAAAGACATACTGTGTGCATTTGGCGTTGATGTGGATGCCGTTGCCGGCTGGCTAGGCTCTTACGGCGGGGAAGACTCCCCGGATGATATCTCACGCGGCCTGTTTGCCGGGGAAGTGGGCGCCCCGCGCCTGCTGAAGCTGTTTGCCGATCACAATCTGCGCACCACCTGGTTTATCCCAGGGCATTCCATCGAAACCTTCCCGCAACAGATGAAAGCGGTGGCGGAGGCCGGGCACGAAATCGGCGTGCATGGCTACAGCCATGAAAACCCGATCGCCATGACGCCAGTGCAAGAAGAAGCCGTGTTGGATCGCTGTATTGATTTGGTGACACAGTTGGCCGGCAAACGCCCGACCGGCTACGTCGCCCCGTGGTGGGAATTTAGCAACGTCACCAACGAACTGCTGCTCAAAAAGGGCATCAAGTACGATCACAGCCTGATGCACAACGATTTCCACCCCTATTATGTGCGGGTGGGCGACAATTGGACTCGCATCGACTATAGCCAACAGCCCGACAGTTGGATGAAACCGCTGCAGCGCGGCGAGGAAACCGATCTGATCGAGATCCCCGCCAATTGGTACCTGGACGATCTGCCGCCGATGATGTTCATCAAGAAATCCCCCAACAGCCACGGCTTCGTCAACCCACGCCACCTGGAAGAAATGTGGCGCGATCAGTTCGACTGGGTGTACCGCGAGAACGACTACGCGGTGTTCACCATGACGATCCACCCCGACGTTTCCGGCCGTCCGCAGGTGCTGCTGATGCTGGAACGGCTGATCAAGCACATCCAGAGCCATGAAGGCGTGCGCTTCGTGACCTTCGATGAAATTGCCGATGACTTCCTGCGCCGCAAACCGCGCACAGTCTGAGCCTGATTCACCCTATTGAATGAGTGACAGCAAACATGAACATCTACACAAAAACCACGGTCAACGGCTGGCAACCCCAGCAACTCACCATCAGGGATGTCAAATTCGCCACCTGGATTGCGTTCTTTGCCTGGGTATTCGCCGTCTATGATTTCATTCTGTTCGGCACCCTGCTGCCGGAAATCGGCGCCCATTTCGGCTGGAGCGAAGTGGAACAGGCTGAGCTGGCCACCTGGGTCGCGGTGGGCGGCGCGGTGGTCGCGCTGGCTATCGGCCCGTTGGTCGACAGGCTTGGGCGGCGGCTGGGCATTGTCTTCACCGTCGGCGGCGCCGCCGTGTGTTCGTTGCTGACCGCCTTCGGCGGCGGCTGGAGCAAAGGCGCGCTGATCGGCATCCGCTCGGTCGCCGGGCTGGGCTATGCCGAACAAACGGTAAATGCCACCTACCTGACCGAAATGTATGCTGCCATCAACGATCCAAAACTGAACCGCCGCAAGGGCTTTATCTACAGCCTGGTGCAGGGTGGCTGGCCCATTGGCGCGTTGGTCGCTTCGGCGTTGACGGCGCTGTTGATGCCGCTCATTGGCTGGCAGGGCAGCTTTATCTTCGCCGCCCTGCCGTCGTTTGTCATCGCATTACTGGCGCTGAAGCTGAAAGAAACCCCGCAGTTCCAGATCCACCGCCATATCCACCAGTTGCACAAGGCCGGCGAGGCGCAACAGGCCCGGCAGGTCGCCGACGATTACCAGGTGGACTACGACACCCATCAGAACGCCGGCCTGGCCGCCGCGTTCCGCGGGGCATCACTGCGCGCTACACTGGTGCTGGGCGGCGCATTTCTACTCAACTGGTTTGCCATTCAGATCTTCAGCGTGCTGGGCACCACGGTGATTACTAAGGTGCACAACGTCTCGTTCGCCAACTCGCTGCTGATTTTAGTGCTCTCCAATCTGGTGGGCTATTGCGGCTACCTGACACACGGCTGGCTGGGCGATCGCTTCGGGCGCCGCAACACCATCGCCGTCGGCTGGATGCTCGGCGGGCTGGCGTTTACCGCCATGCTCTATTGCCCAAGCGATTTCACCATCATCGTTGCGCTGTACAGCGTCGGCCTGTTCTTCCTGATCGGCCCTTATGCCGCCGCGCTGTTTTTCATCAGCGAAAGCTTCCCCACCGCCATTCGCGCCACCGCCGGTGCATTGATCGCCGCGATGGGGCCGGTCGGGGCGATCATTGCCGGCATTGGCGCCACCACCGTACTTGGCGACGGCGGCCACTGGCAAACGGCGGCGCTACTGTTTGGCGCAATACCCTGTTTTATCTCCGGCATCATTATGCTGTTCGCCCGCCACGTGGCTCCGCACAGCGTGAAATAAACCGCGCCGGGGCAACCCCGGCGCCAGGAGAATCAAACTTATGACTGAACTCAATGGTTCACCGGTCGCGCTGATCAGCGGCGCGGCCAGCGGCATCGGGCTGGCGCTGGCGCAGGCCTATGCCCGCAACGGCGTACGCGTCGCCGGCGGCTATTATCCGGCCGATCCGCACGATCCGCGCCAGGCGGCCGCGTTGGTTGATGCCGCCGGCGGCGGCGCGCTGTGGTTGGAACTTGACGTCACCTCAACGGCGTCGGTAGACGCCTTCGCCCAGCAGGCGCTGGAACATTTCGGCCGGGTTGATTACGTCGTCGCCAACGCCGGCCTGCTGTACCGCTCGCCGATCGGCGAAATGAGCGATGCCGAGTGGCACAAAATGCTGGATGTCGATCTTAGCGGGGTGATGCGCCTGTTTCGCGCGGCGGCCAATCGTATGATAGGCCCCGGCAGTATGGTGGCGATTTCGTCGATCGCCGGCGCGTTCTACGGCTGGCAGGATCACGCGCATTATGCGGCGGCCAAGGCCGGGGTACCCGGCATCTGCCGTTCAATGGCGGTAGAGCTGGCGCCGCGGGGGATTCGCTGCAACGCGGTGATCCCTGGGCTTATCGAAACCCCGCAGTCGCTGGATAAGGTCAATTCGCTGGGGCCGGAAGGGCTGGCGAAGGCGGCGCGCGCTATCCCGTTGGGGCGCGTGGGCCAGCCGCAAGACGTCGCCGGCCTGATTCGGTTCCTCACCAGCGATGACGCGGCCTACATCACCGGGCAAAGCATCATCATTGACGGCGGGCTGACGGTCCGCTGGCCTGATTAACCGCCATCGAGGAGCTACGCTATGTTATTGCAACACCGCCGCGCGCTGGTTACCGGCGCGGCCAGCGGCATCGGCGCCGCCATCGCCAGTGCCTTCGCCGCTGAAGGCGCCGCGCTGGTGCTCAGCGATCGTAACCCTGCCGGACTTGCGGCAACGGTTGAGCATTGCCGTGCGCTGGGCGCCACCTGCCACGGCGTGATCGCCGACGTCGCCGAACCGGCGGGCGCGCAAAGGGGCGTTGATGAATGCGTGCGCCAGCTCGGCGGCATCGACATTCTGGTCAATAACGCCGGTATGCTGACGCAGGCGCCCTGCACGGAACTGACGCTGGCCATGTGGGACGAGATGATGGCCGTCGATCTGCGCAGCGTATTTTTGGCCTCGCAGCGCGCGCTGCCGCATATGCTGCAACAGCGCTGGGGGCGCATCATCAATATCGCTTCGCAATTGGGCATCAAGGGCGGCGCTGAACTGTGCCATTACGCCGCCGCCAAGGCGGGGGTGATCGGCTTTACCAAATCGCTGGCGCTGGAAACCGCCGGGCAAAACGTGCTGGTGAACGCCATCGCTCCCGGCCCGATAGAAACCCCGCTGGTCGCCGGCATCAGCAGCGCCTGGAAAAGCGCCAAAGCCCGCGAGCTGCCGCTCGGGCGGTTTGGCCGTGCCGAAGAAGTCGCCCCGGCGGCGCTGCTGTTGGCCAGCGATCCCGGCGGCAATCTGTTTGTCGGCCAGACGTTGGGGCCAAACTCGGGCGATGTGATGCCCTGAAGACAGGAGAACGGCAATGTGCGGGCTATGTGGTTTACTTTCTGAAGGGCCGCAGTGGAGCGATCCGCTGCGCCAACAACACCTGCCGCTGCGCCAGCAGCGCCTGCAACAGTTGGCGCTGCTGAACCGCACGCTGGCGCCGTGGCGCCTGACGCTGCGTGATCTGCACGGCTGTGCCTGGCTGTTGGCCAGCCCTACCGGGCAACAGGCCATCGTAACCGGCCTTGAGCAACTGTGGGGCGAGGTTGAACGGTTGATCAGGCGCCCGGCCGATCCGCTCGAACCGGGCTATCTGGCGGCGTTATCGGACGGAGGCGCGGATGGCGGCAATGTTTAAGCTACCGGTACACGTGCTCAGCGGGTTTCTCGGCAGCGGCAAAACCACCCTGCTGCGCCGTTTGCTGCAGGGCCAGGATCAGCGTGATACCGCGCTGCTGGTAAACGAATTCGGCGCCGTGGGCATCGATCATCTGCTATTGGCCGAAGTGGCGCCGGATACGGTGCTGCTGCCCAGCGGCTGCGTGTGCTGCGCCATGCGCGGCGAGCTGAAACAGGCGTTGTTGGCGCTGTTTGAGCGCCGCCAACGGGGCGAGGTGCCGGCGTTCAGCCAGGTGATCCTGGAAACCACCGGGTTGGCGGACCCAGCGCCGATCCTCGCCACCCTGCTGCACGATCGCCAGCTCCAGCACCATTTTCGCCAGGGCGCGATGATTACCCTGGTCGACAGCGAACACGCCTGGCAGCAAGCGCAGCATCAGCCGGAATGGTTGGAACAGGTCACCGCGGCCGATTGGCTGTTGCTCAGCAAAACCGATCGGGTGGCGGCCGGCGCGCTCGCGCCGCTACAGGATTACCTGCAACGGCTGAATCCGCTGGCGCATATCGCCCCGACCAGCGCCCTGGTGGATGGCGATCTTAGCCTGTTCAGCGGCGAGCCGGACACGCACGCTTTCCAGCGCCTGCGCCCGTTACCTACCGCCACGCCGCAGCCCGACGGCGCGCGACACCCGGCGACGCAAACCTGCACGATCGAATTTGATCGGCAGATCAACTGGTCGGCTTTCGCCGTTTGGCTTTCAATGCTATTACATTGCCACGGGCAATCAATATTGCGCATCAAAGGGATATTGAAGGTGGCGGAAAGCGCCACGCCGGTGGCCCCACCGCTTACGGAGACCTAACCGCATGCCCCGCTCCTCCATCGCCAACGCTCCGGCCACCTTGCGGGTGCTGGGCACCTCGGTCACTCTGTTGGAAATTTTGCGTCAACGCGCCGAGCAGGATCTGGGCCTGCGCATCGAATACCAGATCCATGATGTACAAGACGCGCAGCGCATCGCCGTGATGCACCCCGAGCGCTACGATGTTTACGATCAATGGTTCCACAATGTGGATTTCGTCTGGCCGGCCCGGGCGGTTCAGCCGTTAGATATCAACCGCCTGCGTTACTGGGACGAAATCAACGATCTGCCCAAACGGGGCACCCTGTTCCCCGGCGGCCGGCTGGGCGACGGCAGCGTGCCGGTCAAGCGGCTCTATGTGCAGCACGATCACAGCCTCGGCAGCACGCCCACCGAGCGGATCAGCATGCTACCGCTGACCCACAACGCCGACAGCTTCGCCTATCATCAGGATCGGCTGCCCAGGATCCTGCGGGATGAAGAAGAGAGCTGGGGCTGGCTGCTGCACCCGGCGTTCAGCGGCCAGGTGGCGCTGCAGAACGACGCGGCGATGGGTGGGCTGGACGCCGCGTTGGCGGCACAGGGTGCGGGGCTGGCGCGCTTTGCCAACATAGGCAATCTGAGCCTGGAAGAGATCGACCGCCTGACAAGCGTGCTGTCCGAACTGCACCGCCATGGGCATTTCGCCGCGTTCTGGGCCAGCCAGGACGAAGCCTGCCGGCTGATTGACGATCGGCGCGTCGGGATCCAAAGCCTGTGGGCGCCCACCTATTTCCGCCACCATTTCCAGCAGCGCGGCTATACGCTGGCGACGCCGCGTGAGGGCTACCGCGCCTGGTACGGCGGGCTGTCGATCTCGCGCTGCGCCAGCGGCCGTGTGCTGGACGCCGCCTATGCGTATCTCAACTGGTGGCAATCCGGCTGGCCGGGGGCGGTAATGGCTAAACAGGGCTACTACATCTCTAACCCGCAGCGCAGCCGCCCCTATCTATCCCGCGCAGAGTGGGATTATTGGTACGCCGGCAAGCCGGCCAGCGAAGATTTGCCGGATGCCTATGGCAACGGGTTGATCCCGCAAGGCGAGCAGCGCGACGGCGGCAGTTACGAACAGCGGATGAGCCATATTGCGGTGTGGAATTCAGTGATGGACGAACATAACTATCTGGTGCGGCGCTGGCATGATTTTCTGCGCGCCTGAAAGCCCAGGCGCGGCTGTTATTCGCCAGCCGCCATCGCCGGTTGAATGAACAGCTCGTTACTGTCGACTTTTTCAAAAATATCGCTGCTGATTGCGCTGGTCGGCGACAGGTTTTTAACCGCGATATTATTGAGTTTCATCTGGTGGCTGGCATGGGTGAACGCCGGGATAATCAAATCATCCACTTTATCGGCCAGAAACGTCGGCAGCTTATTGGCGGCGGTTTCATAAAAGCGCGGCAGGTGGAAATTGTTCATATCCAGGCCGGCGATCAGCAATTGTTCAAACCCGAGGTAAGAAATAATCTGGAATGCCCAATACACCACGGTGCCGGCGTCGAAAATACCGCTGCGAATATCATGGTTAAACGCGATGGCGGGATTTTCCGGGCAAAAACTAACGCTGGCGGCATGGCAATAATGCGGGCGCAGCGCCTGGGTAGGAATTCGCGGTTGATAGGTTTTGTAGGCGGCGTCTTCAATAACGGCGAAGCGGCATTTCACATTGGCTAATGTGGCTTTATCAATGATTTTGGCGACGCCTTGCACGGTGGTGAACAATAGAATATTTTCGTCGCGGATAATACCTTCCACAATATCTGGCCGCCGGTCGATAAACCCCATATCGACAATCACGTAAAAACGGAAGTCTACCTCATTATGTAAGAAATAGGCGCCATTCACGCCAATCGCCGGCATCGGCGGCAAGGCGTCGAATTGCATACTGTTGATTGAAGGCCCAGTGGCGGTCAACAGCACGTCGCCGTGGCAACTACCCTTCAGCATCGCCAGATCGGCTATCGGTACCGGCTGTTTTTTATAACGCAGTGCAATGATTTCCCCACTGGCGGCGCGCTCAATCTTTACATGGGGCCAGAGATTCTCATTATGGCGATAGGGACGTGGATGAGAATAACGGTATATCTGTTTAAAAAACGATCCCATAAGGCCAATTTCCTGTTATCGCTACGATCTATCACCGCACCTGGCTGGATTTATTTGAATTATTTTCACGCTATGGCCGGAAATGACGCCCCCGAAAACCGGGAGTATCGCTACCACACCGCTGCGCCACCGGGCTGCATATTGCTGTAGGCCAAGTATTAAGGGATTTGGTGATCGAGGCAATTTAGTGAACTTGAATTCTTTAGCAGGTTAACAATAAGAGATGTAATAAAATATTACGCAAGCATTTGTTTTGTGATCAACCTCGAAACTTGGTCGATTATTTCACCGCACGGCCTGGGCGCTATAGCAAAAACCCCGCAGGAATGCGGGGTTTCTGTGCCTGCGGATTACACCTGCGGGCTACTGCCAATTTGCCAGATGAACGTCGGCTCGCTGCCGTTGATCTCCCAGGCGCCGACGTTACGCGCCTTGTAGATCACCGGGTTGTGTGACGACAGTGTGCGGGCATTGCGCCAATGGCGATCCAGCGCCTTGCTTACCCGGGTGTCGGAAGCACCCAGCGCATTAAACAGCTCACTGGCGGCGCGCTGCACCCATTCGCTGGCGATCACCTGCGCCTTGGCGGCATCCACTTCAGCGGCAATGTTTTCTGCCTGTATCTGCGCCTCATCCTGCGATACATGCGCCTCATAGGCGCGCTGCAAAGATGCCGTCGCCTTCAGCACCGTGGCCTCCACCGCATAAGCCCAGGAAGCAATCTGCCCCACCGCCTGCTGGATCTGCACATCGTCTTTCACCAGCGTGGCATTGCCGTGGCTGTAGATACGCCGCCGGTTGCGCACCCCGGCGGCGGCGTCGCGCAGCACCGCGCGGCCAACGCCGGCTAAACTGGCCAGCAAAACGTGCTGATAAAACGCCGTCTGGTATCGGAAACGATCGGCAAAGTCATACAGATGTTCCGCTTCCACATGGGCATTGTTAAAGCGCGTAGTGCCGCTGCCGGTGGTGCGCTGGCCAAAGCCATCCCAGTCGTCGTCACGTTCAACCGCATCCTGGTTGACATTCACGATGGCGATCACAGCGCCGCCGTTGTCGCTGCGTTCGGCATACACATCAATCCAGTCGCTGAACAAGCTGCCGGTGCTGTAAAACTTCTCGCCGTTCAGCCGCCAGGCACCCTCGTGCGGCGTAACCATCGTGATCACCTGGCCAAGCTGCACCGCGCCGATTTCCGTCCAACCGCTGCCGACCAACTCGCCATCCAGAAAGCGGCTGAACCAGCGATCGCGCTGCGGGCTATCCGGCTGATTAAGCCGGTCTTCCACAAAGGCAAAGTGCGCGCGCAGCGCCTGCGGCAGATTGGAATCGGCTTCGGCCAACTCCGTCAGCAATTCAAACAACTGCGGCAGCGAAGCGCCATATCCGCCTTTTTCCCGCGGAATGCGCAAGGTGCCAAAGCCCGCCTCTTTCAGCCAGCGTATCGGTTCATACGGCAGCGTGCGCGTCAGTTCGCGCTCCAACGCACCGGCGGCGATGCGGGCAAAAATCGGGCGGAAACGCTGCGCCAGTTGGGCATAATCGGCGCCGGTCGATAACAAATGTTGGCTCATGGCAAATTCCTCACAGTGACGTGTCCGCGGCGGTTTGCTCACCCCGGTCATCAATATCATTACGGGTGGGTTCAAAACGGATCGCCAGCAAAAAGACGATCGGGATGAACGCCGCCAGCGAAACAATCCAGAACATATCGGTGCCGAAACGCGCCTGCAGAATTGGCAGGATGAACAGCGCCAGCGCGCTGCCAATGCCGGACAGCGAGCGGCCGAAGCCCACCCCGGTGGCGCGGATCGACGTGGGGTAAGAGAGCGCCGGGTAAATCATCATTTGCGCGCCCGGGCCGAAGCCTTCAGCAAACAGCCACAGGCCCAGCATCAGCAGCGCCAGCCCGATGCCGAGCGCCGCGTGCGGTTGGCCGATTAATGCCAGCGCAATCAACGCGATGAACTGCAGGGCAAAACCGGCGATCGCCACGTGGCGTGAAGGGTATTTCCATGCCAGGCGCATGCCGAGCAGGCCGCCGGTAAAGGCGAACAGCACGTTCAGGCCAAGCGAAGCGGAGATGGTTTCAAACACGCCGGCGCCGAGGAACTGCGCCAGGATCGACGGCAGGAAAAACGCGATCGCGGTGTATTCAAACGAGATACAGACGTTCATCACGCTGGCCACTATCGTGCGCTCGCGATACGGCTTTTGGAACAGCACACGGAAGCTGACTTTGGGCGGCTGCGGTTTCTCCCGGCCGGCGGCGCTGGGTTCTTCATGGGCATCAATGCCGTACGATTCACGCAGAATGCGCGCCGCGCCTTTGAAATCGCCCTGATTGGCGGCCCACAGCGGTGACTCGTTCATAAAGCGCCGGCGCACCATGATAATCAGCAGCGCCGGCACCGCGCCGAACAGCAGTGACGCGCGCCAGAGCCAATCGATATGCTGCGCGGGCAACAAAAAGTAAAGCGCAAAGATAATCAGGAAGCACACCGAGGAAGCCGCGTACCACATCGGGCACCAGGCGGCCAACCGCGCCGCTTTGTTGCCCTGGCCAGTAAATTTGGAAAACTCCGCCAGGTAGGCCATCGCGACCGGCAGATCGATCCCCACCCCGATCCCCATCAGGAAGCGGGCGCCGATCAGCACCCAAACGTTGGGCGCCAGCCCGGCGGCAATCGCCGATACCACGAAAAACAGCATATCCGCCATAAAGACCTGATAGCGGCCGTACTTATCGGTCAGCCAGCCGCCAACCAGGTTACCGATGATGGTTCCCACCATAATCGAAGATGTCACCACGCCGGTCAGCAGCGGGCTGAGGCTGAACTCGCGCACCACGTCATCAATGCCGTAAGACAGCGTGGTCAGGTCATAGGCGTCAAGAAAAACGCCGCCCAACGCCAGCAGAACAATCATACGCGCGTGGCTGTTCTTATCACTGCGTTGATTGATTAAGCGCGCCACATCGCTCACCGAACCAATCGGTGTAGACAGCGGCGCCGCCGTATCGATATTCAACGTACTCATAACGACCTCTAATTATTTTGTGCAGGTGTTCTCTGTTATAAAACCAACCCGCGCGCTGCACAAACAACAAAAATCGCTATAAAAATATTAAATATCAATAAGTTAATTTAAAAAATACCACGTAACGCAAGCACCGGGTTAACCTGGGTTAATCCGGTGCTGTTAGCCACATTGATTGGGCCGGCCAAACGCTTTCAGGCACAGCGCCGTGGCCGCCGGCGGCGCTCACGCACGCTGGCGTGACACCACCTGGGTGAATATAGGGTTACTCCGCCGATACCGGTACCAAAACCCCTTTCACCAACGGATCGTCCGTTTGTTGCAGGTATTGCTGCACGCGCGGATCGGCAAAGGCCTGCTGCAGTTTCTTGATATTGGCGTCTTCCAGGTACGGCGTGCCAATCACCAACTGCGAGG
Source organism: Gibbsiella greigii (assembly GCF_039540155.1). Classification (NCBI taxonomy): domain Bacteria; kingdom Pseudomonadati; phylum Pseudomonadota; class Gammaproteobacteria; order Enterobacterales; family Yersiniaceae; genus Gibbsiella; species Gibbsiella greigii. The sequence continues at coordinate 503,998 of NZ_BAABEM010000006.1, forward strand.
CGAAGGTCTTCGGCGCCGGTGGGAACAAAATTCCCTTCTCGCGCGGCACTTTGCCCGCGTCAAACTGCGAAACATAACCAATGGCGGCATCCACCGAATTCAGCGCACGCGGCATGGTCAGCAGATCCAGCTCTTTAAAGTTGAAGTTGCGCTTATTGACAGTGATGTCTTTCAACTTGGCGGTGCGGGGTTCGATGGTGGGATCCAGCCCAATCAGCCCAATACGCTGCAGCAGCCACAGCGCCTGGCCCTGGTTAGCGCCGTCGTTCGGCACCACAATCTCGGCGCCGTCAGGCAACGCGTCTATCGAAGGGTAACGATCCGAATAAATGCCGAACGCCCATTGGAACACCGGCTGCGTTGGTGTCAATTTGAAGCCGTTGGCATCCACCACCTGTTTCAGCCACCACTGGTGTTGGTAGATGGTGGCGGCATATTGCCCTTGCGCCACCGCCCGATCCGCCTGCACCGGGTCTTGCAAGCCAACCGCTTCCAGCTTGATGCCGTAATCCGGTGCGATATGCTCGCCAACGTATTGAATCACGCGCTGTTCCCCGGCCATCGCCGGTTCATAGTGCACCTTCAGCGTGGTGCCGAACTGCACCGCCTGGCTCTTGCCGGCGGTGAAGTGCCACACTGCCGCCGCCGCAATCAGCAGCACGACAATCGCCAGCGGCAACGGCCAGCGCTTTTTCTTACGAATCTCAAACTGGTGATTTGACATAGTTAACGGGTTTCCTGATGGGGATGTAACGCGGCGACCAGGCGATCGCCGATAAATTGAATCAGTTGGATCGTGGCAATCAGCACCACAATGGTGGCGATCATGATGTGGTTATCGAAACGCTGATAGCCGTAGACCACGGCCAGATAGCCGATGCCACCTGCGCCGATGGTGCCGGCAATCGCCGAGTACTCAATCATCGAAATCACATTCAGCGTGATGGCGGCGACAATCGCCGGCAGGGCTTCGCTCAACTGGGCATGCACGATGATCTGCCAGTGGGAGCCGCCGGACACCAGCCCCACCGCGGTGACGTCCGCAGGCAGCTCACGCAGGGCGTTTTCCACCAGCCGACCAAAAAACGGCACGCCGGCGACAATCATCGGGATCACCGCCGCCGGGATGCCGATGGTGGTGCCGGTCAGCCAGAAGGTGAACGGAATGATCGCCGCCATCAGCACCAGAAACGGCAGCGAGCGGCCCATATTCACCAGCCAGCTTAGCGTGCGGTGCAACGCCGGCCTGGGGAACAGGCCGCGTGGGGCGGTGTTGAACAGCACCACCCCCACCAGCCCACCGAGGGTCACCACAAACAGCATGACGATGCCGACCATCAGCCAGGTTTCCCCGTAGGCGGGCAGTAACAAATGGTGAATCTGGTTCCAGGGCGTGTCCTGGCTCAGTACGCTATCGTCAACGCTTTTCATACCGCCTCCCGCAGCGCCGCCGGCTGTTGCAACACCGTGGTAATCACCCCAAGCCGCAGCAGCGCCGCACGCAGTTCATCCAGCGCCGGCTGGCTCGAACCATAGCGCACGGCGATCTCCAACCGCCCGGCCAGTTGGCCACCCACCATCTCTACATGGCCGCCGAGCAGATCGATGTGCAAGTTGAATTGCTGGCTGATGCGGCTGATCCAGTCGGTGGCCGCCGCCTGCTCGGCGGAATAGGTCACCTGCAGGCGCAGCGCATCCGCTACCGGCAGCGCCTGCAGCGGGAACAGTTGGCTGCCCAACAATGAATCCGGCGAAGCCAAAAGCTCGCGCACCGGCCCCTGCTGCACAATGGCGCCGTTGCGGATCTCCGCCACCGCATCGGCGGCGTTGCGCACCGCATCCATTTCATGGGTGATCAGGATAATCGACAGGCCGTACTCGTCACGCAGTTGCTTAAGCAGGTTCAGAATGGCCGCCGTGGCTTCGGGATCCAGCCCGGAGGTTGCCTCATCGGCCAACAGTACCGAAGGCCGCAACGCCAGCGCCCGCGCGATGCCTACCCGTTGGCGTTGCCCGCCGGAAAGCTGCGCTGGGTAGAAATTGGCTTTATCCGCCAGCCCCACCGCCGCCAGCAGCGTCTTGACGCGTTTGTCGATATCACGCGGCACCACGCCGAGATATGCCAGCGGCAGAGCGATGTTCTGCCAGGCCGTTTTGCGTTGCAGCAGCGCCGAAGACTGGAATACCGTGCCGATCGCCCGCCGCTCGCGGCGCAACGCTTCCCCCGACAGGCGCGACAGATCCTGGCCGTTAACGCGGATACTGCCGGCGCTGGGCTTTTCCAACAGACTGATGCACTTGGCCAGCGTTGATTTGCCGGCGCCGCTGGGGCCGACCACAGCCGTAATGGAGCCCGCCGGCACCTGCAGCGAGATGCCCTTTAGTACCGGGATCGGCTCACCATTCGGGGCGCGGTAGTGCTTATGTAAATCGTCAATTTCGATCATCGGCCCCTCACTTGCCGGCAACGGTGGCCAGAGGGGATTCCGCCTGCGCCCAACGGTAGCCGGCCCCCGGATGCGGCAATGCCAGGCGTGGCCCCTGGTTGAACAATTTTTCCCGCAACGTGCCGGGGGCATAGTCCTGCTTGAATACGCCGCGCTTTTGCAGCTCAGGGATCAACAGTTCCACCACATCGGTAAAGGTTTCGTGGGTGACCGCATAGGCCAGGTTAAAGCCGTCGACGTCGGTTTCCTCTACCCATGCCTGCAACTCATCGGCAACCGTCTGCGCGCTGCCCACCAGCAGCGGGCCGAAACCGCCAATCCCTACCCAGTCGGCCAGCGCTTCCACCGTCCATTGGCGATCGGGATCGGCCGTGGAGAAGGTTTCCACCGCGGACTGGATGGCGTTGGTGTGCAAATGCTTCAGCACCTGATTCGGCTGGTATTGGCCAAAATCGATGCCGGTCCAGCCGGAGACCAGCGCCAGCGCGCCTTCATAGCTGACGTATGACTTGTATTCCTGCCACTTGGCCTGCGCCTGGCGATCGGTTTCACCCACGATCACCGTCTGCAGGTTGAAGATCAGGACGCTGCGTGGATCGCGCCCAGCCTCGGCGGTACGGCGGCGAATGTCCGCCACGGTCTTTTTCAGCAACACCTTCGACGGTGAGGCGACGAATACGCACTCGGCATGCTCGGCGGCAAATTGCTTGCCGCGGCTGGAGGCGCCGGCCTGATACAGCACCGGCGTGCGCTGCGGCGAAGGCTCGCACAGGTGAATGCCCGGCACCTGGAAAAACTGCCCTTGATGGTTGATCGGGTGCACTTTGGCCGGATCGCTGAAAATCCCCCGCTCGCGATCGCGCAGGATCGCCCCGTCTTCCCAACTGCCTTCCAGCAGCTTGTAAATCACCTGCAGATATTCATCGGCGTAGTCATAGCGCGCATCGTGGTCGGCCTGCGCCTGCTGGCCGATATTGCGCGCGCCGCTCTCCAGATAGGAGGTGACAATGTTCCAGCCAACGCGCCCTTTGGTCAGATGGTCCAGCGTCGACAGACGGCGGGCGAACGGATATGGGTGCTCAAAAGACAGCGAGGCGGTCAACCCAAAGCCCAAATGTTCGGTGACCAGCGCCATCGGCGTCACCAGCGCCAGCGGATCGTTAACCGGCACCTGCGTCGCCTGGCGAATGGCGGCGTCGCCGTTGCCATCCAGTACGTCGTAGATCCCCAGCACGTCGGCGATGAACAGCCCGTCGAATTTGCCGCGTTCCAGTAAACGCGCCAGATCGGTCCAGTATTCCAAATCCTTATACTGCCAGGAACGATCGCGCGGGTGCGTCCACAGCCCCGGCGATTGGTGGCCAACACAGTTCATATCAAATGCATTCAGACGAATTTCACGTTGCGATGACATAGCGCTCTCCAATGCGATCGCGCGCCGGGGCCAAGCCCGGCAGGCTTATCGCAATTATCTCGTTATCTATTGGGGTATGGGGCCGGCAGAGCCGTGCAGGCAAAGCCCGGCCTAATCCGTATTCAGCATCAAAGGGGGACATCGCGCCGCCGCGGGGGATGCGGTCAACACCGTAGCCAATAGCTGGCTAGCGACAGCCTGTGCGTGATCGGCCACCTGCGGCAGGCCCATCAGCTCGCCAAAGCGCCCACGTGCGGCTGGCCCCACCACCCGCAGGCGCGGGTTGGAGTTACCGTCGGCGCCCAGCGCCGCCGAATCGGCGTTCACCAGAATACCCAGCCCGAGCGAATCGGCCTGTAGCGCGCCGCTGGCGGCCAGTTGCTGCAACAGCGGCTGACTCTCCAGCAACCCGGCATGCGCCGGGCCGGTCGTGACGATCAGCCGATCCACCGTGACGGCTTCCTGCGTGCCGTCACGCCGCGCCAACCGCAGCGCTAGGGTATCGCCCTGGCTCTCGGCCGCCTGCAAACGGGCGGCGATCACCCGCAACTCACCGCGCTGGCGTTTTTCATCCAGTACCTGGTGCACCTGGGGGGCGATACGGTAGCGGTGTACATCCCACCAACTGCGCAAATGGCGCAGGAAGCGCCGCTGTTCGGCCTGCGGCAACTGCTGCCACAGCCGTTGACCATTGGCGCGCACATCGTCCAACACCGCTTGCCAGGGCACCTGCTGGCGCGCGGCCGCTGCCACGGCCTGGCGCACGCGGCCCAGCCAGTAGCGCAACGAACCGGGGTTATCCCCTTCATAGTCCAGCGGCCAAGGGGCATACTCGCCGGTGACGTTCGGCCGCGGCAATAACCCTCGGCGCGAGAACGCCAGCAGCGGCCCGCGGTGCCCCTGGGCATGCAGCGTGGCCACGGCGTCCGCCATGGTCAGTCCGGTGCCCATGATCGCCACGCGTTCCATTGCCCCTACCTGCGCGAAAGCGCCGGCCTGCCAAGGGTTGGCGATCAGCGCCGGGTGCCGGGCCAGTTCGCCGGCCAATAAACCCGGCAGCGCCGGCGGCGGATGGCTCACTGCCAGCGCCACCGCATCGGCGCGCAAACGGGCGCCATTGGCGGTCGTTATCACGCCGTCCACCAACGCCACGGCGCGATCGCGCACATGCCGTAGCTGCGCCGGGCCATGCTGTGCGGCTTCGGCAAACTTGGCGGCGATATAGCGGCCAAACGCGCCGCGCTGCGGGTACACCTGCCCATCAATCCATTGCGCGGCGCGATCCTGCTCAAACTCGGGCTGCCGGCGATACCAGCGGTCAAAATCCCCCGCTTCATCGCCAGACAATTGCATACGCTCGGCCGGTACATTGATACGGTGCGCCGGCTCGGTGGTGGAATAGGCCACCCCCTGCGCCAACTGCGCGCGTGGCTCAATCACCGTAACCCGCAACGGCGCGCTGGCCTGGCGCGCCATATGGATCGCCAGCGCCGTGCCGCTAAAGCCGCCGCCGATGATCACTACATGCGGGATCTGAGACTCAGCCATGGGTCAACTCCGGCGTTTGTTGCTGCTCCAGCTCGCGCACCAGCGGGATAATTTCCCGGCCGAAATACTCCACCTCTTCCTGGAAGTGCAAGAAACCAAGCAGCATCAGATCCACACCGGCCTGTTTATAGGCGATAATGCGCTCGGCAATCTGCTGCGGGGTGCCGATCAGGTTGGTTTTAAAGCCGTCGTTGTATTGCACCAGATCCTCGAAAGTGGATTGCGCCCAGTTGCCCTGTTTCTCCGGTGACGCATTGCCGGCGTTCTGCACTTCGTGGTGGAAGCCTTTTACCGCCTCCGGATCGGCCTGTTGCAGAATATCCTGCAATACCGCCTTGGCCTGCTGTTCACTGTCGCGGGCAATCACAAAGCCGTTAACGCCGATCCGCACCCGGTGCTGGTTAGCCGCCGCCTTGTGCTGAATATCCGCCACCTGTTCGCGGATGCCTTCCACCGTATTGCCGTTGGTGAAATACCAGTCGGAAACGCGCGCCGCCATATCGCGGGCCGCGCGGGAACTGCCGCCCTGGAAGATCTCCGGCAGCGGATCAAGCGGTTTGGGTTTTAACGAATAGTCGCGGAAACGGTAAAAATCGCCGGCGAAGGTAAAGCTCGGCTCACGCCAAATCCCCTGCAGGCAACGGATAAATTCTTCAGAGCGCAGATAACGCTCTTCGTGATCCAGCCACGGCTCGCCCACCGCCTTGAACTCCCCGCGGAACCAACCGCTGACGATGTTCACCGCAATGCGCGCATCGGAAAGATGGCTGATGGTGGCGATCTGCTTCGCCGCAAGCGTCGGGTTCCACGGGCCAGGCAACAGTGCGGCGATCACTTTCAGGCGTTCGGTGGCCGCGAGCAAATCCTGTGAAAACGACACCGACTCATGCTGATTGTCAGCGCCATAGCCCGCCGTAAAGCGGATCTGCGTCAGGGCATAATCAAACCCGGCGCGTTCGGCAATCTGCGCCAGCTTGCGGTTGTAATGCTGATCCCAGTGGGTGCGCTGGGGGATTTTACTGACCACCAGCCCACCGGATACGTTGGGAACCCAGTAGGCAAATTGAATCGGTTGGCGTGCTTGTTGTGACGTCATGGCGACCTCCGGTTGCTGTTGGATTTAGCTGGCGCTTGCCGCTTTGCCTGGGCGACGATCGCCGCCGATGGTTTCGCCAAACGGGCCGGTATTCACCGTATTGGCGCCGTAGCCTGCCGGGTGCGCCAGCGGCAACAGCGGCATCACCAGTTCGGCAAAGCGATGGGCTTCTTCCAGATGCGGGTAGCCGGAGAAGATAAAGTTGGTGATGCCGAGCGCCTGGTATTCGCGAATGCGTTCGGCCACCTGTTGCGGGTTGCCGACCAGCGCAGTGCCGGCGCCGCCGCGCACCAGCCCAACGCCGGCCCATAGGTTTGGCCCAATGCGCAGGCCGTCGCGCGAACCGCCGTGCAGCGCGCTCATGCGTTGCTGGCCGGTGGAATCCATACGAGAGAAAATCTTCTGCGCGGCGGCGATGGTGTCGTCATCCAGGTGAGCGATCAGCCGATCGGCCGCCGCCCAGGCCTCTTCTTCGGTTTCACGCACAATCACGTGCAGGCGAATACCGTAATCCAGGCGGCGCCCAGCCTGTTCGGCACGCTGGCGCACCACCGCCAGTTTTTCCGCCACCAGATCCACCGGCTCCCCCCAGGTGAGATAGGTGTCAATCTGTTGCGCCGCGATGTCGATGGCCTCTGGCGACGAGCCGCCGAAATAGAGCGGCGGCCCATTTTCCTGCACCGGCGGGAACAGCACTTCGGCGCCTTCCACATGAATATGCTCGCCGATGAAATCGACCTTTTCACCCGCCAGCAAGCGCTGATACACCTGCAGGAATTCCTGAGTGACGGCATAACGCTCGGCATGGCTAAGGAAAATGCCGTCGCCCTTGTTTTCAACCGGATCGCCACCGGTGACCACATTGATCAGCAAGCGCCCTTCCGACAGGCGATCCAGCGTGGCCGCCATGCGCGCAGCCAGGCTTGGCGGCTGCAACCCAGGGCGCACCGCCACCAGAAAACGCAGGCGCCGGGTCAACGGCGCCAGCGCTGCCGCCACCAACCAGGAATCCTCACAGCTTTTGCCGGTGGGGATCAACACACCGTAATAGCCCAGATTGTCGGCGGCCAGCGCCACCTGTTGCAAATAAGCCAAATCAACCGGCCGGCCCCCTTTCGCGGTGCCCAGATAGCGGCCATCGCCATGGGTGGGCAAAAACCAGAAGACGTTGATATTTTCCTGTTTGGCGTCACTCATTATGCGTTTCCTATATAACTATTATCAGTTTTTATCTATAGAAAGATATCGTTTGGTTATAAACCTGTTAGCAGAATGCGTGCCAATGTGCAGAAAGGTTAAATACATTAATTATCAATAAATTATAAAAAACCGCGTTGAGCAAAACTGCTGCAAATGCAACAGTTGCTGTGGTCATGTCGTTGCAAATGCAACACAGTGGCGCCCAGGCCCTATCGTCACCCCGCCGCCGCCACGCTAAGATAGCGGCGTTCACCACGCCACTGGGAAGACCGGAGTACCCCATGCATAATCCACAGCCTTACGCTTCTGACAGCCCGATCCTGATTGACCCGGCCTCCATCGCATTCCAGAGTGTGCTGGACCGTCTGGCACCCACGGACGCCACGGTGCTGATCATCGGTGAAACCGGCACCGGTAAAGAAGTGGTGGCGCGCTATCTGCACCATAACAGCCCGCGCCGCCACCAACCTTTTCTGGCGGTGAACTGCGGTGCGCTGACCGAAAGCCTGGCGGAAGCTGAACTGTTCGGCCATGAAAAAGGCGCATTTACCGGCGCCACGCAAACGCATCAGGGTTGGTTCGAAGCGGCCGAAGGGGGCACGCTGTTGCTTGATGAGATCGGCGAACTAAGCCTGCAGTTGCAGGTGAAACTGCTGCGTGTGCTGCAGGAGCGGGAAATTACCCGCGTCGGCTCGCGCAAGGCAATTAAGGTGAACGTTCGCGTGATCGCCGCCACCCATGTCGATCTGGCCAACGCGATCCGTGAGCGCCAGTTCCGCGAAGATCTCTACTACCGGCTCAACGTGGCGGCGGTGACGCTGCCGCCGCTGCGCCAGCGGCGGGATGACATTCCGGTGTTGGCCAACCACTTCCTTTCGCTGTATGCACGGCGCTTGGGGCGCCCGCAGCTGAAGCTGGCGCCGGAAACGCTGCAGGCTCTGCTGGATTATCACTGGCCCGGCAATGTGCGTGAACTGGAAAACACACTGCACAACGCCGTGCTATTGAGCAAAGAACCGTTGATTCGCCCGCAGCAACTGCGGCTGACGCAAAACCTGCAGGAAGGCGGCGCCTTTGGCGATGACGCGCTGGAAACCTTTTTGCGCCAGCAGTTGCAGGCCAATACGCCGCAGTTGTATCAGCGGGTTATCGATTCGTTGGTGCGCAGCGCCTTTGAAGCCAGTGGTGGTAACCAGATGCAGGCGGCCGCCCTACTCGGCATTAGCCGCAACACGCTGCGCACCCATTTGGCGCATCAAGGGCTGATTAAGGGCCGGCGGCGTGAAGCGCAGGCCATCAGCCGGCAGCAGGGCGCACAGGCCACAACGCTGGAACGGGAGATCCGCATTGGCTACCAGAAGTTCGGCAACCTGGGCATCCTCAAGGCGCGGCAGAGCCTGGAGCAACAGTTCGCCAATCAGCAAGTCAGCATTTTGTGGAGCGAGTTCCCCGCCGGGCCGCAGTTGCTGCATGCGTTGAATAACGATGAAATCGATTTTGGCACTACCGGCGAGGTGCCGCCGCTGTTTGCCCAGGCGCAGAGCAACACCATGGTGTATGTGGCCTATGAACCGCCGGCGCCGCAAAGCGTGGCGATGGTGGTGACCAATGACAGCCCTATTCACAGCGCGGCCGATCTGCGCGGTAAACGTATCGCGGTGAACAAAGGATCGAACGTCCATTACCTGCTGCTGCAAATACTTGATGAGCATGGGCTGAGCAGCAGTGACGTGCGCATTGTCTACGCACCGCCCAAATATCCGCTGGCCGCCACCGACCATCTGGCGGTCGACGCCTGGATGATGTGGGATCCGCTACTCAGCGATGCCCAGCGCTCCGGCACCATGCGCGTGATCGCCGACGGCAGCCAGCGCGTGCTGAACCAACAGTTTTATCTGGCGCGGCGCGACTTTGCGCAGCACAGCGGCGATCTGCTGCGGCAGATTATCGAGGCGCTGCAAAGCACCGGGCGATACATCGCCGCACAGCCCGAAGAGGCGGCGCGTTATCTCTCCAGCGAACTGGGGTTGCCACCGGCGTCACTGGCGCAGGCGCTGACGCGCCGCAACCATGAAACCCGGGGGATGGATTGGCAAGTGATCCGTGAGCAGCAGGTTATCGCCGATCGTTTCTATGCGCTCGGCCTGCTGCCGAGGGCGATTAACGTGCGTGAGGCGGTGTGGCAGCTGTAGCGAATGCTGTGCCTACGCCATGGCTCATCTTCATCTTTACCGCGCTGATATGCACGCCCAGCAGTTCCGCCAGCGAGCGGACGTGGGTGCCACCGCAGCTATAGACGGTTCCGCTAGCCTGCGATGTGTTATAGATGGCGCTGCGGCGGCGGAAATACCTGAAGAATGTCATCGTTCACAGCATCCTTGGCGGACAATACTGCTCAGGGATTATCAGGCGCTGCTAAAACGGCATAATCTACGTAGCAGTACATCGCTTAGAGCGGTGTCCACATTACGCTGGTAGGATCAGTGCTGCCGCAGTGGGATTTCCTCAGCAGCTATCACGGCAGGCTATGGCTACTGTATGCGCCAACTCAGCACCTGCCGCCGAAGCTACGGGTGTTTATCGATTATATCGTTGCCTGCCTGGCAAAAGAGCCCCGGCTCACAGCGCCTTGCGCAACGTAATATTGATGCGGTGCGGCCCCGCCAGGGAATGGTAGCCTTCCTTGATCGGCTGAATGCCGTGAAAGTTCAGCCGCGAAGGCCCGCCCCACACCACCACATCGCCGTGCGCCAACGGGATACGTTGCGCCCTGTCGCTGCGCTGCAGGCCGCCGAATAAAAACACCGCCGGCAGCCCGAGCGACACCGAAACGATCGGCGCGTTGAAATCGCGCTCGTCCTTATCCTGATGCAGCGACAATTTGCTGCCCGGATCGTAGCGGTTCATCAGGCAGGAATCCGGCACGTAATGGCCAAATCCGGCCTGCAACGCGGCTTCATCCGCCAGCGCCATCAGGATGACCGGGATCGGCGGCCACTGTTTGCCGCTACGGGAATCACGTTCTGAATAGCGGTAGCCGCGGCTGTCGCTGCTCCAGCCGTTGCCGCACCAGCTCATCGCCACCGACATGGTATAGCCGCCCGGCGTGGTCATATGGCGCCACGGCACCTGCGCCACCACGCTGTGCACCGCCGCCAGCAGTTCGGGGCCGTGTTCGCGCACGAAGCCATGCAGCACCACGGCGCCGGGGGCAATCTCTTCGCGCCATGGCGGCGGCAAGGCATCTTCAAAAAGATCGATGGTCATCATTAACACCTGTTTATTTAAACAGTGGTTATTGTAGCCATCGTTCACGGTTTGTCCAGCCATGGCCAAACAACCACGTTATTTATTGATTTATAAATGAATAAACGTAGTTACGTTGTCACCATCAATAAAAAAGTGCCCGGCGAAGCGCCGCCCGGCACGGCAGTGCGCGGTCAGCGTCTCCAGCAGCTCAAGCTCAAAGCGCTGCCCGGCGCAATCGAGCGCCACCAGCCGGGCGGCGTGGAAATCAAAATAGCGGCGCACCTGCGGGTATAGCGCTTTGAACAGACTTTCCTTGGCGGAAAATACCAGCGTCAGCAGCGCATTGAAGGCCATGGGCTGCTCACAAAGCCAGGCATACTCCGCGCCCCCAACGATGCCTTCCCACAGCGCTTCAGCCCGTTCGGGCACCAGCAGCGTTTCCACATCCAGCCCCACACCGCCTAACCCCGGCTCGTGATGCACGGCGCACAACGCGGTATCGCTATTGTGGCTCAACGCCCCGGCGACACCCAGCGGCCAGATCGGCGCCCGATCGTCGCCGCGCGCCACAATGACTCCGTCGTGCCCCAGCGCCGCCAGCACCTGGCGCGCCAGGTGGCGCCCGGCCAGAAATTCAGCACGGCGCTTTGGCACCGCCGGGGTGAGATGTTCGGGAAACGGGATCGCTGCGGCGCTAAACAGGGCATCCTGATAACGGTGAAGCTCAAAACGGCAGCGGCCGATGCGCCCCGGGTAGCCGCCGATGGCAAGCCATTCAATAGGTGTCAAAAATTCAGAGAGCACGTAACGTCCAATATGGGTTGGCAATCAGGAAAGTGTATAGGATTGGCCGGCCTTGCCGCCAGCGCGGAAATGTTCAGCCAACGCGGCCTTCCCTGGCCGCAGGCTGATTACAGCCGTTCACGCATCAATTTTTCAAAATCCTGCCACGGGCAAAAACCGTTTTGATCCGCCGGGCAACCTTCAATCGCCAGCGTAACGCGCTGTGGCGGGTTGGCTAGCGTCAACACATCCGTATTGCGCAACTGCTCGGTGGAGGGGTAAACATATTCCACTTTCAGCCAGTCCTGCCTTTTTTCAGCGTCATGCCAGCGTTGGAATACCACTTTGCCGCCGATCGGGGTTTTCTCGTACTGCTGCGGCAGTTGATAAGGTTTGAATTTCAACGCCGACAGCAGCGAAGCGATGTTGGAATCGTGGCCGACCAATACGGTCAGTTTGGCACTGGCCGCGCCAGGCTCCACCAGTACCTGATTGATGTAGCGCAGTAGCGGTTTCGCTACGTTTTGCGCCACCACCGCCGGTGTGAAGAGCACCTCCTGATAGCCTTCCTTCAACTGGGTTAACTGCTGCCACTGCTGCGGCGTGGTGATCTTGCCCCAGCCGACATCCTGCAACGGAACCCCCTGGTAATACTGCAGCATAAAGGCATCCACCAGCGAGTTACCGACCCGCAACGGCCCGGCGACGCCCGGCTCTTTGCCCGGCACAGCGCTCATCACGTTATCGCCTTTCGCCAGATCGCACTGTTTATCCGTTTTGCAGGCGGCGGAATCGCGGTAGTGGATCAGTTCGGCCAGCTGTTGGTAAGCCGGGGTGAGCTGCAACGCCGCCAGCCTGGCATGCATGGCTGCCAGCGCCTGGCGATTAAATTCCGGGCTGCTATCGGTGATGATCGGGTTGAAGACCGGATCCATCTCCCCCAGCGGTTCACGGTGATGAACCGCCACATCGCAACCGGGGAAGGCGCCGTTAGTAAAAAACTGCGCGGTGGCGACCGTGCGTTGCAGGCTGTTGGCATAGACATAAACGCTGCCCTTATCCGGGCACCCCTGCCGGGGCAGCAAGCCGGCCTGCTGCAGCCAGGCGTTGAAGTAGTGCCCCAAGTACACTTCCAACACCCCGCCTTTGGTGGTCAGAAAACCGCCCGGCGTTTCCCATTGCGGCCAGGCAAGCGGCGTGGCCTGCGCCAGCACGCTGCCATTATTAGCCAACGGCGCCCGCAGGTTGTGCCGGCTCACGACCAGCACCTGCTGCAACTGGTAGCCATTGGGGACCGCCAGCACCGTGCCGCTAAACAGCAACGGCAAACACAACGATAAAACTTTCGCTCTCATACCCTTATCTCCTTGAATCGGGTGGCATCACAGGTTAACGCATATCGCTTTGGGAAATACCCTACTATACCCTTCATACTTCAAGTTGCAGGAGTGTTGGCTTTCCTCGCTCACCCCAGTCACTTACTTATGTAAGCTCCTGGGGATTCGCTGCGTTGCCGCCTGCCTGCAACTCGAATTATTTTGGGTATATGGCAAGAAATCACGCAGGAAAAGTGACAGGGTTCACTTTATCTGAATAAGAAACGGCCCGGAACCGGGCCGCTGAATCAGGATTAATACCACAGGCTGATAATCGGCCAGCCCACCAACAGCAATGCCGCGATATAAACCACGCCGAGAATACCGCCCAGGCGCCAATAGTCTTTCGACTTCACGTAGCCGCAGCCATAGATGATCACCCCCGGGCCGGTAGCATACGGCGTGAGCACCCCCATGATACCGATCGACAGCACCAACAGAATGGCAAGCTGTTCCATCGGCACGCCGGGCAGCCCTTTCCCCACGGCCAGAATCACCGGCAGCAAGGTAGCGGTGTGAGCCGACAGGCTGGCGAACAGGTAGTGCGCGAAGTAAAACACCAGCACCAGCGCCGCCACGGTCATTTTGGGTGAAAAACCGTCCAGGTGCGTGCTCATGGTGCCGGCGAACCAATCGATAAAACCCGAACGCGTCAGGCCGTTAGCCATCACCACCAGCGTAGCCAGGTTCACCAGGGTATTCCAGGCGCTGGAATATTTGGTGATGTCCTTCCAGGAAACCACGTGCAGCGCCAACATTAACGACACCGCCAACAGGCAAACAGTGGTGGCATCCAGCACTGAACCGCCAAATACCCACAGGCACAGGCTAAGCAGCACCAGGCCGATCAAGGTGCGTTCTTTGGTGCTCAGGGCGCCCATTTCACTCAATGCCACCTTAGCCCAGGCGGCCACTTCGCTGCTGTGGGTTACGCCCGGTTTATACAGGTAGTAAGAGAGCAGCGGCGCGACGATCAACAGCAGCAGGCCCACCGGCAGAAAGGCCAGGAACCATTGCATCCAACTGATATGAATGCCGGCTATCTTGCTGACAAACTCGATGCCCAATACGTTGGGCGCAGCACCGGTAACGAACATCGAGGAGCTGATGCTGGTGCCCACGATCATCATCCACATCAGGTAGCCGCCGATACGGCGGGCGGAAGGATCGTTCGGGAAGGAATCGAACAGCGGCGGCAGGTTTTTCACTACCGGGAACACGGTGCCCCCTGTGCGGGCGGTGTTGGACGGCGTAAACGGCGCCAACAGGATATCGATAATCACCACGGCGTAGCCGAGCGTCAGGGTGCGCTTGCCCATAAATTTCACCAGAAACAGCGCAATCCGCCGCCCCAGCCCGGTGGCCTCGTAGCCCAGCGCAAAGATAAACGCCCCGAACACCAACCAGACGGTGGTGCTGGAAAAGCCGGCCAGCCCCCACTTGAGCGCTTCTTTGCCGGCGTTAAAACTGGGGTTGGCCAATTCATTGGCGCCAAACAAGACCCAGTCGGCGCTGAGCACGCTGACGGTAACGGCGATAAAACTGATCGCCGTCGCCGGGATCGGCTCCAGGATCATGCCAACAATCATGGCGACGAAAATAGCGAAGTAATGCCAGGCTTGCGGCGGCATCCCGTCGGGCACAGGGATCAATAACAGGACGGCGAGCACCGCAAGCGGCGCAATCGCTTTCCAGATCTTTTCTTGGATTTCAGACATGGGTACTCTCCTAAAAAACTACGTTATTATTCTTTTGCTTCCAACCGTGGGAGTTGCGCCAGCAGCCAGGTCATTATCAGTAGATCGGCGCTGCCGCCGGGGCTGAGGTTGCGTGCGATGCAGGCCGCATCAAACTGCCGGAGCCGCTCCATCCCCTGTGCTGCGCCGGCGCCCCCTTGTGCCAGCAAACCCGCGGCGTGATCTTGCAGCCAGTGCAGCGCCGCCACCCCGCCGCGGGCGGCAACGTTGGTGTCGCCGTTATGCGCCATCAGCCACAGCAAACTATCCAACAGCGCGATCTGCTCGCCGCAGCCGCTGCGGAGCCGTTGATGAAAAAGCGGCAACGCGCCGTTAATCACCAACGGAAAACCCGCTTCCGCTTCACCGCGCGCGCCGCTCATGCCGTGGGCGCTAAACAGCCGTTGCCCAGCGGTTTTCCCACGGTTGTTGCACTGGAGTTCACGCGCCACCAGCCCACTGCACATCGCCGCTACTTCGCCGCCCAGGCTTTGGGCACTGATGGGCCGCTGTTGCTGCTGCAAACGGCCAAAGGCGCTGCACAGCAGCCCCAGTGAAAACACGCTGCCCTTATGGGTATTGATGCCGCCGGTAGCGCGGAACATGTGGCTTTCGCAGGCCATGCCCAGCGGGCGAATGCGGGCCAGCAGCGCCGTGGCCGGCAATGCGGCATCTTCACGCCCCTGGTTGATGAAACGCGGCAGCCAGATGCCGATCGCCCTGGCGCTGCGGTAAAAATGGCCAATATCCATATCACGGTGCGCGCCGTTGTTGGCACGGTCCACCAGCCCGGGTTTGGGCGTGAGGTTGACTTCAACCAGCAGCGCCCGAAAGGCGGCGCGGGCAAACGGGTTGGCGGGTGGCGGCTGGTAACGCGGCCGGCTAGCGGGTTGCAAGCGCATCATTGAGTAACCTCTCCATTTCAGCCAGCAGTTCATCCGTACTGTGCGCGCGCTGGCGGGCGCACAGCTTGGCCGGTTGAGCGCACAGCAGGCAGCGCCGCGCCGGCAGGCCGATATCGGCCCGCGACAAGATCGTCCCCTCTGGGGTCAACACGTCGATATCCCACAGGCGGCCGATCGGCTGCCGCACTTCCAACTGCATGGCGCAATCCTTGACCCGCAACGCATCGGCGTTGATCGCCAGATAGCCCTCGCAGCCGGTGGGCAGCGCCAGGGTTTCCGCCTGCGGGCATAGCCAGTCTTGCTGCCGGCACAGCTGCAACAACGCCTGGCAGCCCAGATTGAATATGCGCCGCGACAAGGGGTTGTCTTTTACCGCACCGGGCATGACCAGCGTCAACACCAACAATGTGGTGTGATGGCGAGCCAACCATGCCTGCTGCCGAGCCTGCCGGCATTCACGGCTGGTAAGCAGTTCCGGCAGCAAAACGACGCGGTTGGCCGCCAATTCTGGCGCGACGGCGTGCATAGCTATTCCGCCACCTGGTGTACCACGTCGATCACCGAGCCATCGCGGTAACGCACCACGGCGACTACGTTGTCGGTAAAGGCAATCGGCTCCGGCTCGCCGGTGAGCAACAGCGCCCGTTGGTACAGCCATTCGATACTGACCACGTTCAGCCCGCCATCGTGCAGGCGCTGCGCCAGCTCCGGCCGCGCCGGGTTAACGGCAATACCGTGATCGGTAACCAAAATGTCGATACTGGCGCCCGGCGTCACGCAGGTGGTGACCTCTTCGACCAGCGTTGGGATGCGCCCGCGCACCAGTGGTGCGACGATAATCGCCAACCGCGCGGCGGCGGCGGTGTCGCAGTGGCCGCCCGAGGCACCGCGGATCACACCATCGGAGCCGGTCAGCACGTTTACGTTAAAGCCGGTGTCGATTTCAAGCGCACTGAGCACCACCACATCCAGACGATCGACCGCGGCGCCTTTCGAACTGACGTTAGCGTACTGATTCGCGCTGATTTCAATATGGTTTGGGTTGCGCGCCAGCGAGGTGGCGGCGGCGCGATCGAAACTCTGCACATCCAGCAGCTTGCCGATCAGCCCTTTTTCATGCAGCGCCACCATGGTGGACGTAATGCCGCCCAACGCGAAGGCCGCGTGTACGCCGCGCGCGCGCATTTTGTCTTCCAGGAAGCGCGTCACCGCCAGCGAAGCACCGCCGGTGCCGGTTTGCAGCGAGAAACCGGCGGTAAAGTAACCGGAAGCGGCGATCACTTCCGCCGCGCGGCGGGCGATCAACAGCTCGCGCGGGTTAGAAGTCATGCGCGTGGCATCGGCCCCAATCTTGTCGGCATCGCCCACGTGTTCCAGTTGCACGATCAGATCCACCTGGTCTTGCAGCAGGCTGGCGGGATGATGCGGGTAAGGCACGATGGCTTCGGTCAGCAGCACCACTTTATCGGCGCTTTCGGCATCGACGCGTGCGTAGCCCAGCGAGCCGCAACAGGCTTCGCCGCTGTAACCATTGGCGTTGCCGAATTCGTCACAGCTCGGCACGCCAAGAAAGGCAACGTCTATTTTCAACTCACCGGACGTGATCAGATTGACCCGGCCGCCGTGGGAGTGGATCTGCACCGGTTGTTTCAACAGGCCGCGCGAAATCTCTTCCGCCAGCGGGCCACGCAGGCCGGAGGTGTAAATACGGCTCACCACGCCGTGGCGGATGTGTTCCACCAACGGCGCATGGCAATCGCTGAGCGAGCTGGATGCCAGCGTCAGGTTGCGGAACCCCATCTCGGCAATCGCTGCCATTACCTGGTTCAACGTCAGATCGCCGCCGCGGAAAGCGTGGTGGAAGGAAATGGTCATGCCGTCTTGCAAGCCGCTGCGGCGGATGGCTTCCTGCAGCGAATCGCAGCGTTTGATGCCGCGCGGTTTCGCCGCCTGTAGATTGGCCTTTGAGGCTTCCTGATACAGCCGAACATCGGCGTTGTTGTTCCAGTTTGCCAGGCGTTGTTGGTGTTTCATTGGGCCTCCTCCGTGTGGTTGGCTTCTTCACGCACCCCGGAAAGGGCCGCGCGCTCCAGCACCAGCCGCGCACGCTCAATAACCGGGCTATCCACCATTTTGCCGTTCAGCGATACCACGCCGCGCCCTTCTTTCTCGGCCGCTTCGGCGGCGTCCACCACCCGCTGCGCATGCGCCACTTCTTTCGCGGTTGGCGCATACAGGTTGTGCAACAGCTCAATCTGGCGCGGGTTGATCAGCGATTTGCCATCAAAGCCCAACTGTTTGATCAACTCAGCCTCCTGCAGAAAACCGGCTTCGTTATTCGCATCGGAATAGACGGTATCGAAAGCCTGAATACCGGCGGCGCGCGCCGCTTGTAGCAGCGAGCAACGGGCAAACAGCAGTTCCACGCCGCCGGGCGAGCGCTCGGTGCGCAAATTACGCACGTAGTCTTCTGCCCCCAGCGCAATGCCGATCAGGCGCGGCGAGGCATGGGCGATCGCAATCGCGTTGGTGATGCCGGCAGCGGACTCTATCGCCGCCAGCAGGCCGGTGCTGCCCAGCGGCCGGCCGCATGCTTTTTCGATGGCGGCGATTTCCCGCTCCATGTCGATCACATCCTGGGCGCTGTCGGTTTTCGGCAGGCGCACGATATCCGCCCCGCCGCGCACCACGGCCTGCAGATCGTCCAGGCCATAGGCGGAATCCAGCGCGTTAACGCGCACGATGGTTTCCACCTCCTGGTACAGCGGATGCTGCAAGGCGTGATAAACCAGCCGGCGGGCGGCGTCTTTTTCACGCAGGACAACGGAATCTTCCAGATCGAACATCAGCGAGTCGGCCTGGTAGATAAAGGAATTGCTGACCATTGCGGCATTGGCGCCGGGCACGAACAGCATGCTGCGGCGCATGCGCTGTTTATTCAGCGTTTTCATTTTTCGCCTCCCATGGCAGTTGGCCGGATTCGCTGGCGCGCATCAGCGCGGTTTCCAGCCGGGCGCGCAGCACACAGTCCAGCGCGCCTTTGTCATCGATGATCACCTGTACCGGCTCCACGCCGTACTGTTGCAACACCTGTAACAGCGTGCGGCGGATCGCGGCGCCGAACTGTTTTTCCACGCTGCTGGCAATCAGCAGATCGTGTTCCTGGCCTTCTGCCGGCGCGATACGCACCATGACATCACTGGATTCCAGCGTGCCGGCCACTGCTTCTCTGATTATTTTCATCATTCACCTGATTGTGCAGATTCAAATTTTTGCGGTGCGGGCTTGGCCTGGCGTTGTGCCAGCAAACGCCGCAGGTAATGTTCAGTCGCCGCCGGCACCAGCGGCGCGATGGCATCGATATCGCCGCTGACCAACAGCTTGCGTACCCAGGAGGCGGAGATCGCCACGCCCGCATGTTGCAAACGTTCTATTTCCACCAAGGTGATTGGTGGGCTGGGCAGCGTTGGCGTTTCCAGCCAGTAGCGCATATCGCGGTTGTATTTGGCGGTCACTTCGCAAAACGGTTCGGTGCCCACAAAGCGGTGGGTAATGCCCAGCGCCGGCGCCAGATACTGCCGGAAGATTTTCAGATCGATCTCGGTGTAGCAGTCATCGGCAATGCCCTGATCCTTAATGAAATAGCAGGGGAACGTGGCGCGCGAGATGATGTATTGCGAGCCTTCATGCACCGTGAGATTGGCGATCCCGCGCGTCCCTTCCAGCACCAGATCGCGCCGGTCTGCATACGGGAAGCGGGAATTGTCTTCACGCACCAGGAACAGATGCAGCCAGTCGCAACTGGCCGCGGCCTGCTGCACCAAATACTGATGGCCGCGGGTGAAAGGGTTGGCGTTCATCACGATGCTGCCGATTTTTTCCCCCGGGCGGCGCAGCGTGGCCAACTTGGCGGCGTAGCGCCGCAGGCGGCATGGGCTGTTTTCCATCAGCACCACAATCCCCGGCACGCTGACGATGGGATAAAACCCGCACTGCCGGAATAAATGTTCGTTTTGCGTTTTGGTGTAGATAAACAATTTGGTGTGATGGCGCTCATAGGCCAGATTCACCAGCTCCGTCGCCAGCTTCAGCGCCAGCCCTTCGCCCCGTAACGCCGGGCTGATGGCGACACATTTGATAATATTGTCGGCAATGCCACCACAGGCGACCAATTTATCGTTCTGCGTCACGGTAATAAATATTTCGACCGTGGTATCAATATTCAGGTCGTTATTACGTAGGAACGCTTTTATCTCTGAAATAGCCTTATGGTCCGAACGTTTTACCCGATTAAATACGGTATCGCCCAACATGGTTCACTCTCTGAGTAACTAAAAGATAACATTTAAAATACACCAACCCAGAGCAAACAACATAAAAACACAACATAACAGTTTGAAAATGATAGACAAAAATGCGCATATCGCCAGGTGGTGTATTGAGTGGCACCAGAATAGAGAAAAAACGAAGACGATTATTGACCTATTTCACAAACCCACCGACGTCAAAAAGTTATTTAATGGTTTTTATTTACTTAATTATTTTTATCGAGTTTATTATCGTGATATCATTCAAATATTTAACAATTGAATGTACATTTGGTTAGCAGGGGCACATTGCAGGAGGGATGATGGAATGGCTTAATATTTTGATCGTGGAAGATGAAACGCCGCTGGCGGAGATGCACGCGGAATTCATCAAGCAAAACGGCGGCTGCCGGCAAGTGTGGCTGGCGGGCAACCTGGCGCAGGCGCGCGCCATGACCGCACGCTTTAAGCCGGATCTGATCCTGCTGGATAACTTTCTTCCCGACGGCCAGGGCATTGAACTGTTGCGCGAGCTAGCGCTCAGCGGCTATAGCGGCGGTATCGTTTTTATTACCGCGGCCAGCGATATGGATACCGTGGCCGAAGCGCTGCGCTACGGCGTGTTTGATTATCTGATCAAGCCGCTGGCTTACGATCGCCTGACGCAAACGCTGCAGCGTTTCAGCCAACGCCACCAGGCGCTGAAAGACAAGGAACGCTTTAACCAACGCCAGATTGATGAAATGTTCAACACCTATGCCCGCAATGAGCAGCAGTTGGCGCTGCCGGTCGGCATTGATGAACTGACGTTGATCAAAGTGCGTGAACTGTTCAGCGATCCGGCCACCCGCCACACCGCAGAAAGCGTGGCGCGGGAAACCGGCATCAGCCGCACCACCGCCCGGCGCTATCTGGAGTTTTGCGCCACCAACCACCTGCTGAGTGCCGAGATCATTTACGGCAAAGTCGGCCGCCCGCAGCGCATTTATCACGCCCCCCGCAAGGAGTAACGCCCTTGCCGTGCCACCTGCCTGGTTGCGGGAAGCCGGCGTGCAATAGCAACCAGAGGCCTGTTTGGGCTGGCGATCCCAACGGGAAATCTCAGTCTGTGATCGCGTTCATTTTCCTGTGCAACCCGCCTTTACAAACATCAAGGCTGAAGCGATGCTGGCGCAAATTATGCGCCAATAGCACCGCTAATGAGGCCCCCCATGCAGTGTGACTCTCTGCCCCTGATGCAAATCCTCGCCCGCCAGGACTGGCAAAACCCGGCCTGCACGTCTTACCGCCGCCTGGCGGCGCATCCGCCGTTTGCCAGTTGGCGCGATCCGGACGCGGCCCGCCGTGATGCCGCCAGCCCAAGCCGACGCCTGCTAAACGGTAACTGGCGTTTTAGCTACTTTCCCCGCCCGCAAGCAGTGCCGGAAAGCTGGATACAGCAGGATCTGGCCGGCGCCGATTTGCTTGCCGTGCCCAGTAACTGGCAGCTCGCCGGCTTCGATGCGCCCATTTATACCAACGTAAAATATCCGATCCCGCTTAACCCGCCATGGGTGCCGCAGAATAACCCGACCGGCTGCTATTCCCGCACCTTCACCATGGACGAAGCCTGGCTGGCCACCGGGCAAACGCGCATTATCTTCGACGGCGTGAATTCGGCGTTTTACCTCTGGTGCAACGGCCACTGGGCCGGCTATTCACAGGACAGCCGCCTGCCGGCGGAGTTCGATCTCACCCCTTACCTGCACGCTGGCGAGAACCGCCTGGCAGTGATGGTGCTACGCTGGTGCGACGGCAGCTACCTGGAAGATCAGGATATGTGGCGCATGAGCGGTATTTTCCGCGATGTCAGCCTGCTGCATAAACCCGCTTGCCACCTGAGTGATATTCGCATCAACACACCGCTGTATGACGGTTTCCAGCGTGCGGAGTTGGTTGTCGAGGTGCAGGCGCAGCAGCCTGCCGGCCACCAGGTACAGGTGCAGCTATGGCGCGATGATACGCAGCTAGCGGCATTGACGCAGCCCCTCGGCAGCGAGGTGATTGATGAGCGGGGGGCCTATCACGACCGCGCCACGCTGCGCCTGGCGGTAGACGCCCCTTTGCTGTGGAGTGCCGAAACACCGCACCTGTACCGTGCCGTAGTTGCCCTGCTAAGTGCTGACGGGCTGGTGGTGGAAGCGGAAGCCTACGACGTGGGGTTCCGCCAGATCGCAATCCGCAACGGCCTGTTGACGCTAAACGGCCAGCCGCTGTTGATCCGCGGCGTCAATCGCCATGAGCACCACCCGGAACATGGCCAGGTGATGGATGAAGCCACCATGCGCCACGATATTCTGCTGATGAAGCAGCACAACTTTAACGCCGTGCGCTGCTCGCACTACCCGAATCACCCGTTGTGGTACAGGCTATGCGATCGTTATGGGTTGTACGTGGTGGACGAAGCCAATATTGAAACCCACGGCATGCAGCCGATGGGCCGCCTGGCGGACGATCCGCAGTGGCTGCCGGCAATGAGCGAACGCGTGACGCGCATGGTGCAACGCGATCGTAACCATCCCTGCATCATCATTTGGTCGTTGGGTAACGAATCTGGCCATGGCGCAAACCATGATGCGCTCTATCAATGGGTGAAAAGCCAGGATCCGAGCCGCCCGGTGCAATATGAAGGCGGCGGCGCCAACAGCGCGGCCACGGATATTGTGTGCCCGATGTATGCCCGCGTCGATCAGGATCAGCCCTTCCCTGCCGTGCCCAAGTGGTCGCTCAGTAAGTGGAGCGGTCTGCCGGGAGAAAACCGCCCGTTGATCTTGTGCGAATACGCCCATGCCATGGGCAATAGCCTGGGCGGTTTTGCCCGCTATTGGCAGGCCTTTCGCAAATACCCGCGCCTGCAGGGCGGCTTTATTTGGGACTGGGTTGACCAGGCGATGACGCGCCGTGATGAAGACGGCAACCCCTATTGGGCCTATGGCGGCGACTTTGGCGATAAACCCAACGATCGCCAATTTTGCCTTAACGGCCTGGTGTTCCCCGATCGCACGCCGCACCCGGCGCTGTTCGAAGCGAAGCGCGCCCAGCAGTTTTTCCAGTTCACGCTTGATCCCCAGCGGTTGGCGCTTAGCGTAACCAGCGAATACCTGTTCCGCTCTACCGACAACGAGCAACTGAGGTGGTGTATTGAGCTTGACGGCGAACAGCGCGCCAGCGGCGTTATCGAACTCAACCTGCCCCCACGGGGCAGCGCCACATTTATTCTGCTGGAGCGCCTGCCCGTTATCCCGCGGCCAGGCGAGCTATGGCTGAAAGTTGAAGTGGTGCAGCTGCATGCCACGATGTGGGCGGAAGCCAACCACCGCTGTGCCTGGGATCAATGGCCGTTGCCACGCCCGCTGCTGGCCACGCCTGCCGAACCCGCCGGCGAAGTGCCGCAATGGCTGCAGAACGACCGCGAGATCGCCATAGCCCACGGCAACCAGCGCTGGCAGTTTGAGCGCGCCAGCGGCCAGTTGGCTCAGTGGTGGCAGGATGATCAACCACAGTTGCAAACGCCGCTGCATGACTGCTTTATCCGCGCGCCGCTGGATAACGATATCGGCATCAGCGAAGTGGAGCGTATCGATCCCAACGCCTGGGTTGAGCGCTGGAAGCAGGCCGGCCTGTATCAACTGGAAACCTGCTGTACCCGCCTGCAGGCAGACACGCTGGCCGATGGCGTGCGCGTGGTCAGCGAGCATACCTTCAGCGTTGCCGGGCAAACGCTGCTGCAAAGCCGGAAGCAGTGGCTGTTCGATAGCCACGGCACGGTAACGGTCTGTGTTGATGTTGAATGCGCCACCTGCCTGCCGCCGCTGGCGCGTATCGGCCTGTGCACCCAACTGGCGCAGGTGCAGCCACAGGTGCAGTGGCTGGGGCTTGGCCCACACGAAAACTACCCCGACCGTAAGCTGGCGGCGCAATTTGGCCTGTGGCGGCTACCGTTAGCGCAGTTGCATACGCCTTATATCTTCCCCGGTGAAAACGGGCTGCGTTGCAACACCCGGCGCCTGCAGTACGGCACTTGGCAAATCAGCGGGCGTTTCCACTTTTCACTCAGCCGCTACGGCCTGCGCCAACTCATGGCCTGCAGCCACCAGCACCTGCTGCAGGAGGAAGATGGCGTATGGCTGCATGTGGATGGTTACCACATGGGCGTTGGCGGCGACGATTCATGGAGCCCAAGCGTCCATCAGGATGACCTGCTGCCCCCCGGCCATTACCACTATCAGCTGCAGTTCCGGCAGCTGAACAAGGGGTAAATCTGCCAAAAACTCAACGGATTGCACATTCTGCAAGCAAACAATCGCAGAATGTGCAATCCCCCTTTGACATGCCCACAGTAGCCCGCTATGATTCCCGCCGTTCACACAATTCCTCTGTAGTTCAGTCGGTAGAACGGCGGACTGTTAATCCGTATGTCACTGGTTCGAGTCCAGTCAGGGGAGCCAGATTTTGAGAATCCCGCTCAGGGAAACCTGATCGGGATTTTTGCATTTCATGCATCCTTGTGTACATAGATTCAACAGTGGTGTATCTGATGCAGACTGATTGCCCACAGACGGCGAATCAGCCGCAGACAAGAACGACACGTCCGAGCGTAGGATTGCCTTCGACATACGCATGGGCCTGTGCCGCATCGGCAAGCGGAAAGGTCCGGTCTATGAGCACCTCAAGTTTCCCATTAGCGGCCTGCGCCAACATCCGGGAAACCGTCTGATGAACCTCGGGCTTTTCAAGCTGCGTTCCCATGAATACGCCGAACAACGACTGATTCGCCTGAAGCGCGGACCACAGCTCAACCTGCAGCGTCGGTCCACCGGCGTTGCCGACGAATACCAAGCGGCCCTCCGGACGCAACATCCTCAGGGAGTCCTGCATGGTTGTTCCCACTGGGTCCACAACAAGGTCGACACCTCGGGCCTCGGTCAAGCGCATGACCGTCTCCACCACGTCAACTCTCCGACGGTCGATTGCATGATCCAATCCAAGTGCCGCTAAGTGTTTGCCCCTTTCCACACCGGATACTGTCCCGAGCACTGTTGCACCAGCCTGATGTGCGAGCTGTACGGCGGCGCTTCCCACGCCACCGGCCGCCGCCTGGATCAGGACGGCTTCGCCACGCTTCAAGCCGCCGCGCGCGAAAAGGCAGTGATGCGCGGTTCCATATGCGATCGGCAATGCTGCTGCGATCGCCATGTCTAGGCCCTTCGGTACCAACCAAGTCTTGCTCGCGGCTACGGCGCGCAATTCGGCATGCGAGCCCGACACATCGAAGCTTGTGACCTTCTGACCAACCTTACGGTCGTGAACATCGCAGCCCACTGAAACGACCTCGCCAGCTGCCGCATAGCCGAGGGCGTAGCCAGGATAAGGCGGCGGCGATGACGCGCGGTTGATCAGGTCTCCTCTTTCCAGGGCGACAGTCTCTACCCGAATGACAACGCCGTTGGGCGGACAGACTGGATCGGGAACATCCGTATAACGAAGGACATCCGGTGATCCGGGTTGATCATAGACAACGGCTTTCATCGCTTCCCTCTACCGAACTGATTCAGGATGCCGAGTCGCGCGGCGTAATGGGCCTTGCCGTTCAAGCGTTCGATCGGCACTCGGTGATCGTCACCGGCGGCGAGCTGCCCCGTTGAATTTTCGACTGGCAGAAAGCCCCGTAACGCTTAGGGCAGCTTGGCAATCACCTTAATCTCAAACTGGAATCCGTAAAGCCACGTCACGCCGATCCCGGTCAACGTGGGGTAAGGTGCTTCCCCCCAATATTCTGGCAGGATACTCCAGATAGCGTCGAGGTTCGACTCGGGATCGACGACAAAGAGGGTCACATCAACCACGTCATCGAATGTGCAACCCGCAGCCGCGAGAACAGCATTAAGGTTATCGAATGCCAGCCTGACCTGCGCTTTTAGATCGTGTTCAGGCGACCCATCCTCGCGGCTACCAACCTGCCCCGAAACAAACAAGAAGCCGTTAGATTTGATGGCCGGTGAATACCGATTGCGCTCATAGAGCGCCTGCCGACCGAAGGGAAAAACTGCTTCGCGTGTTGTCATGTTTGTACCTTTGCAATGGGGCGAAATCTGCCCAATGAACGAAAAGACACTTTACAGGCGCTAGAACGGGTGGATAAACAAGCGACTTTGTCCTTCATTGTTTGTAAAATCCAAACAATCTGTGAAAAGAAAGGACAAGGAATGGATCGTTTCGATGCGATGCGCGCCTTTGCGCGTGTGGTGGAGGCAGGTAGCTTCACAAAGGCTGCCCAAACACTTCATATGAGCAAAACCACGGTGACGCAACTCATTCAGCAGTTAGAAGCGCGCCTGCGCGTCAAGTTACTCCATCGCACCACCCGCAAGCTCAGCGTCACTCCCGAGGGAGCAGCCTACTACGAGCGCGTCATCCGCCTCTTGGCGGACATGGACGATGCAGAAACCAGCCTGTCCAGTGCGGCGATTACGCCCAGGGGACGGCTACGGGTGGATGTGCCCAGTCCGCTGGCCCGCCTCGTCATAGTGCCGGCGCTACCGGCTTTCCACATGCGCTACCCGGACATCCAGTTCGATATGGGCGTGAGCGACCGGGTGGTGGATCTGATCGGCGACAACGTGGATTGCGTCTTGCGCGGTGGCGAAATCAACGACCAGTCCCTGATCGCACGCCATGTCGGCGATTTGCAAATCGGCGCCTACGCCGCACCGAGTTATCTGGAACGCCTTGGCGCCCCGGCGCATCCGCGAGAGCTGGAAAACACCGACCATCGCATAGTGGGATTCTTGTCCTCACGCACCGGTAAGATTGCGCCTCTGGCACTGCACTGTGAGAGTGAACATATTGAAATCAAGAGCAGCTATGTGCTTGCTGTGGATGATGGCAATGCGTACCTCGAAGCTGGGTTAGCTGGGCTAGGCGTGATCGCGCTGCCAACCTATATGGCGGCAGCACATCAGGCTTGTGGCGCCTTGATTCCGTTATTTGAACAATGGCGTATTGATCCCATGCCCCTGTACTTGGCATTTCCGCCGAACCGCCATGTCAACGTCAAACTGCGAGTTTTTATTGATTGGATCATTGAATTGATGCAGCAGCATGCCCCGAATTCCAACAACAATAGGTAACGACATCCCAGCCCCCTGATTCGCTCATCAGCGTCGATTGGTGGTCATTCTGGTGGTCTTGACAGGAGGTAGATTCTGATTATGCGATCGGGTCAATCGCCAAACATCACAAATCACCAACCGAACTTTTATTATAGAACGTCCCGTTGGTGGCAGACTCGGGCCACTTAGGGATACGTTCCTAAAACACGTCTACGGAACCGACAGATCAGAATGGTTTGGCCTGTATCGAGATGATGGGTGGGTTTGATGATGTCACATTTACGCAAGGTGTTAGACGTGGGCAATTTCGCCTGCACCCTATTGGCCCGCTGGGAATATCGGAGGGATGTATAACGTTTTTGAATCATGCGCAATATGGCATCCTACGCGATCGCCTCCTGAGTGACGTGCCAAAACTAAACATTCCCGGAAGTCAACTCAAGGCTTATGGGACGATAAAGGTCTACTAACGAAATGAAAAAATTAACTGTTTTAGTGTTGTCCTTTGTCGTTCTGTTTTTTTGTATCGCTAAAATATTGGCTGTCCTGTTGCCCGCATCACTGGTTTACTGGCTAGCCAACGCTTTTGGTTACCATGGTGATGAAGCCGTATTAGATTTTCTGGTGATTTTTAACTCGACGTTATCCGCGTTAATTTCATTCGTTCTCGTGGTGTTCATTCGTAAATTGTGGTTTACCGGCCATGATTACTATGCTGATCGAATCCGCCAAGGTAGGGCGTTGGCTTTACGATTGACTGATAGATATCATGGGGGACAATCCCCCATCTTCCAGTTCCCCAACCCATGACTACCAATACAGACAAGCGCGACGGCCTAAAACCGCACCTTTATAGAACCAGTAAATCCTCTGAAAGCATCACACCCGGCCGATGCCATGTTGATCTACTCTCTAATTCCAATAGCCCGTTCCAGAAATTGGGCAAATTGAAGAAAAAGGTTATTTTTGGAATTCACCGCCAGGATAAGTTCGACTTCGGGAAGATCAGGAAAACCGTGCGTTTTATTGTCCAGGATAACATGATCATCGCTGATGGCACTTACCGGCAATAATGTGATCCCCAGCCCAGCGGAAACGGCTTTGCTGATATTCTCGTCAGACGTAGTCGTGTAAACGATACAGGCTGACTTCCCAGTACGCGCCAGGCAGCGTAATGCACTTTTACGATATGCACAGCCTTCAGGATAAACGATAAGCGGCAGTTCAGTTATCTCATCAAAAAACACCGGTTTGTTCGCGACCCAATACAACGGTTCTCTCCGCAATGCGTGGCAAAGCGCCAGATTTTTCGGCGTGGGCTCATCACAGGTCTTTTTCAATATCGCCACGTCTAATTCACCAGATAACAATGAATTAAGTGTTCGGATGGAAAGATCAGAAATCACTTGGATAGTGAGTTGTTGGTTAAAGCCAAGGCAACGTGATAAGGCACTGTGGATATCCACCACATTGAAATCATCAGGTACACCAAGCCGGACACGGCCTGCCATTGACAACCGTTGCACGGCATTCATCGCATCAGCAAGGCGCAGCAAAATATCTTTAGCCGCCCCCAAAAAACGGTTACCTTCACGCGTCAGCCCAATAACATGACCTTTCCGCCGCTCAAGCAGTTTACAACCAAGAACTTCTTCCAGCCGTTGCAAACTCTGCGTGATAGCCGATTGAGAGCGGTTTAGAACAACCCCGGCATCGGCAAAACCACGCTCTTCAACAATCGATACAAACGCCCGCAAATGTTCCAGCGTTATACGCCTGTCACCCAGTACTATCCTTGAATATGTCGCCATTTCAATAAGTTCCCGCAGTTAATCAGCTCAACTTATTATGGACACCAATTAATTAATTTTTCAATACGTTGAACCTTTGTAATGCTATAGCCAAGGACGCAAACCGCACGCATGACAGTGGTAATGCCAATATGCGAGCCAGCATGGTCACGGCATTCCCTGGCTTAAAGGTGCACGGTGGAAATCCCCCGTCCTACTGGCCAAAATTATCACTATTAGCACATTATTGTGGGGATGTTGTTTTGATAAAAATATAACGCTGCATTGAATATGCCGTATTCACCCGTCATTTAATATTTACAAATAACATTATCATTGGAGTAATAATGCTCAAACTCGCGCGTTTATCGGCTGATAATCGTCGATCTCAGATTTTAGCGATATTTTTTGTGGTGCTGTCCACCTTGCTTTATATTATTGGATATTCAATATCCAAAATATTAGTGGCATCGTATGGTTTTTCAGCCATGCAGGTCACGTTCTTACGATGTTTTATCGTTCTTATTGGCGGCTTGGTATTAACCTTAGTCCCCTCAACCGGCATTACCTGGCATCGAATCTGGTTTCCGGTTCGCCCGCTGGAACAAAGAGCGGCGGCAGCGGCGTTAGTCGCATCGAATATTTTATCAATTATTTCCTATAGTTTGATTCAAGTCACGGATGCTTCAGCAATCGGGTTCAGTGCCCCAATAATGCTGACAATCATGGGGATCGCATTTTTAGGCGAGCAAGTATCGCTATCGCGCTTATTTGGCGTTGCCGTGGGATTTATGGGCATGCTGCTGATCGTGCGGCCCGGCGGTTCGGGAAGCCTTTCCCTTACAGGTATAATTACCGCTATTTTCGCTGCCTTAACCTATGCAATATATCAAATCCTGATTCGTAGATTGCGCAACGATGCGACAAGTATCGACACCACTTTACAGGTTTCCGTCGTCGGCTTTATTGCCCTGCTTTTTGCCCTCCCCTGGATATGGCGCCCGGAGTCAGTTGAAAGTTTGGCTATTGCCGGTTTGTTTACGCTGATACAGACTGCAGCAATGATGAGCATAGCCGCAGCACTCAGGCGGGGCGAAGCTTCGCGGCTTGCACCATGGCAGTTTTTCGGTTTGATTTGGGCAATGCTATTAGACATGTTAATTTTCAAGACGCTGCCAGCCTTCACTTCGATCGCCGGCGGGATTTTAGTTTTAGCGGGCGGGCTGCTAGGGCGCCGTAATCGCAGTAAAGAATAAATGCCCACGCACAAGGCGTTAGCCCTGCCACTCAGCGATAATCCTATCCGTCGGTTTCACCTGGATGGCATTCCCAGGAATACTCAGCGCTGCCCACACCTCATTATGCTGGCCGATCAGCTGTTGCGCCGTCGCATAAGTTCGATTTGAGGTTGTGTGGGCGTCGGAAGCGACGGTAATGGCATAACCTTGGCTGGCGCCGACTTTTATTGTCGTATCTAAACAATAATCCGTCGCGCAGCCGCAAATCACGAAGTTATTGGTGCCCAGCTGGCTAAGTACATCTGCCAGTTTCGTGTTCCAGAAGGCATCACACGCGGTTTTATTTACATAAACCGCCCCATCCGGCTGTTCAAGCTCCGGCAAGATTTGCCATAACTCGCTGCCTTCGGCCATTTCGCCTTCAATATGTTGAATAAATACCGTCCGATCCGCCGCCGCTATCAGCTGATTGATCAGACTAGCTTTACCTTCCCGGTCATGGCGCGGCGTGGCGAATACGCTGTTTTGCATATCAACAACGATCAATAGCTTCATTTTATGCTCTTTCCCATCGGTTACCCCCAAACAGAGAATCTATTTTATCCCCTTCCTACTTCAAGTTGCAGGTGTGTTCCACGTATGGCATTTGTTTGCCGGACTACTGCCTGAAGCAGCGGCTATTTTTTGCGGTGCTGATAGCGTCTCTCTGTGTATTGAACCACAAGTTGGTAGACAAAATGTCGACCAGCTAAAGTTTTAGCGACCCAGCACTGGCAACATGCAAGATTCATAGGTAAAACACCCCATCGCAAGCCCACCCATAGCCATATTTTCCGTGGCTATACCGTCGCAGTTGGAGTTAATACCCTATGCGTAAACGCATTTTTGTGCTGGCTATCGTGGTGCTAGCCATGCCCGTTCTGGCGGCAGCGTCGCCAGAGCTTGCCGTCGGCTTTTCACCCAGCGCACGGCATGACGCTTTAAATATTGTCTTAAGTATCATTAACGGCGCCCAGCACAACCTTGATGTGGCGGCCTATCAGTTCACCAGCAAGCCCATCGCGACAGCGCTGGTGAACGCACAAAAACGCGGGGTATCGGTGCGGGTGGTCGCGGACCAGGCAGCCAATAGCGACAGGTACACTGCCATCACCTTCCTGGTTAACCACCGGGTGCCGGTGCGCCTTAACGGGCAGTACGCCATCATGCACAACAAATTTATTGTGGCAGACGGCCATGCGGTCGAAACTGGCTCTTTCAACTACACATCCAGCGCCGACAAGCGCAACGCAGAAAATGCCCTGCTGATCCGCAACGCGCCCGCCCTGGCGGCAAAATATCAGCAGGAATTTAACCGGTTATGGCGTGAAGCCAGCCCCAGTAAGCCCCCCCGGTTTTAATCCGTCAGCCACTGGCTCGTTCGCAGGGGCGATGCCTTCACCATCCCTTTCATGACCTTTGTAACGCTCGCCACACCCGTTCCGGCGTGGCGGGAAGATCAAGCAGGCAATGCACGATACCATCGGCCCGGCGTGCGATCGCATCCTGCAGGGCACACCAGACGACCATACCCAGCATAAAAGGCGGCTCACCAACGGCTTTAGAACGGAAAACGGTTTCAGCCGCATTGTGCGTATGCGGCAATAGCTGCACGCGAAAATCATGTGGGATATCCGCTACCGTCGGTATCTTGTAGGTGGCGCCGGTATCCGTTAACAAACATCCCTGCCCGTTCCACATCAGCTCTTCGGTGGTAACCCAGCCCATGCCCTGTACAAACCCACCTTCGACCTGCCCGATATCCAGCGCAGGGTTCAGGGAAGCACCTACATCGTGCAGAATATCTACCCGCTTCACCCGATACTCTCCGGTCAGCGTATCCACGATCACTTCCGCGCATGCCGCGCCGTACACAAAGTAGTAAAAAGGCTGTCCGCGCCCTGCCTCACGATCGTAATGGATGCCCGGAACCCGGTAGTAACCCGAAGCCGAAAGCGGTACCTGATTAACCCATGCCAAGTGCGCTACCTGCGCGAAGGTCAAATGATGCTTGCCCGCCCGCACTACACCATTGTGGAATACAACCTCTGCGGGGGAACACGCATAAAGGCGACACAGTAATTCCTCTAGCCGCTGTCTGATGATTTCGGCTGCTTGCTGCGCCGCTTTACCGTTCAAATCAGCACCGCTGGAGGCTGCTGTCGGCGAAGTATTGGGCACCTTGCCGGTATGAGTGGCCGTGACCTGGATTGACTCGATGTCAATTTGTAGCACCTGCGCCACAATCTGCGCCACTTTGGTATTCAACCCTTGCCCCATCTCAGTTCCGCCATGATTTAGCTGTACACTGCCATCGGTATACACCAACAACAGCGCTCCGGCCTGGTTGAGAAAGGTGGAGGTGAAGGAAATGCCGAATTTGACCGGCATTAGCGCTAAGCCACGCCGCAGCACGGGGTGGCGGGTATTGAAAGTATCGATCTCGGCACGACGTTGGTGATACTCAGCGCTGTGCTCCAGCCGTTCGGTGATATCGTTAAGCATATTCTGCCTGACGGGCTGGTAGTAATGGGTCACATTGCGTTCCGTGATCCCATAATAATTTCGTTTGCGCACCTCGAGCGGATCCAGATGCAAAGTGCGCGCAATGTGCTCAATCACCTGTTCAATGGCCGCTATGCCTTGCGGCCCACCGAAGCCGCGAAACGCGGTATTGGAGACAGTATGGGTGCGGCAACGGTATCCGGTGATGAGCGCATCTCCCAGATAATAGGCGTTGTCCGCATGGAACATGGCGCGATCGACAATCGATCCCGACAAATCCAGCGAATGGCCACAGTTTGCTGCCAGATCGATCTTTACGCCGCTGAAGACGCCACGTTCATCAATACCGACTTCGTAACGCACGAAAAAAGCGTGGCGCTTGCCAGTGATGCGCATATCGTCACGCCGCGACAGACACATTTTTGCCGGGCGCCGCGTCAGGCGCGCAGCAAGCGCGCACAGGCAGGCGACGCCCGCCCCCTGCGATTCCTTGCCGCCGAAAGCGCCCCCCATTCGCCGTGTTTCTACCGTCACTTGGCTTTGGCTAACACCCAAAACCGAAGCCACCAGCTTTTGTACTTCACTGGGGTTTTGGCTGGACGCATAGACCGTTACGGCCTGGTTCTCTGCCGGGCAGACGAGGGCCGCCTGCGTTTCCAGATAAAAATGCTCCTGCCCGCCAATGTGAAACTCGCCCGACAGACGATGGGCTGCTCGTGCCAACGCCGCCTCGACATCGCCGCGTTGATGCACAAAAGGACGCTCCACATAGTGTTGTTTTTCCAACGCGTCTTGCACATCCAATATCGGTGTCAGCACTTCGTAGTCAACCACCGCCGCCTGAGCGCCCAACCTGGCCGCCTCGCGAGATTCTGCCGCCACCACCAACACGATCTGCCCTGCATAGTTCACTTCGTCATCGGCCAGCAACATATCGCCCGGCGCCAACGCGCCGATATCCGGGTTGCCCGGTATTTGTTGCCGGGTCAGCACCGTTACCACACCAGGAATGCGATAGCAGGGTGCAACATCCAGTTTGATAATACGGGCATGCGCGTGTTCACTCAGGCGCGGGCAAAGATGCAATAGCCCTTCCGGCTCTGGGCGATCGTCAATGTAGCGCGCTTCACCGCTGACGTGCAGTATCGCGCTCTCATGTGTATGACTGTGCCCTACGCCACAGGGTTGCGTCTGATGGAACCGCTCCTGCAACGCCATTTGCGTTGGGGCGGACACTAACGGATTATGCGACATGGTGTGCGGTCTCCATCTCAAACTCCTCGCCTTGTAACCAGTAGTAGTAACGGAGCAACAGATTCCTGGCCACCTGCAGGCGGTATTCTGCGCTGGCGCGTGCGTCGCTCAATGGTGTGAAATCCTGCTCCAGCGCCTGACAGGCGGCTGTCACGGTCGCCCTGTTCCAGGGCTGGTGAAGCAGGGCCTGTTCACAACGCTCAGCCCGCCGGGGAATGGCGTCCATTCCGCCAAAGGCGATGCGAGCGTTCACGACTCGCCCCTGTTGGATTTGTAATGAAAACGCGCCAAACACAATGGAAATATCATCATCCGACCGTTTCGAAACCTTCCATGCCTGAAAATTATCCAGTAACTCCCCGCGAGGGATCAGGATCTCACGAATAAACTCGCTCTCGACTAACGCCGTTTGACGGTAGGCCAGGAAAAAGTCGCGCAGTGGCAGCGTGCGCTGGTCCGAACCACGTTGTAGCAGTAGCTCGGCATCCAATGCCAGCAGCATCGGGGGCGTATCGCCTATTGGCGACGCATTGGCGATATTCCCTGCCAAGGTGGCGCGGTTGCGGATTTGACGTGAAGCGAAACGCTGCAACGCACGTGCAAAGGCAGGGATTTGCGCGTGTAGCAGCTTTTCACATTGTGTGATAGTCACCCCGGCGCCAAGATGAATGTAGCTGTCATCCATATGCCAGCGGCGCAGCGTTGCCACCTGCGCCAAAGAGATCAAAGGAGGACGGCCATACCCGGCTTGCGCCATTTCCAGCATCAGATCGGTACCGCCCGCCAACAGGCGAGCCTGAGGATAACGAAGATAATAGGCCGCCAGTTTCTCCAGCGCATCAGGTATAAAATATTGGCGCGCGCCCTCGTTCAATGTCTCCGCCCCCTCCTTCAGCGCCTTCAGTCGCGTGGCGGTTAATATCTCCTCACGGGTATAACTATCCTCTATCAGCTGCTCACACAGGTAGCGTGCAGCGGCCATAATCGGTCGATAGCCGGTACAACGACATAAATTCCCCGCCAGTGCCTGTTCTGTCAGTTGAAGATCCCAGCCCTCACTTTCTTTTTGCAACACAAACAGTGAAATCACTATCCCTGGCGTACAGAAACCACACTGCGAGGCATGCAGATCGACCACCGCCTGCTGCACGGGATGGAGGGCCCCTTCCTGGCGTAAATCTTCCACCGTAATCAGTTGCTTGCCATGCAACGAGCTCACCGGCATCAGGCAGGCATTAACGGTCTCATAGCACATTCGCCCCTGTTCCTCGCGCCCCAACGCCACGGTGCACGCGCCGCAGTCGCCAGAACCGCAGCCCTCTTTGGTTCCCGTACGGCGCTTATGCTGCCGCAGATACTGCAACACCGTCAGGGTAGGATCGAGATCCCGTTCAACCACCAATGTGTTATGCAGCAAAAATTGGATCATGCGGCAACCTCCTGACAGTCGGCCAGCCAAACAGAACGACCATGATAATCATCCCCATTGGGAACCAGGCTCTGCTGCAGGCTCTCTACTGACGTCGCGATATCAAAACCAGCGCTTCGAATAGGGTAACAGTGGCATACTGTCATGCTGTTTTATCCTATGTGATTAATCGATAGTGATTAGATCAACAGCAATTCTCATACCAAAATAAAAATTATCTTGCCGCAATGTTTATTATCGATAAGCAAACGATTACTTTGGCCAGGAAAGACATGACGCTTTCCTTATTAACTTAAATTAATTTCTGATATTGCACCAAGATACAGCATAAGCGGCACACAATGCCCTCATTAAGTGCATGGTTATGCTATTTCTTTGCGGATGAATTATTAATAAAAAAGGTATCCATAATGGATACCTTTTAAGCAAGATAAATTAGAAATTATATTGAAGGGCAACGCGATTCTGCCAGAAAGCATAATCATAAACAGGAGACGTTTGTACCCCGAGGAAATTAGACAGACTTAACCCTTTCAATACGCCACCAAACTGGTAAATGCCAAAGACGACATATTCAGACTGGTTACGGCTAGGCGCACTTGCTGAACTTTTTAGATCCATAAAAGAATAGTAAGTCCCAATGCTCAATGCTGGCATAATCTGATAAGTGATACGGGTAGAATAGGCATTGCCGGTACCGAGATCTTGAGTACTGGTAAAGTACGGCTGCGCGAAATATTTCCCCGATGAGGTGCTGCTGGAATACGGCGTAACCAACACCCCGTTCAGATACGATGTGGGATTGGAGACGATGTGGTTATAATTAATAGACCACTTAACTTGGCTAACGGGCGTCAAAGCCAACTGTATGCCGTAAGACGTACTGTCCACCTCACCAAGCAAGCGTTCGCCTTCACCGCTGCCGCGAATGAACTGCATGCCGATATCCGGCTGCCACAGCGCGGTTTTCCACTGACTATGCGCTTCGCTATAAAAAATATTCACGTAGTCGTCATAGCTTTCATACCATAATTGACCGCTCAGGCTCATGCTGCCAACCTGCGTTGAACGCCCGGCGCCAACCGCCCAAGCGCCGTTGGTTTTCTCTTTTATAGCGCTATAGGAACTGGTCGCCAGGAATTTATCGCTGCGCCACGGCTTATAGCGATATATCTTGGTCGCATGCAGGAAATCGGTTTTATCCCCCCAGTGCAGATCAACTGCGCGGAACAGGATCGGGGTAATACGCCAGTCATAGTCGCTCATAAAAGGAATATCAATACGCTGATCGCCCGCGGTAAAACGAAAGTTCTGATATTGCCAACGCAGCCAAGCTTCTCCCAGGCCGTTTTGATTAGTCGCCAGTTCCGTAACCCCACGCCCGGTGCCCGGTGAACGCCACTGTTGCTGATAAATACCACCGACACCCGCGCTGAAACCGTAATAAGGTGCCGTTTGAAACAGGATATTGCCGCCGTAGCTGGCGGTATCCTGATTGTTATCCCTGACGAAATAGGCATTCTTTGTGGAATAATAAAGCGTACGCAGCGAACCGTGCACTGAACCACAGCGTAGCGCATCAAGCGCATTTTCCACCCCATAGGCATTTTGCGTACAGCTTTGCCCCAGATTGCTGCTAACAGGCTTTACCACCGTTGTCGAATCGGCAAAGGCTGATACATGTAATAACATAGCGGCGGCAGCCACACTGCTTGAAAATAGACGAGCCGCGCTAATATCCCTGGGGAATAAAGATACAATGCTATTTTTCACTGTTATATTCCTACAAAAATGAGAGAAAGCCACTTTGCGACGAGGCGTCACCAAGTAGAGCAACTGCGATGAACCTTATTTTTGCAGGCTAATGATTATTATTTAAAAAAACACTATCAATTCGCTGCCCGCACCTTATTTAGGGGCGTTTCTACCAGAAAAACCTTTTATGCCGGTTGAAATTCATTTCATTACGCCAAATTATCCATCCGTTGCCATAATTTCTCCGCCTCCTGACGGGCATGAAAATAAATTTCCTCCACGTCGAACGGGAAGTTGCGCTCCTCATACACCAAGTTACCCGCCACCATGACGCTATGGACACTGGCGGAGCTAAGCGCAAACGCCAGATGCCCGGCCAGGTTCTCTGCACGCAACGGTGTGGGCGAATGATAATCGCAAATGGTCAAATCAGCCTGATACCCCGCCGCCAGCGAACCAAACTGGGCGTTAAAGTTGCGCTCCAACAGCAGGTTGCCCTTATGCAGGAAACGCAGGAAGCTGTCCGGCCACAGCGCCCCCCCCGCATCACGGTGTTTGAAACAGGCAAACTTTAGCTCTTCAAACATATCTGCGCCGATACCGTCCGTCCCCAATGCCACATGGCGGTATTCAGCCAGTCGCGGGTTGTAGCCCACCTGATTATTCATATTCGATCGCGCGTTATGCACCAGAAACGCGTCAAACGCATTAATCACCGCCACATCCTGAGCCGATAGAAAGAGGCCGTGCGCGATCAGGCTTTTCCCATTGATCAACCCAGCCCGCGCCAACCGCTCCATTGGGTCAATGCCATAATGATGATGACTGTGAGATACGTCATAGCGATCTTCCGCTACGTGAATATGCAGCCCACGCCCCGTGCTCTGTATGGCATCCGCCAGCAGTTCAAGCCCGGCATCGCTC
Source organism: Gibbsiella greigii (assembly GCF_039540155.1). NCBI lineage: Bacteria > Pseudomonadati > Pseudomonadota > Gammaproteobacteria > Enterobacterales > Yersiniaceae > Gibbsiella > Gibbsiella greigii. The sequence continues at coordinate 542,144 of NZ_BAABEM010000006.1, forward strand.
AGGGTAAACGGTGCATGTGCGCCGATATGGGCCTCGACCAAATATGGCGTTTTACCGGATTTTTTATCCAGATCGATACGATGCGCAAAGCGGATGTTCTCTTCCACGCCACGGCGCAGTTCACCCAGGCCGCCATTGCGATCGGTGGTTTCATAGCAGGTCATGCCACGCAGACCTGCGGTAAGAAATCCCCGGCGTAAAATATCCAACGATCCGCTAATCAACGACGGTGAGGCATGGTGATCGATAACCGCCGTGCACCCCTGTTTAATGGCTTCCAGCGAGCAAACCAATCCGCTGTAATACAGCGATTCTTCATCCAGCGCGCGATCCAGTTTCCACCACAGGTTTTTTAGCGTGGAGATAAAATCTGGGCAAGGCTCAATACGCGCCAGAAGCCCGCGTGCCAGCCCGGAGTAAAAATGGTTGTGGGCGCAGACGATACCCGGCATGACCAACCGCCCCTGCATCTCTTTCACCGTTGCTGCCGGATAACGCACCGTCAGATTTTTTTCCACTGCAACAATCGTGGCGCCGTCAATGGCGATATCCACGCCCTCATTCACCAGCGCGGGCACAAACTGTACCGCCGTAGCGTTACGTAAAATCAGCATGAATTACTCCTCCACTGCGCCAAGCAAGTAGTGATGATGTTGATAAACCGTTGAAATAATGCGGCACATGTCAGCCAATTCCGGCGGGGCGCTGGCAATGATGCCGTGCAGATCGATCGCCAAGTGATAGATCTGCTGTTCATGGCGCACCAAAACGCCGTCTTCATCCAATAAAAAACCGGGATTACTACTGGCAGCAAAATCCTGAGGTAAATTGAAGATGGTCACCTTATCCCGGTAGGGCTTACCATCCCAAGGGCAGAACTGGGCACAATTGCCGCATTCATTGCAATAGGCATCGATATGAAGCGTTTGGAAGCGGTCACGAAAGCCGGGCACCGCGAGGGAAACATTCGCGCGGTTAGGGCACACATCCACGCACTTGGCGCACACATAGTTGCACGACAGGCAACGCTTTGCCTCCTGCTGAGCAAATGCATCCTGCTCATCCGAGCTGACCAACTGTATCTCGATCGCCCCTTTACGGCGGTAGATATCCATAGGATCGGTATTCAGCCAACGTTTGGCCGCGTGGCTATCGTGAATATTCTCTCTGCGTAAAATAGCGTCCGTGGCGCGCCGCGCCGCGCCTATTGCTGCGACAATAGATGCCGGGCCACTTTGCACATCGCCAATCAGGAACACATTCTCACGTTCCGTTTCTTGGGTTTTGTTGTCCACGCCCGGCACACCGTTTGCCGCCAGCGGGATGCCCATCTGGGCCAGCGCCTCATAGTCCGGTTCTTCCCCAACGGCCGAAATGAGCGTGTCCAGATGGAGCGTCTTGGTACACTCGGTTGCCAGGGGGCGAGCCCGGCCCTGTGCATCCGGCTCGCCGGGCTGCATGATCCGTAGCGTTAATGCGCCGTCTGCATCAAACCGTTCCGGGTTAACCCAGAAGAGGAATTCCACCCCCGCTTGGCGTGCTTCCGCCACCTCTTCACGCCAGGCAGGCATATCCTTCTCTCCGCGCCGGTAGAGGATGGTCACCTGCTCAACGCCGGGAACGCGCAGTGCGGCGCGTGCACAATCCATTGCGGTATTCCCTGCACCAACCACCCCCACAGAACGGCCAAGGGTGAGCGGCTCTGCGCGGTTGAAGCGCCTTAAGAACTGGAACGACGGCCACACAGCGTGGTTATCGCCATCCAACGTCACATCACGGCTGCGATAGGCGCCGGTCCCCACGCAAACATAGCGATATCCACGCCGATGCAGCTCATCGACCGTCAGCCCGCTATCGCAGCCATATTCAAACCGTACGCCATGCTGCGCGACAAAATCGATATCATGCTGGATTTTTTCCGCCGGTATACGAAACTGCGGCACCACATGGCGAACCACGCCCCCCGCACTTTGTTCCCGCTCAAACAGAGTAACCGAATGGCCCGCCCTAGCCAGAAAATATCCCGCCGCCAGGCCCGCCGGACCCGCGCCGATAACCGCCACTGGGTGGCGGCTGCCCGATCCCGTCGGTTTATACCAGCGGCGTCGATACCCCTCCCAGCCTTTTTCCAGCGCGATACGTTTGATTTCACGGATGTTCAGCGCGCTGTCGTAATCCAGCCGGGTACAATTTGACTGGCACTGGTGATCGCAAATATGGCCGGTAATCGCCGGCAGCGCGTTACGCTGATAAATCAGTTCCAGCGCATCGGTATAGCGCCCCGCCCCTGCCAGGCGAAGATATTCAGGAATATCCTGATGAATCGCGCAGGCGCTGACACAGGGGGCTACGTAACAATCGGAAGTCGGTAACGTACCGCCCGCCTCTATCGTCGCTTCAAGCTTCCAGGATTTCTGGTGGTATTCTGCTGTTAATGCCGTCTGCGCCAGCGCTTCCAACCGAGCGACATCCACCGCGGTCATCCCCCAGCCCGCGGAGCTTTCCAATTCGTGCGCGCAGGCAGCCAGGCGCAGGTAGCCGCCGGGTTTCAGCAGATCGGTCGCCATAGTAATGGGATGAATGCCGGTTTCATGAATCGCGCGGATGTTGAGCTGGCTAGCGCCGCCGGAATAGGAAATGGGTAATTTCCCCTGAAAATGACGTGATAAGACGGCGGCAACATTAATCGAAATAGGAAACAGCGCCCGTCCAGACATGTACATCTCATCCCCCGGCAGGCGTTGCTTATGGTTGCCGGCGCCCAGCGTATTGGTGAGTTTAACCCCGAACGCCAATCCCTGTTGGCGCGCCAAAGTCAGCAACCGCTCCAGCATGGTCAGCGCCCGCTCAAGGGGCAAATCATGCAGGAAAGCGTCTTCTTTTAATTGAATATAATCAAACCCACAGCAATCCAGGATTTCACGAACGCGCGCATAGCCGAGCAGCGTTGGATTCAGCTTTACGAACGTATGCAGTTTTTTTTCTTCCAGCATGTAACGGCAAATCGCTTCAATTTCATCGGGTGGGCAACCATGCATGGTGGATAAGGTGACACCGGTGACGAGCCGGGAAGGAATTCGCTCCGGCAGCGTAGCCAACGCGGCCAGATTGGCCTGCGGCACGATATCACGCAGCGTATCAACGCTGGCAATCCAGCATGCCAACGTTTGACGATAGCGCTGGAAGGCAGGTAAATCAGCGGCATCCATCATGCTCGCAATAAAAGTTTGCATAGGTGCCTGTTGAATGCCTTTCAAGTCATAACCCACGCTCATATTGAAAATAAACGAACGCCCCTGTTCAGTGGAGCGCGGTGCAAACAGGTACTCCAGCAGCCACAGGGCAAACCATGCCTTCAGATACTCATCGGCAGCTTTCACCAACGTAAGCTCTGTAGACCATTCAGTATTAAACCCTTCGTCTTGCGCATCAATGCACGGCTTGTCCAGCGCAAGACGATCCATAATCTGCACCGTTTTCAGCTCGATAAAACTGCCGCCGGTCAGCCATGCGGTAATGATATTTTGCGCCAACTGGGTGTGTGGCCCTGCCGCCGGCCCCACCGGAGTGTCGCAGGATTCGCCAAACACCCCCATTTGCCGAGTGGGGTTACGACGATAAAACTGGCTCTCCGGGATGCCAAAAATAGAGCGATGTTGCTGGTATTCAGAAAACATTCTCTTCAGTAATTGCTCAAACGGAATGGGACGCATGACATCAGCCACATTACTCTCCTTTATTTATTTGTTATTTTTTTGAAAATTAAATGATACTGAGACAACGTTTTATACCCAAAATAATTCGAGTTGCAGGACAAAACGCAAAAGCGTTTTTGAACAGCGCTAGCGCTAGCCTCGAAGGGATGAAGCCAACACACCTGCAACTTGAAGTATGAAGGGGATAGGTTGGCGATATCGCCACAATGCGAGCACTATCGCCAATGGTTATTTTTCCTCACACTCTTTGTCTTTAAATAAAAGCAATATGCAGGCCAGAAATGGGGAGCCGGTAGCAGAAGCCTGGCAATAGCGCGCTATAGCGGCTTCTTTCGACCAGACGAAATAATTATGATGATGGTAGCGGCCCATTGTTATTTGGTTCAGGGTCGTGTTTTTGCAAATTAATAATCTCGTTTCTCATTTTGAGAAAATAATGCGTGTATTTCCGTTATACCACCGCTTCATTTGCTCTGCGCGGCATGCAATATGCAGGCACAAAATTTGCATTCTCCCATTATTACTCTTTTTTTATTTACGCGAGGTACGGAATGGGACTTTTTACTCAGGCAGCGGAGTTGGAAAAAAACAACCGGGCTTTTGCGTTTATCCAGATTGTCGAAAGCCGGGGTTCAACACCCCGCCATAACGCCAGCATGCTGGTCGATGAGGACGGTAACAGCATGGGAACCATTGGCGGAGGTATGATGGAACGATTGGTACTGGAACAGGCTAAAGAAGCCTTGGCGCAAGGAGAGTCCCGCGTGTTCTGTGGGCGCATGGCACGCCAGGGGGAAGGTGCAGTAGGTTCAGATTGCGGCGGGGCCATGAAGGTACATATCGCGGTGCAGCCGCGCCGCCCACAACTGGTGCTGCTCGGCGCAGGCCACGTTAACCGAGCCATCGCCGTGGTTGCCGCACCGCTAAACTTCGAAATTACGCTGGTTGATACCTGGCCGGAAAATCTGGGCCACCCTGACCTCCCCGCCGCCAGCCGCAAGCTGCTTGCAGAGAGTTTTACTGCCGGTATTCAACAGTTGAAGCTGGACGAACATAGCTATGTCGTCATCGCCACTAACCACCAGGACAAAGAGGCGCTGGAGCGCACCATTGGCAGCCCGGTGCGCTATCTGGGGTTGCTGGCCAGCCGACGCAAAATCCAAACCTTCCGAGCCGAACTGGAAAAAAACGGTGTTGATGCCGCTGCTATTGCTGCGCTGCGTTCCCCCATCGGACTGGATATCGGGGCAGAGACGCCGGAAGAGATCGCCATCAGCGTGCTGGCGGAGATCCTCCAGGTGAAAAACGGCGCCAGTGCGGCATCACTCCAATCCGACCTGGTAGCGGCAGTATCAGAATAGCCCGTCGATAGGCGGCGCGCTAAAGGGCTCACGCCGCAAAAAGCGCCCATGGCCAGCGCGGCCGATGAACGCGCCATCCCGCCAAACGATCTCGCCCCGGCTGAGGGTCATAACAGGCCAGCCGAGGCACGCCATTCCCTCATAGGGAGAGTAGTCGCCGTTATCGTGCATTTCCTCATGGCGAAGCGTGACGTGACGCGTGGGATCGAACAACACCAGATCGGCATCAGCGCCGGGCATCAGGTTGCCTTTCTGCGGCCACAGACCAAACAGCTGCGCGGGGCGGGCACTGGTCAGCATGACAAACTGCTCCGGGCTGATGCGCCCAGCCATTACGCCGCTAGAGTAAAGCAGCGCCAGACGGTTTTCTACACCCGGCAGCCCATTGGGGCAACAGCTAAAATCCCCGCCGGAGATCGCTTGGCGTTGGCGCAAAGAAAAATTGCAGTGATCAGTCGCCAACGTCGAGATACTGCCGTCAACCAACCCTTGCCACAACGCCGCTTGTTCCTCCTGCCGGCGCAACGGCGGGCTGAGAATATACTTCAACCCGTCTGGCTCGCGGTAACGGCTGTCGTCCAGCAGCAAGTATTGCGGGCAGGTTTCAGCCCACACCGGCTGACCATTGCGCTGCGCCAGACGGATATAATCCAGCCCCAGGCCATTAGATAGGTGAACGATATACAGCGGCGCGCTGTCCGCCAACGCCGCCAGGTTGATCATGCGCGCGATCGCCTCCGCCTCGCAAGCTACCGGTCGGCTCAAGGCATGATAATGGGGAGCGGTATTACCCTGCCGCAGAAAAGCATCGCGACGTAACCGAATCGCCGCATCATTCTCCGGATGCACCGTGGTTAACGCCCCAATCTGGCGCAGCCTCTGTAATACCTGTAATACCGCTGTGTCATCCAGTTTGTACTGGTAAGTCAGGTAGAGTTTGAAGCTGCTGATCCCCTCCTGCTCCACCATGGCGGCCATTTCATCCAGAATAGCGTCGTCTACATGCTGCACCACACCGTGGAAACTGTAATCGATAACCGCCTGGCCGTCGGCATAGGCATGATAACGCGCCAGTTGATGATGCAAATTACACCCTGCCGGGCCAAAGCCCATATGATCGACAATGGTGGTAGTGCCGCCGCACGCCGCTGCTCGGGTACCGGTAAAAAAATCGTCGCAGCTGCGGCCGATCCCCACATCAATGTTGAAATGGGTATGCACATCGATGCCTCCAGGCATCACCTGATACCCGGAGGCATCAATCACCTCCATCTCCGGCGTGATGGTAATATTGTGTCCGCGCTGCGCGATCCGCCCACGTTCAATCAGCAAATCCTCATCATATTGCCCCTGATGATCAACCAACGTACCGCCCTTAAGTAAACGCTTCATAAGGCTCTCCAACTGCAACAGGGGATAGTTAACGCATCTGCGGGATGCCTTCCCACACCACTTCTCGATAGTGCTGGCGATCGGTATCACCTTCAGAACTGACTATCAGCACGCAGGAAGCGGCATCCAGCCCCAGTTGAGCCATCAGAGCCTTGCGCCGGGGGCTGTGCAATATCGCCGCCAGCACCCCCATGCCGATCGCGCCTGACTCGCCGGAAACAATGCGTGCGTCCTGCCCTAATGGATTGCCCAGGACACGCATACCGAGCGCCGTCACGCTGTCTTCGCAGGAAATAAACTGGCGGGAACAGTCACGCAGGCGTGGCCAACCCAATGGGTTAGGTTCACCACAGGCCAGCCCCACCATCATGGTGTCCATAGCGCCGCCCACGGCAACAATCTCCCCTTGCTGTGCGGAACGAAACAAGCAATCGGCACGATCCGGCTCAACAATAACCGCGTGTAACGGCGCCGCACCGTAACTGTTGACCAGATAGTCCAACACCCCCGCCGCCATCGCGCCAACACCGGCCTGCAGGAAAACATGCGTCGGCGTTGGCCAATGATGCTCAGCTATCTGTTCTACTGCCTCCACCGCCAGCGTCGCATATCCTTGCATAATCCAGGCGGGGATCTTTTCGTAACCCGGCCAGGCGGTATCCTGTACCACCGTCCACCCATTTTCCTGTGCAGTTTGCATGGTCAGGCGCACGGTATCATCGTAGTTCATGTCGGTGACGATGCACTCCGCCCCCAGCCGGGTGATGTGAGCCACCCGTTCGGCGGATGCGCCCTTCGGCATATAAACAACCGCCTGTTGCCCAAGCGCCTTGGCGGCCCAGGCTATCCCGCGGCCGTGGTTGCCGTCCGTGGTGGTGGCAAAGGTGATACGTTCCGGCAGCGCGCTACGGCCTTGTTCAAAGGTAAAATCCTCCAGCGCCAAGTGGTATTTTTCGCATACACAACGGGCAATGGCATAAGCGCCGCCGAGGATTTTGAACGCGTTCAGCCCGAAACGCTGAGATTCATCTTTCACCAACACACGTCCCACCCCCAGTTCAGCGGCAAACGCCGCCAGTGAGTACAGCGGCGTGGGGCAGTAGCCCGGCATCCGCTGATGAAAGGCGCGCGCTTGTTCCGCCTGCTCCCGGCTGAATAAGGCATTCCCTTGTGGGGTAAAGTGAGCGTTATCGGCAATTTGCATCCGTAGTGAAAATGTTGACATGTCGGCATCCTGATGACGTTGATGGAATGATTCATCTTCGACGGGTTCAATATCTGTGCCAATTTGTGGTTGCAGCAGAAACAGCAATGTCGAATAATCAAAAACAGGGGGAAAATGAGATATCACACCCCATTGCGTGGCCGCTCACGGCGTCGTTCCCCAGCATTTCCAGCATTGGCTGGCGCCATTCCCCCATCACGCCTCGTTGCGACAGGCGAAGAGATGATGCACATTCTCAAAATGAGAAACTGCCGCGCAGCGTTGTCCTTGACGGCAGATCCCGACTTCACCAGGTACAAGAGCGTAGCCTATGACGAGCCAGACCCTGTCTCTGATGCACATCCAGCCCACTATCCGGCATTTCACACAGATGCTCAGTCAGGTATTGCGGCTTGAAGTCGAAATCGTCGATAACCAGTTGCTACGCGTCGCGGGAAGTGGCCCATATCGTTCCCGCATCGGCCGTCAGTCGGATAATACCCGCCTATTGCAATACGTTATTGATAACAAGAAAGAGAAAGTGGTCATTCATTCGCAGCACGATCCTATCTGCCAAAGCTGCGGTCAATATGGCCACTGCGGCGAACTGGCCTTTCTCGGTCTGCCGGTGATGCATGAAGGCACCTGCTTAGGCGTAATCAGCCTTGCGGCGATCAACCCGGAACAGCAACAGCGGTTACAAGAAAACATCGCTGTTTTCTCCGATTATGTGCGGCATATTTCCTCGTTGTTGATGGCTAACCTGACGAAAAATCCCACGGCCAACGATGATATGGATGTTTTGTTCACCACGCTTATCAACAGCATGGATCAGGGCATTCTGGTGCTTGATGAGCATGGCATCATTACCTTTGCCAATCAGAATGCGCTGAGGCTGCTCAACACACGTTGGGAGACGCTTGCCCAAACGCCGGTAACCATCCGCCCGTTAGTCGCCAGTAAAGACTTTGCCAACGGCAATGCCCAACACGTGATTTCCTTCGCGGCCCGGCAGGAAGTGGTGATCGGGCAGCACCATAATGGCAAAAACCGGCAGTTGTTTCTGTTTGCCTTCCATCAATCCGAACGCCCAGCGCCGGTCGAAGAGGCGGACAGCACCCCCCATATTGGCCAGTTTATTGGCAATGCGCCTGCGGTTCAGGCGTTAAAGCAGCTCATCGCCCGCTTTGCCGACAGCCCCTCTAGCATCATGATCACCGGGGAGAGCGGCAGCGGTAAAGAGGTACTGGCACGTGCCATCCATGAGATGGGACGGCGCAACGCGCATCCGTTTATTGCCATTAACTGTGCTGCGATCCCAGAACACCTGCTTGAGAGCGAACTGTTCGGCTATGTCAAAGGCGCATTCACCGGCGCCGCCCCCAACGGCAAGGCAGGGCTGATTCAGTCTGCACATCGTGGCACGCTCTTCCTTGATGAAATTGGCGATATGCCGCTGGCGTTGCAGGCCAAGCTACTGCGGGTTCTGGAAACGCGCGAGGTTATGCCGCTGGGGGCCAGTAAGCCGGTAGCGGTGGATATTCGGATCGTTTCCGCTACCCATCAAAATTTGGCGCAAGCGCTCAAAGACGGAGCGTTCCGCGAAGATCTTTACTATCGTCTTAAGGTGATTCCAGTGGAGATCCCGCCATTGCGCGAACGCACTGCGGATATCGAACTGCTGGTGCACCATTTTCTCAACCTGCATACCCGGCGCATTGGCAGCACCTACCCTGGCGTTAGCCGGGAAGTCATGGCATTGCTGCGCCATTACCGCTGGCCGGGCAATGTGCGCGAATTGAGTAATCTGGTGGAGTACCTGGTGAATATCGTGCCCGACGGCGAGGTGATTGATCCCACGCTGCTGCCGCCGCACTTCCATAACACGGCGGCGGCAATGCGGCCGGCGGCTGAAACCGCCGCCAGTGACGCCTCGCGCGCCGCGCCCCCCAGCCTGAAGCAATTGGAGCACCAACGTATTGAAGAAGCATTGCGCCGTGGCATGAGCAAAACGCAACTGGCGCAAGAGCTGGATATCAGCGTTGCCACCCTATATCGAAAAATCAAAAAATACGAACTGCGCGATATTCACTAGCCTGCTCAGTCGGCTAACGCCGGCGGAGCAACCGCTGGTACTGCTCCGGCGTATCCATATCCCAATGGATCGCGCCATCGGCCACCGGCACCCGCCGTTGGCCGTGACGTGCGATAAGTACTTTCATCGACGTGTCGTTATCCGCTGCCAGTACCCGCCCGCGCATGGCGGGCGGCAACAGTACCGGGTGCCCCTTTCCTTGTGCGTATTCTGGGATCAGGCAGCGCGCATCGCGTTGTTGCCACAGCGTGCGGTACACCGCCCCGCTGACAGCGGGCATATCCCCCAATGCCAGAAAGAAATGTCCACCGCCAACGGCCTCTACGCCGCAGCGGATAGAAGAGAACATGCCTTCGGTAAAGCATTCATTATGGCGCAGCGTGATGCGCGAATTATCGCCATAGCGCCAGTTCAGCTCCGCCCCGCGAAAACCAGTGACCAGCACCACGCGATCGCAGAAAGATAACGCCGCTGCTAGCGCGCCGTCGAGCACCGTTCCCTCGCCCCACGGCAGCATCATTTTCCACTGCCCCATGCGGCTGGAAAGCCCCGCCGCCAGCATCAGACAGACCTTTGGTTTCATCTTGCCCGCTCCAGCGCGCTCACTGGGCCAACACCGCTTTAATCGAGGTGATAATCGGCTGGTAACCCGTGCAGCGGCACAGGTTGCCTTCCAGCGCCTCGCGGATCTGTTCGTCATTCGGCAACGGGTTGGTATCCAAAAGCGCTTTGGCGCTAATCAATACGCCGGGGGTGCAGAAGCCACACTGCACGCCGCCGTAGCGAATGAAGGCATTTTGCAGTTTAAGCCCCACAGGATCCTGATGTAGCGCTTCCACCGTGGTGATATCAGCGCCATCGCACTGAGCCACCAACAGCAGACAGGAACACACCGCACGGCCGTTCATGATGATCGAGCAGGCACCACACTCCCCGACGGAACACCCCTCCTTGGTGCCGGTCAAACGACGGACTTCGCGCAGATAATCCAGCAAACGGACATTGTCATCAACGCTGGCCTGCACCCGGATACCATTAATCTTCATTTCTACATCAATCATCTGTCACTCCTGTTCCGCCAGTTCCGCCATTACCTGCCGGAACATATCAAGATAAACCGGGATTTTATAAGGGGCGGACCAGCGGCCGCCGATAGCCTGCGTCATCATGGTTTCCAACACGGCGGCCGCATGATCGATCACCGCTTTCGTCGGTGGGTTACCCAACAACGCGTCCTCTACCATCGTCAGCCTTTGCGGCTTGCCGAATACGGCGCCATCCACCAGGCGGCACAGTTCGATATGCCTTTGTACATCTAAGCGAAACAGCGCAGACAGGCTTTGGCGTGTGATATTCACGGCGATACGCCTCCCCAGTTGCAGATAAAACTGTTGCAGCACGCCCGTTGGCGGGGGCGGTAAGATAATGCGGGTTAACAATTCCCCCGTACGTAACGCTGTACGGTAACCACCAGTAATAAACGATTCGAGCGGCACGCGACGGCTGCCACTGACGGTACGCAGCTCAACTTCAGCACCATAGATGATGAGCGGCGGCACAGAGTCCGCGCAGGGCGCAGCATTAATGATGTTTCCCCCCACCGTGGCCCGGTTACGCAGTTGCAAAGATCCTATCGTGCGACACGCGGTGACCAGCAGCGGGTAGTCCCGAACCAAACGCGCGTTGGCCACCAAATCGGTGAAACACATCCCGGCACCAATGCTGAAAGTATCGTTTTCCTCATGAATACCGCGTAATTCGTTCAACCCAGCGATATTCACCAGGCGTACCGGGGTTGTTTTCAAGCGAGCCTGCACCAGCACATCGGTACCTCCCGCCAATGCCTGTACGCCCTCTTGAGCCAGCAGTACCAATGCCTGTTCCAAATTGGCGGGCTGGCTGACCGTCAGCGTGTTCAGGCGCTGCACCTGTTTACGCTCACCTTCATGCGCTTGCACTTCGCTCTGCCGCGCCGGTTTTTTCAGGTTGTAACTCAGCCGTACCTGTTCCAGCGTCAGCGGTAGCGTGCGATTCCAACGGCCAATGGCAAAACTCACCGCATTGTTCAGCGCTGCACCGCCCAGTTCCAGCACCGGCTCGCCAATCACCTTGGCGCCGTAGGGACCGGCTTTGTCGTGGTTTTCCACCGCAATCACCGTAATATTCGGTATGTCACGAATCGTCGGCAGCAGGTAGGTATCAAAATTCTCTGATTTAACCTCCCCATTTTCGATATTGAAATCTTCCAGCATGCCGTAGCCGATCATGCCCTGCACCACGCCGCCATACACCTGCCCTTCAAAACCGACGCGGTTAACGACCTTGCCCACATCATGCACCGCCGTGATATCCAGCAGAGTGATCTTGCCGGTACGGGTATCGACAGCCACATCCGCCACCTGACAACCGTATACCCAGGTGAAATAAGGGCTGCCGCATCCCTTTTCCTCGTCCCAGTGAATGGAGGGTGCCACATGCCAGCCGTAGGCGGAGAGATTAGCGCCGGTGGCTCTGGTGAGCGTAACCACCTGACAAAAATCCATACTGCGGCTCAGGTCAACGCGGTTGAATACTTTACCCTCTCGCCACATTAGCTCATCAATCCCGCTCGCCCCCAACTGCGTTGCAACGGCGTCAGCCATGCGTCGTTTGATCTTACCTGCCGCGTTGAGCACGGCCTGCCCGCCCATTAGCGTACCGCGTGACGCCACAGTGGAACCGCCATCGGCGATCATCGCCGTGGCCGGATCGGTAAACATGATCCATGAGAGCGGCAAACCAAAGGCTTCTGCCGCAATCATCGACATCGCCGTTTGCAGCCCTTGACCATTCTCCGATACCGCTGTGGAGATATTGACGCTGCCATCCGCATTGACCTGAATCAGCGCTGACGAGGCATCTAATCCCTCGGCGCCCAGTGAACATCCCCGGTGGCTTAATGCCAGACCGATGCCGTATTTAATCGGCCCCCCCTGCGCATTCAACTGCTGGTAGCGTTCGCGCTTGGCCATAAACCCGACGCTGTTAGCTGCTTTCATCAGAACTTCTTCGGCAGATACCCGGTGTTCGCTGAATACCTGTCCTGCCATACTGGTATCCCCCTGCTGCAGGATATTGCGCTGGCGCAGCTCCAACGGCGACAGTCCGAGCGCGGCGGCCACTTCATCCATCAACGATTCGTTAGCCAGAATGACCTGTGGCGCCCCGAAACCACGGAACGCCGAGGTGTAGTTGTTATTGGTATACACGCCCGTCACATCCACACGTACATTTGGAATGCGGTACGGCCCCGCCGCCTGTACAGAACTACGCCAGGTGACAAACGGCGTTTGCCCGGCATAGCTACCGCCGTCCGCCAGCACGTCAATCTTGATCGCCTGAATATGTGCGTCGTCATCCAGACCAATTTTATATTTCATCTTGTAGGGATGGCGCTTGTAGCTCTCCCGCATCGATTGTTCGCGGTTGTAGGTAAATTTGACCGGCCGGCCCGTCAAGTGACATAGCAGCGCCGCGCGGCACGCCAGATGATCGATAATATCGTCTTTGCCGCCAAAGGAGCCCCCGACGACAGCTCGTTTGACGTTAACGCGCGCTTGCGGCAGAGCAAGATATTTCGCCACGAAGCCGCGCACGCGATGGGCATTCTGTACCGAACCCGATAGCGTCATGATCTGTTCGTTATCATCGAACCAGGCAATGATCGATTCCGGTTCAATGTAGGCATGCTCCTGATACCCCACCTCATATTCCCGCTCAAAAATATGGCTGGAAGCAGCGAAACCCGCCGCAACATCGCCTTTGATCGTATGGTGGTGATTGATCACGTTGCTGGCGCTGCCGGGATGGATCAGCCGGGCCCCCGGCTTCAGCGCATCATCCACGCAGGTGATGGGTTCATACGGCGTATAACGCACACGAATCTTATCCGCCGCCAGACAGGCTGACTCATAGCTTTCAGCGGCAATCACGGCAATGACATCGCCACGAAAAGCGATGTTCTCGTTCACCAGTGGCGGATAGTCGGCCATCACCACACCAATATGACTCTCACCGGGAACATCGCGCCAAGTGGCGATCTTCACCACGCCCGGTACCTGTAATGCCGCACTAAGATCAACCGCCTCCACCCGCCCCGCGGCGATATCCGCATAGCGGCACACGCCGTACAACATGCCTTTCAGGACGATATCATCACCGTATACTGCGCTGCCTTTGACCTTGGCCAAGCCATCCACGCGCGGCACTTCATGGCCAACCACTTGCATTTTCATCACGCCTTTCTCTTCTGCCATGACTAACCTCATTTGCAACGTGGGTTGCCATCTGCCAGAAACGCTTCACCCTTGAGCATGGTAATAGGGCCGTACGCATTGGGCTGGCGATGCAAGTCGAAATTAAACGTGGTGCGTTTGTAGATCTGGCAGAAATCGAGATCGCAGTGTGCAATCGCCACCTCATCACCTTTGGTGACGCAACTGGCCACCACCTCGCCAGAAGGCGCAATAATGCAACTGCCGCCGATATGCTCCACGCCCTCTTCCGTGCCGGCTTTGGCCACGCCGACAACCCAGGTGCCGTTCTGATAAGCGCCTGCCTGCATGGAAAGCTGATTATGAAACAGCGACAGGTCATCATGCTCCGGCGCAGGGGCGTTGTGCACCGGGGTGTTATAGCCGATCAACACCATTTCCACGCCCTGTAGCCCCATAACGCGGTAGGTTTCGCACCAGCGGCGATCATTACAAATCGCCATGCCAAACCGGCCGTCAAAGGCGTCAAATACCGGAAATTCACCGCCCGGCGTGAAATAACGTTTCTCCAGATGCTGAAACTCACGCCAAGGTTCATATTCACGGTGCCCCGGCAGGTGTACTTTGTGGTATTTGCCGACGATGTCACCGTTTTTATCCACCAGAATCGAGGTGTTAAAACGTCGTTTTTTGCCCTGTTCCACGCTCAGTTCGGCGTAGCCCAGACAAAAACCCACCTGTAATTCACGCGCCAGATCGAACAGCGGCTGCGTCTCGTTTCCCGGCATGGCCGTTTCGCACCAACCGTCCAACTGCGCTTCATCTTCGATATACCAACGTGGGAAAAAGGTGGTGAGCGCCAGCTCAGGATAAACAATCAGGTCTGCGCCCAGTTGGTGAGCTTCCCGCATCAGGCTCATCAACCGCGCCACCACGGCGGCACGGGAATCCTTTTTATTGACCGGCCCTAACTGGCCAATAGCAACATTGACATAACGCGCCATGTGTATTTTCTCCTCTAAATGCATTCGGTATCAGGCACGGTCGGCGCGCTGTATCACCACGCCTAGCAGAACGTTCGCACCCGCGATCAAATCCTGCGGTGCCGTAAACTCCTGAATGTTGTGGCTTAGCCCCGCCCGGCTTGGCACAAAGATCATCCCTGCCGGGCAGATAGCCGCCATGATTTGCGCATCATGCCCAGCGCCGCTCGGCATGCGGCGGGACGGTAAACCGCGTTCGCGCACCTGTTCCGCAATCAGCGCTACCATGTCCGGTGCAAACCGGGTCGGTTCGAAACGAGCCAGCGTTTTGCGTGACAGCGCTACCCCTTCCTCTTCTGCCGCCTGTGCGGCAAAGGCCCATAGGCTCTGTTCTGCCTGGCGCAGTACCTGCGCATCGGTATTGCGTAAATCCACCGTCAAGGTCACGATTTCGGGGATTACGTTGACCAGATTAGGGTTGAACACCACGTGCCCGACGGTTGCCACCTGATCGCCGCCCAGTTCTTGCGCCAATTGACGGGCGAAAACGCCAATGCGGGCAGCTACATACCCGGCATCTCGGCGCAAACGCATCGGCGTGGTGCCCGCATGATTGGAAACACCTTGCAATTGGAACTCGGTCCAAGAGATGCCTTGCACGCCCTCCACCACCCCAATGGTAAGCCCTTCTTCATCCAGCACCGGTCCTTGCTCGATGTGTAGTTCGACATAGCTGTCCACACGGTTGTTACCGACCGGAGCCGGGCCGTCATAGCCGATTTTCCGTAGCGCTTCGCCCACGGTAACGCCGTCGATACCGCGCGATTCCAACGCGGCTTCCAGTGACAGCCCGCCCTGATACACCTGGCTGCCCATCATGTCCGGTTGAAAACGTGAACCTTCTTCGTTGGTAAAAAAGGCGACGGCAAGGGGCCGACGCAGGCGCAACCCCGCATCTTTCAACGTGGCAATCACCTCTAATCCAGACAGCACACCGTAGTTGCCGTCATAAAGTCCGCCCGTCGCCACGGTATCAATATGCGAGCCCATCATCACCGGCGGTGCATCGGTTAAGCCGGCGTAGATGCCAACGGTATTGCCAATAGCATCTATCGTGATATCCAGCCCCAACGCCCGCATGCGCGCAACGGCCCAATCCCGTCCCTGCCTGTCTTCATCGCTGAGCGCCAGACGGCACACGCCACCCTGTGGCAACGCCCCAATCGCGCCCAGTTCATATAGCGACGCCATCAGGCGTTCGCCGTTAATGTGTAAATCGCTCGTCATAGCATATCTGTCCTCATTTTGGCTGGGCCGTATCAGCGATGCGCCCAGTGCGTCATCCGTTTTTCAACAAAGGCGAAGATCTCGTACATCACCACGCCCATCGCACCGATCACGATCAAACCGGCGAACACCAACGCCATATTCATGTTGGAACTTGCAGACATCATCAGATAGCCAATGCCCAGGTTGGAGGCCACCGTTTCTGAAATGACCGAGCCAACAAACGCCAGCGTGATCGCCACTTTCAATGAGGCAAAGAAGTAAGGCAGCGAACGGGGCAACCCGACCTTTTTCAGAATGTCGATACGCGAAGCGCCCAGTGAACGCAGCACGTCCTCCATCTCCGGCTCCACGGTGGCAAGCCCGGTGGCCACATTGACCACTACCGGAAAAAAGGAAATGAGGAAGGCGGTGGCGATAGCCGGCACGGTACCAATGCCGAACCACACCACCAGCACCGGGACAAAAGCCACTTTAGGGATAGAATTAAACCCCACCAGCAGCGGGTATACGGATTTATACACCAGCGTGGAGGCGCCTACGGCCACCCCCAACACCAGGCCGAAGGCAACCGCCAGCACAAAGCCCACCAGCGTGGTATAAAGCGTCTGTAATGAATGGGCGGCGATAGGGCGCCAGTCAGCAATCAATGAACGACCTACATCGCTCAGTGAGGGAAACAGGTAGCTGGGGACATTAAGCCCCACCACCACGACCTGCCAGACGACCCCGAGCAGGATCAACAAAGCCCAGGGGGCAATCTTGATTAACGTATGGCGAGATATCACGATTGGCTCTCCATTTATGCATGATGCTGGGAAGAAATGTGTTCACGCAGTTCGAGCACATAGCGAGAAAAGGCATCGGTGTAGGCCACCTGAAGATCGCGTGGACGTGGTATCTCGATCTCCCGGCGCGCAATAATCCGCCCTGGACGCGCACTCATCACGTACACGGTATCGGCCAGAAATACGGCTTCACGCAGATCGTGTGTGACCAGCACCACGGTGAAAGGCGCTTCCTGCCACAGATCTCGGACCATGCACCACAGCTCCTCACGGGTGAATGCATCCAGCGCGCCGAACGGTTCATCCAACATCAGCAAACGCGGTTTATGGATCAGCGCGCGACAAATAGAGGCACGCTGTTGCATGCCGCCGGACAGTTCCCACGGGAATTTGTCTTCATACCCCTCTAGCCCAACGCGTTTGAGCAACGCACGTGCTTGCTCTTCATACTCGCGCCCTTTTTTACGCCGCGTAGAGCGGTAAGGCTCCACGATCTCCATTGGCAGCATGACGTTTTGCAGCGTAGTGCGCCACGGCAGTAAGTTAGAAGCCTGAAACGCCATTCCGACGCATTTCTGCGGCCCCGACACTTCACGCTTATTGACGAAAACGTAGCCCTTGCTTGGCGCGATCAGCCCCGAGGTCAACTTCATGAACGTCGATTTACCACAGCCGGAAGGGCCGACCAGCGCCACGAATTCATTTTCATTGATACTGAAATTAATATCCTTTATGGCCAGCTGTTCGCTGTTGTATGCCAGGCTGACATTCTCGAATTTAACGAAGCTCATTTATCACCACCTGAAATCATGCTGCCTTGAAGAAATTACCGCACTGCGCGATCTGCCGGCGCCGGTAACAACGCGCTGGTGAACAACACATCAGCCTTAGGCGTCTCTTTCAAATCGAAGGCGGCAACCACATCGGCGATGGCTTTGTTCAAACGTTGGGCGTCCACATCGCCCAAGCCGTTTTTCCTGGTCTCCGGCGTCACAACCAGTTGGCCAAACGCCAGCTCCAGGCGGCGGGTTTCCAGCGGCAGGTCAATCAATGAATCCTGCTGTTTGACAAATTTGGCTGCGCTGATGGGATCGGCGAGCGTTTCTTGCACGGCTTTATTAAAGGCACGCAAGAAGGCTTTGATGGTATCCGGGTGTTTTTCCAACATCTCTTTGCTGGCAATAATGGTGTTGCCGTACAGATCGACGCCATATTGCGCATACGGGAAGACAACCAGATCGTCCGCCTTGACCCCGCGCGCTTCCAGATTCAGCAAATTGGTAAAATAGAAACCGGAAATGGCATCGACGTTTTTACGTACCAGCAGGTTGGCGGTAACGGTAGGATCCGCGGATTGCCAGGTGACCGCATCCTTGTTTAGCCCCACTTTTCTTGCGAAAGCCGGCCAGGCTTTGCGCGCCGCATCGAATACAGGGGCAGCGATCGTTTTGCCCTGCAAATCTGCCGGCGTTTTCACCCCAGAACTTTTCAGCAGGAACACGGCGGCCGGAGTGACGTTATACAACATGTAAACACCTTTGATCCCAGTACCGGGATGCAGAGATTCCTGTTCGATCAATGCGTTAAAATCAGCAAATGCCATGTCATAGGCACCCGTTGCCACACGGGTCACCGCCCCGGCGGAACCGTTGCCCGAGTCAATCTGTACGTCCAGCCCTTCCTGAGCGAAATAGCCCTTGGCCTTGGCCATTAAAAATGGGGCCGATGGGCCTTCAAAACGCCAATCGAGCGAAAATTTCACCTTGACGGGATCTGCCGCATAGACCTGTGTGGCTAATACGGATAGAGACAGTAGCGCCGAACAACCCAATTTGTGCATTTTTGCGAATGTGGATGTCAACATCACGAATGTCCTCGATTTAGAAAGTCAATGTGTAACAGGATTAACCACGGTTTTTGTCGTCCGCCGATGAGCGCGGAGCAAGCTGATACAGGTCGCCAATCTGCTGATGAATATCCTCCATGCGTTGCATGCGTTGGCTTGCCTTCTCGGAACAACAGGCCGCCAGCTCGTTGCCGATAAAATTGACCATGCTGATGGCGGCGGTGTAGGAATCAAAAATATCGCTGTATTTTGCGGCGCAGGGGATGACCACATCAGCCAGCGCGCAGACGTCAGAAACAAGGGTGTTGCTGAGCACCACAATGCGCGCCTGATAATTTTTCGCCACCCGCACCAGGTGTGGGAGCAACTGGATCTGGCGAGGGAAATCCACGACGAACAGCACGTCCGTCGCGCGGATATCTGCCAGCACATCGGCAAATTTTGCAGCGGGATCGTTCACCAGTTGCACGTCATTCAATACGTGCGAAAACAGCGATTGAGCGTAGAAAGCAGGCGCATAGCTATTGCGAAAGCCCAGAACCCAAACGCGCCGCGCATCACGCAACAATTGCACCGCGCGTTCCAGCTCTTCTGACAGGCTATCGCGCTGCATGCCCGCCAGATTTTCGCGTTCCCGCTCAATATGAACATCAAGCCGTTCGTGTATCGTCATCGGGTGTGGCGTGCGCTGTTCCAGATTGGTGAGCGGCGAATAGCCCATCGGTTCAATACCACGGCACTTCATACGAAATTGGTTGAAATCCTGAAAACCAAGGCGCCGAAATACGCGTGCAGCCGTGGATTTGGAAACACTAGCCAACTGTGCTAACTCCGTCGCGCTGTAACTCGCCAGCTGATACTGATGCGCAAGAATGACATCCACCAACTTCTTCTCCGCCGGCGATAAAGCGCCGTAGTTCAGGCGGATGGCGGTTTGTAACTCACTTAATACGCTTGTGTGTTCTTCTGGTGTGGATAGCGCGTTATTCATCATGCCCTCTTTCTACGTGATACTTAGCGTTTCGTGGTGCAATCTGCGCCATGAAATGGCACAAGTGTTTTATTAATTAATAATCAAAGAAACACCTGTACCAACATTAAGCAAAGCGTGGGCCAAACCCATACTGACAAAAAGGATTTTTTTATTAACTTGATAAATAATGCTTTTATTCTTTTACGCGAAAGGAAAAATACGCATGGCGAAGCGGAAAGGAAGACAACAAAACAATTATGGTGCAAATTCCGCGCGCAGCGCACCACAATGAAGCTAAAGGAGCAGCGAGGAAACCACACTAAACCAAGCCATTTTACTGATTCCTGGCTAACGGCAACGTTTATCTGCGGGGATGAAGCGCCATGCCGCCGGAGGTTGATCGCTGAGATCTGTCTGGCCACACGGCGGCAAGTTGAAAGGCGCACCGGTGCTGCTGAGCCCGAATATATTCAAACTAATATTATCAGGCCGTACACTCAGCAGGGCAGTGAACATGAGGAACAGCATGGAAACCGCACAAAAATGGGCCACGTCACGATTCGGCCCATTTATTGTTGACTGAAAACCACGTCCTGTGGGTATGGGCATCAGCGGGCTTTGGCTCTGCCTTATTATTTTTGGATTTAAATCTAACAGTACGGGTGAAACCTCTTTTAGGTCTCTGAGTACATTCCCATGGGGCACGATAAAATTCGCCTTCATAGAAAGCGAATTTTTACGTTATTTCGCAACGGCTTCAGCCATTACTGGGGGTTTTTTATCATCGAGCTTAAACATAAACAACAAACCGAAAGTGATCAGATGGAAAATCGCAGGCACGCCCGCAATCAGCCACAGGATAGCCTGCATTGAATCTTCGGATACCGCCTGGCCGGCCTGATAGCCACTGGCCGACAACACCAGGCCGACCATCCCACCGGCCAGCGCCAGCCCGACTTTCATCGAAAAAAGCGTACCGGCGGCGATCACGCCGGACATTTTAACCCCGGTTTTCGCCTCGCAGTAATCCGCGCAATCTGAGGGCAATGCCCAGATGACGATAGAGCCCATTTCAGCCATCAACACGGAAACCACCAACAGCACACAGGCCAGCTCTGTTTGTTGCGGATTGACAAAAAAGAGACACAGTGCGGCGATACCACCACCGATATGAGCAAATTTTAACGTGCCTAATTTCGACAGCGTTCCGCGTTTGATCAATTGAATCGCGATCATCGGTGCAATAATGCCGGCAATCGCCGTTGTGGATAACAAGCCAGACACAAAAACATCGCTGCGCCCCAGAAAATATTTAACAAAATAAATGGTGACACTGCCTTTAATGACAAAAGCAATTGAGCTCGTTACCTGAGTCAGGAAATAAACCACCACCGGTTTGGTTTTCAGCATAATACCGATTTGCCTGGTAAACGACATTTTCGCCTCAGAGCGCGCGCTCTGATAGCGCTCTTTGGTGCCCCAAAAACATAACAGCATAAACACCGTCGCCAGCACGGCGATGAAACTCATTGCCACCATATAGGCCCGTGCCTCATTGGTTTTGCCGTACCAGGCAACAAACATCGGCACAACGGTGGAGCAAATTAAAAAAGCCATTTTCGCCAGCGGAAAACGCCAGGAATTGGCGCTTAGGCGATCCATCGGATCGGCGGTTAATGTCGTCAACAGCGCGACATAGGGCACAACCGTTGAGGCATACATCAGAATTAAAAAAAGGTATGTCAGCGTAGCGTAAATCAGTTTCCCCGTCGGCGAGAAATCCGGCGCCAGAAACACTAACAAGCAGGAGACGCCATAAGGAACTGCCAGATATAAAAGGAATGGCCGATAAGAGCCATGCCTGGTTCGGGTTCTGTCAGCAATGTTGCCGATGAAAGGATCAAAAAAGGCATCCACCAGGCGCGCAACGATAAACAATATCCCCATAGCCGCTGCGGAAATGCCCAGAACATCCGTATAAAAATACGGTAAAAACATCATCGTCATACCAAGAAAAATATTGGCCGAAGAGTCACCAAGGCCGTAGCACACCTTTTCTTTAATCGTCAATTTTGATTGTGCATCCATAGCCACCATCCAGAATAAATATTCAACAGTGAATTAAGATTCAATAAAGTGTAAGCCCATATATTTAAAATTGGCAAGTAGAGAAATGGCACACTGTTAGCATCATCACAATTCCATCCTGAACCCATCTCTCAAAAAACAAAAAACCAAATAAAATCAATAAAATAAATTAATATTTATTTATCTAAACCATTTTTAATCATTATTTATTTGCACAAACCGTAATGGTTAGCTGAAGAGATTGAGCATATTTTTGTGATCACATGCGCAAAAAACAATCTTTCCAGTGGAATGCTATTCTTCGCACTCTTACCATTTAAAATAAATAATCACATATGAATATATATTCAATGATGAAAGGTGGGTCTATGCATCAGAAAGTCAGCCAATGGCAACGGTTTGAAAGGCAGTTTTCAGTAAACGCTGCTCCAAGCCATTTCACTGATTCCTGGCTAACGGCAACGTTTATCTGTGAGGATGAAGCACACACGGTATATGGCTTCTACAACGATAACGGTGAATTTATCCTGCGCTTTATGCCGGACAAAGCGGGCGACTGGCATTACACACTGGCATCCAACCTGCCGGCGCTGAATGGTCAACAAGGTGAATTTACCTGCGTGGTCGATCCGCAGGGAAAAGGCCCGGTCAGGCGCGATGGCGACTGGCATTTTCATCGTGCCGACGGAACGCCTTGGTATCCCTTCGGCACCACAGCCTATGTCTGGAATTACCAGAGCGAGGCCGTGCAAGCGGAAACTTACGCGTCTCTCGCCGCCAGCCCGTTCAACAAAATTCGAATGTGCGTGTTTCCCAAACATTATCGCTATAACCTGGCCGAACCCAAGCGTTTCCCCTTCCCTGGCAATATCGAAATAGGTTTTGATTATTCCCGCTTCAACGTCGATTTTTTCGCCGAGCTGGAAAAACAAATCGCGACGCTGGCGGAAATGGAGATTGAGGTCGATCTCATCATCTTCCATCCCTATGATCGTTGGGGCTTCAGCGCCATGCCGCCGGAGGTCGATCGCCGATATCTGCGTTATCTGGTCGCACGGCTGGCGTCGTTTAAAAATATCTGGTGGTCGCTGGCTAATGAATTCGATCTGTTGCATGACAAAACCATGGCATTTTGGGATGAAGCCATTGCCCAAATCCGTCGCGAAGATCCTTCCAATCACCTGATATCCATTCATAACTGGCATAACCCACCGATTCATTATCGTTCCAACGCGCACTGGTACGATCATCACAATCCGGCTTTAACCCACGCCAGTATCCAACACCATGACATGCACTTTGTCCCCGAATGGCGAGAAACGTTTAAGAAACCGATCGTAATTGATGAATGTTGTTATGAGGGCAACGTCGATCTTGGCTGGGGGAATATTACTGCGCAAAAAATGGTTGCTCAATTCTGGCACGGCGTATGTCTGGGCGGCTATGTCACCCACGGCGAAACCTTTCTTAGCGATGATGACATCATCTGGTGGTCACACGGCGGCAAGCTGAAAGGCGAAAGCGTGGCACGTATTGCTTTTTTGCGGCAAATTCTCGAAGAAGGGCAGGCCAAACGTTTGGCGCCGCTGCCATGGGACTGCCATTGGGATAGCTCAATGGGCATCAGCGATGGCAACTGGGGGTTGTTCTATTTTGGCGA
The DNA here is from genome assembly GCF_039540155.1 of Gibbsiella greigii. Classification (NCBI taxonomy): domain Bacteria; kingdom Pseudomonadati; phylum Pseudomonadota; class Gammaproteobacteria; order Enterobacterales; family Yersiniaceae; genus Gibbsiella; species Gibbsiella greigii. Next base: position 565,790 of record NZ_BAABEM010000006.1, read on the forward strand.
ATATTGCCCAGGCTATAAAATGATGACTATGCTGGCAGAAAACACGCAGTGGAAAGCCGACATCATCGATACCTGGGCGATGACCATCACCCCAGTGCCCGGCGTGCTCCAACATGGCGATAAGTTGGATTTGCCCGGCAAACCCTGGATAGCCCTGCGCCTGCAGCGCGTTTAGTGTATCCTGCCGCCCGGTAATCCCCTCATTACCGGGCGGTAACCCGCATAGGCGCTTATTGGCCCACGGGCAACGGCAAAGGGTACATAGACAAACACACCGCGAAGCCAGCGCGCTTATAAAAGCACAATCATTTTAAAAGATAAAAATCATTCTTTGATCAGTGAACGGGCGGTTGGATAATCAGTTATCAATACATCAATATAATCGCCCTGTAGCGCGCCGCGAATCGCGTTGCTTTTTTCCACGCCCCCGGCCAATGCAATCACATGTTGGCAACTGTGAATTTGCGCCAGTTCCATACCGATAACCGGATCTTCATCCGCACTTAATACCGGCTTGCCGTTGGCATCGTAGTAATGCAAACAGATATCCCCTACCGCACCGCGCTCGGCAAGCAGTTGGAGCATTTCTTCGTTGTAGTAGTTTCCAGAGTTCTTCAACAACTGTGAGGGTTCCAGCACCCCAATACCGACAATCGCCACATCCACTTGCGCGAATTTATCCACCACGGCCGCCACATCCGGGCTGTTCACCAGCCGGGTCCGTTCCTCTACGGAATGTTCAATACTTTGCGAGGGCAGCAACCATGCCGGGCAGGCAAGATGCGCCGCCAACTGTTGGGTGAGAATCGTTGCCTGAACGTTGCCGTTTGGCCCAACGCCGCCTAAAAGCTGAATAACCCCCGCAGCACGAATGTTCTGCGGGTGCATTTCATCCACCATGCAGCGAATCGTACCGCTCCAGGAGGAGATCCCAACCAGATCTTCCGGGCGTAAACGCGTTTCAACATAGTGCGCTGCCGCGCTGCCAATGGCGCGCTTGATTTGTTCACTACCGGCATTATCCCCCACGTCAACAACGACTGCCTGGCGAATCCCAAAGCGTTGTTCAATGGCCTTTTCCAGCTCAACAAATATGTTGGTCGGTTGTACGACGGTGATTTTCACCAGCCCTTCTTTCTGGCAACGCGTCAACGCTCTTGAAACAAAAGATTGCGACAGGTGCAGTAACGAAGCTATCTCCGACTGTTTTTTGTTCTCGCTGTAGTAAAGTGTGGCAATCTTCACCAGCAAACGCTGTTCATCCTGTTTCGACATGGCATTCCCCTTGGATTCTTGTTTGTTATTTTTATTCATCGCTGAATAGATAACAAGCGCGTATCCATTCCACCTCTTTATTCAAATGTGATCGTTTTCTCCTTTTTTAGAAAATTGCCGGTACAAGTCGTAGACAAACCCGGCAACAGAGCCTATCTTATCCCTATGAATAATAAATCAGCAGTGAATATATATTCAGAGCGATGCGTAATCACCTGTTCTGTCAGCGTGTTAGCAATATCAGAACAATCGAGGCTCTTTTTCACCCTGATTGAATATTTATTCAAAATGGCATTTAAATTCAAGAGGTGTTCTATGAATCCGTTTTCGCTCTCCATCGCAGCGTTAGAAAAGAAAGCACGTGCGATCCGCCGTCGTATCATTGTGTTAAACGCCGAAAGCCCTGCCGGTGGGCACACTGGCGCAGATCTGTCGCAGGTTGAACTGCTTACCGCGCTCTACTTCCGTATCCTTAACTGCTCGCCACAACTGCAAAACAGTGACGAGCGGGATATTTATATTCAGTCCAAAGGGCATGCCGTGGGCGGTTATTACTGCGTTCTGGCAGAGGCGGGGTTTATCCCAACGGATTGGCTCGCCACTTATCAGCATGCCGATTCGCACCTGCCGGGGCACCCGGTGCGCCATAAAACGCCGGGCATTGAGTTAAATACCGGCGCATTGGGCCACGGGCTGCCCGTTGCAGTTGGCATCGCGTTGGCAGCCAAACGCGATAACAGCCAGCGGCGCGTCTTTGTCGTAACCGGCGATGGCGAACTGGCGGAAGGCAGCAACTGGGAAGCCGCGCTGGTCGCCGCCCATTACCAGTTGGATAACCTCATCATTATTAATGATAAAAATAACCTTCAATTGGCCGGCCCGACCAAAGACATTATGAATACCGATCCGCTGGATGAAAAATGGCGCGCTTTTGGTATGGAAGTCACTGAATGCAAAGGGAATGACATGGCCGACGTGGTCAGTACATTGGAAGGTCTGCAACCCAATGGCAAGCCGCACGTCATTATCGCGCATACCACCAAGGGCGCAGGCGTTTCCTTTATACAAGGGCGCCCCGAATGGCACCACCGTGTACCAAAAGGTGAAGAGATTGAACTGGCGCTGGAGGAACTGAAAGATGAGTAATAGCGAACATCTCGCCAATGTTATGGTGAATGCATTTATTGATGCCGTGGCGCGCGGTGTGGATCTGGTGCCGGTAGTGGCCGATTCAACATCAACCGCCAAAATATCGCCGTTTATCAAGCAATATCCAGAACGCCTGGTGAACGTCGGCATTGCCGAACAAACGCTGGTCGGCACCGCCGCGGGGCTGGCGCTGGGCGGTAAAGTTGCCGTCACCTGTAATGCCGCGCCCTTTTTAATCTCCCGCGCCAACGAACAAATTAAAGTTGATGTCTGCTACAACAACACCAACGTAAAACTGTTTGGCCTCAACGCCGGCGCCAGCTACGGGCCACTGGCCAGCACGCACCACAGTATTGATGATATTTCCGTCATGCGCGGCTTTGGCAACATTGAAATATATGCGCCGTCCAGCCCGCTGGAATGCCGGCAGATTATCGATTACGCGCTGGCTCATGTCGGCCCGGTGTATATCCGTCTTGATGGGAAAGCGCTGCCTGAACTGCATGATGAACACTATCAGTTTACGCCAGGCCAGATTGACGTCCTGCGCCAGGGCCGGGATGTCGCATTGGTCGCCATGGGCTCAACCGTGCACGAAATCGTCACCGCGGCGGCACAACTGGCGGAGCACGGCATTGAAGCCACAGTGATCAATGTGCCTTCCATTCGTCCATGCGATACCGCGCAACTGCTGCAAATCCTCAAACCGCACCAGGCCGTGCTCAGCGTAGAAGAGCATAACATTAACGGCGGCGTCGGTAGCCTTGTCGCAGAAGTTCTGGCCGAGGCGGGGTGCGCAATTCCGTTACGCCGCCTGGGCATTGCTAACGGCGGCTATGCCATCGCCGGCGATCGCGTGGCAACGCGTGCCCATCATGAAATAGATGCCGCCGGCATCGTGAAAAATGCCACCGCCCTGCTTCAGGCGCAGGCAAAAGAATAACAAGATTACCCGATGACGATAGGTTCAGGTTTTGACCTCCAGCGAGTATCTTGGCCTGCCGAGCAAGGCACCGTTGACAGGGCAATCATCCAAGGGCGGATTGAGGCGAGACAAACAGGGATGTTTGTTGTAACCGGGTCTCCGGCCCTGACAATTATACACAATCGCCACTGAATATATATTCATTAAAAACATCAAGGGCGACAGCCAGCGAAGCTGACTGACATTAACAATTCAAATATGATTTGGAGAAAACCTCCTATGTCAGCTGTAAAAAATATTATTATTGCCCTTGATGAGGGAACCACTAATGCCAAAGCCGTGGCTCTGGACGGCGAAGGTAACGTCCTGTGTAAATTCTCGCAGGCATTATCGATCCAAACCCCACGCGAAGGATGGATAGAGCAATCAGGCGAGATGCTGATCGCGGCATCAACGAAGGTTATCGCCCAGGCGATTGATTTTGTCGGTTCAGAAAGCGTGGCCGCACTGGCCATCAGCAACCAGCGTGAAACGGCCATTGGTTGGTATCGCGGCAATGGCACGCCGTTAAACGCAGCAATCACCTGGCAATGTTCCAGAACCTCAGAGTATTGCGAGAGCATTCGTAAAGATCAGCTCGAAAAAAATATAAAATCCGCCACCGGCCTCCCCGTCGCCCCGTTGTTTTCGGGTTCCAAAATGCGCTGGCTGCTGGATTCAATACCGAACGGTTACTCGCTTGCCGCAAAAGGCGAAATTTGCCTTGGCACCATTGATGCCTGGCTACTCTGGAACTTTACCGGAGGAGAGTCTTTTTACTGCGATTATTCTAACGCTTCAAGAACCCAGCTACTGAATATTCATACCGGGCAATGGGATCCTGAAATGCTCTCCATTTTTCAGATCCCGCAAGCCGCCCTACCCGAAGTAAAACCCTCCGGCAGCCACTTTGGCGTGACCAAAGGATTAAACGGCATTCCTGACAATATCCCCGTGCTTGCGATGATCGGCGATTCTCACGCGGCTTTATTTGGCCACGCCTTAGGGGAATTCGGCTGTGTTAAAGCCACCTATGGCACCGGCTCCTCTGTCATGGCGCCGGTTAAATCCGCTCAGTGTGATATTGATTCGCTTGCAACCACTATCGCCTGGCATGATGGCAATGAAATCGTCTATGGCCTTGAAGGCAATATCCCACATACTGGCGATGCCGTGGCATGGATGGCAGACAGCACGGGGTTAAGCGAACTCCCCGCCCATGAATTATCACACGAATTAAGCACATTGCCAGCTTCCGTCGAATCGACGATGGGGGTCTATTTCGTTCCCGCGCTCACGGGCCTTGGGGCGCCCTGGTGGGACGAGAACGCCAGGGGGTTAATTTGCGGCTTAAGCCGGGGGGTAAAACGGGCGCATCTGATTCGCGCCGCACTGGAATCCATCACCTACCAAATTGCCGATGTCGTCATCGCGATGCGTCAGCATTCAGATTTTACCCTGAATGCACTGATGGTTGATGGCGGGCCAACGAAAAACGACTGGTTAATGCAATATCAGGCAGATCTGCTCGGCTGCCCGGTAATGCGCAGCGATATTGCTGAACTTTCTGCCATTGGCGCCGCCCTGTTGGCCAGAAAAGCTCTTGATGGTTCGACGTCTGACGCGCTTCGCCCTTTGCTTTCGCAACATACTCAGTTTCGTCCGAATATGGAGCGCCATGGGCGTTTACAAAAGCGCTGGTGTGAATGGCAAAACGCAGTGGAACGCACTATTTGGAAATCAGGATTAAATAAATAACACAGAAAGGACATAAACATGGGTGGTGAATTTAAAAATAAAACGGTTGTTATTACAGGAGTCGCCCGGGGAATTGGTGAAAGTATTGCTATTCGGTTTGCAAAGGCCAGCGCCAATCTGGTGATTGCCGATTATGCTGATGAGATTACATCGACGGCAATCAGAAATTATCATAACGCACTATACAATAACTCCTTTTTGATTATGTTATAAGAAAGCGGATCATTTATTATGACGAATAATTAATCATTGCGAAAGTGCTCGCATTATATACTCGTCATACTTCGAGTTGCAGGTGTGTTGGCTTTCCTGCAACTCGAATTTTTAGAGTAGACAATGATAAATCAGAGCCTCATATGGCCGTAGCTCCAATTTCTGCACAAGCAAATCTTGAGAACCTGCGTAGTTTGATAACAGCAGTTTTGCACTGTGTGTAAACAAGTGCTCTGGCAGCATATAATTGACCTTGTGCTCAGAAAAAGAACAGATAACAATCAGCATCTCCTTTCCCAAAACCCTGATATAGCCGTAGACATCAGAATCCGTATCATTTATTAATTCATATCGGCCATCCACGACGACAGGATATTTTTTCCTGATTTTAATTAATTCCTTGTAATGATAAAAAACAGAGTTCTCATCATTCAGTGCATCCTTGACATTGATAAACGCGTTATCAGGAGAGAAATTTATCCAGGGCTCACCGGTCGTAAAGCCCGCTTTTTCAGTCGCATCCCACGGCATCGGGACGCGGGCGTTGTCTCTTGATTTTAAATGGATTGCTTTTTTTATATAATCATCATCAAGGCCGGCATGTTTAAACGTCTCATAGACAGATAGTGTTTCAATGTCCTTATAATCTTCTATCGCGTCTATAGTAACATTGCGCATTGCCAGCTCTTCCCCCTGGTAAATATAAGGAGTTCCTTTCATCATATGTAATAATGTCGCTAGCATCTTGGCCGACGCTGTTCTGAACTGCCCATCATTCCCAAACCGGGTTACCGCACGGGGCTGATCATGATTACTCCAGTACAATGAATTCCAACCAGCATCAAGCTTTTGTTGCCATTCAGTCATTGTGGCTCTGAGATCGCTCATTTTGAAACGAACATCAGAAAATTTGCCATATTTACCATAGTCCAGATGCATGTGGTCAAACTGGAAAATCATATTAAGCTCTTTACGCTCTGGTAAAGTGTATAATAACGCTTGTGTACTGTTTGTGTTAGGCGTCTCGCCAACAGTTATACAACTGTACTGACTCAATACTTCATGGTGCATTTCCTGTAGAAATTCATGGACACGTGGGCCATTGGACGCACCGGTGTAGTATGACTTACTATAGATGGCATCGCTGGGTGCGTCAGGATAATCGGGCCTTTTACTGATTAGACTGATTACGTCCATCCGGAAACCGTCAATACCCATATCCAGCCAGTACTTCATTATCCTGTAGACTTCTTTTCTTACTGCCGGATTTTCCCAGTTTAAGTCTGGTTGTTCTTTAGCAAAAAGATGCAGGTAATATTGATTCCGCTCGGGTACATACTCCCAAGCGGAACCGCCAAAAGTCGCACCCCAATTGGTGGGGGGAGACCCATCTTCTGCAGGGTCCTTCCATATATAAAAATCTGCGTACGGATTAGATTTGCTTTTTCTGGATTCCTGAAACCAATAATGCTGGTCACTGGTGTGATTGACTACCAGGTCCATGATGATTTTTATATTCAGGTCATGTGCAGCTTTTAGTAATTGCTTAAAAGTAGCCAACGAGCCAAAAATTGGATTGATATTATAATAATCAGAAATATCATAACCATTATCAATGAGAGGTGACTCATAGATAGGGTTCAGCCAAATAACATCAGCACCTAATTCACTGATATAAGGTAACTTTTCAACCAGCCCCGCTAAATCACCGATACCATCACCATTAGAGTCTTTGAAGCTTTGAGGATATACCTGATATACAACGCATTGTTTCCACCAGCGCTCACTCATCATTCATCCCCTTCATCATTAGCAGGTGCTGTAGCGACAAAATCATTCACATAAATAAGTTGCTCCCTGGCCTCATTAACGGCTTCTCTGATTGCATCCCGGTTAATAAACCCCTCATTAAGGTCAAACAAAATTGACATAATAACCGGTAAGTTAACCCCGGTAATGATATGCAAGTTATCGTTGTTAAGATACCTGGCAAATGCTTGATTAACAGAGCCTCCTAACATATCTGTAAAGACAATGACTTCATCTTCCTGAAAGTTAACGTCCGCAAATACAGATAAGATCTCTTCATCAATAGGCTTATTTGTTAAATACGCGGAAATAGCGATAATATCCGCAGTATCTGGCAGCACGTATTTTACCGTATCTTTCATGCCTTCAGCCAGCCGATGATGTGTGGCAATGATTATTTTCCTCATTTTCATCTTCTCTTTAAACTTTCAAAATGCCAAAATATGAGAGCAGTAACGCCACTCCAATCACAAGAAATATAATATTCATTATGCTGATTTTTTTAGATGATATTAGTTTAAATACAACTAATGTTAATGCCGCTGGGATAAGCGATGGCATAATCTTATCTAAGATTTCAGACTGAATCGGTAATGATATTTCTCCGGAAGTAAAGGTTAGCCCCACGTTAACTTTCACAACGGCTGGAATTAAGGCCCCAACGACCGTCAACCCCATTATTGATGCCGCTTCGGTAAATATAGTCAGCTTATTCCCTAAGGCGGTCACGAGCTTCAACCCGGAGCTGTATCCGATATGAAATAGTTTGAAGCGGAACACAAGAAATATCATGTTGAGACAAAGCCAGATCACCGCACCAACCGGGCTGCCTTCCAGCCCCATGTATGCAGCAATAGACCCCATAATCGTAGGGTACAAAACCCAAATGAGCGTATCGCCCACACCAGCCAGAGGCCCCATCATGCCGGTTTTAAAAGCCTGGACGGCATTTAAAGACGACCGCCCGTCCTTTTCCTCCATGGCTAAACTTGCACCGAGTAAAAGGTTAGCCATCCAGGTGGTAGTGTTAAAGTATTTAAAATGATTATTCAGTGATGCAATATAATCTTCATCATTACGATGAATTTTTCTTAGTGCCTTTTGTAAACCATACACAACAGCAGGACCTTGCTGTGTCTGATAGTTGAATATATTGCACGCCATAAACATATATCTTAACGCAGCTTTGTTAATATCTTTTTTTGTTAAGACAATTTCTTTTCTTTCAGCACGTTCTGAATCTGAATTGCATTGACTATTCATCAAAGTCATCGCCTCCCTCTGCCGGAGTTGTCTTTAGATTAGCTGACTGTTGATCGGGCTCAGCCATTTTTTGAGTAAAGTAATAATATGCAAATGCAAAACCAAGTACCGAAATACCCAGTATTGGTAACTTCAGATATGCAGAGACAACAAACCCAATCAGCAGCATACTTAAATATTTTTTCACAGGCATTACCTGAAGAAGTAGCGCGATACCTACAACAGGCAATATATTCCCTGCTATCGACAACCCATCAGTAAACCATTGGGGAACGATTGATAAAACCATTGTGACGATCGTGTCACCAAAAATAACGCATAATGCAGCCGGGATGGCAGTAGATAATCCAAAGATTAACGGCCCTAGCCAAAATATCATGTTCATTTTACGATATTTTTTATTGTTGGCAGCTTTTTGGGCGGCATTTGCTACGTAGGTATTCAGCAACTTTGCCAGTACATCCAGTTGGATCCCCAACATACCCACGGGCACGCCTACCGCTAAAGCGATGGCCTTTGCTTCATCAATGTTGCTTGTGGATTTCATCGCCACATAAATGCCGACCAGCGTTGCCAGGCCCCAGTTTGGAACTGACGAACCTCCTATATTCGCCACACCCAACGACATCAATTGAAAAGTACCGCCAATCATCATGGCAGTTGTCATATCCCCCAGAATTAGGCCTGAAAAGAAAGAAACCATTATTGGGAACCAAGTGCTCAGGCATAACCCTTGTTGGTCGATAACAATCCAGAAAGCTAAAGCCACTATTAATACGGCTTGTATGATGTCCATTTACTCACCTTTGCTATTTAATATAGGCTTCTAATGGTTCTTCTGCATCATTTGGCACAAAATGAAAAGTTACCGGTATGCCAAGTGAAGATAACTTCTTCAAATCTTCGACTTCTTTAGGACTGACGGAAACCATTTTCTTCAATGTGGTCTTACCCTCGCCATCAAATATAATACCTATATTAATTTTCGGTATTTTCACACCCCCCTCAACCAGTCGCAATAATGTTTCAGGCGTGTTCACAATAAGAAATACGTTATGCCCATCATATTTCCCGTTTTTAAAATTATTTATCGCGGTGGTTGTATCTATAATTGACATATTGGTACCCACCGGTTTACTCATCCGCATAACTTCTTTTTGCGTTTCATCCTGGCTGATTTCGTCATCTACAACCATCAACCTTTTTGCTTTTGTAAAACCAGTCCATTGAGTCACAACGATACCGTGAATCAAACGCTGATCAATTCTTGCCAGAACAACACTCATAATTTCCCCTTATTAATCAATCTGTTTTCTTGTATTTATGCAAAATAATGCAATATTAATGCAACCGCTTGCATTGGATGATAATAGCTATCCAACCTTGGTAAAGTGAATTGTTTAAGGAATGTGATTTTACTCACATAAATGGTGGGTAGCTGATGCGTTTCAGTGTGGTAGAGACAAACAGAGTGTTTGGAGTACGTTTTCGTATGTTATTGTTTTTATATGATTATATGCTAACTTTACTTTTTTAATAAGTTTGTTAAGCTTGATTGTTTAACCCATTGTTGTTGAGCTGGATATCTTTTTAGGGGAATGATTTAAATGGCAATCACGATTAAGGATGTCGCGCTCAAGGCCGGTGTAGCCACATCGACAGTATCCAGAGTGATCAACGATAGCGCCAATATCTCAGAAAAAACGAAAGAAAGAGTTAACAGGATTATGCAGGATTTGGGTTACACCCCTAATTCAACGGCGCGAAGCTTAGGAAAGGGGAAAGCAAATACTATTGCGATAATCTTGCCACCGTTAAAATCAAGAGAAGAAATGAGTATCCCTTTCTTTCTCGAGTTTATTGAATCAGTAAATACCGAGGCTCAGAAATTTGGGTTTTCAGTGGCTTTGGCCGTATCAAAAAATTTTGATGAGCTGTTATTGAATGTAAAACGGATGCATGCTCAGAAACAAGTTGACGGTTTTATTCTATTTTATTCAAATATAGAGGATCCTGTCATTGAGTATTTGCACAAAAATAAATTCAATTTCACGTTGACAGGTATGCCATGTAAAAATGAAGATAGCATTACCTATGTTGATAATGATAACCAGTTATTAGGCAAGCATGCGACAGATTACCTCATAAAAAATGGTCATAAAAAAATCCTTTTCATCACAAACAGAATAAAAGAAAATGTTCATTTTGAACGATATTTTGGTTATCAAAAAGCCTTGCTGATGCAAGATCTTATCCCTTTTGATGCAATTGACATTGAAAAACCACAAGATTTAGAAAACATTGGCAGTATTCTAAAGGAAACCAAAGCTACTGCTGTAGTTATTATTGAAGATCTCCTTGCGTTTAAAGTCATCAAACATCTGGAATATATTGGTTACGCAGTCCCACAGAATATATCCGTCATTAGCTTTAACAATACAATATTCTCTACATTATCTCATCCATACATTACAACTATAGATATAAATGTTGATTTATTGGCGAAATATAGTTTGAAACATCTTGTGGAACAGATAAACGGAAAGAAATCTCATGGAATGAAATTCGTTGTACCCCACCGGATTGTAGAGAATGAATCTGTTGCAAAATTATCAGATAATAAACAAGAAAAGTAACCAGAGCGTTAATGTTATTTCTTGTGCACTTTTAGCGCACGGGAATACCCCCGCCGGACGCTGTAGCAACCGGCAAAAGCGTTCACAACAAAACCTGCTATCAGGCCAGAAAATGCAGCGATTCCAGCGTCTGTTGCAACGCACCCCGCTCTTTGCAGCTCAATGTTTGTAGCGGAAACGGCAGACACGGCATCGGCACAACCCCCAGGATCTCCGCCACCGTGGCGATCACCCGCAGGCTACCGTGGCGACGGTAATATGCCCACAATGGCGCCAACGCCACATCCAGCTGATGCGTTTCACTTTCATCCTGGCGTAATGCCGCTTCTGTCAGGCGCAGGGCATAGTGCGGGAAAAGCCCCCCAAGCACGGAGTACCAAACATCACAACCGGCAATCAACCCTGCCGCAGATTGAGCATCGCCGCTGATCCCGATAGTGACTCCCTCAGAAACGCGCGCTTTTAGCCTTCTGACGCGTTCCGTGGCCGCATCGCGATCGGCCGGGAGATCGCCGAGTTTGATCGAGCCAATAGCGTTGAGCCTGGATAACGCAATCAGCAGCTCGTCCGTAAATTCAAACCGGGTCGTCGCCACATTGTCATAGATACAGAGCGGAACGGACAGTTCGCGGCTCACGCGCTCATATAGCGCGAAGACTTCGTCACGGGTCAACGGTTGATAGGATACCGGGGCCAGAAGAACGCCGCTCACGCCGGCTTTTTGGGCATCCTCCGCCAGCCTTAGCACCTCTTCCGCGCTGACACTGCCAATGCTGGTTATCACCGGGATCCCCGCCGCCGCGCTGACCGCCTGTTGCGTCGTATGAAATCGTTGCTCACGCGTCAGATAGGCATAGCTGCCCGTTGAGCCGAGCGCCCCGATGGAATCCACCCCGGCACCGGCCAGATTTTCGATCAGCGAAAGAAACGATTTTTCATCAACCTCACCACCGACCAACGGTGTGAGCGGAAAAGCACTAAGACCTTTAAACATCGTTGATTCCTGTAAAATTAGCGGCGATGCGCCATTGTACGGCACGGTATGATAGGTAAGCTAACGCGCAAAGTTGCGCGATCCGATCACGCACAGAATAACGCCAAGCGTAATGACCAGCATCAGGGGGCTGACGGTTTCGTGCAACAGCGTGGCGGACAATGCAAGCCCGAAGAACGGCTGCAGCAGTTGTAATTGGCCTACGGCGGCGATACCGCCGGCGGCAAGCCCTTTGTACCAGAAGATGAAACCGATCAGCATGCTGAAGAGAGACACATAGCCCAACGCAAGCCATGCGGAAGCACCGATGGCGCTGAAAGACGCAGGCAGCGTAATAAACACGGCTATCAGCATAAATGGCAGCGAAATAATCAGCGCCCAACTGATGACCTGCCAACCGCCTAACTGGCGGGTCAGTTTAGCACCCTCGGCATAACCTAGACCACAGGCGATAACCGCCGCGAGCATCAACAGATCCCCCGTCAGTGAGACCGAGGCACTTTGCGAAAGTGCGAATCCCACCACCAGAAGGCTGCCAAGCACAGAAAACAGCCAGAAAGCCGCACGCGGGCGTTCTCCGCCGCGAAGCACGCCAAAGATCGCCGTCGTGAGCGGCAACAACCCCAGAAAGACAATGGAGTGTGCAGCGGTGATATGCTGCAACGCCATCGCCGTCAGCAATGGAAATCCAATGATCACGCCCAGTGAGACAATCAGCAGTGGGCCAATCTGCGCCGGATGCGGGCGCTTCTCGCGAAAACCAAAGATCAGCATGGCCGCAAGGACGCCAGCGATAGCGGCCCGCAGGAAAGTCAGAAAGAAGGGATCCATATCAAGTACGGCAATACGGGTTGCCGGCAGCGAACCGCTAAAAATCAGTACGCCCAGTAAACCATTAAGCCAACCGGATAGCGCCCCCGGCCCTGTTTTATCGACCACTGGATTAACCACGCTTACCTCACTGTATCTGTATGCATGAAGATTTGAGCCATCAACGGGCCGATGTTAATCTGCTCAATCTAATACAATCAAATTATTGTCATGGATACATTTCATGAAGGCGCGCTACAAAGCCATTGTCGATAACTACGCGCAGGCCATCCGCTCTGGGCAGATTCAGGCAGGCACCCAGTTGCCCACCCACCGGAGGTTGGCTTGCGAAGCGCACATATCGCTGGCGACGGCGACCCGCGTCTATGCCGAGTTGGAAGCAATGGGGCTGGTCAGCGGCGAAACCGGGCGCGGAACGTTTGTCCGGGAAATTTCGCTGCCAATGGGGCACGGTGTGGATCAACACGCCGTAGCAACCGACGTATTGGATCTGAACTTCAACTACCCTTCCCTGCCCGGACAGGGGGAATTGCTGCGCGACGCTCTCCGGCAAGTCTCGACCGTGGGCGATATTGAATCACATCTGCGCTATCAGCCTCATGCCGGGCGGCAGGCAGAACGGGAGATTATCGCCCGTCATTTTGCCGGCAATGGCTTTGTGCCGAAGGCCGAAAATGTACTGATCGTCAATGGTGCCCAGCACGGGCTTGCCATCACCGTGATGGGGCTTCTCAGCCCCGGCGATGTGGTGGCGGTTGATGCACTGACTTATCCCGGTTTTAAAGCGCTTGCAGCGCTCTATCATCTTGAGCTGATTGCCATCCCATACAACGCCGAAGGCCCGGATTTGGGTGCGCTCCGCCAGCTTTGTCTAAAACGCCATGTTCGTGCGCTTTACACCATGCCCACGCTGCACAATCCACTTGGCTGGGTGCTCAATCATGGGCAGCGGAAGGAACTGGCAAACATTGCCCGCCAGCATGATCTGCTCATCATAGAAGATGCTGCGTATGCGTATTTAATCGGGCACCCACCCCCACCCGTGGCTTTTTATGCGCCGGAAAGAACCGTCTATGTCACAGGTTTTTCGAAAAAAATCGCCACTGGATTACGTGTGGGTAGCGTGATCTGCCCAAATCAATATCGGCCGGCGCTTGAGCGGGCAATAAGGGCAACCACCTGGAATACGCCTTCCCTAATGACGGCCCTGGTCTGCGGTTGGATCCAGGATGGCACCGTAGCGCGGTTTGAAACGCTCAAAAGGCGCGACGCTCGCCGGCGCCAGGTTGTGGCGAGAGAAAGCCTCGGCGCACTCCCCTGTATCGCCCACCCGGTTTCGTATTTTCTTTGGCTCCCGCTCGCGGAAGACAGCAGAGCCGACCGCGTGGTTCGGGAATTAATGAACAGCCACATTTCAGTCTCGACCGCCGAGCCCTTCACTACCGCCGCGAACGTGCCGCAGGCGATACGGATTGCGCTGGGCTCCGTCTCCATCGACAACCTGCGCACGGCGCTTTTGCAGGTCAGACAGGCCATTGAGTTTGAGCAATACCGCTGATGCCGATGCGCCGTCACCGGTCGCGTAACGTAAAAAAGCCCATCGCCAACGTGGGGAGCGGCTCATCAGGCACTAATCAACGTGCCGGCCCAGTTGGCATAGCTGCCAGCGGCGGCCGTCGCTACTCAGCTCGCTGATACTCAGCGGATGAATATCCAGCCGTGCGAGCGCCTGAACCGGCGCGCCGAGCAAACCGACCGCTATGGCGCGGATCACGGCGGCGGGAACCACCGCGCAGTGCCGGCCGCCGGCATTCATCCGCTGCGCCAGCCACCTGTCGCAGCGCGCGATCAACTGCCCGGCCGACTCGCCGCCCGGCGGCGGCGCTCCCGCCAACCAGGCCGCAAAATGGTGGCTATCTTCGGCCATCACCTGCATCAACGGCAACCCCGCCCAGGCGCCGTAGTCACTGTCCCTGAGGGCTTCATCCACGTTGGCGTGCAACCCAAGCGCCTGGGCGGTTTGCCGGGCGGCCAACTGGGGCGCACACCACACCGCCTGATACGCCCCCTGCGGCAGATGCTGTATCTGCGGCGGCACCTGCGCCGCCAGCGGTTCATCCAGGGGAAACCGCGAACGCCTGGCCGCTGCGGTTTCCCCCTGGCATATCAGGGTCAATAATGTCGGCATCGCTTCAACCATGCCCGAAAGACATGCGCTGCCGGCGTGCTGGCAGCATGTTTTCGGCGAGCGCGCCAAACATCACACCGATCCCCGCCCACAACACAAAACTAATGCCAATAGAGGACAGGCGGAAGCGCCAGAGCAAATCGGCTGAAAACGTCTCCGGCACATCATTTATCGCCGGCAACAGCGCGCAAGCCGCCAGCAACAAGATAACGCCGAGCAGGCAAGCCGACAGCGCCGCATTCCAACCGCCAAGGCGCGGAAGCAAGCGCCGGGCGCACCACGCGGAAACGGCAATAATGCCGACGGATACCAGCAGCATGATGAAGTAGAGTGCCGTGCGATAACCAATGGTGTCGGGGTTCCCGACCGCCGGCGGATTAGGCGGATACTTAATCCCCGGCATCACGCTCAACGCCAGAAAGCCCCCCAGGGCTAACAGCAACGCCAGCGTGCGTGGGCCAAATGGCCCAACGCGCTGATAGCTGAACGCCCAGACCAGCGCCAGCCCGCCGCCCAGCGCCGCGCCCATCAGCATCATCCCCGCCAGTAACCCCACCCCGGATTGCGTCTGGCGGCTGAACGCTTCTCCATCGCCTTCACTATCGTCGCCATGGCTATGGCCATGAACATGCGCGTCACCGCCATGGGCATGCCCGCCGCCATGCTCTTCAAACGCGATAGCGCGCTCCACCTGCGGTTCCGCAAAATGATGGGCAAAAACAAAGGTGATGGCGCCGGCCACAATGCCGGCAATCATCCCCCTGAATAATAACTTTCCAATCATGGCGCACTCCTCAGTGGCAAGGGAAACCCAGTAAATGGCGCGCATCGTGGAAAAACTCATGCACCTGCGTACCGGAAAACATCGATGTCGCCCCTTGTTCCGCTCCAACGAAATAAATCGCCAGCAGCACCAGCAACGTGGCGAAAAGTGCCCAAGGCGCCAGTTCAGCGACAGGGATCGGCTCATACTGCACATCAGATACCATCGTCATATTACTCATCTTATTTCCCCTTGATGTTTGTGTATAAAAAAGCCTGTTTCCCGGGATACACAGGATTACCGGGATGATTGAAGGCAAAAAAAAACCCCTAAGCTCTTATGAGCTATAGGGGCATCTTTGCCATGTTCATGTCTTTATTTCGTCGTGTTACCGCCGCCAGAATGCATACGCCACTCAACAGGGAAGCTTCTGCCGACGCTGTTACAAAGCAATAAGAATGCCATGATTAACCCGCTTTAAATTAACCATGAAAAAACAAAACGTTAACCAATTCGCATTCATTATTAACAAGATAACGCATCGAAGAACCCTGCCGACAAGCGCGTTTTTAGTGCAACCGATTCCCCCTGATGGAGCAACAAAGGTGCGTAGGGTTAAAATGGCAGTCAAGCTGGCCGGTTCCCCTGTCGCCTGCAGCGACGATAATTTACTATAAGTACAGCGTCAGTTTCCCTGAAACCGGCTTTAATCCGCCATCAATAACCCTCATTGCAACAGGGTTTACAAGGAGTTTATCCATGAGCATCGATCAAGTACTGCGCACCCGCTACGCCAGCAAACTTTACGATGAAACGAAAACGCTCACTGCAGAGCAGGAACAACAACTTTTTGATTTATTGCGCTATAGCCCGTCATCGGTAAATTCGCAGCCCTGGCATTTCTTCGCTCTGGTATCCGACGAAGCGAAAGAGAAAATTTTGCCTGCCGTCACCGAAGCAAACCACAACAAGATCAAAAAATCCGCCATGGTGGTGGTTTTCACTACCCATACGGAAATAACCGAAGCGCATCTGAAGAACCTTCTGGCGCAAGAGGAAAAAGATGGGCGCTTTGCCAGTGAAGAACAGGAACAAAATCAGGATAAAGGCCGCCGCTATTTTGTAAACCGTAACAGTAATACCCCAGAGCAACAGCGTGACTGGATGGCTCGCCAGGCATATATCTCCCTGGGCTTCCTGCTGCTGGGTGCGGCAAGCATGGGGCTGGATGCGACGCCGATCGAAGGATTTTTCGCCGATAAACTGGACTCGGCGCTGGGGCTGGAAGAAAAACAGTTGACCAGCGTGGTGCTTGCCGCGGTGGGTTACCATGACGGCAATGATTTTAATGCAAAATTACCAAAATCACGCCTTCCACAAGAGCAGGTGATTACGCGTCTGTAATCGCCCCTCTTTAATATAACAAAGCCGCAGCAACGGCGCTGCGGCCGGAACGGTTATTCACATTTACTCCAGCCAAGGGTAAATTATCGCCGATAAAATGTAATTTTTCATCTCATCATTGCGCTTTCCATCAATACATGAAACAAACCATGTATTTTAAAACTAAAAAAACAAAATAGGATAGAGCAACAAGTGTAATATTCCTATTACACAGAAGCATACCGTTACTTAATTATTTCGATTTTTTTACACTTACATTTTTATATTCTCTTCACCTTATAAAGTGCCTCTATTAAAAACCAATAAAAACAATATATTAAACATTTCTTCTTGTGCTTCGCACAATCAGGCCAGTGTCTTCACATTGCCCCCATTATTTTATAATTTCATTATAATACAATAAGTTATAAACGATTACCGTGTAAGTATTCTATCTTGACCCCATCCAAGCTGAGATATATCTTGATTTTTCCTGGCTAACGCCGTTTCCCTCGTAGAGGAAAACAGAAAAAAGCCCAAACAAATCATTATGTAAGAAAGCCCACAAAAACAATCGAGAGAAAAAATGCGTAATGAATATATCATCCCAAACGCCAAAAACTGTGCAACAAATCCAGGTTGGTGCGGAAGAGTATTGATGAAACCTAATCGGAGATGTCTTCTTTAACCCAACTATTTTTAAAACGTCATCCGGGGAGTCATGCTCTTCGGATATTACTTATTGAGATAAACACGCCGTTATTGGAAGCACTGCACACCGGAAATAATTCGCCACTATTAATTTGGACCCCTGCTATGGAATTACGCATTTTATGTATGTTGACCCTGTTCGGATTAGCCGGCTGCCATGACGCCTCCACGCCGGAAAAAACCGCACCGCCGCAGGTTGGCGTGGTTACGTTAAAAGCGCAACCCTTCACCTATTCCAGCGATCTTACCGGGCGCACCACCGCAACCTTGACGTCGAGCGTGCTGCCGCAGGTCGGCGGCATTATTCAACGCCGTCTGTTTAAAGAAGGCGATGAGGTCAAAGCCGGGCAAGCGCTGTACCAGATTGATCCTTCAAGCTATCAGGCTGCCTATGATCAGGCCGCCGCCGCGCTGCAAAGCGCCAAGGCACTGGTGATTGCCGACTGCCAAAAGGCCAAACGCTATGCAATCCTGGTGAAAGAGCAAGGCGTATCCAAACAGGATGCCGATGACGCCGCCGCCACCTGCGGCGAAGACAAAGCCAGCGTGGCGGAAAAAGCCGCAGCGCTTGAAGCCGATAGAATCAACCTTAACTGGACACGCGTAACCGCGCCTATCTCCGGGCATATCGGTATCTCCACCGTCACGCCGGGCGCGCTGGTCACCGCCGATCAGACCACCGCGTTAACCACCATCACCGCACTCGACAGCATGTACGTTGATCTCACCCGCTCCAGTGTGGATCTGCTGCAACTGCGTAAACGCGCGCTCGCCACCAACAGCGACACGCTTGACGTCACGCTGACGCTGGAAGACGGCTCGGTGTACCCGGAAAAAGGCAAACTTGAGTTAACCGAGGTATCGGTTGATGAATCAACGGGTTCCGTCACCCTGCGCGCCATCTTCCCTAACCCACAGCACATTTTGCTGCCGGGCATGTTCGTTCATGCCAGCGTGGATGAGGGGGTGATCGAAAACGCGGTCCTGGCGCCGCAGCAAAGCATCATTCGCGATCCAAAAGGCAATGCCACGGCGTTCGTCGTGGATGCCAGCAACAAAGTGGTATTGCGCAACGTAGTCACCGCGACCAATGCCGGCGACAACTATCTGATCACCAATGGGCTGCAGGCCGGCGATCGTGTTATCGTTGAAGGCACCGGCAAAGTCAACGCGGGCGACACCGTCAAACCGGTTGAAGTGCAGGTCAGCGCCGCAGCGGCTAAACCGGTAGCAACAGAAGGAGCGGCCTGATGTTTTCACGCTTCTTTGTCCGGCGCCCGGTATTTGCCTGGGTTATCGCGCTGCTGATTATGATGGCCGGGATTATTGCCATCCGTTCGATGGCGGTAGCGCAGTATCCGGAAGTGGCGCCGCCTTCGATAAGAATCAAGGCAACCTATGCCGGCGCCTCGGCCGAAACCATAGAAAACAGCGTCACCCAGGTGATCGAACAACAGCTAACCGGCCTGGATAATCTGCTCTATTTTACCTCCACCAGCAGCTCCGCCGGCACGGTGCAGATTACGGTCAGCTTTAAACTGGGCACCAACCCGGATACTGCGCAGGTTCAGGTGCAAGATAAGCTGCAACAAGCGGAATCCCGCCTGCCGACCGAAGTGCAGGAAGCCGGGATAACGGTGACCAAATCCCAGTCCGACTTCCTGATGATCATGGCGCTGTACGACAAGACCAATAAGGCGACCAGTAACGACATTGCCGACTGGCTGGTCAGTAATATGCAAGATCCGTTGGCGCGCGTGCCGGGTGTCGGTAGCCTTAACGTGTTCGGCAACGAATACGCGATGCGCATCTGGCTGAACCCCACCAAGCTGGCCGCCTATGATCTGATGCCTTCAGACGTTGAAACCGCCATCGAATCGCAAAATATCCAGCTGTCCGCCGGCAGCATTGGTACGGCGCCTACCTCGCCCACCCAGCAGATTACCGCCACGGTGCAGGCACAATCACGCCTGCAAACGCCGGAGCAGTTCCGCAATATTATCGTGAAAAGCGAGGCCAACGGTTCCGTGGTACGTATCGGCGACGTTGCGCGCGTAGAGATGGGCAGCCAGGACTATATTGCCACGTCACGCCTCAACGGCCACCCGGCCGCAGGGGTGGCGGTGATGATGTCCGCCGGCGCTAACGCGTTGGACACGGCCAAGGCAGTGAAGGCCACCGTCGAAAAATATCGCAGCAGTATGCCGGCGGGTTATGACGTGGCCTATCCGAAAGACAGCACCGAATTTATCAAGCTGTCGGTGCAGGACGTGGTGGAAACGCTGTTGATCGCGATCGCGCTGGTGATCGCCGTGATGTACCTGTTCCTGCAAAACGTGCGCGCCACGCTGATCCCTGCCCTGGCGGTGCCGGTTGTGCTGCTGGGCACCTTCGGCGTGCTGTCGGCGTTTGGCTATACCATTAATACCCTGACGCTCTTTGCCATGGTATTGGCCATCGGGCTATTGGTCGATGACGCGATCGTGGTGGTGGAAAACGTCGAGCGAATCATGCGCGAGGAGGGATTAAAGGCCCGCGCCGCGACGGAAAAATCGATGGGGGAAATCTCCGGCGCGCTGGTGGCGATCGCCGTGGTGCTCTCCGCGGTATTTCTGCCGATGGCGTTTTTTGGTGGTTCCACCGGCGTGATTTACCGCCAGTTCTCGGTGACGCTGATTTCCGCCATGGCGCTTTCGGTGGTGGTGGCCTTAACGCTGACGCCGGCGCTGTGTGGGGCGCTGCTGCGCCATAGCACCCCACACAAACGCGGTTTTTTCGGCGGGTTCAACCGCTTCTATGCCAACACCGAGCACCGCTACAAGCACGGCGTGCTGAAGGGGCTGCGCCGCCCCGCCATGATGATGATGGTTTATGCTGCGCTAGCCACCGCCATGGGCGTATTGATGATGCATATGCCTACCAGTTTCCTGCCCAACGAAGATCAGGGCCAGGTGATGGTGCAGTTCACCCTGCCGGCAGGCTCATCGGTTAACCGCACCAATTTGGTGAACAGCGAGGTGACCAACTGGTTCCTCACCCATGAAAAAGCCAATACCGACGTGGTGTTTTCGGTGACCGGCTTCAACTTCAGCGGCAGCGGCGACAACGTCGGCATGGCTTTCGTGGCGCTAAAAGACTGGAGCCAGCGCCCCGGCGCGCAAAATACCGCCCAGGCCATTGCCGAGGCCGCCAATAAGGCGCTGGCCAGCATTCGCGATGCAAAAGTCATCGCCATGACGCCGCCTTCGCTATCGGGCATGGGGCAAAGCAACGGCTTTACTTTTGAACTGCTGTCGGCCGGCGGCACCAGCCATGACGATCTGCTGAAAATGCGCGATCGGTTGATTACCGAAGCCAATAACAGCCCGGAGTTGCAATCCGTACGCGCAGCAGACCTGCCTGAAACGCCGCAGTTGAAAGTCGATATCGATAACAACAAGGCCGTTGCGCTGGGGTTGGATCTTAGCGACGTCACCGCCACGCTGAGCAGCGCCTGGGGCGGCACCTACGTGGACGACTTTATCGACCGCGGGCGGGTAAAAGAAGTGTATATCGAGGGTGACAGTCAGTTCCGTTCACAGCCGCAGGATCTGAACAAATGGTTTGTGCGGGGCACCAACAGCAGCGGTGAATCCACCATGACGCCGTTCTCCGCTTTCGCCACCACCCGCTGGGCCTTCGGGCCGCAAAGTCTGGCGCGCTATAACGGCGTCACCTCGTTTGAAATTGACGGTGAAAACACCGACGGTTACAGCTCGGGCGCGGCGATGGCCAAAATGGAGGAACTGGCGTCGAAACTGCCGAAAGGCTCCACCTATGCCTGGAGCGGCCTGTCGCTGCAGGAACAGTTGGCGAGCGGCCAGACCCTCAGCCTGTATACCATTTCGATTATGGTGGTGTTCCTGTGCCTGGCCGCGCTGTATGAAAGCTGGTCGGTGCCCTTCTCAGTGATCCTGGTTATCCCGTTGGGTATTCTCGGTGCGTCTTTCGCGGCGTCGCTGCGCGGCCTGAACAACGACATCTATTTCCAGGTGGCGTTGTTGACCACCATCGGGCTGTCGTCAAAGAACGCCATCCTGATCGTCGAGTTCGCCGAAGCGGCGGTTAAGCAGGGCCAGTCGTTATCGGCGGCGGCGATTTCCGCCGCGAAAACACGGTTACGGCCGATCCTGATGACGTCGATTGCGTTTATCGCCGGCGTCTTGCCGCTGGCGTTATCGACCGGCGCCGGGGCAAACAGCCGCATTGCGATCGGTACCGGCATCATCGGCGGTACGCTGACGGCGACGCTGCTGGCGATTTTCTTTGTGCCCCTGTTCTTTGTGCTGGTGAAACACTTTTTCACTCGCCGCCATGTGAACGAGGAATAACGGATGTTTCATCATAAAAACATATTTCATTTGAGCATCATCAGCCTGTCGCTGCTGTTGGCCGGTTGTATCTCACTCGATCCGCACTATGAGCGCCCGGCGGCGCCGGTGCCCCAAACCTGGCCCACGCAGGGGAACAACAGCGAAGCCAAAACGGTACTGAGCGACTGGCAACAAGTGCTGGCCGACCCGCGGCTGAACAAGGTGGTGGAGCGCGCACTGGTCAGCAACCGCGATTTGCAAAAAGCGATTGCCGATATAGAAGCCGCACGCGCGTTGTATGGCGAAGAGCGTGCGGCGCTGTTCCCAACGCTTGACGCCGAACTGACGCAGACCCGCAGCCGCACGGTAAGCGAAGGCGTGAGCAGTTCCGCCGAAGCCGACGGCGCGATCAGCAGCTTTGAGCTTGATCTGTTTGGCCGCAACCGCAGCCTGGCGCGCGCCGCCAAAGAAACCTGGCTTGCCAGTGAAGCCACGGCGCAAAATACGCGGATTACGCTGGTTGCCGAAACCACCACCGCCTGGATAACGCTGGCGGCGGATAAAAGCAACCTGGCGTTAAGCCAGCAAACCATGGCCAGCGCGGCGGATACACTGCGTATTACCCAACGGCAGTTAGGCGTCGGCACCGCATCAGCGGCCGATGTCAGCGAAGCGGAAACTACCTATCAGCAGGCGCGCGCCAGCGTCGCCAGTTATAAAACGCTGGTCGCACAGGACATCAACGCCCTTAACCTGTTGGTGGGCGAAACCGTGCCAGAAAACCTGTTGCCGGGCCCGATCGAAAGCCTGGCGCCGCAGGCGATTGCCCTGGTGCCGGCCGGCGTCTCCTCCGCCGTGTTGCTGCGGCGGCCCGACGTGATTGAAGCCGAACACAATTTGAAGAGTGAGAATGCCGACATTGGCGCCGCGCGCGCGAACTTCTTCCCAACCATATCACTGACCGCCAGCGCCGGCGTTGGCAGCAGTTCGTTATCGAACCTGTTTAGCCACGGCACCAATGTTTGGTCGTTTGCGCCAAGTATCACGCTGCCGCTGTTTGCCGGCGGCAGCAATCTGGCGCAGTTGCATTACGCAGAGGCAGAGAAAAAGGGCCTGATTGCCACTTACCAAAAGACTATCCAGACCGCGTTTGAAGATGTAGCAAACGCGCTGGCCCGCCGGGAAACGTTGAATGAGCAAATGGACGCGCAGGTGCAAGCGGTTGCCTCGGCGCAGCGCAGCTACGACATCGCCCGCCGCAGCTATGAGGTGGGCACCGGCGATTACCTGACGGTATTAACCGATCAACGCACGCTGTGGTCGACACAGTTGGAACTGGTTGCGCTGCAACAAACCGATTTCGAAAACCGGATCACGCTGTGGGAATCGTTGGGGGGCGGTGTGAAGTAGCGTTTTGTGCGCCGCCTGGTGCGGCGCGCCTATAGCAAACCCAATCGACGCTATACTAGGTAGGTTGTTAATCTAATGCGGAGATATAGCCTGTGGTCAGCTCTGATATCGATGTCCTGTTTCAACCTTTCCACCTGAAAAGTCTGGCGCTGAAAAACCGCATCGTTATGGCGCCGATGACGCGCTCCTTTGCCGCCAACGGCGTGCCTGACGAAAAAATCGCCGCCTATTACCGGCGCCGCGCAGAAGGCGAAGTCGGCCTGATCCTCTCCGAAGGCACGGTGATCAACCGGCCTGCAGCTCGCAACGACGCCCAGATCCCGTTTTTCTACGGCCAGGAAGCGTTGGCCGGCTGGAAACGTGTTATCGATAGCGTTCACGCTGCCGGCGGCAAGATGGGGCCGCAGTTGTGGCATACCGGTTCGGTCATCAGTTTCCAGACGGATTGGGTGCCGGATACGGAGGTCGAGAGCCCATCGGGGCTGATCGCACCGGGCCAGCCGCGCGGCGTGGCGATGAGCGAGGAAGCTATCGCCGACACCATAGCCGCCTTCGCGCAGGCAGCCGCGGATGCCAAACGCCTGGGCTTTGACGTGGCGGAAATCCACGGCGCGCACGGTTATCTGATCGACCAGTTTTTCTGGGCCGGCACCAACCGGCGTACCGATGGCTACGGTGGCGCAACCTTGCAGCAGCGCTCACGTTTTGCTGCCGAGGTGGTAAAAGCCATGCGCCAAGCAGTTGGCCCTGATTTCCCACTGATTTTGCGCGTTAGCCAATGGAAACAGCAGGACTATACGGCCCGTCTGGCACCCACGCCAGAGGCCATGAGCGACTGGCTGGTGCCACTGGTCGACGCCGGGGTGGATATCCTGCACTGCTCGCAGCGGCGGTTCTGGGAACCGGAGTTTCCCGAGATCGACGGCGGCAAGGGGTTGAACTTTGCCGGCTGGGCGAAAAAACTGACCGGTGCCGCCACCATTAGCGTCGGCTCCGTCGGCCTGTCGAGCGATTTTATGGGCGCATTTGCCGGTGAAAGCGCCAAACCCGCCAGCCTGGATAACCTGATTGAGCGCATGGCGCGCAACGAATTTGATTTGATCGCGGTCGGCCGAGCGCTGTTGAGCGATCCCCATTGGGCGGTCAAAATTCACACGGGCAACCACGCTGCGTTGCAGGATTTTAACGCTGCCGCATTGCAGACGCTGGTCTAAACAGGCACCCGGCGCATTGCTTACGCATCAGCCCGCCGCAGCCGCGGCGGGCCAACCGGTGCTAAGCCTGAGTGGCCTTATCGTTATTTTCGCCATACTTCTCACGCATATGCGTTTCAATTTCTTCCAGGCTTTTCCCGCGCGTTTCCGGCACCATCAGCATGATAAACAGCAAAGAACCCACGTTAATCAGTGCGAAAATGAAGAAGGTTTTGCTGCCGGCAACGGCCATTAGCGGCGGGAAGCTGAAAGCGACCAACGCATTAAAAATCCACTGCAGCGAAATTGCAGTCCCTGTAAGCCGCCCGCGCAACTGCATGGGGAATAATTCGGACATCAGCAGCCAGTAAACCGGGGCGATAAACATCTGCATGAAAAACAGGAAGATCAGTATGCAGCCTAAAGCAATAAAGCTTTGCGTCAGGTCGGAGGATAACAGCGTCAACACAGCGCCTAACGAAAGCTGCGCAAAGATGACAAAGCAAAACCCGGTAATCAGCATATGCCGTCTTGAGAAACGGCTCACGGCCCAAATCCCGGCGATGGTGGCAATAACGGAAACCACCCCATTGCCGATGGTCGCCGTAATGGCGGCGGTGGTGCCCAGGCCCGTGGACTTCAGGATGATCGGGGTGTAATACATAAAGGCATTCACACCGGTGAATTGAAGAGCAAAACCCAGCCCAATGCCGATGACCAGCAGCCTTAGCACCCACTTTTCGCGAATCAGCGTCATGACGTCAGGCCCGCGTTCGGCCTCTTTGGCCTGTTTACGCATCTGCTTTAGCTCTTTATGCACCTCATGCGGCGTTTCGCGCAGCTCGTGCAGTACCTCTTTGGCTTCCTCGTGGCGCCCTTCCGCCACCAGCCAGTGCGGAGAAACCGGAACAAAAAAGGTCCCCAAAAACAGCAGGACGCCTGGCACCATGGCGATCGCCAGCATATAACGCCACAGATGCCCATCGTGCAACAGGTAGCTGAGCAAGGCACTGACCACATAGGCCACTAACTGCCCGGTGACAATCATTAATTCATTACGGCTTACCAGCGGCGCCCTGAGCCTTGGCCCGGCGATCTCCGCGATAAAAACCGGCACTGTCGAGGAGCCGCCGCCAACGGCGATCCCAAGCAGGAAACGCATGGCAACCATCGCCGATACCGAGGGGGCCAGCGCGGTGCCCAGGGAGCCAACAACAAACAGAACGGCCAGGCTGCGCAGCGTAATGCGGCGGCCAAACTTATCGGAGAAAAAACCGCTGAGAAAGGAACCGATTGCCGCACCGAAAACCAGTGACGACGCAACCAAGCCTTCAGTGAACGAGGTCAGCCCCAGCCCGCCTTCAGCAGAGGGGGAAGACATATAAGGTAATGCCCCTGAAATAATACCGGTATCATACCCAAATGCCAGCGCGCCCATTGTCGCAACAAGCACCACAAAAAAAATCCGCTGCCTTACGGTTACGGCACGGGGTGTTTCACTGGTCTGAGATAAAGTCGAATCGTGGGAATCCATAATAATCTCTACATCTCTATGTTTTTAGTTTGAAGTATGAATTATCCCTGAAAATTCCGGGATTCTTTTACGCTCAGCGTAGAAGTATAGCCGCTATCTGGCATAAAATAGCCGCCCAAGTGAATTTTTCCGCTTATTTAGCCAAGCCGCCTCAATTAAAACACCGACTAATTCCATGAAATACCCAGCAAGATGAAAAACAAAATAAACATAAAAATCAATAAATTAAAACAGAATAAAATAAAATTCATTTTCACCAATATAGCCATATATGCGCGAGATATTTTTTGTGAATTTCGGGATATTCTGAGTACTCAGCAGCACACCAGGCCTGATGTGATAATTTCGCCAACGCGTTCCGGGAGTAATCCTGATATTTTTACTGTATCACATAGCGCCTGGTTTATTTCACGCCATTCATCAACCTGTCACATTGAATAACCGAAACAGGAACCCACTGTTATTATACCGCCGGAGAAAAGAACAGATAGAATAACTGCTCTGGGAATATCGAGTTTGTAAACTTATATACTCTACATATTCGATTCGCAGGACAATAGGCCAAGTCACTAAGCCAACACATCTGCAAGCTGGCGTATAACGAGTATCACCAGGCTATTATTTGAGCACTTAAATCAAACCGTTTAACCGTGATAAAAACCCCGATTGGCATAAGGGCAGGAAAACCACACATAGCGTTGTTTTTTTAACTTTCCCGGCGGCTTACCCGTAAGTACAAATTGTGAGGCCGATCATGTTTTTCTAAAATTTTTCAATACGTTCAGGCTAACGGAGCTTCGGGAAGACAAAAAAAGTCCGAGAGAAATGCGATGACTTTTTGAAGAAAAACGCGCGTTGCTTGATATTTTTGCCAGCAATAACACGCCGGCGGCAACCAGCAAAAGGTTTATCAGCGTTCCCCCGGTTATCATGAAAGGTTTTATAACGCGGCCTAACGCCTGGCAAGGCGCCATTCTGCACGGCCAAGCATAAAATAACACCTTGTTTTTTGGTTAATTATTTAGACAATAGCACTTTACGCCCCCTGCCCGTTCACCCGAGGATGCATCCCATTTGATGCCGTTGCCGCGTGTTTGCATTATTGATGTCGGCGAGGTAAAAGCACATACAAATAAGCAACAAATACCACACATATTGTTATCGAGGTTGAAATCATGGCAATAAAAAAACAACAACTTTACATTAATGGTGAATTCGTTCCTTATGCCGGCGAGAAATGGATCGATGTGTTGAATCCTTCCACGGAGGACATTATTTCACAGGTACCGGACGCGGGTTTGGAAGAGGTGCGCCGCGCCATTGACGCCGCAGAGCAGGCCCAGGCCGGTTGGGAAGAGACACCGGCCTACGAGCGCGGTATCTGGCTGCATAAAATTGCCGCCGGGATCCGTGAGCGGGCGCAGGAACTGACCGACATCATTGTCGCCGAAGGGGGCAAGACCCAGGCGCTGGCCAATACCGAAGTCCTGTTCACCGCAGATTATCTTGACTATATGGCGGAATGGGCGCGGCGCTACGAAGGTGAAATCGTGCAAAGCGATCGGCGCAATGAGAATATTTTTGTGTTCAAGAAGGCCATCGGGGTAACGACCGGCATCTTGCCGTGGAACTTTCCG
Organism: Gibbsiella greigii; assembly: GCF_039540155.1. Taxonomy (NCBI): domain Bacteria; kingdom Pseudomonadati; phylum Pseudomonadota; class Gammaproteobacteria; order Enterobacterales; family Yersiniaceae; genus Gibbsiella; species Gibbsiella greigii. The sequence continues at coordinate 593,853 of NZ_BAABEM010000006.1, forward strand.
TTTTTCCTGATCGCACGCAAAGCGGCGCCCGCGCTGATCACCGGCAACACCATCGTGGTCAAACCCAGTCAGCTCACCCCGAACAATGCTATCGTCTTTGCTGAAATCGTTCACCAGGTCGGGTTGCCAAAAGGCGTCTTCAATCTGGTTACCGGGCGTGGCTCGGTAGTCGGCCATGAATTGGCCAGCAACCCGAAGGTCGGGATGGTCAGCCTGACCGGCAGCGTGGCGGCCGGGGAACAAACCATGGCCGCCGCGGCGCAAAACATCACCAAAGTGTCGTTGGAACTGGGCGGCAAAGCACCGGCGATTGTCATGCAAGATGCCGATCTGGATCTGGCGGTAAAAGCCATTGTCGCTTCCCGGGTGATCAATACCGGGCAAGTGTGCAACTGCGCCGAACGGGTCTATGTGCAAGACAGCATCAAGGATGCGTTTATCACACGTTTGACCGCCGCCTTTAACAACGTGAAATACGGCAACCCGGCAAACGAAAAAGCGTTGGATATGGGGCCGCTGATCGATGCCGCTTCACTCAATGCGGTTCAGGCCAAAGTGGACAACGCGATTGCGCAAGGGGCGCAGGTGCTGGTGGGTGGCAAACGCGCCGGCAACAAGGGCTATTTCTTCCAGCCGACCCTGTTGGTCAATGTGCGCCAAGAGATGGACATCATGCATGAAGAGACGTTCGGGCCGGTGCTACCGGTCGCCACCTTCAACACGCTGGATGAAGCGATCGCGATGGCGAATGACTGTGAGTTCGGCCTGACCTCGTCCATCTATACCAACGATCTCAACACCGCCATGGCGGCGATGAAAAAGCTGAAGTTTGGCGAAACCTATATCAACAGGGAAAATTTTGAAGCCATGCAAGGCTTCCACGCCGGCTGGCGTAAATCCGGCGTCGGCGGTGCCGATGGCCGCCACGGGCTGGAGGAGTACCTGCAAACCCATGTGGTCTATCTGCAGTACCAAGCCTGATAGCGCCTGGAGCGGCTGCGTAAGCCCGCCGCCCCCAACGCGGTTAGCGAATCCGCAGGTGGGCCTCGAGCAACTGCGCCAACACATCGACCTTGGGCGTCAATTGCCGCGCCACCGGCCATAACAGATGGAGCGGCAGTCCGTCCGTCGCCTGCCGCGCCATAATCTCCACCAGTTTACCGGCACGCAAATCATCCTCCACCAGCCAGGTTGCCAACTGCGCGATCCCCATCCCCTCCCGCACGTATGCCAACTGGGCTTCAGCATCGCTGGCGACAATACGCGGGCGCACGAAACAGTGGCCGATTTCACCGTTACCGGTGGCATACACCCAGGGCGGTTGCGTGCCGTCAGGCCGCCCGTAAACAATGCAATCGTGCTCCTGCAACAGCGGCATGGTCAGCGGCTCGCCGCGCCGTTCAAGATAACCCGGCGCGGCACAGAAAATCAGGCGCTCGCAGCCCAAGTAGCGCTGAACCAGCGATGACGGGAAATTCGGCGGCCCGCCGATGCGCACCGCCAGATCGATACCCTCCTCGGCGAAATCAACGAAGCGATCGGAAAACGTCAGGTGCGGGCGCACGTCCGGATACTGCGTTGAAAATTTTAGCAGTACCGGCACTACGCGAAGCCGCCCGAAAGACGCGGGCAACGCCACGCGCACCGTACCGGTCGGTTCCCGCTTTTGCGCCAGCATGGCGGCCTCGGCTTCATTGAGCTCCGTCAGGATCCGGATACAGGTTTCGTAATAGGCACGCCCGGCGTCGGAAAGCGCCAGGCGACGCGTGGTGCGTTCAAACAGCGCCACCCCCAGGCGCTGTTCAAGCCGGGCAACGCTTTTGCTCACGGCGGAGCTGGTGAGATTCAACTGCTGTGCGGCGGCGGTAAAACTGCCGGCCTCGGCGGCACAGACAAACGGAACGATGCCTTTGAGCCGCTCGCTGCGCAAAACCGTTGATGATTGATGAATTAAATTCTTCAATTTATGGAAATCTTATCCTGAACAGGAATATTTATCCTCAGTATGATGTCTGGAGAGCATGAAGTCCACGCCATCCAAAACAGGAGCGACAGTATGAGCAACAAAGCACTGATTATCGGCGCCAGTGGCATCATCGGCAACGCACTGGCGGAACATCTTCTTGCCAGCGGCTGGACGGTTTACGGCCTGTCACGCGGGCGCAACGCCATCGTCCCCGGTTGCCAGCCGATCATCGCCGATCTGACCGATAGCGAGTCCGTTGCGGCTGCGGTTAGCGGGTTGGGAATCACCCATGTATTCCTCACCGCCTGGTCGCGGCAGGCAAGTGAGAAAGAGAATATTCGCGTTAACGGCGCCATGGTGCGCAACGTGCTTGAGCCGCTCGGGCGCACGGCACAGCTTAAACACGCGGCGTTGGTTACCGGCCTGAAGCACTATCTCGGGCCGTTCGAAGCCTACGGTGCAGGGGCGGTTCCGATTACACCGTTTCGGGAAGAACAAGGCCGCCAACCGGTGGAAAATTTCTACTACGAGCAGGAAGATAGGCTGTTCGAGGCTGCCAATCGCTACGGTTTTAGCTGGAGCGTGCATCGGCCCCATACGATTATCGGTTTCGCGCTCGGCAACGCGATGAACATGGGCCAGACGCTGGCCGTCTACGCCACATTGTGCAAACACAGCGGTCAACCCTTCGTCTTCCCAGGTTCGGCGGCACAGTGGAACGGCCTCACGGACATGACCGATGCGCGCCTGCTGGCACGGCACCTGGCCTGGGCGGCGCTGAACGAACAGGCCAAAAACCAGGATTTCAACGTGGTGAACGGCGATATCTTTCGCTGGAAATCGATGTGGGCGCAGTTGGCCGGTTACTTCGGCATTGAAGCCGCGCCGTTTGACGGCACGCTTCGCCCACTGGAAGGCCGGATGCAGGATGCAGCGCGCCAATGGGCCGATATCGCGGCCAAATATCAATTGCAAGAACCGAACGTCGATCGCCTGGCTTCGTGGTGGCACACGGATGCCGATCTCGGCCGGCCGATGGAAGTGGTGACGGACATGACAAAAAGCCGCAAGGCCGGGTTCCTTGATTACAAAAGCACGCCTGATGCATTTTTCGATCTGTTTGCACGGTTAAAGGCATTGCGCCTCATCCCCGCTTAAACACGGGCCGCCAAGAACAATTCCCCCCGTGCGCAGCAGCAATGCTGCGCACTTTCGCCTTTTCCTAAGCCAGCACGCCCTGCCGAACGCAGTAACATTTTCTTGCATTCGGGTGCAAAAATCCCTTTGCAATCGGGTGCAATAATTAACATGATAATAACAATAACGCTAAGGATTTAGTGCGCGAAATACCTCCAACACCGGCAGGTTCCTCATAGAAGGGTATTGTTTTCATGTCAGCGATCGACGCCCAGCGTAGGCGCTTAATGTGACCATTCAAAAATTCGACTTATGACGAAAGAAATCAAGACATCCAAACAGAAGAAAGCCACGGCAAGTGATGTAGCAAAACGTGCCGGTGTTTCGAAGTGGACAGTATCAAGGGCATTCACACCCGGCGCATCCATTTCCGCCGAAGCGCAAAAGAACGTACTGGCCGCTGCCGCCGGTTTGGGCTATCGCCCAAATTTGTTGGCGCGCAGCCTGACCAAAAAGCAGACGCACATTATTGGCGTAGCCATTGACGAGTTTAAAAACCCGCATTCAATGAAAATCCTTGATGTCGTAACCAAAGCGCTGCAAGCGCGCGGTTACCTGGCGCTGATGCTGAATATCACCGAGGGTGAAAACCACCAAGCGATCATTCAGATGGCCGATCAACTCCAGGTGGATGGCATTTTATTCGTGGGTAACGCCCTGAGCAGTGAATTGTACGAAATCATCCACGACATGCATTACATCCCACTCATTCAGGTACTTCGCAATAGCGACAGCCAGCGCCACATCGAGGTGGTCAATATCGACGGCTACCAGGCCGGACGCGAGATCGCGCAGCTCTTACTTGAACAGGGCTATAAACGCTTTGGTTATATGAAAGGGCCGGATACCGAGTCCAGCTATTTGCTACGCATGGAGGGTTACCGGGATGAACTTCAAGCGCACGGCTACGAGCTGGATCAGTTGCTGATAGCGGGCAACTATGATCGGCTTCGCGCTTACAAACTCATAAAGGAATACCTTCAAACCACCGCGCAAACAACACGCATCGAAGCCCTATTTTGCGAAAACGATATTTTGGCGATCGGCGCGCTAGAAGCGCTGTATGAGTGTGAGCAACAACACACCATCGGCATCGTCGGATTTGATGGCATTGACGAAAGCGGTTCGCCCGTTTGGGCATTAACAACTTACCGCCAGGACACAGAAAAATTGATGGCCGAAGCGATCAGCCGGCTCATTGACAACAAGGCTACAGAAGACGGCGACTGGCGTAAAGGCGAGCTCATTATAAGACGTTCCCACCAGAGAGCTTAATGGATCATCCGGTTGGCAACCCGAATTTGTCTTTCTGGCTGGAACAGTAATTTTTGGAAAGTTAGCAAGCTATTGCCAACTATCAGGGAATTCACTTACTTCGGTGGGCGAATTTAAAACAGTGTGACAAAAAGATTGTGCTATTGAAGGAAATAAAAAATGAACCGAAGAGAGGCTATCTTTTCACTCAGTTCGTTGGTGGCAACGTTGACCGTTGCGCCAAAGTTAAGCGCTAAAGAACTCGATAATATCCCGCTTGAAACCAAATTAAACGCCGACAGCTTGCCCGTTCCAGCAATGCAAGGCGGATATCGTGTATTAACAGACGAAACCGACAGAAAGAATCTGTCGGCCATTTTTGATCGACTGATCCCCGCAGACGAACACGGCCCTTCAGCCACGGAGGAAGGCGCGATTGAGTTCATGGATGACCAGTTAGCCGGCGATTACGGCTCTGGCGCCGCGCTTTATCTTGTCGGGCCGCTACGCCCGGAAAATGAAGAAAAGCTGATGGGTAGCCCGCAATTTCTGGCCTCACCGCGCGAACGTTATTTAACCGGCCTAAAGGCAGTGGAAAACTGGGCGCAGGCTAATCACCACGCCTCATTTCATACGCTCAGCGCACAACAGATCGATACGTTTTTAACTGACATGGAAACGGGGAAAATTGAGCTCGGCAAAGAAGTTAATAGCCAAGCCTTCTTTGAGTTAATGTTGCAAAACGTGCGTGAAAGCTATCTGGCAGACCCCATTTATGGCGGCAATAAAACCATGGCCGGCTGGAAAATGATTGGCTTCCCTGGGGCGCGCTATGATTACCGCCCCTATATTGAGCGCCGGGGCGAAAATCTAAAATTAATCCCTGTAAGCCTTATTCCAAAAGATTGATTGCCGGAGCTGAGCAAATGTCAAAAATAAGAAATAAAACGGACGTCGTCATCATCGGATTAGGTTGGGCAGGCTCCGTTATGGCGGAAGAATTAACCCGTGCCGGGCTGAACGTCGTGGCGATAGAACGCGGCGCCTGGCGCGATACCTCAACCGATTTCCCGGTGGCCGTTGACCCGGATGAACTGCGTTGGCACACCCGGCGGCAGCTTTTGCAACCCATGAGTGTGGAAACAACCACTTTCCGTAACAACCCCCGTCAGGATGCGGCCCCGGTTCGCAACTGGTCGGCGTATCAGTTTGGCTGGAACGTCGGCGGCGCGGGCACGCACTGGGCGGGAATGTCATGGCGCTTTTCGCCGTGGGATTTTGAGATCGCCACCCAGACGCGTGAACGCTACGGCGCAGAAAAAATGAAAGGTCTGCAACTGCAAGACTGGGGCGTCACCTATGAAGAAATGGAACCGTTCTATGACCGCTTTGAGCGCATTGCCGGCACTTCCGGCATCGCCGGCAACCTGAACGGCCAACGGATCAGCGGCGGCAATATTTTCGAAGGGCCGCGCCAGCGCGAGTACCCAACGCCGCCGCTCAAAGATACTCATTGGATGAGCAAATACCGCGCAACGACGGAAAAAATGGGCTACCACCCTTTCACCATCCCGGCCGGCAATATTTCGCAATCCTACGTCAACCCGTTAGGCGTCACCATGGGGCCTTGCACCTATTGCGGCTTTTGCGATTTCCACGGGTGCGGCAACTTCAGTAAGTCCTCGCCGCAGGCCTGTATCCTCCCGGTATTGATGCGCCGGTCGAATTTTACCGTGCTGACCGAGACCGAAGTTCTGCAAGTGCTCAAACATGAGGATGGTAAAACGGCCACCGGCGTCAGGTTTATCACCAAAGAAGGCGTTGAAGGCTTCCAGCCGGCGGACGTGATCTGCATCACCGCGTACCAAATGGACAACGTGCGCATGATGCTGTTGTCAAAAATTGGCGAGCCGTACAACCCAGAAACCGGGCGCGGCACCATCGGGCGGAATTACAATTATCAAAGTTGCTCTTCCGTGACCGGTTTCTTTGACGGTGAATTTATGAACCCGTTCATCGGCGGCGGCGCGCTGGCCGTGCAGATCGACGACTTCAACGGCGACAATTTCGATCACAGCAGCCTCGATTTTATCGGCGGCGCCGGCATTATGGCGTACAACACCGACGGCCGGCCGATTCAGCATATGGATAGCCTGCGCGCCGGAACCAAACGCTGGGGCAGCGAATGGAAAGCCGGCTATGCACGCGACTACCAAACCGCCGCCACCATTTTCTGCCAGGGCACCTCAATGCCGGTTCGCGGCGCTTATCTCGATCTTGATCCCATCTATAAGGATCGTCATGGCCAACCGCTGCTGCGCGTCACATTCGACTGGAATCAGAACGATATCAATATGGTGAACTATGTCACCCAGAAAGCGCAGGAGATCATGAAGGAGGCCGGTCCGACAACGTCGATCTTCGAACGGCAAACGGATCAAACCTGGAACCCCTACCTGCAGGAAAGTTCGCATACCATCGGCGGCGCAGTGATGGGCGCCGATCCCACAACGTCGGCAGTGAATACCTACCTACAAAGCTGGGATGTACATAATGTGTTTGTGGTGGGCGCATCGGCATTTCCGAACAACGGCGGCTACAACCCCACCGTCACTGTCGGCGCACTGGCTGTCCGCGCCGCACAGGCAATCCATCAGACTTACATTAAAAACCCTGCTCCCCTGGTGAAGGCATAATCATGAGCGCAAAAAAGAAAATCGTATATAGCCTGGCGGCGGTGGCCGTGCTGGCAGGGATTGGCGTATTCGGTAGATTATGGGGGGTGCTGGACAGTTCACGTTCTGAGGTTGCCGACAATCAGACCAAGCTGGCTGATTACCACAGCGCAGATGCGGCGGCAATCAAACGCGGAGAGTACGTCATGCGCCTGAGTGATTGTGCCGCCTGCCACAACGCCAACTTTGCCGGCGGCTATAAAATCAGCACCCCGTTTGGTGAGCTACAAACGTCAAACATCACGCCGGATACACAAACCGGCATCGGCAACATGACCGAGCGCGACTTCTTTAACGCAGTGCGCCAGGGCCGTGGCGATCATGGTTTCCTCTACCCGGCGATGCCTTATACCGCCTATACAAAGCTGAGCGATGACGACATGCATGATTTGTGGGCCTATATGTCAACGCTCACCCCCGTGCACAACAAGGTTGATGAGAACAGCGGCATGAGCTTCCCGTACAACATTCGCCTGGCGATGGTTGGCTGGAATCTGCTGTTTTTCGACAACAACGGTTTCAAGCCTGAAAGCCTGAAAACCGCCACAGCCAAAGCGGAAGAAGCCAACCAGCTCGGCCTGGTCAACCGCGGTAAATATATCGTTGACGGCCCTGCGCATTGTAGCGTCTGCCATTCAGCGCGTAACGCCTTGGGCGGTGAAATCAGCAGCCAGTATTTGCAGGGCGGCACCCTTGGCGACTGGTATGCGCCGGACATCACGCCGAACCCGCATGCAGGCATCGGCGCCTGGAGCAATGCGCAGATAACACAGTATCTGAAAACCGGCTCCGACGGCATGCATGTCGCCGCAGGCCCAATGGCCGAAGCGGTTGAGCACTCGATGCAGTATTTCACCGACAGCGATTTGCAGGCGGTGGCCGCCTACCTGAAAAGTTTGCCGACCTCAGGCACCGCGGCGCCCGGCGCATTTGCCATGGACGACGCGCGCAAGAAAAACGCGGCCATGGTTTATGAAGTCAACTGCTCGGCCTGCCACGGTGGGCAGGGTGAAGGGATCAACGGTATGGTGCCTGCCTTTGCCGGGAATAGCGCCATGTTGCACAACCCGACCAACATGATTACCGCCATGTTGAACGGCGCGCGGGCCGCGTATACCGCCGACAGGCCGACCGCCGCGGGAATGCCCGCCTTTGACTGGAAAATGGACGACCAACAGATGGCGGATATTCTCAACTACATCCGTAATTCCTGGGGCAATCAGGCCGATGAAGTGACGGCAACAGAGGTGGCGGCATTGCGCAAACAAACCGGTGCCAGAGAGAAGTTGGCAACGCCAGCGGCCAATTAACCCCTGCTCCGGCAGCCACCCGTCATTCATCGGCCGGCTGCCGGTTAACGGCTATACCCTTCTTATCACGCTCCGTTGGCGCGTTGCCCCTTTGCTGGGAGGTATGCCCATCAACCATGCACCATCACGGCAGCGGGAAGCGCAGTACGCGGAACGGCGGATGGGTATCATCACGGCCGCCATTGTTGGCCGGCGTACGATGCGCCTGCGCGGCGCCGGTATAAACCTTGCCGTCCGGCCCAATCGCCATGGCGTCCGGCCAGTCAAGCAGCGCCGACGTAACCACCTGGCGCAGCGAGCCATCCGGCCGCCGCAGTTGGATGGCATGATGCTCCACGTCCGACAGCAGCATATCACCGCTGGGCAGCATCAGAATGCCGCCAACCGGCATCAATGGCCCAAGATTTTCCACCCGCTGATCAAGCGAGGCTTCATCAAGCTGGGTGTTCAACAGATCGCTTAACTGCACACGCCACAACGTGCCTCCCAGCGGCGGGCAGAAATACAGCCATTGTTTATCAGGGCTGATTTCAATGCCGTCGGCATTGACAATCGGGATGCCGCCTTCAGGCGTTTTCTCCGCCACGCCGTCGATCACCGCCACCTTGCCCGGCTCCGCTTTGGTTTTCTGGCTGTTGGCCAACAAACGGCGCGCCTGCCCGCTGGCTAAATCGAGCGTAATAATGGCACCGGTGCCCGATTCCGTCAGGAAAGCGATCTGGTCAACAATGCGCACATCGTTAAGGCAGCCGCCCGGTACCGGCACAATCGATGCATCAAGCGGGTACACACGCCCGATCTGATTCTTTTTAATATCAATATCGACCAGCTTCGCGCCCCCTTTGCCCAACGTACAATCCACCGCCCACAGATGATCCGGCTTATCCGGCTCGATGCGCAGCGCATTGATGTTGACAAAATGCTGCGCCGGATCGGACTGCGGCGCCCACGTATTCCAGCTATCGCCGGGATAAGGGACGACCTCGCCGTTCACCACCACGCCAACCGAAAACGAGGCCTGCTGCACCCAACGCGGCATACCGACAAATACCCGGCCATCCTGGGCAACGGCGATACCGTTTATTTGGTAGGGCGTGGTAATCACCGTTTCCAACTGGGCCGGCGCGGATACCGCCGGCACCGACCACATACCGCACGCCAGCATGACGCCGGTAATCAATGCCGCATAATACGTTTTACCGTGCCGCCCGGCGCGATTAGTTGATTGGCTACATTTTTTTCTATTTGCTGGGACACGATAAGACGCGGTTCCCACATCGGCTTTTGTAAGCATCATCGACCTCATCATTAAAATTTCCGTTAATAATAAAGGGCCCCAAAATACGGCCGTATTCACCATAAGAAATACACGTCATAGCAAGAAGCAGGCTTTCATTATTTACCGACAAATACTGGCTGGCGTATTTACATACCATGCGCCAACCGCACTATTATTTCGCAGCAGCACATTACCGCAGAAGAATATTACTCGATGCTCTACCCGTACAATTGAAAACGGCGGGCACGTCGGCACAATGCTAATTAGCTTTTATTTCCATGCCGGTCTGCGCCTCATAAAAACGCGCAATGGCGCTGTGATCCAACTCCCCCATATCATGGGTACGCAACGCCTGCATGATTTCCATCACCATTGAGGTTAAGGGCAAATGTGCGCCAATGCTGTGTGAGGTATCCAGGGCGTTTTGCAAATCTTTTATGTGTAGATTCAGGCGGAAACCCGGCTTGAAGTTTCGAGCCAAAACCATCGGCGCTTTTGCATCAAGGACGGTGCTACCGGCCAACCCGCCGCGAATAGCATTATATACCACCTGTGGATCCACGCCGGCTTTGGTCGCCAATATAAAGGCTTCCGACATGGCCGCAATATTAAGAGCAACAATAATTTGATTGGAAAGCTTGGTGATATTCCCGGCACCAATATCCCCGGTGTGCACCACGGAACTCGCCATGGCGCTGAGTAAGTCATAATACTTTTCAAATAGGGCAATATCGCCCCCAACCATCACCGAAAGCGAACCGTCAATCGCCTTCGGTTCACCTCCGCTCACCGGCGCATCCAGCATTGAAATATTTTTCTTCGCTAATTCGGCGGCGATCTCCTGGCTGGCTAAAGGCGCGATGGAACTCATATCAATCAATACGCTACCCGGTTTTGCACCGGCAATCACCCCTTCTTCCCCCAAAACAACCTGCTTCACCTGCGGCGAATTCGGTAGCATGGTGATAATCACGTCACATTGCGCCGCGAGCGCTTTGATACTGGTGGCGCCCATCGCCCCCAGGGCGACGAGCTCGTTTACCGAGGTTTGATTTAAATCGCTAACAATCAACGAGTAATTTCCTTTTAGCAAATTTTTACTCATGGGCTTGCCCATAATACCCAAACCGATAAATCCGATATTCATTGATGTCTCCTCATCTGTATAGACGGTTTTCAGCCAGGGAATCAGGATTCTTTCGTGATAAATCCGTCAGCCAGCTTTTTAGTCGCCGCACGGAATAAGCCTAAATCGCTGCCCACCGCAACGCAGGTTGCCCCCATCGCCAAATAACGTTGGGCATCCGCCTCGACGGGCGCAAGGATCCCCGCCGCTTTATGATGAGCCCTGGCGACATCAAAAACATGTTGGATAGCTTTTTGCATTTCAGGATGGTGTAAATCCGAAAAATAGCCCAAATTGGCCGAAAGATCGCTCGGCCCGACGAACAGAACGTCGATCCCATCAACCGCCGCGATTTTTTCCGCATTATCGATGCCGGTTTGGCTTTCAATTTGCGCCATGATACAAATATTGTCGTTAATCTTGGCAAAATAGTCAGGCACAGTACCGTATTTATTATTTCTTTGCGCCAGCGAAATCCCACGGATACCTTGAGGTGGATAGCGCGTTGCAGTAACGGCCTTGACGGCGTCGGCCTCGGTGTCGATAAACGGGATGAGAAAATTGGAAAAACCAATATCCAGCAACCGTTTGATAGCGATCACATCATTCCATTCTGGCCTGACAACGGGCGCGCTGCGGCTATCTTTTAACGCCATCAATTGTGGAATAAAGGTCATAATGTCATTACAGGCGTGCTCCCCATCAAGCAACAGCCAGTCAAAACCGGCATATCCCAAAATTTCCGTGGTGATCGGGCTGCCCAGCGAAGACCAGCAGCCAATTTGGTTTTTCTGCGAAAGCACATTTTTTCTGAATTCATTTATACAGGTATTCATTTCTTTTCACCTTGCGCCAATATCAGGGGTTGAGCGTTGGCCATTTGTTGTTCAAAGAGAAACCATGCCAACGTGGGGTAAGCGTTATACTCGTCATACGTCAAGTTGCAGGCGTGTCGGCTTTATTACTCGGCAACTCGAATGATTTAGCGTTTATACTGCCAACGTTTTCAATGTATTGAGCCCCTCCTCGGTCTTGCCTCTGGGGCGATACTCCAGCGCGATAGGATCGCGGAACCCTATCCGCTTGAATGCCGAGATGACGGCCCGAAAGTTAACTTCCCCTTCATCCGGCTCATTCCGGGCGGGAACGCCGGCAATTTGAACATGCCCGATAATCTCGGCATAACGTTCGATCCGGTTAATCAAATCCCCTTCCATAATTTGGATATGATAAACGTCGAACAGCAGCTTGATATTGTCCGCCCCAATTTCACCGATCAGCTGTGCAACCCGATCGCTATGAGAAACCAGGTAACCGGGCATATCGCGTTGGTTAATCGGCTCAAGCAACAAAATAATATCGGCGGCAGCGGCTTGTTGTGCGATCGCACGTAGGTTTTTAACCAGCGTGGCCAACGCCGCCTGCCGTTGCTGCGGTTCGACAATACCGGAGGTGACATGGATCTTTTTCACCCCCAACGCCGTTGCATAGGCCAATGCCGTTTGCCAATGCGCCCAAAAAACCGCCTCTTTACCGGGAACACCGGCAAAACCAAACTCCCCCTGGGCCGGATCACCGCTCGGCGTATTCATGCTGGCGATGGAAACCCGGCTGTTCTTTAGCAAAAGCGTGAGTTCATCAAGGGGAATGCTATACGGATTAGGGCATTCAACAATATCGAACCCACATTGCTTCGCCGCCGCGAACCGCTGCGCCAACGGATATTCAGTAAATAAAAACCCAATATTCGGATAGAACATTCCCCCTCCGCCTTAACCCAATGGTTGATGGTTTGCATATGCACCGGACGAGCGCCGCCCTGGCCTGCACGTTCCCGGTTATTTTCAGTACGCCCGGCGGCACCGGGCTGCTGAATATTTACAGGGTCGGCATATTAAATTCGGCTTGGGTATGCTCTTTGGGCCAGCGGGAGGTCACCGTCTTTAGCCGAGTGTAAAACCGAACGCCTTCCGGCCCGTGCATATGATGATCGCCAAAGAGCGAGGCTTTCCAGCCGCCGAAACTGTGAAACGCCATGGGAACCGGAATCGGAATATTAATACCGACCATCCCCGCCTGCACACCGTGTTCAAACTCATCGGCGGCCCGGCCGGAATCGGTAAAAATACTCGCGCCGTTGCCGAACTCATGCTCGTTAATCAGGCGCAGCCCTTCATCAAAGCTATTCACCCGCACGATAGCCAGAACCGGCCCAAAAATTTCTTCCTTATAAATCCGCATCGCGGCGCTGACCTGGTCAAACAGGGTCGGGCCGACAAAGAACCCCTTTTCATAGCCTGAAAGCGTGAAATCTCTGCCGTCCACCAGCAACGTTGCGCCTTCCTCAACGCCAGCGGTGATGTAGCCTTTCACCTTTTCCTGATGTTCAGCAGAAACCAACGGCCCCATTTCCGCCTGATCGTCGCTGCCAACGCCCACCTTCAGCGTAGCAATCCGTGCTTGCAGCTTTTGGCTCAACCGGTCGGCGACATCGTCCCCAACAGCAACCGCGACCGAAATGGCCATGCAACGCTCGCCCGCCGAGCCATAGGCCGCACCGATCAACGCCTCAACGGTCACATCCAGATCGGCATCCGGCATGATCAACATATGGTTTTTTGCCCCGCCCAACGCCTGAACGCGTTTGCCATGGGCGCATCCTTGTTCGTAGATGTAACGCGCAATCGGCGTAGAGCCAACGAAACTGATGGCCGCCACGTCCGGGTGGAAAAGCAAACCGTCCACCGCAACCTTGTCCCCTTGCAGCACGTTAAAGACACCGTCCGGCAACCCGGCCTCTTTAAGCAGCTCCGCCAATAACAATGCAGTGGTTGGATCCCGCTCCGAAGGCTTCAAAATGAAGGTATTGCCACACGCCAGCGCCATCGGGATCATCCACAACGGCACCATGGCTGGAAAATTAAACGGCGTAATGCCTGCCACAACCCCCAAAGGTTGACGCAAGCTATGGCTATTAACGCCGGTGCCGGCCTGCGCCGAATATTCGCCCTTCAGCACCTGGGGGATACCGCAGGCGAATTCCACCACTTCAATGCCCCGGGTCAGTTCACCTTTGGCATCCGATACCGTCTTGCCATGTTCCTGGGAGATAATTTCGGCAATTTTAGCCGCGTTTTTTTCCAGCAATTCCTTAAAACGGAACATAATCCGCGCACGACGCAGCGGCGTGGTATTCGCCCAAGCCGGGAACGCGGCTTTAGCCGCGGCGACCGCGGCATCAATGTCCCCTTGATCCGCCAGGATCACTTCGCCACTTTGTGTACCCAGCGCCGGGTTATAAACCGGTTTCGTTTGTTGGGAAGAACCGGCGGCGTATTTCCCTTGAATAAAGTGTTGGATTTTCTTCATAAGTCATCTCCTACGCAAGTCAGCAATATAACCGCAGCCTATCGAGACATATCAATATTATGCGTTTCAAATCACAATGGTTTAACGACCTCAGGTTTAAACAGAACGATCTTCATATCCACCAGCACAAGGCTGCAGTTAATCAACATCCTTTAATAGGAACCGTTGAAGAATATTGACACATTGCGTTCTGGTAAAACCCACTTCCTCACTTAAATAAGAACATAGAGCATTCATCCGCTATCGTTTTATTCGCTAAATTGGTTATCACATAGCAATCTCCTTCATCAAATTACCGCCAATAACGTTCAGACGGAGAGTCGGTGTACGCCAGCAACCGGCGTACACCCATAACTAAAATAATAAACAAACATATCCTCACGGCTTATTACAAATACCGAATTCCTGCTGGACTTTATTGTATTGGCGGCTCTGGGATTTTGCCCTGCTCGCCGGCAACGGTTTCCAGATAATCGAAATCACAGCCATCGTCCGCCTGGCTAACATGTTCAGTGAACATTTTCCCATATCCCCGTGGATAATAAGGTGCAGGTTTTACCCAAGCCGCCCGGCGGCGTTCCATTTCCGGTTCTGATATCAGTAAATTAAGCTGCCGCTTCGAAACGCTTAATTCGATAAGGTCACCATTGTTGACAAAGGCCAGCGGCCCGCCAATAAAAGATTCCGGCGCAATATGCACCACGCAAGAGCCAAAGCTGGTTCCACTCATTCTTGAATCAGAAATGCGCACCATATCCCGGACGCCCTGCTCAAGTAATTTCTTCGGGATGGGAATTTGCCCCCATTCCGGGAACCCTGGCGCGCCCAACGGGCCAGCGTTTTTCAGCACCAGCACCGAATCCTTATCCACTTCGAGCGCCGGGTCATCGATGCGGCTTTGCAGATCCGTCACGTTTTCAAACACCACGGCTTTGCCGATATGTTCCCGTAACCCTGGATCCGCCGCATGAATTTTCAGTACCGCACTGTTAGGCGCCAGGTTGCCGCGCAAAATGACCAGGCTGCCCAATTCCCCGAGCGGTTGTTCCAGCGGTAAAATCACGTCGTCGTTATAAACTTCAGCACCCTGGATATTTTCGCCTATCGTTTTTCCCGTCACGGTGAGCGCGGAACCATCAATCAAATCCCCCATTCTTGCCAACAACGCTTTTAAGCCGCCGGCATAGTAGAAATCCTCCATCAGATATTTCCCTGCTGGGCGGATATTGGCTAAATGCGGCACCTTTTGCGCAATTTCATCAAAGCGTTCCACGGTTAACGGTACGCCGGCGCGCCTGGCCATGGCGATAACATGCACGACGGAGTTCGTTGAACCGCCCAATGCCAGCGCTGTAGCGATAGCATTATCAAACGAGGCCGCGCTTAAAAAATCCGACGGTTTTAAATCGTCCCATACCATTTCAACGATGCGGCGCCCGGTTCTTTCCGCCATGATCGCATGCCGGGAATCCGGTGCGACAATCGACGATGCCCCCGGCAAACAAAACCCCATGGCGTCGGCCATACTCATCATGGTCGGCGCCGTGCCCATGGTCATACAGGTACCGGCCGAGCGCGAGATACCATTCTCCACTTCTTCCAGTTGCTGTTCGGTATATTCACCGGCTTTGTACTTATACCAAGAGGCAAACAGATCGGTGCCAGAACCCAGCGTTTTCCCTTTATTATCCCCACGTAAAGACGGGCCAGCCGGGAAATAAATCGCCGGTATATTCATCGAAATTGCCCCCATGATAAGCCCTGGGGTCGTTTTATCGCATCCGCCCATCAGCACCACGCCGTCAATGGGGTGGGAGCGCAGTAATTCTTCCGTTTCAATCGCCAGCAGATTACGATACAGCATCGCTGCCGGGCGAACATAGGGTTCGCCCAATGACATTGCCGGCAATTCAATCGGAAAGCCACCGGCCTGGAAAATGCCACGCTTTATTTGTTCTGCCCGATCTTTAAAATGCGTATGGCAAGGATTGATTTCACTCCAGGTGTTAATTAAGCCGATAACCGGCTTGCCCATATAGTCTTCTCTGGCATAACCCTGTTGAGCCATTCTGGCACGGTGCCCTAATGAACGAAACACGGGTGCGCCATACCAACGATAACTGCGTAAAGATTCAGGACTCACTTTTTTATTAGTTGACATAGGCTCCTCGCTGACTTTGTATCATTTACATCAAACCGTATTATTTATTTGAATCACGATTTGCTCTTGAATAACCTAACGATCACATCATTACCGCTATATTTTTTTAAGAAAATTCGACGCGTTTAATTTCGCCGACCAGGAAGACATAACAGAAGATAGTCAATGCAGCAAAGAACGACACATACATCAACGCACCATGGAAAGAACCGGTAGCGGCAACGATATAGCCGATAATGATCGGTGTAACAATCCCGGCGATATTGCCAATTGTATTAAACAAACCACCGCTTAGCCCGATCGCTTCTTTTGGTGAGGTATCCGCCACCACCGCCCAACCCAGTGCGCCAAACCCTTTGCCAAAGAAAGCAAGCGACATAAAGAATATAGCCAAGCTGACTGAATCGACATAGTTACAGACCAGCATCGACATCGAACACAGCATGCCTAAGATAATGGGCGTCTTACGTGCCAATGAGAGTGAACACCCTTTCTTTATCATAAAATCAGACACAATCCCGCCCAGGATCCCACCGGCAAAACCGCACAGCGCCGGCAGTGATGCAGCAAAACCTGCGCCCAATATCGTCATATGCCGCTCTTTGATGAGATAGACCGGGAACCAGGAAATAAAGAACCAGGTCAGCGTCGAAATACAATATTGCCCTAAATAAACCCCGACCAACAGGCGCTGTGACAACAGCATATTAACCGTGATTTTTTGCTCCGTTTCTTTTTGAACGAAAGCGGCGGCCTGTGGTTCTGTTTTCCCCAACGATGCATCGAGATTAACTAAAGCACCGCCTTGTTCTATATACGCCAGTTCATCTTTTGATACCCAGGGGTGCTGGGAAGGTGGGTAGATGATCCTTAACCAAATGAAACTGATGATAATGCCGATAAGCCCCATAAAGATGAAGGCGCTGTGCCAGCCATAGTTGTGGGTAAACCACCCCATTATCGGCGCAAAAATCGCCGTGGCGAAATATTGGGCCGAATTGAAAACGGCCGAGGCGGTTCCCCGCTCTTTTAACGGGAACCATGCCGATACCACGCGGCTGTTACCGGGGAATGCCGGGCACTCGGCCAACCCGACGATAAAGCGCAGCAGGAACAACACGGCCACCGCAAGGGAAACGGTGCCGAATAGCGTTACCCCATGAAGCAGAAAGACGCCGGCTTGCAGCATCGTAAACAACGACCAAAGAAAAATACTCCAGAAGTAAACCCGCCGCGAGCCGAACCTATCAAGCAACCGCCCCCCTGGGATTTGCCCCAGGACGTAAGCCCAGGCAAAAGCTGAAAAAATATACCCCAGGCTGACCGAACTGATGCCAAGTTCTTCAGACATTGGCACACCGGCAATAGAAAGTACCGCACGATCGCCATAGTTAACCGCAGTCACGATGAATAACATAAACACGACAAGATAACGGATAAACCCGGTTTTCTTTAATTTTATCTGTTCTGTGATATCAGTCATAATTTAACTCCAGAATCGGATTAAAAAACACTATTTATTTTTATAAATCTGCGATTAAAAAAACTGTCAGGTAAAGCGGCCACCATTAGACGGTGTTAATTTTTTTACTTACTACAACCGCACCTTTAATTGGCATCTTAAACAGTAAACGCTTTATGTATACGTACAATTCCAAAAATAATCAGATAAACAGTATTGTAATTTTTACCCATACAGTTTCCGTCAATGCAATAAGCCATTACATTCATAAGGTTAAGTCTGTTGGTTATTTATTCATTCCGATTCAGGATCACAAAAAACAAATAAACAGCATTAAATGAAAAAATTATGATAGTGATCTTCATCACAAAAACAATTATTACCGGGTTAGCCGATTACACCTGTCTGTATACTGGTATTAGGATTTTTTTAAAAATTTGGGATTTGTATCACATTGAACGAAGATACCAGCAGCGCCAAGACAACGCTTTTATCATTGTAACTCGCCTTTTGCAGCTGATAACACAGGTTAATCATGAACAATTTTTTAACGTTATCTATTGATAAGCAGTCTTCCGTTACGCTCGTAGAACAGCTTATGCAGGCCTTTCAGCTCGCGATACGTTCCAAACATTTTCCTCCCGGTGGAAAACTGCCTTCCATCCGGCGCTGTGCGCAAATGTGTCAGGTCAGCGCTTCAACGGTTGTCATTGTTTACGACCAATTAATTGCCGAGGGCCTGATAAAATCGATTCCTGGCTCGGGTTTTTTCGTTATTGACAAGCCAATGAATTATGTCAATGACCAACAGAAAAATCCAAAAGCCGTCGATCTCCCTATTGATGACTATTGGTTATTAACAAACGTATATTATTCACATACCAGCTATAGCCATTTTGGTTGCGGTTGGTTACCGTCAGACTGGTATCCCAATAATGATTTATCGCGGGCATTACGTGCCGTCGCCCGGCAAAATATCTCTGCCAATGGTTATGGCGAACCCCAAGGGTTTTCCCCACTAAGAGAATATTTAAGTGGCTATTTATCCGATCGCTCACTTTATGCCGCGCCGGATAATATCCTGCTGACGCAGGGAGCAAGCCGCGCATTGGATATCATTTCCGCGGCTTTTTTAGAAAGCGGGGACACCGTGCTGGTTGATGAGCCAGGATACTGTAACTTCCTGACGTCATTGCTGATGAAAGGCGTACGCGCTATTGGAATACCCTGGACAGATCAGGGGCCCGATATTTCAGTGATGGAAAAGCTGATAAAAAAACACCGGCCAAAACTTTATTTTACCAACCCCTGGTTGCATAACCCCACCGGCACCTGTATGAGCCTTAACGTCGCTTATCAGGTTTTGATGATCGCCGAACAACAGGGCATAAAAATCGTCGAAGACCATGTATCCGGCGATCTCATGCCACCAAATAGCGTCACACTGGCCTCACTCGGCGGGCTTGAGCGCGTGATACATATCAGCAGTTACTCAAAAACGCTGTCGCCCAGCCTGCGCGTCGGTTATGTTGTCGCCGATGTGCCAACAATCAACCGGCTGACACAGTACAAAATGATGAGTGGCCTGACCTCCTCCGAATTTGTTGAACGAATCGTATTGAGCCTACTGAAAGAGGGCCACTATCATAAGTCGTTGGAGAAATTACGCGCAAAACTGACATTGGCGCAAGCTGAAGTGGGCCGTTTTTTGCAAGAATTAGGTTGGGAGTTATTTATTCAACCTAAAAATGGCTTTTATATCTATGCAAAGCCCAGAGGCTCAAAAATGGATGCGCAGACATTAGCCGAACGCGCCAAAAAAGACGGATTAATCTTTGCTCCCGGCTATCTTTTTCATCCGCAGCATATGAGAAGCCCATGGATACGCTTTAATGTTGCGTATTCACTCACGCATAAAAATATACTTATTTCTTTTTTGAAAAGTGAGGATTGTATTAGAATTTGCAACGGCAATAATTAATCGGCATACGGCGTTTCGGCTGCTTAGGGCAGAAACGCTGGTTTTACTGATGGCGGCGGCAGCCTGGCCCCAACGCAGGCGGCATGCCGGCTAATGAAAAGATGGTTTATTCTTGAATAGCCGTCGTGGCTTTGGCTTGCAACACATCGCCGTAGTGGCGCGCAGCGACATCGGGGTGGGAGCGTAACCGCCCCTTGAGATAATTCCAGCCCACATCGCGCAGCAACGGGTTTTGCGGATCGCTGGTCGGCCCCTGCGCGGCAAGGTGGGCGGGCAATTGATAGATGGGCACCACGGCATCCAGTTGCGCGCCAAGAAAGAAGGCAATCGATAGCCGTTCGCGCCCTGCCGGTGGCGAAACCACGCGGTGCATGGTCGCACGCAGGTAGCCATTGGTCGCCAATTCCAACAGCTCGCCAATATTAACGACAAACGACTCCGCCAACGGCAATGCCTCGATCCAATCACCCGGAGCGACCTCCACCTGCAATCCCTGCTGATTGTCCTGCAATAAGAAGCTTAAAAAGCCGGAATCTTTATGCGCCCCTACACCTTGCTGGCTACCGTTATTTTGCTGGCCGGGATAACGGATCAGCTTGATATGCTCATTGGGCTTTTCACCGTACAACACATCAAAGGCGTTGACCGGCAGCTCCAATGCTTCAGCAAATGCCCGCAGCAGACGCAACGACATGCGCGTCATCGCTTGCTGCCATTGCAAAAGTACCGTCTTCAGTTCAGGCAGCGCCGCCGGCCAAAGGTTTGGCCCTTGTAAACGCCGCCAACTGGGGGCGCCGGCCAACGGCGGCAACGCCGGGCGTTCCGCACCGATGTCGAACTGCTCACGCCAGTCCGGCTGGCTACGCGTCAATTCGGCGCCGGCCCGGTTATAACCACGAAAATGGGGAGAATGAATCATAGCGACACGCCGTTTTTCTTCATCCGGCAGGGCAAAAAAAGCTTGCGCCAACTGCTGCACACGCTGTTGCAATTCGCGGCTGACACCATGATGAACCAAATAGAAAAAACCGACATCGCGCGCGGCCCGGTTTAGCTTTGCCAGAAAGTTCGCTCGCGCTTCACGCCCGCCATCAAGCTGTGACAGATCGAGTATCGGCAAGGCGGTAATATTGCTCATAGCAGACTCCATGATTTGCCCAATAGAAATTACTCAGATCAAATTCGGACTCGCTACAGCACCGGTAATGTTTCATGGCAAGTTCTCGCGACAATGGCCTTGGGCAGATAGTAGCCCCGTTCAAACGTCCGAGAAATGCCAATAATGGAAAAGCTCATTCAGATAATGGCTATCGTGCGCCGCACAATTGCGGCGCCTGAACAATGCCAGCGGCAGAGGGCCCCGCTTCGCCGGTAGCCTATTGATTTTCGGTTACCTTGGCCACCGCGGCATGTTGATGAACAAAAAACATGCAATTTCCGGCAATAGATAGCAGATATTCTTATTTCATCTTATGCATGACTGTTTGTACCCTCTCATCATCACATGTTATATCAAGTGGTGCAAAAATGAGCAATATGAAGCATCAAAAGCCAAGCCTGGTGGTTATTTCTGAAACTGTGGATGAACCGCTCTCGGTGCATCTGGACACGCCCAGCCCACTGTATGAGCAGATAAAAAACATCCTCAGGACCCGGATCCTGGAAGGCGTCTATCAACCGAATCAAAAAATGCCGTCGGAAAGTGAGATGATATCCGCCTTTGGCGTCAGCCGTATCACCGTGCGCCAGGCGCTAAGCGATCTGCAGAGCGAAGGCCTGATTTTTCGCGTCCATGGTAAAGGCACCTTCGTTTCCAAACCGCGGGCATTTCAGGATCTGGGCAGCAGCCTGCAAGGCTTTGGCATTGCCATGCGCCAAATGGGCTATGAAAGCCACTCCAAGGTGCTTTCCATGCGCAATATTGTCGCCCCTTTCCAGGTACAAGAAAAACTACAGTTAACGGGAAAAGCCAAGGTGACCGAGCTGCGCCGCCTGCGCTTTCTTAATCGCGAGCCAATTTCCGTCGATGTGACTTATCTTTCAACCAGCTTGGGCGCCCGCCTGGCCAAGGCGAATCTGGTCAGCCGCGATATATTTGCCATTCTGGAGAATGATTTTCAGATCCCGCTTGGCCATGCTGATTTGCAGATCAGTTCAGGCCTGACAGATGAAATACTTGCCGAACAATTATGCATTGCGGAAGGTTCCCCGATCTCATTTATCGAACGGACGGTATATCGCACTGATAATACGCCGATTGAATTTGAGCATTTATATTATCGCGGCGATGCCTTTAAGTTTAAGTTCCGCGTAGACAGAGCACCCAAAGCCTAATACCACAACAACGATAAATTAAAGAAATTACTTTCAAGCATTGAAGACATATTCCAAATTTGCCCACCACCATGAGGAATGAATACTTTATGCACACAGCAAAACTTCAAACCCGAAAACTGCAGGCGCTGCCATGGCTATTCGTCACAGGCATGCTGCTCATAGCCGAACCCTTGAAAGCACAAACCACACTGGATATCGGAATTGGCATACAAAATACCACAACCAATACCGTTACGGCCGGCATTGTCATTCAACAACTCGGTTTACTGGATAAATATTTGCCGAAAACAGGAAAATATAAAGACATCCAATACACCATAAACTGGCAAAACTTCACCTCGGGGCCACCGATTACCAATGGCATGATCGCTGATAAAATCCAGATTGGCATGATGGGCGATTATCCCCTGTTAGTTAACGGAGCCACTGGGGAAGAAACCGGGAATCATACTCAACTGGTGTCGATCATTGCCTACAATGAATTCGGTAGCGGCAATGGGGTCGTAGTGCCAAAGGATTCGCCCTACCATAGCCTGGAAGATCTCAAGGGAAAAACGGTCTCCGTTCCCTTTGGCTCT
The DNA here is from genome assembly GCF_039540155.1 of Gibbsiella greigii. Classification (NCBI taxonomy): domain Bacteria; kingdom Pseudomonadati; phylum Pseudomonadota; class Gammaproteobacteria; order Enterobacterales; family Yersiniaceae; genus Gibbsiella; species Gibbsiella greigii. The sequence continues at coordinate 616,608 of NZ_BAABEM010000006.1, forward strand.
GCGGCGCACGGCATGTTATTGCAAGCATTGCAGGCGCGTGGGCTGCCGGAGAATTATTGGCATTTGATCTCGCAGTCGCCAGAGGTGGGCAGCACCAGCCTGCAAGAGAAGCGCATTGATGCCCATGCCGATTTTGTCCCTTTTACCGAACTGCTGCCGTTTAGAGGTATTGCCAGAAAAATTTTTGACGGCGCGCAGACCCGCCACCCCACCTTCCACGGCGTGGTCATTCGCAAAGACTTTGGTGAAAAATACCCTGAAGTGGTCGTGGCTTACCTTAAAGCCATACTGGCGGCTAACGCCTGGTTGCGGGATAACCCCCAGCAGGCGGCGGAGAAAATAGCGCAATGGACCAAAACCGATAAAGAAGTGGTTTATATCTTCCTTGGCCCAGGCGGCATACACACGCTGGATCCAACCATTAAGCCGCAGTGGATCAGCGCGCTAAAAAGTGATTATACCGTCCTGAAAAAAATCAATAAGGTAAAAACCCTGAATATTGATGGCTGGGTAAACGATCGCTATATAAAGCAAGCCTACCGGGAAACGGGCCTCAATTATGGTAGCCAACTTGCCAGCCTGGATAATTACCAGGTAACAGGCAGCGATCCTATTTGCCAAAAACAGATTGATAGCCCTAAACAGGCTGGGCAGATCTGGATTCAAAACGGCGATATTGTTTCATTTTCTTCCCCCTACTGCACATTGCTTGGCGTAAAAACCTATCAGGCCGAAAAGAAAGACATTGATACGGTTTATCTGGTCGATCATGCCCTTGGCATTAAAGTGTTTGCCAATGCGGCCTATTATGCTGTTAACCACGACAGCACAGGCCCATTGGGCATCGTGCCCTTCCTGTTAAGGGGCGACGCACAAGATTATGCGGCCAAAAATAATGGCCAGGTTGTGGCCTATCAGGATGTATTGCCGTTGATTCCCGAGAGCCATACCACCGCGGCCAGCGGGGGTTAAACCGGAAAATGACCATGCTCGAGAATGAAAAACGCCCGTTGGCGAACCCCGTAGCCGGCAAGAAACAATGGCTGATGCCGGTTTATCACCTACTGCGCAAACAGGGGAAACCGTGGCTTTTCTCCTGCATTTCGCTGGGCGGGCTGTTTATTTTGTGGTACCTGGCCACCGCGTATAAGTTTGAATTTTACATTCGGTTCAGCAATATCCCCACGCCCTACGCCGTCTGGCAACAGGCAGCCGAGGTGGCCAAATCGGAGACGTTTTACGTTCATATCGCCAAAAGCCTGCAACGCATTCTGACGGGCTTTGCTATCGCCGCGCTGGCCGGGATCACGCTTGGCGTCCTTATCGGCAGATCCGTTTGGGTCTACCGGCTGGGGATGCCGGCCATTGAGGTATTGCGGCCCATCCCCGCCATTGCCTGGGTGCCGATCTCTATCATGCTCTGGCCCACCAGCGAATCCAGCATCATTTTCATCACCTTTGTCGGTGCGTTTTACCCGATTCTGATAAACACCATCCACGGCGTGCACATGCTGGACGAGGTGTTTATCCGTGCCGGGCGCAGCCTGGGCACCAGCGAGTGGCAACTGCTATGGCATGTGGTGCTGCCGGGCAGTATGCCCAGCGTGTTCACCGGGCTGGAAGTGGGAATGGGCGTCGCCTGGGTCTCTCTGATTGCGGCGGAGATGATCTCCGGGCAATACGGCGTGGGTTATTTCACCTGGGAATCTTATTCATTAGTGAACTATCCCTCAATTGTGTTGGGCATGATCACCATCGGTCTGCTGGGGTTGATATGCAGCGGCGCCATCAGGGCCATTGCCCACTTTGTTTTACCCTGGCACATCGACATTCACGGGAGAAAACCATGAACGTTAGCCATAAAGGCCGGGTGGAATGCCGCAACATCGGGGTGGTTTTCGGTGAGGCAGAGGCCCGTACCACGGCAATCGGCGATGTGTCTCTCACCGTGCAACCCGGTGAATTTGTGTCGTTGATTGGCCCTTCTGGCTGCGGTAAATCAACGCTGTTGAATATCGTCGCGGGGTTTACCCAACCCAGCCGCGGCCAGGTCACGCTGGACGGCGCGGCCATCACCAAACCGGGGCCGGAACGGGGCATGGTGTTCCAACAATACTCGTTGTTCCCTTGGCTGACGGTAAGGAAAAACGTGGAGTTCGGTTTGCGCATGGCCAGCATGCCGGCGGCCCAGCGCGCGACCACAGCGCGTACCTTGCTGAGCCTGGCCGGCATGTTGGCATTTGAAAACCACTATCCCGATCAGCTATCAGGCGGTATGAAACAGCGCATCGGCATTGTCCGGGCGCTCGCCACCAATCCCCAGGTGGTGCTGATGGATGAACCCTTCGGCGCCCTGGACACCCAAACCCGCAGCGTGATGCAGGAAGTGCTCACCGCGATCTGGCAGAAATTCAGGCTATCGGTGCTGTTTATCACCCACGATATCGAAGAAGCCATTTTCCTCTCCGATCGTATTTATGTCATGACTGCCCGGCCCGGGCGCATAAAAGCCGAAATCACCATTCCGCTCTCCCGGCCGCGCACGGCGCAAATGACCGATAGCCCCGTGTTCAACGCGCTGGTCAGGGAATTGAAAGGGCTGATTCGCGAGGAATCGTTGGCCGCCATGGGAGCCGAATTATCTGAAGGCAGTCCGTAGGGTGCCAAGCCATACACCGACGAGTTTTAACCACGTTTCATTATTAAATCACCAGACAGGAGCTGAACATGACGGTACGCAAGCCCAACATTTTATTTTTTCACGTGGACAACCTCGGGATGGGAGAACTGGGCTGTTACGGCGGGGGGATCCTGCGCGGCGCAGATACCAAAAGGATGGACGATTTCGCCAGGCAAGGGCTGAAACTGACCCATTACGTGGTTGAGCCGCAGTGCACCCCCACCCGTTCGGCACTGATGACCGGCCGCTACCCTATCCGCTCCGGCAACCATACCATTGCGCTCGGTGGCAATGCCGGCGGTCTGGTGTCCTGGGAGAAAACCATCGCTGAAATCCTGGCAGACGAAGGCTATGTCTCGAGTTGCCAGGGAAAATGGCATATCGGCGCTGAAGATGGCCGTTGGCCGACCGATCATGGCTTTGATGAATGGTATGGCCCACTGCGCACCTATGATGAATGCATGTGGTTGGAAGATCCCCATTACGTGCCGGAACGTGACGGCTATTCCTACATGCACGAAGGCCGTAAGGGCGAAGGCTGTCACCCCATTTTAGATCAGCAGTTAACCCTGCAAATGAAGAAGGACTGCGATCTGGAATACCAAAAGCGCGGCATCGACTTTATGCAGCGCAGCGTGGCGGCAAATAAGCCATTCTTCCTTTACTTCAACCACTCGCTCATGCATTTCCCGATGCTGCCGCGGGACGAGTTCGTGGGCAAAAGCACCAACGGCGACTGGGGCGACTGCCTGCTGATGTTGGATCATGATTTCGGCGTATTGCTGGATCAGTTGGATGAGCTGGGTATTGCCGACAATACCATTGTGGTGATGTGCGGAGATAACGGTGCGGAAGATCATCTGGCTGGCCGCGGCACCGGCGGTTTCTTTGATGGCTCTTATTTCAGTTCAGCGGAAGGCGGGATCCGCACCCCGCTGTTGATGCGCTGGCCAGGGCATATCCAGCCGGGCACCGAGAGCAATGAAATGATTCACGTCACCGATATGTTTACCACTCTGTTGGGTTTTGCCGGCAGTGAACCACCGAAGGATCGGCTGATCGACGGGATCGATCAACGGGCGTTTTTCCTGGGGGAACAGCCGGTTTCCAATCGGGAGTCCTGCATGGTGTGGTTGAACGATGAGTTGCATGCTGTTAAATGGAAAGATTTCAAAATCAACTTCAAACGGCAGCAGCATTTCCACGATCCTGAACTGCCGCTGGGTTTCGCCCGAATTACCCATTTACAGGAAGATCCCAAAGAGCGCGAAGCCGTTAATCAGCGCTATGTGCGGTGGTGGGTGATGCAACATGCCCATCGGGTGGTGCATGATTTCGAAGAGAGTGTGAAACAGGAAACGGTGATCCCACCCGGCGCACCGCTCGATTTCGTGCCGCGCAAAACGCCGGCCGAGTAGCCGCCATGAAAATCTATAAACCGGCCGGGGCAATCCCCCCGGCATCCTTAGCAAAGGCCTGTCATGCCGCCCCCGAGCACACCGCAATTGGCCGCCGCGAAGGTATGGTATGGATCCCATCAGGCGAATTTCTGATGGGATCGGAACAGTTTTATCCGGAAGAACGCCCTGTTCGGCGCGTGCAGGTGGCCGGATTTTGGATCGATCCCTGCCCGGTTACCAACGCACAGTTCGCACTATTCACCAACGAGACCGGCTACATCACGGACATGGAACAAGCGCCCGATGCCGCCCTGTACCCGCAGGCATCCCCCGCGTTACTGGTGCCGGGCTCGCTGGTTTTTACACCACCGGCCGGCCCGGTGAGTTTACAGGACTACCGGGCCTGGTGGGCCTATGTACCCGGTGCGAACTGGCGCCACCCACAGGGGCCAGAGAGTAGCATTCAGGGACGGGAACAGCACCCGGTGGTACAACTCACCTATGGCGACGCCAGCGCTTACGCAGCCTGGGCAGGAAAGGCGCTGCCAACGGAAGAAGAGTGGGAATATGCCGCCCGCGGCGGGCTTGAGGGCGCCGCGTACGCTTGGGGGGATGAATTCGCCCCCGGCGGCGCCATGATGGCCAACACCTGGCAGGGGCAATTCCCCTGGGAAAACCTGGCGCAAGACGGCTTTGAGGGAACCTCGCCGGTGAAATCCTTTCCCACCAATGGTTATGGGCTATATGACGTCACCGGCAACGTCTGGGAATGGACCCGTTCGCTTTTTGCCCCTCGATCGGCAGCCATTGGGGAAAAGCGCTGTTGCCTTCCCTCCAACGGCCTTGCTGCCGATAGCCGTAGGGTGGTGAAAGGCGGCTCGCATTTGTGCGCACCGAATTACTGTCTGCGCTACCGGCCGGCAGCACGGCAGGGGCAAACGCTGGATACCGCCACCAGCCACATCGGCTTTCGCTGCGTTGCCTATGCCAGGCACATAAGTGAACGTTAGCCGCAATCTGCGCGCCAGTTCACCCACGAGGTAAGGAGTTCCAGGCATGACGCATCCCTTTCACCTAATGGCCAAACCCACCAGCTATCAGTGCAATTTGGCCTGTGATTACTGTTTTTATCTCGATAAAGGCATGGGCTGCCTGCCTGCGGGTCAGCCTTTCCGCCATATGGAAGAGAATGTACTGCGCGCCTACATCCAGCAAAATATCGCCTGTTCACCGACTGCGGAAGTGATGTTTGCCTGGCAAGGGGGCGAACCCACATTAGCCGGGCTGGATTTTTACCACCGCGCACTGGCTTACCAGCGCCAATACGCCAACGGTAAAACCATCCGCAATACCCTGCAAACCAATGGGGTGCTGCTTGATGATTCCTGGGCAGCCTTTTTGGCAGAAAATCAGTTTCTGGTTGGGGTATCAGTTGATGGGCCGCAGGCCTTGCATGATAAATATCGCAAAAGCCGAGCCGGAAAGTCCGTGTTTCAACAGGTGATCGGTGCGGTAAAACGGCTGCAACACCACCGGGTGACGTTTAACCTGCTGGCAGCGGTCAATAATGAAACCGCCAAAGCGCCGCGGGAAATATACCATTTTCTGACGCGGGAACTGGGCGCCGACTTCCTGCAGTTTATTCCCATCGTGGAGCGTGACGACCAACGCAAAAGGCCGCCGTCGGGCGAGTTAATCCATCCACAGGCCCTGGGGCAGAATAGCATCACCCCTTGGTCGGTGAGCGGTGAAGCCTACGGGGAGTTTCTGATCGCGGTGTTCGACGAATGGGTGCGGCACGATGTCGGGGAAAAATTCGTGCAGCTATTCGACTGTACCCTGGCCGCATGGATGGGGGCAGTTCCCGGCCTGTGTGTGATGCAACCCAACTGCGGCCGGGCCCTGGTGATCGAACAAAATGGGGATATCTACAGCTGCGACCATTTTGTCTACCCGGAACAGCGGTTGGGAAACATACTGGTCGACAACCTGGCGGCACTGGTGGACGGTAAGCAGCAAACGAGTTTCGGCGCGCAAAAATCGGCGTTACCGCCGGATTGCCGGCAATGCCGCTACGGCTTTGCCTGCCACGGCGGCTGCCCCAAACACCGAATCCTCTTCAAACAGGGCGGCGCGCATAATTTTTTATGCGCCGGCTACCGCGCCTATTTCCAGCATGTGGAGCCTTATATGAACTTTATGGCGCAGCAGTTACAGCTGCGCCGTTCGCCGGCCAACGTCATGGCCAACGTTGGCGCCATCGCCGCAGCCCAATACCCCCCAGCCCCACGGGCTGGCTAAAACAAGCGATCCGTCGCCAGCAACGCCTGCTCAATCGCCGTCGGGGTGAGCGAAAAAGGCAAACGGGCGGCGATATCCGCGGAGAACTTCGCCTCGCGCGCAATCGTTGCAAAGGCCGCCGCACGATCGCCCGTCAATGGCGCCAGCGTGAGGGGCGCATCATACTGGCGCAGCAAAGACAGCAGCTTTTGATCCGGCAGCCCGTTGCCGTTTGCCAGCAAAGACTGCACCAGTAAGCAAAAGCCGACTATTTCGCCATGCAGCAACGAATGCACTTCGGGTTGATAGGTCAGCCGGTTGTGGATCACATGCGCCACGCCGGGCACCGGATCTTTACCGCTCATGCTGTTTGCCAGCCCCGCCAGCGCGATATTGGCGTCAATCACCTTGATCAATGCGGAGGTCACCTGTTGGCGCTGGTTATCGCGCACCGCCGCCGCACCGTATTGTTCGAAGGTATCCAGCGCCATTTTCGCCGCCTGCACTTTAAGACTCAACGCCAGGCTATCGCTGTCTTTCTGCTGGTAAAGAACATATTCATACCATTTGGCTAGCGCATCAACGATGCCGGCCTTCAGATAACGCGTGTTGCTCTGCGCGATTACTTCGCTGTCGACCAACACCATCAGGGGCATATGGCTTAACATCAGGCGGCGATCCTGGCCGCCCTGCGGGTGGTAGATAATGCTCATCGGCGACCAGGCGGCGCAGGTGGCGGCAATTGTAGGAACCGTCACCGCCGCCACGCCATCCAGCGCATTGGCGACCGCTTTGGCGCAATCAAGCACCCGCCCGCCGCCAATCCCCAATACCAGCTCGGCGCCAAACTGCTGCACACGCGCCTGATGCAGGCTAATGGCAGCGTCGCTACATTCCCCTTCAAAGAAACTCAGTTGGTAGTTTATGCGGTGCGCCTGCAGGCTGGCTTCCAACTGCGGGTTTACCGCCTGCCAGGCATGGGGCGTGGTAAGGATGGCGATGGTGCTGGCGTGCGGCGCAATGTACTCCCCCACGCGGCCAGCCAAGCCAGGCTGCTGCAAATAGATGTTCGGTGATTTTATCGTAAGCACGCGTATACCTGTTTTATTAATGATAAATAACCGGCGTCAACAGCCCTTTCCCGGTGGGGAATAATCAAAACCTTATCGTAAAAATAAAGGCTGCCATGGCGGGGCATTAACCGAATAGCTGTGTTATTCCCAACATGCTACGAGAAAGGAAAAAATAAGCAACGGCTGAACGGCTATTTCAATTTCGCAAATTTGCATATAGATAGATTAAATTCAGCAGTAGAAAATAAAAGGCTTACGGGTTGCGCTGGATCAACGCAGTTATTCGATATCTATAAGCGGCTCATGGCGATGCGATGTTTCTCGGCCTCGCCGGTTGGGTGCCGCAAGCGGCACCCAAGCCGATCAGCCCTGGCGCGTGCCGCCCACCACCAGGTTGTCCACCTTCAGTGTCGGTTGCCCCACGCACACCGGCACGCTTTGCCCAGCCTTGCCGCACACGGCGGTACCGTGATCCAGCGCCAGATCGTTGCCGACCATGCTGATTAACTTCAGGGTTTCCGGGCCGTTGCCGGTCAGGGTGGCGCCTTTCACCGGCGTGGTGATTTTTCCGTCTTCAATCAAATATGCCAACGCGGTCTGGAAGCTGTACTGGCCACTGGCGATATCCACCTGCCCGCTGCCCAAATCTGCCAGATACAGCCCGCGTTTCACCGAGGCGATAATTTCCTCCGGCGCATATTGCCCGTTGCGCATAAAGGTATTGGTCATGCGCGGCATCGGCAAATGCGCATAAGACTGGCGGCGGCCATTACCGGTAGGCGGCAGCTTCATCAGGCGCGCGCTCAGGCTGTCGTGCATATAACCTTTCAGGATACCGTCTTCGATCAGCGTGGTGCACTGGGCCGGGTAGCCTTCATCATCAACGTTCAATGAACCGCGCTGACCGGCCACGGTGCCATCGTCGACGATATTCACGCCGGGTTGCGCCACCCGTTCGCCGATGCGCCCGGAATACACCGAGGTGCCCAAGCGGTTAAAATCACCTTCAAAACCGTGCCCCATTGCCTCATGCAACAGCATGCCGGGCCAGCCTGCGGCAATCACCACCGGCATACTGCCGGACGGCGCGGCGATCGCCGCCAGATTGATCAACGCCCGATGGACGATCGTGCGTAACGCAGCCAGCACATGCTCATCCTCGAACAGTGAGAAATCGCCACGCCCGCCGATGCCGCTACTGGCTGTCTCGCGTACGCCCTGTTGTTCAACCACCACGCTCATGCGCAACACCAACATCGGCCGGATATCCGCCGCCTGGTGGAAATCATGGCGCAGAATATAGTTAACCGAATGGGTCAATTCCAGGCTGGCCGTTACCTGCACCACCCGCGGATCAATCGCCCGCGCCATGTGGTTGATTTTCTCCAACAGGCCGATTTTCTGCGCGGCCTCACAGGCCAACAACGGATCGTCGGCGATAAAATTCAGCCGCTGCGCACGCTCGGCCGGCAATGCAACCCGAGCGCGTTTCCCCGGCGCGGCTATGGTTTTGACCGAACGGGCTGCATCCAGCAGATGCTGCTGGTCGATATGCTGGGAATACGCGAATGCCGTCTGGTCTTCTTCCACAGCCCGCAGGCCGAAGCCCTGATCGACATAAAACGAACCGCCCTTCACCACGCCGTTTTCCATCGCCCAGGTTTCGCGGCGCAGGCTCTGAACGAACAGATCGGCATAGTCCACCCGGTGCGCCAGCACCTGATCCATCACCGCCTGCAAATCGGCGTCGCTGACGCCGTGCGGCTCCAGCAATTGCTGTTTTGCCTGCGCCAGATGCAATGTTGTTACTGATTCACTCATGATAAAAATCCTCTGGCTTAGCGCCCCGCCACCTGCAGGCTATCGATTAACACGGAACCACTGGTCAACGCGCCCTGGGTCAGGGTATCGGCACCGATGGCAACGATGTTGAGGAATATCTCCGCCAGGTTGCCCGCTACCGTTACGCCGTCGACCGCATGGCGGATCTCGCCCTCTTCTACCCAAAAGCCACGCAGGCTGCGGGAGTAATCCCCGTTAATCAAACGTGCGCCGCCGCCGCTGAAACTGGTCACCAGCAGGCCGGTATGGAGTTTTTTCACCATGGCGGAGAAATCATCGCTGGCCTGGGTGCGGCTGCTACGCAGGATCAGGTTGCCCGGCCCGGAACCGTTGCCGGTGGGTTCCATCCCCAGGCGGCGCGCGGCATAGGCGGACAGGAAGAAACCGCGCAGGCTGCCGTTATCCACCACCTTGCGCGCCAGCCCGCTGATGCCGTCGCCGTCGAATGCCCGGCTGGCTAGCCCCTGCGGGATAAACGGATTTTCCTCAACGCTGATATGTTCGCTGAAAATACGCTGGCCAAGGCGCTCGGCCAGGAAACTATTTTTGCGATACAGCGCCGCGCCGCCGGCTGCCTGCACCAAGTGTTCAAGCAGCGACAGAGCGCTGCGCGCATCGAACAGCACCGGGCAGCGGCGGCTGCCGGTCAACGGCGCAACGTCTAGCGCGGCCAGCGCCCCGCTGCCGGCCCGTTGGCCAATCGCCTCCGGCGCCATCAGTGACGGCGCAAGATGCGATTGTGAATACCAGAAATCCAGTTGGCTGCGGCCCGCTTTTCTGGCCAGCGCCTTGGCGCTCATCACGTGGCTGGTTTGCCGACCGCCCTGGGCAAATCCCGCGCTGCTCATCAGGAACCACTGGGATTGGCCGCTACGCACCCAGGCGCCGTCGCTGGCCACCCCCGTTCCCGCCGACGCAATACCGCTTTCTATACGTTGGGCCAGCGTCTGTACGCCGGTTTCGTCCACCGCCCAGGGGTGCCACAAATCCAGTTCGCGCGGCGCCTGGCACAGATACTGCGCCGGCGGCAGCCCGGCAAACGCATCCTCGCCGGTATAACCAGCAATCCGGCAGGCGGCCTGAACGGTTTCGCTCAGGCGCGCCGGTGAAAAGTCAGTGGTGCTGGTGGTGCCCTGATGCTGCCCGCGATAGACCGTCAGCGACATGCCGGACTGCGCATCACGGGTGCGCGCCCGCAGCCGGCCCTGGCGCATTTCAATCAATAGGCCGTTACTTTCGGAAAACATCACCTGCGCGGCAGAGGCACCGGCCTGGATCGCCTGCGCAATCACACTGTCGGCCAGTTCCGCCAGTTGCCGTTGGCTGTGGGCAAAGGGATTCACCATAGTGGCCTCCTGGTCATCAGTCATGGTTAAAACTCCGGCGCTTCAGCCAGCAAACGGTTGAGTTCCTGCTGCATCCTCGCTCTCACCGGCTGGAAAAGCTGCGGGATACTTTGATGAAAAGCATTTTCTTTAGCGAGGAATTCCGCATTTTCCGCCGCCCACTCCGCCCTGAGCGCTGCGATCTCATCCTGGCTCAGCTTACCCGCTGGCGATTGGCGCTCTTGTTCCCTAAACCAGCCCATACGTTTACCCGGCGTAGCCCGATCCTCATCACTCCACCCTGAGAGGATCTCCAGGTGCTGGAACTGCGCCCAGTGGATATTAATCGCGATATGGCCCCATTTATCGCCCTCGGTGGTGGCCGGCACCGGCGACAGCAGTTGCAGCAGCGTGGCGAACAGCTGTTCCAGTTGATGATCCGGCCGCTGATAGCTCTGCAGTAACAACGCCGCCTGCTCGCCTACCGCCTCCCAGGCGCTGGGTGCGGTTTCACGGCCCGCAAGCCGATCGGCGCATAATGCCTGCCAGCGCGCGAGCAACTGCACCAGTTGCGGTTCGCGCAAATAGCTGGCCCAGGGCGCCGATTCCTCACTCAACCACCAATGCATAAACCGCAGCGGCACCAGCCGGTAATCCTTGCCGACTTTCAGCGCCGCAAACAACGCCGCCATCTGCTCCGTCGTCAGATAACCACAGATATCGAGTAGCCGCCCAATGGCGATGGGCAACCCGGTTATGCGCTCAAAGGCATGACTTTCGGCCTGATGAACCATCGCGGCCGACGCGCTACCCTTGCCGTCAATCCAGAAGCTACCCAGCCCCACGCTGATATCGCCCGCCGCAGCATGGCCAATGGCACGCTGGGCGATGAAATCGTGCAGCTCCTCGTCGCCATAAAAACTGGCCCAGGCCAGCGCTTCGGTATGCGCCACCGCCGGTTGCGCGCTCACATCCACCTGGTGCCCGACCAGCCAGGCGTTAAGCTGCCCCTGGGACAGCGCGCCCACCTGCCGCTCCGGCGGCGCCTCGCCCTTGAACAACAGCAGAGTAGGAATACCGCGCACGCCAAAACGCGCCATAACCGCCGGGTATTTTTCCACATCGATCTTGGCCACCAGCAGCTTGCCCGCACTGGTTTTTGCCAGCTTGTCGATAATCGGCGACATCGTGCGACAGGGCACGCACCACGGCGCCCACAGATCGACCAGCACCGGTAATTTCGCGGCGGCCAGGAAACTGTCCAGGCTGGCGTCGGTTAATTCGTTTGATTTATTCAACATGGGGGATCCTGTCTCGGTGTTAGCTGCCCTGTTCGGGCGTCAAGTTAAGCGTATGCTGGTGGAAGCGCTCCAGCTCTTTGCGGTGGGCCACACTGATAATGGTGCTGTTGGGAAGTTGCTCGATCAGTGCCTGGTAGAGTTGGCTTTCCGTTTCCGGATCCAACGCGCTGGTCGCTTCATCAAGGAAGATCACATCCGGGCGATGTAACAGCACCCGCGCCATCGCCAACCGCTGCTGTTCGCCGCCGGACAACACCTGCTGCCAACGATCGAATTGGGTCAGCGAATCAACCCGCTCTGCCAGGCAACAGTCCACCAGCGCCTGGCGGTATTGCCGATCGGTAAAGGTTTCCGGCTCATCGGGATACGCCAGCGCGCTTTTTAGCGTGCCGACCGGGATATAGCTTTTCTGCGGCAAAAACAGCATATGCGCCGATGCGGGGCGGATGATACAGCCCTCGCCATACGGCCATAGCCCGGCACAAGCACGCAGCAGCGTGCTCTTGCCGCTGCCCGAACGGCCGCGCACCACCCAGCGTTCGCCGCCGCGGGCCTGCCACGCCGGCAGGCGCGCAAGCACCGTGCCGTCCGGGCGTTGCAAAGTGACCCCCGCGCAGCTAAGCATTGCACCGCGGTTTTCCAGCCGGATACCGGCAGGTTGATCGCGGGCCTTATTTAACGCCCACATCATATCCCGCAGCCGGTTGGCCAGGGCCATCCAGTTGGTGAAGGATTGATAAGCCTGGGGGAAAAAGGCCAGCGTATTGAGCACCGTGCCATAGGCCAGGGTAATCTGGGTCATGCCGCCGAGGGTAATTTGCCCCGATAGCAATAACGGCAGCGCCAGCAGGGTCGGCAGCGGTGAAAACGCCTGGGCGAACATACTTTGGAAAAATTTCAGCTTAAAGGTTTTACGCATCATCAACAGGGTATTGGCCCGCACCCGATCGAAGCGAGACAGCAACCGTTGCCCCTCGCGTTCACCGCCGCCGAAAAAGGCAATTTGCTCGGCGTTTTCGCGCACTTGCATGCCCAGGAAACGGAAATCTGCTTCCACCGTTTGTTTATTCATATTGACACCAATCAGCACTTTGCCTAACCAGTGGCTCAGCGCAAGATGGAGAAATGAATAGAGATAGACGGCAAAAACCATGTAGCCTGGGATCGACAATATCGTGTTTCCCAGGGGAATAGACAACGCGCCGGACAGACTCCACAGGATAATGGTGAACGTCACGGTATTTACCACCACATGGATAATGTTGGTGGATAAGTTAATCGTGACGTCGGTAAAAAGATTAATATCCTCCGCAATACGCTGATCGCCATTGCTGATTAAATTATCCCGCTCCAACTGGTAATACGCGCAGCGCTGGGTCCAGCGCTCCACATAGCGGCCAGTCATCCAGGTGCGCCAGCGCAGCGTCAGATAATCAATCGCCAGTACGCTAATCAGCGGCAATAGCGTCGTGACCACGCCGATCGCCAGGCTTTCCACCATGGTGGTGCTGATCAGCGGCCAATCAAGCGCCACCAACGCGTCGGTTAACTGCCCATGTAGCTTATTCAAGGCGACATGGGCATAGGTACTGCTGGAGTTAATCGCCAAAACCACGGCGATTAGCGACAAGGCCAGCCACTTTTCCGACGATGCCCAAAAAGGGCTAATGAGTTGCCCTATGCCCGGCCGTTTGCCATCGCCGGGCAGCGTTTTATCGATTGATTGTTCCGTCATATTTCCCACAAATCAGAACGAGTACGTCACAGATAAGCGCGCGGTACGGCCCGGTTTAACGCCGATATAATTCACCGAGGTTGAGTAATAATAGAGATCGCGATCAAATATATTTTTCACGCCCAGCGTCACCGTGTACTTCGGCTGGCGGTAAAAAACCGAGGCATCGGTTTGCGCCCAACCGCCCATCTTGAAGTAATTATTGGTCGAACCGTTCCAGGTATCGCTGGCGGCTTCAATACCCACGCCGGCCCCCAGCCCCTGGAACCGCCCTTCCTGCAGTTCATAGGTAGTCCAGACGCTGCCGGAATGTTTTGGCTGCGCGGTAACCCTTGATTTGTAGCCCGTAATCTCGGAGTTATCCGCATCTTTAGGCTGAGCGAAGGTATAACTGGCGGTGATATTCCAGCCCGGTAAGATCTGGCCATTCAAATCAAAATCGAAGCCTTTGGTTTCCCGCCCTTCCGCGCCGACCGCATTACCGGTGATATCGGTAATAACCACGTTCTTCTGCACGATATGGAATACCGCAGTAGTAATGGTCAGGTTATCGTCCAGCAGGTTGAATTTAAGCCCAGCCTCCTTGGATTTACCGGTGGATGGCGGCAGTTGTTCCCCGGTGCGGGTATTAACCGTACCAGAGGTTGCAAAGCTGTTCAGCAGGTTGGCATAGACCGTTATTTCCGGCGTAATATCGTAACTTACGCCGTAGCTTGGTATCCATTTCGTTTCATCAGAAAATGACGTGTTAAAACGGGTGGCTGAGTAATAGGCGGTGCTTTCCGATGTCCATTCCGCCCGTTTAAATGACAGTTGAAGATGCAGCTTTTCCCAGAAATCGATCTGATCTTGCAAAATCAGTCCTTTTTGTACCTGGGTCAACTGGTAAGATTTAAAATCAGGATCCGGAATATCCGGAAATGACAGGCTATCAGGATCGTTATAATTGGCGGTGGTGAAAATCCGGCTGCTGTACAGATCCCAACTGCTGGTCTTCGAATGTTGGTAGTCGTAACCGATCAGAATATTATGGGTTAACGGCCCGGTATCAAACTTGCCGCGAATATCGTTTTGCAAACTGATGGCGTTCAAATCCTGCCGGTTGCCCAATTCATGAGTAACTAACGCACCGTTGGCGCTTGCCCCATAGGTCTCATGAATACGGTAGTTCATGGTGTAATCAAGATAAGTGGCTTTACTGTTAAAAGACCAGTTGTCGGACAAGTCCTGGTTCAGTTCGTAATACGCCGTCTTGGAATTGTAGGCAAAATGGTTGTCCTTATCGCCCAGGCGGTATTCCGGCAAGCGTTGAATACGGCCGTTGCTATACAGTGTTCCCGCCGGCCCAGACCCCCTGCCGGTATTAAACTCCGCCCCAACTTTAAAATTGGTGATATCCGTAACCCAGGCCAGAACCGGGGCAACATACTCGCCGCGCTTGCCGTTAAAATCGGGGAAGCTGTTATCCGCCCGCATGGTGGAAGCATTAAAACGGTAAAGGAAGGTTTTGTCGTCGTTCAGCGGGCCGCCCAGATCGATGGCGTTTTTCACTTCGCCATATTTCGATACCTCAAATTTATAGGTGTGCAGCGGATCGGCGGTTGGTGCTTTACGCACCACGTTGACCGACCCAGCCGGCGAACTGTTGCCTGCCAGCACGGCTTGCGGGCCTTTTAACACTTCTACACGTTCAATACCGTCGATACTGGAATAGCCGGTCGCGCTGCCGTTCACGGTGCTATTGGGGTTGGAGACGCCGTCGGTCGACCCCCCTGTTACGTTAAAACCGCGAATATTTATCGAGTTGATACCACGGTTGCCGCCCTGCATCGTTACGCCGCCGGCGTTGCGCAAAGCATCTTCCACCGAGACGGCCTGACGATCGTCAAGCAGCTTGCGGCTCACCACCTGCACCGACTGCGCCGTCTCCTGTAGGGAGAGATTAGTGCGGGTGGCGGTACTGGACATCGACGGGTTATACACCGTGGCGTCTTCGCTTTGATCCGCGCTGCCAACAACGGTAATGGTCGGCAGCGTTTGCCCGCTGTCCTTTGCCGCCTGCAAATCCGATGCGGCAGACGTCGGTATTGCCGTGGTAACGGCATCGATGGTCAGCGTGCCGTTAGCCGTTGTGGTGACCGAAAGCGGCGTGCCCTGCAACTGGTGCACGATAGCCTGTTCAAGCGTGAAATTGCCATCAATCGGTTTAGCCTGGTAAGGCGCCACCAGCGTGGGATTGAAAGAAATGGTCTGCTGGCTCTGGCGCGCAATGGTTAACAGCCCTTGTTCCAGGGAACCCGCCTGCACCGAAAAGTGTATTGGTGCGGCTGACGCCGCCGCGTAAGCTGCCTGCGGCAGCAATAAAGCGCCGTTTGCCACGGCAAAAGTTATATTGATCGCCAACGCCAGCCGGCTTGGGCTAATACGTTTTTTCCATACGCGCTGCAGTACTTTACTCATTGGTTCGGCTCCCGGTGAAAAGGCAAAGGTTTTGCGACGCCATATTGTTATGGCTCAGTTAGTTTTCTCAGTGTGTATGTGCAACGGGGGGCCAAATGTGTCACCGGATAGCGAGTATTTTTTGCAGAAAATTGAACTTCTCTATCTAATGCTTTAATTCATTTAGTCTTTTTTCGTTAATATTCGTTGCCGTTACTTATTCCATTACCAGTATGTTGCCCAGTGGATGGGAAAATCACGCCAATAGCGCACCACGCAAGTGCAAACTAATGGCTTAATGCTCACTCGGCTATCCGTTATTGTGCAATCTCACATTTCTTGTGCTGCGCATATAACAAAAGTTGCCTTAGTAAAGAAAAAAATATACTTATATTCTATAGATATAAGCTAGAGATAAATATTATTGGCTCGTTTATTGCTGGGCAGGTTTGAATTAACCTTCCGCTTTGCTCACGGTGCCTCCGTGGCTAAGAACGGCGCCATTCCAGGATCGGCGGTAACGATCCTTTTTGCGGCCTATAAAAGGTTTTATGCTTAGAGTTAAGACAGACGGATGAGATGATGCCTGCCGAATTTACCAGCCGAACAGATGCATTAACGCTTATTTTTCGTAGCGATTACCGGTGGCTCACTGATAAGTTGAGACGGCGGATCAGCCACGGTACCGGCGCGGAAGATATCGCCTCCGAAGCATTTGTGCGCCTGGCGGCAATCCCCGACTTGCTTAACATCCGCGAGCCGCGCGCCATGCTCACCACGCTGGCTCAGCGGATATTGTATGAAACCTGGCGCCGCCGCGATCTGGAGCAGGCTTATCTCAACGCACTGGCAAGCAGCCCGCAGCACTGCCATCCTTCGCCGGAAGAGCAAGAGATGGTGATCGAATCCTTGCTGGCCATTGACCGCGCGCTGGATGGTTTGTCTGTTAATGCACGCAAGGCGTTTTTATTTAATCAGCTAGACGGTATGACCTATGCTGAGATCGCCAAAGAGTTGAACGTTTCGGCCAGCATGGTGCGCAAATACGTGGCGAAAGCGCTCACCAACTGTTACCTGGCGACCGCCGGCCAGACTGAGTAACCCATAAAATAATGAGAGCATTTCAACGCCCCGATCCTGCTGCCCAACAAGCCATTGAATGGATGGTGCTGCTACGCTCTGGCGAAGCCACGGATGAGGATTTCCGTGAATACGAACGCTGGCGTTATGCCGATGCTAGCCACGACGCCGCCTGCGCCCAAATAGAAACCACGCTGGGGAAAATTCAATCACTGACGCATACCATGCCAAGTGAAAACGTGCGCCAGACCCTGCTCGCCCCCTCCAGCCGCCGCAAGTTTTTGCAAAACACCCTGGGCATTGCCGCCGTGGCCGTGGTTGGCGGCTTGGTGGTGAACCAAAAATATCCGGTGCCTTACCTGTTGTCTGATATTCACACCAATACCGCCCAACGGCGGCGGATCGAACTGAACGACGGCAGCGTTCTGGATATGAACGCGCGCACGGCGTTGAATATCGCGATCAACGATAGCCTGCGCAACGTTGAACTGCGCACCGGCGGCTTTATTGCCGACGTGGTGAATGACGCCAGGCCGTTTAATGTGAATACCGGGATGGGGCGCATCCTGGCAAGCGAAGCACGTTTTAACGTGCGCCAGGAATCCGGCGGCATCCATCTGGCGGTATTGGAATCCGTGGTTAAAGTGACTAACCTGCGCGGCGAAAACCGGCTGCTCGAAGCCGGCCACGGCCTATGGTTCAACCATGACACGCTGATGCCGGTCGCCATTTCCCCTTATGCCGAAACCGCCTGGACCCAGGGACGATTGGAAGTGCAGGATGCGTCGCTGAGTTCGGTGATCGATTCGCTAAGAAATTACAGCCCGGCAGTTATCCGCCTGGATCCGGCAATTGCCAGCCTGCGCGTCAGCGGCAACTTCCCGCTGGACGATGTGCCATACACGCTGGATGCCCTGGCGCAAACCATGCCGATCGCCATTACCCGCACCACGGGGTATTGGATCCGCATCACCGCAGCCGACGCGTGATCCCGTTTTTTTTCCACTTTTTTATCCTGGCCGGTGTCACTTTTGCTTCCTCATTGCACATACAAGATAAGTTCCCCCCGATTGCGGATCGTGCCGGTTAGCAAGCAGTCAGGATTTATCGAGAGGTCGTGGTGAAAGCACAGCACCTGATAGTGAAAGAAAGGATTGAAGTGCCGAAAAACGCAGCGCCCGCCATGCTTTTACCCATTGGGCTTGCGGCGGCGAAAAAAGATCGCGTGCCCAAGCTGGCGATTGCAGCCGTAGTGTTAGTCCATTTCATGCTAATTGGCGCGGCGATTACACACACCACACAATACCGGCCGCTGGACATCATCAACCCAGCCGAACAAACCAGCGTGCAGGTAACCATGGTCGAGATGCCGCAGCCCGAACCGCCGCCGGCCCCTCAGGCGGCCACCGAAACACCGGCGTTGTTGACGGCGGAAAATAGCGAACGCGAAGTGGCGCAAAGCGAAGAAGCGCCGCCAGTGCCAGCGCCGGTGGCACCGCCGGTACCGCCAAAGCCAAAACCCAAGCCCAAACCCACCCCCAAGGTCGAGCCAAAACCCAAACAGGTGCGTAAAGTCACGCATCCGGTGAGCGAAGAGAAGCCCTTACCGGTACAAAACGCCAGGGTCGCCGATAAGGCCGCGCTGCAGGCGACAGCCAAGGGGGAAATGCTAAAAAGCGCGCCCAACGCCACGCCGAAAATGGTTTCTACCATTGGCTGCATGGTGCCGGCGCCCGACTATCCCCGCAAG
The DNA here is from genome assembly GCF_039540155.1 of Gibbsiella greigii. NCBI lineage: Bacteria > Pseudomonadati > Pseudomonadota > Gammaproteobacteria > Enterobacterales > Yersiniaceae > Gibbsiella > Gibbsiella greigii. The sequence goes on from NZ_BAABEM010000006.1 coordinate 635,513, forward strand.
GCCAAACGGCTGCGTCAGGAAGGTGAGGTGTTGATCCGCCTGGCGATCAACGCCAACGGCAGCCTGGGGCGTGGCGAAATCGCCCGCAGCAGCGGTTATCAAGATCTTGACCAGGCGGCGCTGGCGGCGGTTTCCGGCATACGCTGTAACCCCTATATGGAAAACGGCCAGGCGATTTCCGTGATGACGATTCAACCCATTACCTTCAAGTTACCCCGTTAGCCCATCTGGCGGTGGATGACCATGACCGATAGCGTTTATTGATAATCGAGGAAGCAAAATGAATGAGTTTGGCATTGAGCACGTTTGGCAGCAGGGCGACATCGTTACCCGCTCGGTGGCCCTGGTCCTGCTGGTCATGTCCGTGATGTCCTGGTCGGTGATTGTGATTAAATGCATACAGGGCGCTGGGTTACGCAAAATCGCCCTGCGCACCAAACACCGTTTCTGGAGCGAAAAAACGCTGCCGGCCGCCATCGACTCATTGGGCAACAACGCGAATAACCCGTTCCGCGATCTGGCGATAGCCGGCCATGCGGCGATGTCCCACCAGTACAATATCGAGGCCGGCATCAGCAACAATCTTGATATCAGCGACTGGTTGGCGCGCGAGCTGAAAAACAGCATTGACGACAATAGCGCACGCCTGCAATCGGGCCTGGGTATCCTCGCTTCCATCGGCAGCACCGCGCCGTTCGTTGGCCTGCTGGGCACCGTGTGGGGCATTTATCATGCACTGCAGTCCATCAGCATGGTCGACCAGCCGGATCTGGCCCATGTCGCCGGCCCGGTCGGCGAAGCGCTGATCATGACGGCGTTCGGCCTGTTCGTGGCTATCCCGGCCGTGCTGGGCTTTAACACTATCAGCCGGCGCAACCGCACCTTGCAGCATGCCATCGCCCGCTTTGCCCATGATCTGCATGCCTATTACCTCACCGGTTCGCGCATTATCTCCACCGAGGTTACCGAACTGCGCGCTGTTGATGCGGAAACTGCCCATCGCGTCCAGCCGTTCCGTGCCGGCCAGTCGGTGTAATGGCAACAATAAGAGGGGAAAACGGATAATGAGTATGTCAGGCAACTCGCAGTTCGAAAGCGAAGACGACGGGCTGGTCAACGATATCAACATGACGCCGTTTATCGATGTCATGCTGGTGCTGCTGATTGTATTTATGATTACTCTGCCGGTGATCAACCACGCGGTAAAAGTCAATCTGCCCAAAGCGAACGCCAGCGCGCTGGAAAAAGACCCTCAGGCCATTGATATTTCGGTGCTGGCCGACGGCAGTATCGCCTGGGATAAACAGCCCGTTGACGACGCCACCTTAAAATCCCGGCTGGAAGAAACCGCCAAACGGCCACAGCGGCCCCATCTGCGTATTTACGCCGACAAGGCCGCGGAATACGGCCGCGTATCCTATGTGATGACCAGCGCGCAGAGCGTCGGCCTGACGAAGTTTGATTTCGTCGTCGATAAAAATGCGCAGTAAACCGCATCGCCCCACGTAACGCCGCACCGCTGGGCCGGCGTTACGCCCCTGGTGGGCTGGAAAGAGTGTATTACCCCAGCAGTTGTTGTAACCGCCGGTCGTAATTGTTCAGGAAATCCCGCATCAAACAGAAGCATTCGGTTTCTTCATAATCCACCGTAGCCACGCCCGTCTCATCAAATTGATAAATCCGCGCGTTGGGGTATGAGAGCAGTAACGGCGAATGGGTGGCGATAATCAATTGGGAGCCATTCTTCACCAACTGATCGATGGCGCTAAGCGCTACCATTTGCCGGCCTGGAGACAATGCCGCCTCCGGTTCATCCAACAAGTAGATACCGTTACCCTGAAACTTGTTGATGATTAACTTGATAAACGCCTCACCGTGCGAATAGTTATGGATGCGTTTGTGATCAAAGCTTTTCAACGCCGGCAACGCATCAAGGTAGGTGGCAACGTTAAAAAAGCTCTCGGCACGTAAAAAATAGCCGTCCTTTGGCCTGCTGGGGCCACGGATCAGCCGCAGGTGGTTGTGCAACGGCGAAACGCTTTCCAGAGTAGAGAAATTAACGGCAAAGCTGCCCCCTTCCGCATTGAACCCCATGGCGACGGCGATCGCCTCCAACAAGGTAGATTTGCCCGAACCATTCTCACCGACAAAAAAGGTGACGTCTGGATGAAATGCAATATCACCGATGTCTTTCACCGCAGGAAGATTAAAAGGGTAGCGGTCGGCATCAATGCTTTCGAGTCCTTTCATCTCAAGTTTGATTAAATAAGGCTTATATATCTCTTTCATCGGCTTACCCAATCAACGTTAATAACTTTGCAGTGCAGAGCATGATAGAGGTAGTCTGTTCAGGTATGAGTTCAACGTTCATGGCCTGAGCATGCTCATAAAGTTGCATAAAATCAAGCAATTTCAATGTTCATGAATATACTAATAAAATGAAATGGTTATGTGAGTGCTTTGGTCAGTCTTTCGCTTATCTCATCCCTATTATATTAATTATTATCGGGGGAGTCTGCTTTGTTATATTAATGCCAAATTACGGATTTTCTTTCACCGTTGCATGGGCTGTTTTAATGTGTCTCCTGTACATACGCTACTCAAAATGGCTTTAATGCTTTACCCCTTTAAGCTGCAGGCGTTTTTCTTACTCACTCCTGTTACTTCCTCGAATAAGTGAGTGGGGTTAAATAAGAGACATCCTGTTACTAACCGGAAGCCAACCATTGGCTAGTTAAATTCGTTCCAGGCGATTTTCACAGCAAACTCTTCCCATACTTGAGCCAGCACTAACATCGTTAAAAACACGCGTTCTTTTTTCGCCTCACACTTCTAATTATTCTTGGTATTAAAAAAACATTAAAATAAAAACATAACATCTCCTTGCCAGAAGAACACCACTAATTATTGCTTTATTTTTTCCCTCTATATAAACTGCTGGCTATGGATGATTATTAAGGCAATTAAGGATGAGTTATGCCGCTTCAAGGAAAATTTGTTGTTAATGATGAAATTTTTTCACCTTTGACCATATACGGAGTCGGGACATTTATGGCATTTTCAGGGAAAGAGCCGTATCGGAATCAGAGTGGATGCGGCTATATTCGCGGTAGAGGCCCCTTACCTCCGGGTAAATACTGGGTACTCGATCGTCCTGTGGGCGGTGTCCTGTCGCGCGTATGGGCACAGACAAAAGACATCATAACCGGGGGAGATCATTCAGAGTGGTTCGCGCTATATCGTGATGATGGAGTGATCGACGATTATACATGGGTTAACGGAGTTAAACGTGGTAACTTCCGTCTACATCCGGGAACGGTATCCGAGGGCTGCATAACTCTGCCACGCCATTCAGATTTTTATGCTCTCAGGAATGCCTTGCTACGCACATCAGCGGTTTCGGTTCGCAATACAGGTTTAAGTGCCTATGCAGTTATTGAAGTGATACATAACAATGATATTTGTCGGGTGGCACAATGAAAACGGTGCAAAGACGAATCAAGAAAATTATTTTATTCCTTGCACTATCTTTACTATTTTCAAGGATAATTCCGTATTACGAAATGATTGGTCGTTGGCTATCAAGCAAAATACCCTTGGATACAGCAATTAGGATATCAGAAACTGTTCTTGGTGAGGCCTATCCTGAACCATTAGACTTTGTTTATGATCTTGCATGCGTAGCCGTCAATATCACAATAACTATTGTGACCTATAATTTAGTTATTACTGTATTCAGAACAATAAAACAAAATGAAAAACGGGAATAACCTCAGGTTATTCCCGTACATGACGTTTGTTTAACAACAGCGTCAGGCAGCGCTGAATGTCACCAGGCCGCTGGTTTCATCATAGCTAAACTGCGTGCCGTAGCGTTCGCTCAGGCGCGTGAGCAGCGCGGCGATTTCATGCCCCTGCTCGGCGGTGACGATCTGCGGCAACCCGCGCGACAGTGGGCGCTCGCGGTTCATCCCCAGATCCAGCGGCAGAAGTTGGCAAGCCAACCCGCCTTCCACCAGATCAAATATCGCCAAGGCATTTTGAGAAAAACGCGCTTCCGCGTTAAAGCCGATAAACTCACCCGCGCTGTTTTTCGCCCGCGCTTTATGCAGATCCGAAGGGCGCGCATTGGCCGGGTGACCATAGGCTTCGTACATTTCCGGCCCAATGATCGACTCGCCCGCTTCAAACTCCATCAACAGGCTGCCGAGGTTATAGAAAATCGGTTTGCCGTGATACAGCTCGACGCCGCGCATAAAATGCGCGCCGTGGCAAACCACCGCGTCCGCGCCGGCATCCACCGCGCGGCGGGCAAAGGTTTCGATAAACTCCGGCGCGTGGGGGGAATACCAACTGTCGTTGTCGCCTTCATGGGTGTGCAGGCTTACCAGCGTGAAATCACTGCGATTTGCCGCGTCGCGGATGCTGTGTTCATTGGCCAGGCAATCCTGTTCGTTGAACCAAGTGCGCACCTTAGCCTGCTCGCCGCGTTCAATCTGCAATGAACTTTCAAACAGCGAACCGAACTTGAATTCGTCATCGCCCTTATCCGCCATCACTTCAACCCGCATCCCCTCGCGCACGCTTTCATCAATTCCCAGCAGCCGGGTGATGTTTTTCAACTGCTCAAATTGCTCATCGGGCAGCACATAAGCACGCCCCCAGCGCAGCGGGTTCAAACCGGGGCGGGCAACCGTGCCGGCGCCGGCATTGGCCGCCAGGAACACTTCAGAACGCGTCGAGCCCAGCGCCACAACGGCGACCCGCCCTTTTGCCGTATCCAGGAAACGCGGCAAACGGGCATCATCCAGATTGCGCCCCAGCCCGCACGGGATCAGCCCGCGTGCTTCCGCCGCCTCAATGGTGCTCACCACGCCTTCCCAGCCGAAATCGCCGGTATGGTTATTGGCGAAAGACACCAGACGAATGTTCAGATCGGCGAACTCATCAAGCGTTGCCGGTTTAACCGCCGTAATGTAACCGCGGCCTGCGGCCGGTGGAATATTCGGCTGCGGACAGCTGAACTCTGCGTTAGCGAATACGGCGTCTGCACTAGCAAGCAAATCAATAACTCTTTTATCCAGCCGATTGACCATATTTCGGCTGGAAAATAATAAATCGCCACAAGCTATAATTCTCATCGGTTCCCCTGGTTTACCTATATACCCTTCATACTTCGAGTTGCAGGTGTGTTGGCTTTATTACTCGGCCCGTCCCTGGGCCTCGCCCCTATGGGGCCGCTGCTAGCAGCGTTCAAATCTGCTCCTGGCAGATTTGTCGCTCACCCAGTCACTTACCTGAGTAAGCTCCTGGGGATTCGCTGCGTTGCCGCCTGCCTGCAACTCGAATTATCTTGGGTATAGATTAAGCCATTAAATATTTATGGTTATTTCGTTCTGCTGATAAAATGATAAAGCTTTTCGTCATTGTTTCCTCTAGCTTATTGCATTATAACTTATACCAAATATGAATAATGCCGGCTTTACCGGATCCTATACACTAGCGGTTTGTTTTCATCACATATAATAATCAGATCTCAATAAATCCAGGGTAAAATAATGAAAAAATTCAATAAGGGAGTGTTATCCTCTGTTGTGATCGGCGCGTTGTTCTTGGCCGGCTGCGATAATTCTGATAACAAACCCGCGGATGAAAAAGTGCTGCACGTGGGCACCTTTGGCGTCAGCATCGGTTTCTCTTACAAACAAAACGGTAAGGACTACGAAGGCTACGACATCGCCACGGTCAATGCCGTGGCTAAAAAGCTGGGGTATTCACGCGTTGAGCTGACCACCGCCGACATGACCGGCCTGTTCGGTATGCTGGATTCAGGCAAAATCGACACGATCGCCAACCAGGTGGAAGTGAATGACAAGCGCCGTGAAAAGTACCAGTTCTCGCAAACCTACATCTATTCCGGCGCACAGCTGGTAACCCGTAAAGACGATAACAGCATCAACCGCATTGAAGATTTAAAGGGCAAACGCCTGGGGGTTGACGTCGGCAGCAGCAAGGAAAACTTCCTGCGTAAAAATTACCCGGATGCCGGGATCAATATCCACACCTATGACGAACCCAGCGCCATCATCCAGGACGTCGCCCTCGGCCGTCTTGATGCCTACATCATGGACCGTGCCGGCGCGCAGCTGTTGATCGATAACTCTCGCCTGCCGTTAAAACCTTCGGGCGAGCCGGTATATCGTTACCAGGAAGCGTTTCCGTTCGTGAAGAATGAGAAAGGCGATGCGCTGCGCAAACAGTTCGATGAAGCGCTCACGGCGCTGAAAAGTGACGGCACGCTCAGCAAGCTGTCGCAGCAATATCTCAAACAGGATGTAAGCAAGGAATAATAAGCGCATGAATTTTGATCTGAGCTTTATGCTTGAAGCTTTTCCGGTACTGCTCAGTTACTTGCCCATGACGCTTTTCCTGGCGGTAACCTCTATGGTTATCGCCTCGCTGATGGGTATGGTTCTGGCGCTGATCATCCGCAACCGGATTTTTATCCTTACCGCCGCTGCGGAAGTGTATATCTCGTTCTTCCGCTCCGTGCCGACGCTGGTGACGCTGTTTATCTTCTATTTTGGTATTCCGCAGTTGTTCCCCGGCATCAGTATGATGAACGCCATTTCCGCCACCATCATCGCACTGAGCTTCAAGAATGCCGCTAACCTGGCGGAAGAGTTCCGCGGGGCGATGAATTCAGTGGATAAAGGCCAGATGGAGGCCTGCCTGTCCGTTGGTTTAACGCGCTGGCAGGGGTTCCGCCGCGTCGTGCTGCCGCAAACCGTGCGCATCGCCGTGCCGGGCATGAGCAACTACCTGATCATGCTGATTAAAGAATCGTCGCTGGCGTTTACCGTCGGCGTCACCGAGATCTTTTCACAAACCAAGATATTGGCCAGCAACTCGTTTCGTTTTCTTGAAAGCTACCTTGCCGTGGCGCTGATTTACTGGGCGGTCACCATCCTGTTGACCCTGTTACAGAAACGCATTGAGCGCCGGCTCAATCGCCCGTACCAATAAGGAGGCTGCCCATGTTAACGATCGGCCATTTAACCAAATCCTTTGGCGACAACCGTGTGTTGAACGATATTTCGCTGCAGATCGATCAAGGCCAGGTGGTGGCGATTATCGGCCCTTCCGGCTCCGGCAAATCGACGCTGCTGCGCTGTATCAATCTGCTGGAAACGCCGGACAGCGGCACCCTGAAGATCGCCGATACCCAGGTTACCGCCGGCAACATCAGTAGGCAGCAAGAGAATGAATTGCGCAAACATACCGGCATGGTGTTCCAGCATTACAACCTGTTTAAAAACAAGACCGCGCTGGAGAACGTGACAGAATCGCTGATCATCGCGAAGAAAATGCCGAAGTCCCAGGCTAATGAGATCGGCTATGCCCTGCTGGATAAAGTGGGGTTGCGCCACAAGGCAGACAGCTACCCGGCAACGCTATCCGGCGGCCAGCAGCAGCGCGTTTCCATCGCGCGGGCGTTGGCGGTTAAGCCAAAGGTGTTGTTGTTTGACGAACCCACGTCAGCGCTCGATCCGGAGCTGGTCAATGAAGTGCTGCAGGTTATCCGTTCGATTGTCGATCACCAGACCACCATGATCCTGGTGACGCACGAAATGTCGTTCGCCAGGGACGTCGCCGATCGGGTGATCTTCATGGCCGACGGCGAAATCGTCGAAGACGGCAGCGCGGCGGCGTTATTTGATAATCCGCAACACCAACGCACTCGCCGCTTTTTGCAACCGGGGTTGTAAGTGTATCATTCTGTGGCGGCCAGTCAGTTGTGGCCGCCATCTCCCTGCGGGCAAGATGATCAGGACGTTCGGCAATGTTGTTGCAACGCCCTGTATTCAAACATCAATAAAGGGTAAGCAAAGCATTGTTGCCAAAGTACGGCTACTCACATTCATTTTTCTATATATATTTTCAATGTGCTTATCGATCGTCCTGGCGCTTAACGACAGGATAAGACCAATTTCCTGGTTTTTTTTGCCCCTGCTTAACCAAAAAAGTATTTCGGCCTCTCTTTCCGTTAATTGAAAAGCTTTACGTAGATTAATCTGTGCAACATGTTGCTTTTCACCACTGTCCACTTTTTCCATTCTCAAGATAAACTCACTATTATCCTTATTCTCAATAAAGTGAAAATGTAGCATACAGCCATTTTTTTTATATGTCAGTGGGGCTGATAGTCCTGATTTGAGCGCTAACCATCGTTCAAGCGCTCCCCGTAACGAAAACGATATCCTGTTATCTTCGCCATCACAGCTTTGCAGTAAACGCAATGCCAGCGGCGTTGCCCAAATTAACTCACCACGCTGATCAACGGCGATTGTCAGTCTACCGGCCGCATCAAGCACACTGAGCGCACTGGCCGTAAGGCGTGAATTATTAATGTGCGTACGCATACGTGCCAGTAACTCCACCTGATTAATCGGCTTGACAATATAGTCCACCACACCGGCATCAAATGCGTTGACAACATGTTGCGATTCATTCAAACCGGTCATGAAAATAATAGGCACATGCTGCAATAACGGATTTTTATGCAAGTGTCGACAGGTTTCAAACCCGTCCATGTTTGGCATCAGCGCATCCATTAGAATGATATGAGGCGTAATATGTGCTGCAATCTGAATAGCCTGCATACCCTCTAATGCGACCAATGTTGTAAACCCAGCGGCATCCAACATATCATTCAACATGCTGACGGTATCCACATCATCATCCACGATGAGTACAATATAAGAAGACGTTTTATTATTCATGGACGTTCATCTCGTCAAGCTCCGTAATAAAACATTCGAAACTGAACCGCTGTAAATACCCATACAGCCGTTCATATCCCAATGGGCTAATTTTCTCTTCTGTGGCTAATCTATCTAATAATGCTTTTATTCCCGGCGCATAGCCCAAATTTGCCATTTCTATAAGCAGCCGCTTTTCTATATTTGAGAGTTTACAATAGTATCGTGTATCATCGACAGTCGGGGCTGGAGCTAACACTGGGCTCATATCAGTCATCCGTTCGGCGCCCGAGGAAATCTCTAACAATGCGCCGATATGATCAACCAGTAATGTTCGCCGGATCGGTTTAGTCATATAACGTACCGATGACGAAGCCCCGCGAACAAATTTTTCATGCTGCTTCTCGTTATTGCCTTCTGGCTCAGCCGATATCATAATGACCGGCTGGGAAAATCCCCGTTGACGTAACGTGGTCAGTAATTCCCATCCCGACATACCCGGCATGGTGACATCCAACAAAAATAAATCAGGAGTATGCTGCTGGCACAGACGCAGACACTGCTGCCCACTGTTTGCCATCATCACCTTGAAGTCTAGCGGACTCAGTAAATCGACAATCAGCCGGCTCTGTATTTCATTATCATCGACAATGATCACAGTATAGCCAGCACCATTCACCCCCGCGTGATGCTGTTTTTCGGCTAGCAGCAAATTCTTATTGGTCTGGGACAGCATAAGCTGCAATGTAAATGTCGATCCTTTACCCAGTTCACTGGTCACCTGCAAATCGCCCCCCATGATATAAGCCAATTGCTGAGTAATTGTCAGCCCCAGGCCCGTGCCCGGTTGGCGTTGCGCAGTTTGTGGAATACGCTCAAAGGGTTTAAATATTCGGGTAAGATATGCACTGTCAATGCCCACGCCGGTATCAATCACAGAGAAATAAGCAATCTCGCCACGATAACGGAACTCAAGCGTTACCGCCCCACTGTCGGTAAATTTAATTGCATTGGATAAAAGATTTATCAAAATTTGCCGTAGGCGTTTTTCATCTGTCTTAACCCATTCCGGCAACCAGGCCGGTGCCTGATAAATAAAACGTAAACCTTTTTTTGCTGCCTGATGGCTAAATAATTCTACTAATTGCGCCATAAAATCGGCTATGCGCACTTCGCTAATAAATATTTCGAATCTGCCGGCTTCTATCCTGGAAATGTCCAATAACCCTTCAATCAGATTAGCCAGATGTTCACCGCTATGGCGTATCACTTGAACCATTGGCCGCCGCGGTGCAGGAATATCCTCACTGTCTTCCAAAAGTTGCGCATAACCAAGCAGCGCATTCAATGGCGTGCGTAACTCATGACTAATACCGGTCAGGTAACGGCTCTTGGCTTTATTCGCATAATCAGCGGTTTCTTTTGCTTCCTGTAACTGCCTGGCCGTTTCCTCATGAGCATCGATCTCTTGCATCAAGCGCTCAGTCTGCATATCCAATTCCTGGCGGGCAATCTGGCGGCTCTTGCTTGTCAGCAGAAATAGCCAGGCGGAAACGCCGATCACAATAGTAAGAATACAAAACGTCTTCAGCAACACGGTAGCGATAACGCCATCCAGCAGTGGATATTGCCATATCATCTGGAAAAAGATCAGCAGTAACAACCCAGCAATAACCAGACTGAACATAATCATAATGCTCAGGAAACTCCAGATACTGCGATCCATATGTTGCATAATCGCTGAAGGCAATATGTTACCTAACAGCTTTTTTATCTGTTCCCGATAGTGGGAATGGGTTTTACAACGGTCGCCACAGCGCACATCCAGCGAACAGCATAGAGAACAAATTGCTCCTTGGTAAAAGGGACAATAGCTCATCTCCTCACGCTCATAAGTATGATTGCATACGCTACAAAGCGCGGCGGTGGTTTCTGGCCCCGCGTGATCGGCAATATAGAAACGCCCCTTGGTCCACCAGGCTAACAGGGGCGTCAGCAAAAATGTCATCAGCAAGGCCAGAAAGGAGGAAAAGGTTTGCACAACCTCACCAAATCCCCCCAGATACGCAAACAAACCGCAGGCAAAAGAAAAAAACATCGATCCCAAACCAACTGGATTCAAATCGTACAAATGCGCTCTGCGGAATTCGATTCCCGGCGGGCTCAAACCAAGCGGCCGGTTAATGATTAAATCAGCAACAATGGTTCCCAACCAGGAGACCGCAACGATGGCATAAATACCTAATATATTTTCAATAGCCTGATAAATGTTAAGTACAATCAACAATAGCGCTAACGCAACATTAAAAAAGATCCATACCACCCGGCCAGGGTGCCGGTGAGTCAACCGCAGGAAAAAATTAGACCAGGCAATTGAACCCGCATAGGCATTAACAACATTGATTTTTAATTGTGACAGAACAATAAATATCCCGGTCAACGCTAACATCAATGGCGGTGATTGTGTCACGTAGCTGAAAGCAGTCAAATACATATGGGTGGGATTGATCGCGTCCGACGCCGATAAACCATGTTGCAAGACCAGTATGCCAAGAAATGCGCCCAGTAAAACCTTCACAGCACCAATGAATATCCATCCTGGCCCGGCAAAAATCAGGCAACACCACCAGCGCAGCGGCTTATGAGGATCTTTGCGTGGCATAAATCGTAGCAGGTCAACCTGTTCGCCAATTTGGGCCAAGAGAGAAAACAAAATAGATGCCGCGGCGCCAAACTTCATCATATCGAAGCTGGCATTATCTTCAGAGTGCGTTCCAGGAAAACCCAGCCACATATCCATATGGTTGGTTTCCCTGGCAATAATAAAAATAAAAGGTAATAGTTGCAGTATCACCCAAACCAGCTGTGTTGTGCGCTGGAACCGGCTAATAAAGGTAAAGCCATACGCCACCAAAGGGATGATAACTAACGTACTGAGCAAATAACTTAGATAGGGTGGAATCGCAAACAACATCTGCAATGCGACAGCCATAATCACCGATTCTAGTGCCAGAAAAATAAAAGTATAACAGGCATAAATAAACGAAGTAATGGTAGATCCAATATAACCAAAGCCGGCGCCGCGCGTTAGCAGATCAATATCAAGCCCATAACGGGCACAGTAATAACTAATCGGCAGCGACAGAAAAAAAAGCAACGGGCAAACCAACAACATCGCCCACAACAAATGATGAAAACCATAGTTAATGGCCAGCGAAGCCCCTATCACCTCCATGATAAGAAACGTAACCGAACTGACCGCGGTGAGCATTACCCGCCCCAGAGACCAGCGGCGTGCAGCATTGGCAGTGAAACGCAGAGCGTAATCTTCCAGGGTTTCATTCATAACCCATTGATTATACATCCTGCGTTCTTTGAAGATATGCTGCTCGCCTTTCATCATCATTATTACCACCGGCTAATCAGATCGCTGCTGCAGCTTTTGTTATCTCTGAGGGCACAGAAACACTCTGCGCCCTTTTTCCCCTAGGCTCTCCTTTTCTATATATGTGCGATACCACACAGGAAAGCACTATCCGGCATGTAATGGTTGCGCAATGACACTGAACGTATCATCTTCCGCATCGATTATAAAATGTGCGCAATCGGGAAATGTCAATATCGCTTCCGAGAGGAGCGGTTCACATTGCGTTCGAATCTGCCGGCTGATTTCTCTTGCGCCATAATCGGCATCGTAATGGCGGCAGAGCAACACTTTCGCCGTTGGCCGTAAACTGAACGTTATCCCATGGCGCTGCAAACGTTGGCAAAGCTTTTCTACTTCAATATCAACCAACGAAATCAGCTGCTCTGCGCTAATAACCTGGTGAATCAGCACACGATCGAGGCGATTAATGAATTCAGGCGCAAAATGGCGGCGCATAACCCGGCGTAACCGTTCCCTCTCTGTTTCTTTTTTCTGCCACCTCGCCAGCAGCGCTAGCCAGGATACGGCGCCATGCCTGTTCTGAGGCTTGATATCGCGATATCCAATATTACTTGTCATAAAAATCATGCAATTACAGAAATTAATTCGGGTCTTCCCTGATGAAAGCGTGAGTTCGCCGCTATCAAGTATATTGAGTAAACTGAGAATGACCGATTCATCCGCCTTTTCAATTTCGTCGAACAACACGATTCCTGGCTTGCTAAAACTACCTTCGATTTTGGCCGCCTCCAGCAGCGTGGTTTCCTCCCGGCTCCCAACATAGCCTGGCGGAGCCCCCGAAATTGCCGCAGTATAATGCGCCTGAGATAGTGTATTCATATCAATACGGCAAAGAGCGTGTCTGTCCCCATAGATCCCTTCGGCGATCAATCTCACGGTCTCTGTTTTGCCTACGCCGGTCGGCCCCAGCAGCAGATTAACCGCCAACGGTCGGCCGCGGTCACCAATATCAGCTTTGACAACCATCAGCGTTTTCTCGATCTCCTCCAGCACGGTTTCCTACCCTACAATTCGGGCGCGTAGATGTTGCATAACCTGATGAGGATCAAACAAAAATCGCGAAACAAAAAAGCGGCTCTCTTGAGCAGTACCCGGTCCCAGATTTTCCGCCAGCCTGTCTGTAATGAACGGCATACTTGTCTTCCCCCAAAACCAAACCATCCCGCCCGCTACGGGCAGGCGGGATAACCAGAAACGCCGCCAAATTCAGCCCGCGGTTTTCTCCTTACCGTCATAGGGAAGATCGCCATAGGGGCATTCCGCAACGCCGATCGTATCCCGCGTGAAAGCCTCGACATTTTCCTGCGCCTTTTTCGCATCCATGACCCAGGTACGATAGAAATCAAAGGGACAATCAGGTACACCTTTATCGCCATCTCCAGAGTGATAGACCCCGGTATATCCCCGATGCAACAGCTTAAACAGGTGATTCTGTGCCTGATCGTATTTGCGGGCATCACGGATTTCCGGCACGGAAAGTTGTGCAAACTGCACACCCATATCCTCTTCTCCACATTCCCCCAAGGTATGCCCGTCAAAACCGATGATAGCCGAGTGACCAAAATAGCTATAGACGCCGTCAAACCCAGTACAATTGGCCACCGCAACATAGCAATTGTTCGCCCAGGCCATGGCTTTAGAGATCATTACCTGCTGTTCCTTAGAAGGGTACATGTAACCCTGGCAACGAACGATCAGCTCAGCCCCTTTCATCGCACAATCACGCCAGATCTCGGGATAGTTGCCGTCATCACAGATAATCAGGCTAATTTTCATTCCCTTCGGGCCCGTCACCACATGTGTGCTATCACCTGGATACCACCCTTCGACCGGGCACCACGGCATGATTTTGCGATATTTCTGAACGATTTCGCCTTGATCGTTAATCAGCACCAACGTGTTGTAAGGCACTTTATTCGGATGATCTTCATGCCGCTCACCGGTAATAGAAAAAACACCCCAGATTTTTTCTTCACGGCAGGCACGGGAAAAAATGGCCGTTTCATCGCCTGGAATAGTTGCTGCGGTTTCCATCATTTCATCTTTGTCATACATGATTCCCATTGTGCTATATTCTGGGAAGACCACCAAATCCATCCCGGGCAAGCCGCTTTTCAATCCTTTAATCATGTCCGCAATTTTTTGCGCATTTTCCAGCACCTCTGCACGCGTATGCAGACGGGGGATTTTATAATTGACAACCGCGACACCGACAGTATTTGGAGAACTGGTAACATCACCATGGCGCATAATCTTATTTCCTCTGTTGAACATCTTTAGAAAGCAACAGGGATATCGTCCCCTGATGCGATGAAAGCTCGTTACGGCTCAGTTATACCGATAGATAAGCGGCAATTTTCTCTTTTATGATCGTTTCGCCAGTCATTTCACATACGATATCCCCCTTCTCTATCACTAAAATACGGTCAGCGATATCCAGAGCAAAACTCAGAACCTGCTCTGAAACCAGAATGGTTAATCCTTTATCATCGCGGATTTTTTTTAAAACCTTCGCCATTTCTTTAATGATGGAAGGCTGGATACCTTCCGTTGGCTCATCCAGCAACAATAATTTCGGCTCATTGACCAAGGCTCGGGCAATCGCCAACTGTTGCTGCTGCCCGCCAGATAAATTTCCTCCCAGTCTTCCTCCCATCTCGCGTAGCACCGGGAAGTAATGATAAATATCTTCAGGAATTCGCTTTACCTTATTCATGGACAAACCTGTCAGAATATTATCTTCAACTGTCAGCGAGGGGAAAATCATTCTTCCCTGGGGAACAAAGCCAAGCCCCGCCCGTGCGCGTCGATAACTTGTTAGTGCCGTAATATTCTGGTTCGCCAGGGTAATTTTCCCTGCCCGCATAGGGATCATCCCAATCAGGGATTTCATTAACGTTGTTTTCCCCATCCCATTACGGCCAAGAAGAGCAACAATTTCATTTTTCCCAATATGAAAATTCATTTCATTAATGACATGACTCTGCCCGTAAGAGACAGAATAACGCTCTACGCTAAGCATGATTTTCCCCTAGTGCCCTAAATACACATCAATGACTTTCTGATCCTGTTTTACTTTCTGCATACTTCCTTCCGATAGAACACTGCCCTGATGCATAACCGTCACCCTATGAGCTATGTTTTCGACAAACTGCATATCATGTTCGATAACCAGAACCGACCGCCCCACGGCAATACGTCGTAACAACTCTGCCGTTTTTTGCCTCTCACTTGTCGACATACCTGCAACCGGTTCATCCAACATCAATAACGATGGTGACTGAATGAGTAACATACCAATTTCCAACCACTGTTTTTGTCCATGGCTTAAAATATTCGCTGGCGTATGAAGATAATCAGTGAGAAAAATATCTTCGGCGATGCTTTCTATCTCTTTCTGAACTAACGAATCCCGACGAAAGAAAATAGATGAAAATGCGCTACGGCCACGAGGATAAGAAAGTTCGAGGTTTTCAAAAACCGTCAGGTCTTCATAAACAGAAGGTGTTTGAAATTTCCTGCCGACGCCGGCATGAACAATTTTGTGTTCGTTCATTTTGGTAAGGTCTTTACCCTGGAAGACAATGCTTCCACTTGTTGCCCGGGTTTTTCCGCATATTAGATCTAGCACTGTGGTTTTGCCTGCACCATTAGGGCCAATAATGACATATATCTGCCCTTCATTAACGTAGAGAGAGAAGTCATTCACCGCTTTAAACCCATCAAAGGAAACCGTCAACCCTTCTATGGATAATATAAAATCGCTCTGCTGTGCCATTATGGTTTCCCTCATAATCTGTTAAAAACACACATCCATATCACATGAAGAAAATAAATTATGCCAACCATGATGTGGTCAGAAAGATAAACGGTAATGCTTATTCATTCTTACTGTCTATCGACTCTATTACGACAACATTAGAACTTATTATTTTTCCATTCCTACTCATTAACCGTGAACAGTAATATTGATAAATACCGGCTATCCCTTTAGGGAAGAACCTGACAACAACAATAAATATCACCCCCATAGCAAATAGCCATAACTCAGGAAAACTTTCTGAAATAGAAGTTTTTGCCGCATTCACTAACAGAGCGCCAATAATCGCACCAAGAACTGATAACCTGCCGCCAACCGCACAAAAAATAACCATTTCAATGGATGTCACCGTGCCGATAAACACTGGCGACATAAAGCCAACCTGTAAGGTAAATAACGCACCACCAATCGAGGAGAAAATAGCGCTAATACAAAACACTAATGTTTTTATGTTAGCGACATCATAGCCAGAGAAACGCACCCGATCTTCACAATCACGTACAGCCATCAGTAACCGGCCGAACTTGCTGCGAAGCAGATAACCCGACAGCACCACCACAACCAGCAGGCAACATAGCGTTACATAATAAAGGACATACCTGGCATGATCGGTACGTATATCCCATCCTAATAATGTCCTTAAATCAGTAATACCGTTAATTCCACCTGTATAGCCTTGCTGGCCAATAATCAATATCGTTAGAATGGCAGACAACGCCTGAGTAATTATCGTAAAATAAACCCCGCCGACGCGGCGCTTAAACATCGCGCAGCCCAACAGAAACGCCAACAATGCCGGCAACAGTAGGATTGCCAAAATGGTCACGGTTAATGAATGAAACGGCTGCCATAATAGCGGCAGAGAAGTAATTTGGCTCCAGTCCATAAAATCAGGAATACCTGGCGTCGTCTGGGCGGCGGTTAGCTGTGGCGTCGATACTTCCAATTTAAGGAACATCGCCATCGCATAACCGCCAACGCCGAAGAAAATACCCTGTCCAAGACTGAGTATGCCGCCATATCCCCAACACAGTACCAACCCTACGGCAACAAAGCTGTATGTGAGATATTTGCCAATCAAGTTCAGGCGAAAAATATCCAGCCCCAGCGGTAGAATAATCCCCAACACCACCAGCAATAAGAGAATAGTATTGCGAGTCGGATTCATGCCCATACGTGAAAAAATCGCCATTCCCCTTTCCCCTTATCGACGCAACTTACTGACGAAAATCCCTTGGGGCCGGAGCATCAAAATCCCCACCACAAACAATAAAGTCAGCACTTTTGCCATTGAGCCACTGAGGAAAAACTCAAGCGTCGACTGTGACTGCGAGATAAGAAAAGCGGAAGCAACCGTTCCCAGTAAACTCTGCGCACCACCAAAAACCACAACCAGGAAGGTATCAACAATATAGAGTTGCCCTGCAGTCGGCCCAGTCGAACCAATCATCGTGAACGCACTCCCAGCAATACCAGCAATCCCGCATCCGAGCGCGAAAGTTCGGCAATCAATGCGATCGGTATTAATACCAACCGCTGCCGCCATCGGGCGATTTTGCAGCACGGCGCGAACCTGAGTTCCCCAAGAGGAGTGATACATCAGCCAATAGACACTCAGGGTTACCACTATTGTCAACACCATCACGAACAGCCCATTGATCGGAATTTCAATGCTATCGCCCACCTGCAACGCCCCCATCAGCCACGGCGGTAATTCCACCCCGACTTCCCGCGCCCCGAATAAGGAACGATAGGTCTGTTGTAGAATCAAACTTAATCCCCAGGTGCCCAATAACGTATCCAGAGGGCGGCGATAAAGATGGCGGATCAACACGCGTTCAACCAAAACCCCCAATAATCCAGCGGTAATGAAAGCCAGAATAATGGCGACAAAAAAATAACCATCAAACAGAAACGGAATATAACGTTGAAAAAATCCCTGCGTTAAATAGGTTGTGTAGGCACCAAGGATCATAAATTCACCATGTGCCATATTAATCACCCCCATTTGCCCGAAAATAATTGCCAGTCCGAGAGACATGAGAATAAAAACAGAGAACAGGCTGAGACCAGCAAACCCCTGCATCGAAATGATTGAGATCAAATCAGCAACACTATAGTCAGACATACCATCACCTCATATCGCCGAGCTTAGCTTGCCATCCCAAGCGGAATGGCAAGCCGGAATACTAATCGTGAGGAAACGGGTTCGGCTCAATCGGCTTGGGCGTTTCATAAATCACATCAAACTGACCATCATCACGCGCCTTACCGATCAGCGTGTTAGCCCACAAATGGTGGTTATTATGGATGCGGGCATAACCTTGGGGCGCCGTATTCAATTCAAGCCCCAGAGAGGCATCTCGCACCTTATCGACATCAAAAGAGCCGGCTTTTTCAACAGCGGCTTTCCAAAACCACGGTTCGAGATAAGCGGACTGTGTTACCGCACCGACGACCAGATCATCTCCCCATCTCTTTTTAAAAGAGGCGACGAAATTGGCATTGTTCGTACCGGTTAAACTCTGAAAATATTGCATAGACGTATAGGCGCCAGCTATATTTTCACCGCCGATACTTCTGGTCTCGTCTTCCGTCACCGAAAGCGTTAACACCAACGGTTTTTCCCGCGTCATATCAATGCCTGCCGCTTTGAGCTGTTTATAAAAAGCAACATTGGAGCCACCAATAACAGTGACAAAAATCACATCCGGTTTTCTAAGCTTTATTTTATTTATCACCGAGTTAAATTGAGTGTGTCCAAGTGGGTAATAATCTTCGCCAATAATTTTCCCACCATTCTTCTCAATATAACCCCGGGCGATTTTATTAGTGGTTCTTGGCCAAATATAGTCAGACCCCATAAAATAGAACGTCTTTGCCTGTTTAGTCTGCATTGTCCAATTCAGCGCGGGGATGACCTGTTGATTCGCTGAAAGACCGGTATATATAACATTTTTTGACTGCTCCAACCCTTCATAATAGGTTGGGTAATAAAGCAAGCCATTATATTGTTCAAGTATCGGCAACATCGCCTTACGTGATGCGGAAGTCCAACCACCAAAAATCGTAGCGACCTTATCATTAATCAATAGCTTTCTGGTTTTTTCTGCAAACGTTGGCCAATCGCTGGCCCCGTCTTCTTGAATAAATTCTATTTTTCGACCAAGCACGCCACCTTCTTCATTGATTTGTTCAATCGCTAAACGAGTGGCCTGGATCGAGCCTGTTTCACTGATTGCCATCGTTCCACTCGATGAATAAACGATACCCACTTTTACCGCATTATCGGTAACGGCAAGACCGGTCGTATTGACCTGCGCGGTCGGCGCCTCAGCGGCCTGTACAGAGACCAGATAACTCCATAAGGCAATCGCACCAAAGACCAATACCATCCTGCGCGGTAAATTTTTTATACCGGCTAAATCGATTTCTTTATGATTCATATTATCCCCATTATCAATAACCATCGTGAATACCCAGCGCATGGATGATTATTCTTTTCAATTCAGGGGAAGACAATTCGATAAACTACGTATTACCTACGTAGTTTTACGTACAGGTCACCAACGCCAGGCGGCGTCGGTCAATTAAGCATGGTCAGGCAGGAAACCCGTCCATGACTGCGTTATCGCCCGCCGCGGCGGGCGATAGGCACGCCCCCCAAGCTACAGCACCGTATCCGCTGCCACGAACGCCGGCGGATCAAAGGCCGTGATAGGCGGCAGCGGCTCGCGCCAGCGCTCAATCTCCACCCAACAGCTTTGGGCGCTGCATCCCTGCCCCAAGCGGGAACTTCCCCGATCTTCGGTTAACACATTCGGGTTGCCGTGTTTATCAAGCGAGCCCGGAACGCGCGGGTCCAGCGGATCGTACCAAGCGCCGGTGGAAATCTGCACCACGCCGGGCAGGATCTGGTCGCTGATATGCACCCCGGCCAGGATCGCACCGCGTTGGTTAAACACGCGCACCACCTCACCTTCCACAATGCCGCGGGCATTGGCATCTTTCGGGTGCATCCACAACGGCTCGCGGCCGTGAATCTTGGTCGCGCGGCTGACGCTGCCGTGATCGTACTGGCTGTGCAGGCGGGTGCGCGGCTGGCTTGATAACAGATGCAGCGGCCACTGCTGCGCCATGTGCCGCTGTGCCAGGGCTTCTTCCTCATCCCACCACGGGTGACCAGGGCATTCACTGTAGCCGAACCCGGCGACCGTCGCGGAATACAGCTCTATCTTTCCGGAAGGCGTTGAAAGCGGAAAGCGCTGTGGATCAGCGCGAAAATCCGCCAGGAACACCTGCCGCCGGGCAGGTGGCGCGAACTCCAGTTTGCCCTGCTGCCAGAAATCGTCAAAATCGGGTAATTCAACCCCCTCTTCTTCTGCCCGCGGGCGCGAATCTTCATACAGTTTGCGCAGCCACTGATCGGGATTGCGCCCTTCGCTAAACTGCGGGTAAAAACCCAGCCGCTCCGCCAGTCCGCAGAAAATGGCGTAATCATCGCGGGCCTGCGCCACCGGTTCGATCAACTGGCGCATCGCGATCATAAAGCCGTCATGGCCGCCGCTGCCGATATCGTTGCGCTCCAGCGAGGTGGTCACCGGCAGCACAATGTCGGAAAACTTCGCCTGCGCAGTCCAGAACTGTTCATGTACGATCACCGTCTCCGGCCGGCGCCAGGCTTCGATCAGGCGATTGAGATCCTGATGATGGTGGAACGCATTACCGCCGGCCCAGTACACCAGGCGGATATCCGGATAATGAAGATGCTGCCCGTCAAACTCATAGCTGCCTCCGGGGTTAAGCAGCATATCCGCCAGCCGCGCCACGGGGATCACGGTATTCACCTGGTTCTCGCCGCTTGGCAGGCGCGGGCCGGAAAAGGCGATGCGTTCGGCCCCCGCCAGGTTGGTGCAGGCATAGCCAAACGCCAGGCCGCCGCCCGGCGTACCGATTTGCCCCAACAGGGCCGTCAGAGCAACGGTGGCCCAATAGGCCTGCTCGCCCTGGCGCGCCCGCTGTATCGACCAGGAAATATTCACCATGGTGCGTTTCGCCGCCATGGTGCGGGCCAGTTCGACGATCTGCGCCTCGGCAATACCGGTAATGGCGGCGGCCCAGGCGGGAGTTTTTGCCACGCCGTCGCGCTCCCCCAGCACATAGGGCTTCAGTTGCTCGAAGCCCGTGGTGTGGCTGGCGATAAACGCCCGATCGTAGCGTTCTTCGGCAATCAGCACATGGCAGAGCGCCAGCAGCAGCGCGGTATCAGTGCCCGGCTTGATCGCCAGCCACTGCGCGTTGCTCACCGCGCTTAGATCGTTTTTCACCGGGCTGAGATTGATAAATCGGACGCCATTGCTCTGCATCCGCTCCAACCAGTATTTCAGCATGTGGTCATTTGCGGCGCCGCCGTTGACCTGCGCATTGCGCAGCGGCAACCCGCCAATGGCGACAAACAGCTCGCAATGCTCGGCCAATACTGACCAGTGGGTATGCTGCTTATGCAATGGGCTGAGCGGGCCAAGAATATGCGGCAGAATGCGTTCGCCGGCGGCGCTGCTGTAGGTGTTAGTGCTGGCGGTATAGCCGCCGAAGCTTTTGAGAAAGCGGTGCAGTTGGCTCTGAGCATGATGGAAGCGCCCGGCGCTGGCCCAACCATAGGAGCCGCCAAAAATCGCCTGGTTGCCGCAGCGTTGTTTCACCGATTGCATTTCGCGCGCCACCAAATCCAGCGCCTGTTCCCAACTGACTTCCACGAAGGGTTCTTTGCCACGGCCATCGCGCGCGGCGGCCCCCTTCTGAAGATAACCCAGGCGTACCGCCGGGCGGCGGATGCGGGTGTTGCTGGTGACGGCATCGGCTAAAGACAGGCCGATACGTGAGGGGTTTTTATCCCATTCCACCGGCGAAACCGACGTAATGTGGCCGCCCTCGGTGGCCACACGGTAAGTCCCCCAGTGCATCACGGCCAGGTTATGCTCCGCTTTCATTCATTCATCACTTTTCAATATGTTTAAGAGCGCTATCATAAAGCGGTCAGCGGCGAAAAATAAACTGCCGGCAACAATAAAATATCCCGCCGGCGTGCAAACCACTGGATAATAATCTGTGCTTTTGGCCGTTTTATGGCATTAACTCTAGACCGCAAGCGGCCATCAGGTTTTTTAAGTTGTTTTTATCTTGCCAATTTATTCGCCGCAAGATAATGGCACACAAAAATAACGGGTTAATGGTCCGCCGGTTATTTTTAGCGCCGTTCCATGGCCATTTTCATTCCGGCGTGCGCGCTTTATTCCATTTGATATTCCGGGAATAAGTTAGACGTTTTTTTTATTTGGGCTTGTCTGAGGTTATTGTCATTCTGTCTGCCTGCTGACCCATAACACTCTGGATGATAATAACAATGACGCTTAAAAAAAGACTTTTGCCTGCAACCGCCGGCCTGTTGTCACTCGTTTCGGCAGCGATTCACGCCGCCGACGCACCATCGCTACAAGGGAAAACCATCGGTATCGCCGTCGTCGGCACCCAGCACTTCTGGGATCGCGAAGCCTATAAAGGCGCAACCGAAGAAGTCGAAAAACTGGGCGGGAAAGTGATCGGCGTTGACGGCGGCCGTGATAATCAGGTACATGCCAATAACCATGATATTTTGCTGGCGCGCAAGGTGGATGCGGTAATCAGCATCCTGGGCGACAGTGCCGTAGAACCTAAATTCAAAGCGCTGCGCGCGGCGGGCATCCCGGTTTTCACCGTGGATCATGTTTCACAATACTCTATTAATAATACCACCTCCGATAACTATACCCTTGGCTCGACCATTGGCCGCTATACGGCCGATGAATTAGGGGGTAAAGGCAACGTGGCGGTATTTAATGCCTTCTCCAATTCCCTGCGCATTTGTGGTATTCGCTACGATCAATGGAAATACGTGCTGAAGGATTACCCGGATATCCACATTATTCAGCCGGAATTGGCCGAACAGTTTGCCAATTCCCCTGAAGATGCGCGCAAGAAAACCCTGGAATTATTAAGCCAATATCCGAAAGGCAAACTGGATGCGATTCACGTCGCCTGCTGGGATCAGCCGGCCATCGGTGTAGTCCAGGCGTTGGAAGAAACCGGGCGGGATAAAGACGTCAAAGTGACCGCGATTGACGCCGGCCCGGAAACGCTGGAAATCATGGCGGAAAAAGACAGCCCGTTTGTCGCCAACATCGCCCAACAGCCGCATCTGATCGGCCAGACGTCCGCCGATAACGTCGCCCGCTATTTCGCCGGGGCAAAACTGCCGATCCAGACCTTCATCCCGGTGGTGCCGGTGAAAGGGCCGGAAGAAGCGAAAGCCGTTTACAAACAACTGGGCTACGGTGAGTTGAAGTAGTGAACGCCAATACCACGCACGGGGGAGCGCCCCCGTCTGGCCTGGTGATGCACCAGATCAGCAAACGCTTTGCCAACGTGGCCGCGCTCAATGCGGTCACCTTAACCATCAACCCCGGTGAAATTCATGGCTTGATCGGCGAGAACGGTGCCGGTAAGTCCACCCTGATTAAAATTCTCGCCGGCGTCTACCAGGCGGACGGCGGCAGCATAACCCTGGACGGCGTCAGCTTGCCGCAGGGCAAACCCGCCGCCATCGAAGCACTGGGCATCCGCGTTATTCACCAGGAGCTGAACCTGATCCCCCACTTCACCGTGGCGGAGTCGGTGTTTCTTGGCCAGGAGTATCGGCGGGTGGGCGGCTGGCTCAATCGCCGGCGCATGATAGCCGCCACCGAAGCCTTCTTCCGCAGCACCTGGCAGTTGAATATCGACGCCCGGCGCCTGATCCGCGATCTGAGCCTGGCCGAACGTAAACTGGTGCAGATTGCCCGCGCGCTGATCGATGGCGCCGCGCGCCTGGTGGTGTTCGACGAACCCACCGCGCCGCTCGAAGCCCATGAAGCAAGCCTGGTTTCCGCCGCGATCGTGCGCCTGCGCGAGCAAGGGATCGCCATTCTGTATATATCCCACTATCTCAACGAGATCGCCGCGCTGTGCGACCGGGCGACGGTATTACGCAATGGCGAAGTGGTCGGCTACCCGGACCGCGATCTGCTGCAAAACACCGATGCGGTCATCAACCTGATGGTCGGGCGGGATATCGAACAGCTCTATACCCCGCGCCAAAACACCGCGGCCGCCGCAAGCGCGCCGCTGTTGGCGGTCAGGGGGCTTTCCGACGGCCGCCAATTGCACAACGTCAGCTTTGAGGTAAAACCGGGCGAGATTGTCGGCGTGGCGGGCCTGCTGGGCGCCGGCCGGGATATTCTGATCGATACCCTGTACGGGCTGAAAACCGCCAAACAGGGCGAGATCGTGCTCGACGGGCGCACGCGCCGCATCACCTCCCCCAAGCAAGCGATCCGCGCCGGCATGGCGCTGGTGCCGCGGGATCGGCGTCATCAGGGGCTGATTCTGCCGTTTTCCGCAGCGGATAACATTAATCTGGCCTCGCTGCCCAAGACGGCCACGCTGGGTTGGGAACGGCGTGCGCTGGCACGACAAAAGGCGCAGGACTGGATTACACGGTTAAGTATTCGCCCGGCCCGCCCGGAGATCCCGGTGCGCTATATGAGCGGCGGTAATCAGCAGAAGGTGATCCTGGCCCGTTGGCTGGGCACCGATGCTCGCCTGTTTATTCTCGATGAGCCGACGCTTGGCGTGGACATTGGCGCACGCAGCGATATTTATCAGCGCACCCGGCAACTGGCCGAGCAAGGCAGAGCGGTGCTGGTTTCCTCCAGCGACGCCACCGAACTGCTGGGCCTGTGCGACCGTATTCTGGTGATGTGGCGGGGTGAGTTGGTGGCGGATTTGGCCACGGCGGCGTTAACGCTGGATGCCTTGTTAGTGGCAATCAATGGTGGACAGGAACAACCGGTATGAGCACTGATATCCAGCCGCGCGGCGCGCTGCGCGCCTCGGCGCTGATTGAACGATTCCCGTTAATCTTATTTTTCGCCCTGCTGATTTGGCTAAGCATCCAATCGCCGTGGTTCCTCAGTTGGCAAAACATCAGTTTGATGCTGGTGCAAAGCGTGCCGCTGGCAATTTTAAGTTTTGGCCTGGTCTGCGTGATCGCCGTCGGCGGTGATGACGTGGTGTCCGGCGGCATCGATCTCTCCTTACCGGCGATCGCCGTGCTGGGCGTGGCGTTGCTAAGCCTGGGGATGACCGAATGGCTGCTGCCTTATCCATTGCTGCTGGCCCTGCTGGCGGCGGCGTGCCTGGCGTGCGGGGCGATCAACGCCCTGTTGGCGCTGGTGGCCGGGCTGCCGCCGTTGCTGGCCACGCTGTCAACCTCTGTGGCGTTTACCGGCCTGACCGATCTGCTGACCGGCCAGCGGCGAATCAGCGTCAGCGATCCATTGATGGTGGCATTCCGCGACGACAATCTGTTTGGCCTCCCCTACCCGCTGCTGTATTTGCTGGCGGTGTTTTTGCTGTTCCAGTATCTGCTGCACCATTCACGCTTCGGCCAGCATATCCAGGCGGTGGGCGGCAACCACGACATGGCGCAGATGTGCGGGCTGAATGTGCGTGGGCTGACGTTCAGCGTTTGGCTGCTGGCCGGCGTGGCGGCCGGGCTGGCGGTATTCCCCTTGCTGAGCCAGGGTTCGGGCAGCAGCAGCGGCACTGCCACCCCGTTGCTGCTGGAAACCGTGCTGGCGACCTTTATCGGCGCCGCCTTTTCCCGCCGCCGGGTCGTCACCATCTGGGGGGCATTGCTCGGCGCCGTGTTGGTCAATGCCCTGTCCAACGGGCTGGGGCTATTAGGGGTGAATATTTTCTGGATGGGCGCCATTAAAGGCGCGCTGATCCTGGTGGTGCTGGCGGCCTCCGCATTGCAGCACAAAGGGGGCAAATAATGCGTTTATTAACCTTGATGCGTGGCAGCGCGGCGGAAAACACCGGCCGCACGCCACTGGCCTGGCTTTCGCGCGCGGGGTTCGCCCTGATCACGCTGCTGGTTATCGCGCTGTTCAACTGGGCCAACCCGGTTTTTTTAACGCTGGGTAACTGGGGCAACTTGCTGCAAGGCTGCGCCATCTTGCTGATCGTGGCAATGGCGATGACGCTGATCGTCAGCGCCGGTGCCATCGATCTTTCCGTCGGCGTGGCGCTCGACTTCGGCGCCGCCTTCGCCTTGGTGGCGTTGAAAACCTGGCAACTACCCTGGGAGATCGCGGTACTGTGTGCCCTGCTGGGGGGCGTCACCATTGGTTTGCTCAATGCGTTTTTGATTCTGGTGTGCCAGATCAGGCCGTTTCTCGCCACGCTCGGCACCTGGTTTATCGCCAGCAGCGTGGAGCGGATTTATACCGACGGCGGCGGCGCCATTTCCTACCGGCGGATGGCGCCGGAATATCACGAGCTGGCGGTGGGCAATCTGTGGGGCATCCCCACGCCGATTGTGATTGTGCTGGTTCTCTGGCTGGCCGCCTGGCTGATCACCGAACGCACGCTGTTCGGCAAACGGGTGCGTGCCGTGGGGCAGAACAGCGAGGCCGCGCGCATCGCTGGGATCCGCGATCGCCAAACCCTGTTTTGGGTGCTGATCGCCGCGTCGGCGTTGTGTGCGGTCGGCGGGGTTATTTTGTCCGCTAACCTGCGCCAATTCACCCCGCTGGCCGGGCAGGCCTACCTGATGGACGCGATCGCCGCGGTTTTCATTGGCACCGCATTTAATCGCCAGGGGCGCGTCAGTATGGCTGGCACCCTGGGCGGGGTGCTGTTCCTTGCCGTTATCGACAATGGGCTTAACCTGATGGGGCTCAATTACCTGGTTAAAGATGCGCTGATCGGGGTGATCCTGGTGGTGGCATTGGCCGTTTCATTTTGGCAGGCGCGTCTGCGCCAGCACCGTTACTGATTGTGTGAGGAGATTGGGCTATGTCTTCCCCGTTTGACGCGGTTTTCGTCGGGCTTACGATTCTGGATATTGCCGGGCGGCCGGTGAGCGGCATTCCTGCCGGCGGCGGCGTGCAGTTTATCGAGCAGATCCGCCTTAACCCGGCCGGCACCGCGGCGGGCGCGGTGATCAACGCCGCCAAGCTCGGCATTAACACCGCGGCCGTCGCCTGCCTGGGCTATGACGAAAAGGCGGATTTTATTCTCAGCAGCTACCGCCGGCTGGGCATTGATTGTTCGCTGATCCAGCAAACCGCCGACAAGGAAACCTCCGCCACGCTGTTGCCGATCCGCCCTAACGGCGAACGGCCGGCGTTGCACTGCCGCGGCGCTTCCGATGAACTGTTTGTGGCGGACGACCAGTTCAACCAGGTGTTGAACTGCCGCTTCCTGCACCATGGCGGAACCGGGCTGCTGGCTGCGATGGATCAGGGGCAAAGCGCCCGTCTGCTGGCGGCGGCCAAGCGGCGCGGCGTGGTGACCAGCTTCGATTTGATCGCGCCGAACAGCGAGACGTTGGCCTTATTGCGCCCGCTGCTGCCCCACGTTGACTATTTTATGCCGTCCCTTGAAGAGGCCGCCTTCCTCTCCGGGCTGCAGGACCCTGCGCAGATCGCCGCATTTTTCTTTGCACTTGGCGTCGGCAACTGCGTTTTCAAAGATGGGCCGCACGGCTCATGGCTGTTCACCCGGGAAAAAGCGCAGCATATCCCGGCCTGGCAGGTTACCGCACTGGACACCACCGGCTGCGGCGACAGCTACTGTGGCGGTTTTATTGCCGCACTTGCGCGCGGGCTGGCGGTTGAACAGGCGTGCCGGGTGGCCTCGGCGGTGGCGGCGCTGGTGGCGACCGGGCTCGGCTCGGATGCGGGGGTGGTGGACTGGGAACACACGCAGGCGTTTATGGCCAACACACCGGTGTACGCCGGGTAATCAGTTATCTGCCCGGGGCCTGGCGGCCTCGGGCATCCCTGGCCAGGTCTTAGCGCCAGGCGTACAGCAGCGGCTCACCGGCCACATAGCGCTGCAAATCCGCGGCAATCATGGCGGTGTGTTTTTGGATGCTTTCACGCGTTGCGCCGGCGATATGCGGGGTGATAATCACGTTATCCAGCTCAGTGATGAACGGGTGCTCGCGCCACAGCGGTTCCTGATGGTAAACGTCCAGCGCCGCGCCGCCCAACGGCCCGTGGCGTAATGCCGCAATCAGATCCGCTTCCACGACCACCGCGGCGCGCGAGGTATTAATCAGCAACGCGCCGGGTTTCATCGTGCTCAGCAGTTGGGCGTTGACCAGGCCATCGCTGTGCGGCCCGCTGCTCAGGTGCAGGCTGACAATATCGGCCTGGGTAAATAGTGCCGCCAGCGTAGTTTTCTGTAGCCCCGGCTCATCAATATCTTCCGCAGCGACGAACGGATCAACCACCAGAATATTCATGCCAAAAGCCCGTGCGATGCGCGCCACCCGGCGGCCAATATTGCCATAGCCGACCAGCCCAAGGGTTTTATTACGCAGTTCGCCGCCTTTAAACACTTCATACGGGCTCTCCGGGCTGACGTCCCACACCACATCGCGCCGCAGCCCCGCCTGGGTTTGGGCTTCGCTTTGTGCCTGGCGCGTGAAAGCGCCGCGCTTTAACGCCGCGTGGGCCTGGGGAATATGGCGCATTAGGCTGAGCATCAGCCCGAGCGTTAACTCTGCTGCTGCGTCGGCATTGCGCCCCGGCGTATACAGCACGGTGATCTTGCGCGCACGCGCCGCCTGAATATCAATATTCACCGGGTTCGCCCGGGTGCAGGCGATCACCTGCAGGCGCGGGCAGGCGGCAATCACCTCCGCGGTGATATCGTCGTAGCTGGTGACCAATACCTCGGCATCATGCGCCAGCGCAACCATTTGTTCGGGCTGGAGTTTCGGTTTGCCGATGGCCCACCCGGCCACCACCAGCTCCCCCAGGGCATGGAACGGCTGCAAATCGCCGGCATATTCAGCGGTAAAAACGATTTTCATGGTTGGTTTTCCTGAGAATGGAGGCTTTGTAATGCGTCGTGCCTTGCCTGCCACACCGGCTGCAACCGTTCACGCAACAGGCGATAGACCGGGAACAAAGTGCGGTAGGTGGCATGCGCCTGCGGGTTAGGCAGGTAGCGTGTCTGTTCGATATCCGGGTAGTGGCTGAGCGCCCCGACGCTGCGAGCGGCCAGAATCGCCGCCCCGCGGGCGCTGAGTTCGTTAAAATGGCTGGCCACCACGGTTCTGCCGGTACAATCGGCGATGATCTGCAGCCAGGTGGCCGAAGCCGCGCCGCCGCCGGTCAGGTACAGGCTGCCGTCATTGGGGTAGCCCTGCAGCGAATCGACGATCGCATAGGCCAACCCTTCGAAGACCGCGCGTTGAAGCTGCGCGCGGGTGGTATGCTGGCCCACGCCAAAATACCCCGCCCGGGCGGTGGGGCTGAAAAACGGCGCCCGTTCACCGTTCAAATACGGCTGCCAAAAGACGCCGCCGCTGCCGGGCGCCACGGCGGCGACCTCGTGCTCCAGCGCCACCAGATCCGGCGCCAGCGAGATCTGCTGTTGCAGCCAGTCGATATTCGGGGTGCCGGCCTGCATGGGGAACAGGTTGATAAAGCTGCCGGCTTCGGTGTGCGTCACAAACCGGGTGCCGCTGCTGACGGTTTCCCGGCCATGGCAGACGATGCCGGTGCAGCAGGTGGTGCCGAGAATGGTGTAGATATCGCCGTCGTTAATCGCACCGCACCCCAGCGCGGCGCTACACACATCCAGCGCGCCAGCGGCAATCGGCGTGCCGGCCGCCAGGCCGCACAGCGCGGCCACCTCTGGGCGCAGAGTGCCGGCCTGAGCATCCGGCGGCAACAGCGGCGGGAATAATGGCCGCAGGCTTTCCAGCCTCAGTTCTTCCAGCATCAACGACGAAAGCGCGCCGCTGGCCTGATTGAGCAACGAAGCGCTGGCATCGGTGATATCCAGCGCGGCGATGCCGGTTAAACGAAAGCGCACCCAGTCCTTAGCGCAAAACAGGTAACGCGCCGCCGCCAGCCTTTCTGGTTGAAAGCGCCGGAGCCAACAGAGTTGCAGGCTGGTGTTGCACGGTTGCAGATGGGTGCCGGTTTCAGCGAACAGGCGCTGATCAAGCCCAGGCCGGGCGAGCAGTTCCGTCATCAGAGCATGGCTGCGGGTATCGCTCCACAAAATGCCGGGGCCGACCGGGTTGCCCGCCTCATCGCTGAGCCAAACCCCTTCCCCCTGCCCCGCCAGGCCGATGGCCCTGATCTGCCCCTGTTGCAGTTCCGGCGCCTGCGCCACGCGGCTTAAGGTGCGCAACACCGATTGCCACAGTTGTTCCATATCCTGTTCCGCCGCCCCATCGGGCGTCAGGTTCGGGCGGGTGTTCTCCGCCGCGCTGGCGATAGCCTGAAAATCACGGTTAAACAGCACGGCCTTAACGCGCGACGTGCCGATATCAATGCCCAGAAACAAATCCATACACGAAGACTCACTGTTGTCAGGCCAGAAATGCTGGCGCTGGCGCGCGGTTAATCACGCTCGTAGAGGCGGCGCTGCATCTCGCATTCGAAAAGGAACTCCAGGCCTTCCAGGTGGCGTTTGGCAACGTTGACGTCCTCCCCCCAGCAGGTCAGGCCGTGGCCGCGCAGCAGGAAGCCGTATTGCAGCTGGTTCGCCTGCGCATAGCTTTCGATGCGGCTCGCCAGCGCGGCAATATCCTGATCATTATCGAAAATGGCAATCGGCACGCTGGCCAGGTGGCTATGCTGGCCGCTGAGCGTTTTTTGCATTTCATAGCCCTGCAATACCAGCTGCGCACGCTTCTCAATGCGCGACAGCACGGTGGCATTCACCGTATGCACGTGCAGCACCACATTGGCCTGCGGAAAAAGGCGGTAAATCAGAGTATGCAACCCGGTTTCGGCAGAGGGTTTGCGCCCCGACGGCGCCTGGTTGCTGGCAATCTCAACCTGTAGGAAGTCGGCCGGGGTCAAGCTGCCCTTATCCCGGCCGGACTCACTGAGCCAGCACCACTCGCTGTCTTGGCGAAGCGACATATTCCCGCCGGTTGCCGGCGCCCAGCCCTTGGCGCCAATCCAATGACAGGCGGCCACCAACTGCGCCAGTTGTTCTTGCCACATACAAATTTCCTCACTTAAAACGTGCGACCGAGAGCCGCCGGCAGCCAATATGCTCGCCGCCCGCGGTATGAAATATTTAGGGTATAAATGGCTGATTTTTCGATGCTATCACCGTGGATCGCTTTGGGCAATATTACTCATTTATATGAAAAATGAATTTCATATTCAATTTTAGAATATCAATAAATAGCCAAAATAATTCGACGAGCAGGGAACCAGCAGAAAATAAAAACGACTTTCACAGGATAATTTCACCGCGGAACACAACGCTTTTACGTTTCCTTCCGCAACGTGAAGTAGGCCGGATATAGCTTAATATCCTTATTAAGCATGCATAAATTTCCTCAAAATTTTAACTTAGGATATGAGAATTTAATATTTCTCCTGCAGTAGAGATAATTCTAATAATAATTTCACATTACATGATGCAGAGAAATTAGGGATGTCCTACCGACTGAGTATTCTTGATAAAAGCCCACTGGCGGAAGGCGAACATGCCGAACGGGCATTGCAACGGACGCTGGCCCTTGCCCGCCAGGCGGAAAGCTGGGGTTACCACCGTTTCTGGCTGGCGGAACACCACAACAGCCCGCGGCTCGCCAGCCCGGCGCCCGAAGTGCTGATCCCCTGGCTGCTGGCCCATACCAGCCATATCCGCATCGGTTCTGGCGGCGTTATGCTCCAGCATTACAGCGCTTATAAGGTGGCGGAAACCTTCAATTTATTAGCCAATCTGGCGCCGGGGCGCGTCGATTTGGGCATCGGCAAAGCGCCGGGCGGTTTGCCGCTGGCAAGCCGGGCGTTACAACGCGGGATCGATCCGGCGTTGCGCGGCGACTTCGCCGAACAGTTGGCCGAACTGGATACCTGGCTGAGCGCCGCCTCACCGTCTACCGAGGATAGCGATACGCTGTTGGCCACGCCGCTGCCGCGTATCCCCGCGCAGCGCTTCCTATTGGGCGCCAGCGAAGAGAGCGCCCGGCTGGCGGCTCGCCTCGGCTGGCATTTCGTGTTCGCCGCGCACCTTAACGGCGATCGCAGCGCGCTGCAGCGTATTCGCGCGCTGTGGCGAACGCTGAACAGTGCGGGGCAGTTTATTGTCGCCGTGCAGGCGATTGTCGCCGCCAACAGCCAACAGGCGCAGGCCCTCGCCCGGCCAGAGCCGCTGTGGCGGGTGGAGCTGGAAAATGGCCAGCACGTCACCGTATTAACCCAGGAACAGGCCGAGACCTTCGCGCGCCAGGCGGAAAGCCCGGTGCGGCGCATCGAACCGCGTGAACCGTCGTTGCTGAAAGGCACCGCAGCGCAGGTACATGCCGAACTGGCCGCCCTGCATCAGGCGTTCGGCATTGATGAATTTATTATCGACACCCCAATCGAAGACGGCCAGGCGCGGCTTACATCCCTGCAGCTTCTGGCCGAATACGCCCGGCCGACCGCCGGCACCGACCTGTTAACCGAGGAGGCTTCGTGAGCTACGCGACTGAAAAACAGCTGATTGAATGGCGCAGAGAGCTGCACCAGCATCCTGAATTGTCGAACCAGGAATTCGCCACCACGCAGCGTATCCGCGGCTGGCTGCAACAACACGGGGTGCGCCTGCTGCCGTTTGATTTGCCCACCGGCGTGATCGCCGAAGTGGGCCAGGGCGAGACGCAGGTGGCGCTGCGCGCCGATATCGACGCCCTGCCGATCGATGAAGCCAGCGGCGTCACCTTCAGTTCCCGCAACGCCGGGATCATGCACGCCTGCGGGCACGATATTCATACCAGCGTGATGCTGGGCGCCGCCCTGCTGCTCAAGCAGCGCGAGGCACAGCTGCCCGGGCGTGTACGGATTCTGTTCCAACCGGCCGAAGAACAGTTTGGCGGCGCCGCCCGGCTGGTGAAGGCCGGCGCGCTGGAGGGGGTGAAGGCAATCTTCGGTATGCATAACGAGCCGGGGTTGCCCATCGGCACCTTCGCCACCCGCGCCGGGGCGTTTTACGCAAACGTTGATCGCTTCGCTATCCGCGTCGCCGGTAAAGGGGCACATGCGGCTCGTCCGCACGAAGGCAAAGACGCCATTCTGATTGCCAGCCAATTGGTCAACCTGCTGCAAAGCGTTGCCAGCCGCAGCATTGATACTCTGGAATCGGTGGTGGTCAGCGTTACGCGCATTCAGGGCGGCAATACCTGGAACGTGCTGCCGGAAAGCGCCGAACTGGAAGGCACTGTGCGGACCCACAATCCACAAGTTCGCCTGGCGGTGGAAAAACGCGTGCGCCAGATCGCCGCAGGGCTGGCGGCCAGCTTTGATGCCGAGATCGAGGTGCAGTGGTTTGCCGGACCGCCGGTGCTAGTCAACACCGCCCGCTGGAGCGAGTTCGCCAGCCGTGAGGCGGCACAATCCGGCTACCAGACCCGCACGGCCGAGCTGCATATGGGCGGCGAAGATTTCGCCATCTATTTGCAACACATTCCCGGCGCGTTCGTCAGTATCGGCAGTGAAAGCCAATATGGTTTACACCATCCGCGTTTTAACCCGGATGAAGCGTTGATTGGGCCGGCGGCGCATTATTTCGCCCGGCTGGCCGAAAATGCCTTGATCAATATCGCGGCGGAAGAAAACCAGTCCGCCCTGGCCTAAATAATCGTTGAATATCAGGGTAGCGTTTACGCTACCCGGGGCTGCTTTATCTTTTTTTCAGGAATGTATTATGGCGACAAGAGAATTACGTTTGGGGACAATAATACAAGGCGCAGCGGGAAATATGTCCGCCTGGCGCCACCCGGCGGCCAAGGCCGATGCCAGCATTAACTTTGATTTCGTAAAAAGCGTGGCGCAAAAAGCCGAACAAGGGAAATTTGATTTTCTGTTCGTGGCGGACGGGTTATATATCAATGAAAAATCCATCCCGCATTTTTTAAATCGCTTTGAACCGATCACGTTATTATCCACGCTGGCCGCCGTGACCCGTCATATAGGCCTGGTCGGCACCCTGTCCACCTCTTACAGCGAGCCCTTTAACGTGGCGCGCCAGTTTGCCAGCCTGGATCACCTGAGCGGCGGGCGCGCAGGGTGGAATGTCGTGACGTCGCCATTGGAAGGCTCCGCCAAAAACTTTTCCCGCGCCGCGCACCCCGAGCATGCCCTGCGCTACCGCATTGCGGATGAATATCTGCAGGTGGTGAAGGGGTTATGGGATTCCTGGGAAGCCGGCGCGTTTGTGCGCGATCAGGCCAGCGGGCGTTTCTTCGATCCGGCAAAGCTGCATCCCCTTCATCATCACGGCGACTTTTTCCAGGTGGAAGGCCCGCTCAATATTGAACGCACGCCGCAAGGCCGCCCGATTATCTTCCAGGCCGGCGCCTCGCACGATGGTAAACAGCTAGCCGCACGCCACGCCGACGCCATCTTCACCCACCAGCACACACTCGAAGACGCGCAGGCCTTTTACCAGGACGTGAAATCCCGGCTTGAAGCCTACGGGCGCCAGCCGGAGCACCTGCAGGTATTCCAGGGGGTAAGCGTGATTGTCGGCAGCGACGCCGCGGATGTCGAACGGCAGTACCAGGCCACCGCCGCGTTGGTGTCGATAGAGAACGCGCTGAACTACCTGGGCCGCTATTTCGAACACCATGATTTCAGCCAGTATCCGCTCGACGCCCCCTTCCCGGACATCGGCGATCTGGGGCAAAACAGCTTCCGCAGCACCACCGATGAGATCAAGCGCAACGCGCGCGAACGCGGCCTGACCCTGCGCCAGGTGGCGTTGGAAGCCGCCACGCCGCGCCCGCTGTTCCACGGCACCCCACAGCAGGTGGCCGACGGCCTGCAACACTGGTTTGAACAGCATGCAACGGACGGTTTCATCATCAACGGCGGGACACCGGACACCTTCCCCCGCTTTGTCGATCAGGTGGTGCCGCTGCTGCAGGCCCGTGGCCTGTTCCGCCGCGAATACCCCGGCGAAACTCTGCGTGCCAGCCTCGGCCTGCCGGAGCCGGCCAATCAGTTCACCGCCAACAATAATAAACAATAATCGCTGATAACGAGAAAACGCTATGCAGATAAAAACGCCACTCCTGGCCGCCGCCGCACTAATGGTGTTCGCCCATACGGCGCTGGCCAATGCTGAATCCGTCAGTATCAACGGGCATGCCGTCAGCCTGGAAGCCAATAAAACCCCCATCAATACAGTGAAAAACCCCCAGGCCATCGCCGCGATCCCAACCGGATACCGCTTCGCCCACCCCAACACCTTTACCGTGGCGATAGCGGCCCTGAACTCGCCGCCGCTGACGGTGTTTTCCGATGACAACAAAACCCTGCTCGGCAGCGAAGTGGATATCGCGCGCCTGGTGGCCGACAGCCTGGGCCTGCAGCTCAACGTGGTGCCCACCTCATGGGAAGACTGGCCGCTGGGCGTCACCTCCGGCAAATACGATGCGGCCATCAGCAACATCACTGTCACCAAAGATCGCAAGGCGAAATTCGATTTCGCCACCTACCGCCAAGACTCACTGGGTTTTTACGTCAAAACCAGCAGCCCGCTCAAAACCATCGCCAAGCCGGAAGACATTGCCGGCCTGAGGATCATCGTCGGTTCCGGCACCAATCAGGAAGCGATACTGCTGGCCTGGGATCAGGCCAATAAAGCCAAGGGGCTGAAGCCCTTTACTCCGATCTACACCAAAGACGATGCCGCGCAAACGCTGGCGCTGCAATCCGGCCGCGCGGACGCCTACTTCGGGCCGAACGTGATCGGCGCCTGGAAATCGGCGCTGACCGGCACCACCCGGCTGGTCGGCAGCGTCAATGGCGGCTGGCCGAAGGCGGCGCACATTGCCGTAACGCTGAAAAAAGACAGCGGCCTGGTGAATGCGGTGCAACTGGCGCTCAACGGCGCGATTGCCAACGGCGACTACGACAAAGTGCTAAGCCGTTGGGGCGAGAGCGTAGAGCGTATCCCCGCGTCTGAGATTAACCCCGCCGGTTTAGGTGATTAAGGAGCGCAGCATGTCTGGAATCACTTTTCGGGTTGTATCGCCAGAAGCGCCAGAGCTGCAACCGATATTAAGCGGCCTGTTTGATGAATACGCCGCGCGCTACGGGGATTACTTTTCCCGCGATCAGGAGCAGGAACTGACCGAATGGTATTTACCGCCTCACGGGCTGTTCCTGCTGCTGGAACAAAACGGGGAAATTATCGCCACCGGCGCCTATAAACCCTACGCCCCGCAGACCGCGGAGTTAAAACGCATCTGGACACGGCGCAATCTGCGCCGCCAGGGGCTGGCGGACCGGGTCGTCAACGAGCTTGAGCGGCGGGCCGTGAGTGCCGGTTACCGGCAACTATTTCTCACCACCGGCTTTCGCCAGCCGGAAGCGGTACGGCTATACCTGAGCCTGGGCTATCAGCCGCAGTTCGATATTCACCGCAATCCTGAAGAGTACAGCCAACCGCCGTTTGACGGCCGGCTACGTTTTATCAAACCTATCGGCGTGGCCGTGCCCGCCGCAACCGTGAAGGAGGCGTGATGACGACGCCATCAACCCACCGGGTACAGGTTGTACCCGCGCGTTACCCGCTGCGGCTATTGGGCGCGGCGGTGGCGCTGTTCCTGTTGGCCGGTGTGATTCAGTCCATGGCGCTGAACCCACGCTGGGAATGGGCGGTGTTCGCCCGCTGGTTCTTTGATCCGGTGATTCTGGAAGGGCTGGCGCAAACGCTGTCCCTCACGCTGGTCAGCACCCTGCTTAGCATTGTGCTGGGCGGGCTGCTGGCGCTGGCCAGGCTCTCCCCATCCTGGCTGCTGCGCGGCCTGGCCTGGGGCTATATATGGCTGTTCCGCTCGCTGCCGCTCATTGTGGTGCTGATTATTCTTTATAACTTTTCCTACCTGTACGACTCGCTGTCGTTGGGCATCCCGTTCACCGCCCTGAGCTGGGGCCACTTCCAGACCATTAACGTGCTGGGGCAATACACCACCGCGGTGGTAGGGCTGACCCTGGTACAAAGCGCCTATACCGCAGAGATCATCCGCGGCGGTTTCCAGGGGGTGGATCACGGCCAGTACGAAGCGGCCGCCGCGCTGGGGCTGCCGACCTGGCGGCGCACCTTGCGCATTATCCTGCCCCAGGCGCTGCGCACCATTTTGCCCGCCGGCTTCAACGAAATCATCAGTCTGGCCAAAGGCACGGCGATGGTATACGTGCTGGCGATGCCGGAGCTGTTTTACACCATCCAGATGATCTACAACCGCACGCAGGAGGTGATCCCGTTGCTGATGGTCGGCGCCGTCTGGTATCTGGTGATCACCAGCGTACTGTCCGCCATTCAGCACGTGGTGGAGCGCTGGCTGGCGCGCAGTGAACGCCGTTCGGTGGCCAGCCTGCTGCCGGAGACATTCCGTTGGCCTGCGCGCACGCGCCGCCCCCCACAGGAGACCGCCCATGCCCCACTCCCTTAATGCCGCCGCACCCACGCAAGGCCATATCGCGATTACCCACGTAAGCAAATACTTTGGCCGCCACAAAGCGCTGGATGACGTCAGCCTTGAGCTGGCACCCGGCTCGGTTACCGTGATTATCGGCCCGTCCGGCTCGGGCAAATCGACCCTGCTGCGCACCATTAACCACCTGGAGCGGGTGGATGAAGGGTTTATCCAGATTGACGGCGAGTACATCGGCTACCGCCGCAAGGGCGATAGGCTCTATGAGCTTAAAGAGAAAGACATTCTGCGCCAGCGGATCAACGTGGGGTACGTGTTCCAGAACTTTAACCTGTTCCCACACCTGACGGTGATGGAGAACATCATTGAGGCGCCGATCGTGCACGGCAAACTGAACCGTAAAAACGCCATCGCCCGCGCCGAACGCCTGCTGGACGTGGTGGGCCTGCGCGACAAGGCCAACGCCTGGTCGCGCCACCTTTCCGGCGGCCAGCAGCAGCGCATCGCCATTGCCAGAGCGCTGGCGCTGGAGCCGCGAGTGATGTTGTTCGACGAGCCGACTTCGGCGCTGGATCCGGAACTGGTGGGGGAAGTGCTGGCGGTGATCAAGAAGCTGGCGCAGTCCGGCACCACGCTGGTGGTGGTCACGCATGAAATCGGCTTTGCCCGCGAAGTGGCGGACAATGTGGTGTTCATGGTGGACGGGCGCATTGTGGAACAGGGCAGCACCGATCAGGTGTTAAACCACCCGCAGCACCCGCGAACCCGGAACTTTCTCGCCAGCGTACTTTAAGCAAGGAGTGCTCATGTCAGGCTATGACTCACTGTTCATCCGGGGCGCCGCCCCGGTTCTTGCCCTCGGCCTAGTTGCCATCGCCGCGCCGGCCAGCGGCAAAAACACCCTCGATCTGCTGGCGAACGAAACCCCGATCCACGCCCCGGCCAACCCACAGGCGATCGCCCTGCTGCCGAAGGATTATCGGTTTATCCAGCCCGGCAGCCTGACGGTGGCGATCCAGACGTTAAGCTCGCCGCCGCTGTCCCTGCTGGCCAGCGATAATAAAACGCGGATTGGCAGCGATCCGGACATTGCCCGGCTCCTGGCCGACAGCCTTGGGCTGCGCCTGAACCTGATCCCGGCATCCTGGGAAGACTGGCCGCTTGGCATCACCGCCGGCAAGTATGACGTCGCTCTGTTTAATATAGCGGTGACCGAACCGCGCAAGGAGAAGTTCGATTTCGCCAGCTACCGGGTCGATCCATTGGGCTTTTTAGTCAGCGTAAACAGCCCGATTCAACGCATTAGCGAACCGAAAGATATCGCCGGCCTGCGGGTGATTGTGGGATCGGGAACCAACCAGGAAAGGATTCTGTTGAAGTGGGATGCCGAAAACCGCGCCGCCGGCCGTGCGCCGGTCACCCCGATTTACCTGACGGACGATGCCTCCGCCAGCCTGTATCTGCAGGCGGGCCGGGCCGACGTGCAGTTTGGGCCACACTCTGCGCTGGCCTATAAATCCGCATTAACCGGCAAAACCCGCCTGGTGGGCACCAGCCCTTACCGCGCCTGGGTCGCCACCACCACCAAAAAGGGCAACGGCCTGGCGCCGGCGCTGCAGGCTGCGATTAACGGCGTTATCGCCAGCGGCCAGTACCAGCAGGTGCTGGCGCGCTGGGGGGAAAGCGGGGAAGCGATAATCGCCTCCCAGTTAAACCCGCCGGGGATCAGCTATTAGGCTCGCCCGTACTAGCCCCCGTTTCTGCCGGGGGCAACCTAGCGCCAACCCAGCCCAGGCGCAACGTGGGTCAGGATCGCTTCAATCACGTGCGCGTTATAGTCCACGCCCAGTTGGTTAGGCACGGTCAACAGCAGCGTATCGGCTTCTGCGATCGCTTCGTCCTGCGCCAACTGTTTGATCAATACATCCGGTTCAGCGGCGTAGCTGCGGCCGAACACCGCGCGGGTTTTCTCGTCGAGAAAACCGATGGTGTCGCCTTCGCGGCCGCTATTGCCGAAATAGGCGCGATCCCGATCGTCCACCAGCGCAAAAATACTGCGGCTGACCGACACCCGCGGTTCGCGGGCATGCCCCGCGTCTTTCCACGCCGCGCGATAGGCGCGGATTTGCTTCGCCTGCTGAATATGGAAAGGCTCGCCGGTTTCGTCGTCTTTCAACGTGGAGCTTTGCAGGTTCATGCCGAGCTTGGCGGCCCACACCGCCGTCGCATTCGAGCCGGCACCCCACCAGATGCGATCGCGCAAGCCGGCGGAAAACGGCTCAACGCGCAGCAGCCCCGGCGGATTGGGGAACATCGGCTGCGGGTTGGGCTTGGCGAAGCCTTCGCCACGCAGCACATCAAGCAGCACTTCGGTGTGGCGCCGCGCCATGTCGGCATCCGTTTCGCCATCGGCAGGCTGATAGCCGAAATAGCGCCAGCCGTCGATCACCTGCTCCGGCGAGCCGCGGCTGATGCCAAGCTGCAAACGCCCACCCGAGATAAGATCGGCCACGCCGGCGTCTTCGGCCATATACATCGGGTTTTCATAGCGCATATCGATAACGCCGGTACCAATCTCTATACGCTGGGTCTTCGCGCCAACGGCGGCCAATAACGCAAAGGGGGAACTGAGCTGGCGGGCAAAGTGGTGCACACGGAAATAGGCACCATCGGCCCCCAAATCCTCTGCCGCAACGGCAAGATCGATGGATTGCAGCAAGGCATCCGCCGCTGAACGGGTGCCTGATTGCGGCGAGGGCGTCCAATGGCCAAACGACAAAAATCCAATCTTTTTCATGGCGTAATAGTCCTTATGTTGGTTCAGCATGGCGTACAAGCCCAAAAGCGCCGCCCCGTTGAACAACAGGCATCACGCCGCTTCGCCCTGCCGGTTTTATCAAACCCTCATCATAGTCTGTTTCTAAAAACATAAGGATGCTCATTGCGCAATTTTTTCACTCTTGGGCAACCGAATCGAACCACGATAGTGCAAGCCATGCACGCTTTCGTGTTTCCCCGCATCATTTTGGGTCCTCGGCGTGACCTGAACATCAACCAATGTGTTGTTTCCCATCAAATTAACTATTGGCACGAATAGTGCTTAAACATTGTTGAACAAAAACCAGGGGGTTCACCATGAAAAAATACGTTGCCGCACTCTCAGCATCAGCTTTGTTACTGGCGGCCTTTTCCGCCCAGGCCGCTACCTTAAAAACCGGTGAGTTAAGCATCGGTTCCGATTTAACCTACCCGCCGTATAACTTTTTGAAAGACAAAAAACCTGCCGGCTTTGACGCTGAATTTATGACCATGCTGGCGGAAAAAATGGCGCTGAATCCGGTGGTGAAAGACACCCGGTTCGCCAGCCTGATCATCGGCCTGAAAAGCCAACGCTTCGACGTCATCGCCTCCACGCTCTACGTTACGCCGGAACGCGCCGAGCAGGTGGACTTCATTCCCTATATGAAAACGGGCGGATCGTTGATTGTTCAACACGGCAGCAGTTGGCAGCCTCAACAACCGCAAGATCTGTGCGGCAAAAAAGTGGGTTCGATCAAAGGCGGTGCCTGGATCCCTAGACTAAACAAGGTTTCCACAGACTATTGCCAGCCTAAGGGGCTCGGCAACGTTGAAGTCAAAGAATTCCCCTCCTCACCAGAAGTCACCCAGGCGCTGCTTTCCGGCGCGATCGCCGTGCAGTACGAAGATGCCGCCGTGGCCAAAGCGACGGTAGAAAAAACCGGCAACCGCCTCGGCATCAGTTCAAACACGCTGCTCTACCCGGTAGTGGTGGGTCTGGCGGTGAATAAGCACAACACCGAATTGCGCGGCCAGCTAACCCAGGCCTTCGATAGCGTGGTGGCATCCGGGCAATATCAGCAATTGCTGAATAAATACAATGTCCAGATGCCGGATGCACAAGAAGCCGAGCACGCGCTGGCCGGTACGTTATAAGCATTAAAAGGAGCGGGCGATGCAGTTTGACTGGCATTATCTGTTAGGGCTCTTAACTTTTGCCGATTTCTGGCAGGCCAGTTGGCTGGTGGTGCAGTTGAGCCTGCTGACGTGGGTGTGCAGCGTCATTCTGGGGCTGGTCGTGGCGTTTGCCCGCCAGTCTCCACATCGGTTTCTCAGCAACCTGGCCGCCGTATACATCTGGCTATTCCGCAGCCTGCCGCTGCTGGTGTTGCTGATTTTCATTTTTAACCTGCCGCAAATCTGGCCCGATAGCGGCGTGCTGCTGGGCAACCCGTTTATCGCCGGCGCACTGGCGCTGATTTTAAGCGAGACGGCTTATATTGCGGAAATACACCGCGGTGGGTTAATCGCCGTCCAACGCGGCCAGTTTGAAGCCGGCAAAGCGCTCGGGCTCAGCAAAGGGCAAATCCGCCTGAAAATAGTGATCCCACAGGCATTTCGTATTTCACTGCCGACGCTGGTGAACGAATTCATCACCATCGTCAAAATGACTTCGCTGGTTTCGGTTATCTCGCTGGCGGAAATTCTGATGGTCGGCGAACGGCTATATACCGATAACTTCAAGGTGATGGAAACCATGCTGGCGGTGGCTTTCTATTACGTGCTGATCGTGACGATTTTTGAACGTCTGTTCGCCTGGCTGGAACAACGGCTGGATATTCAGCGGCGCACGCCGGGGCTGTTGGACGTGCAGCATGTGCGCCCGGCATTGCCGCAGCCGGCGCCCCTCACACGCCGTGCCGCCAGCGCGGCGGCCAAGCCGATACTGGAACTCAAAAACATCCAAAAGGCATTTAACGGCAAAACCGTACTCAACGGTATCGATCTGAATGTGCGCCCCGGTGAGGTTATTGCCATTATCGGCCCTTCCGGCTCCGGCAAAACCACCCTGATTCGCACCATTAATGGATTGGAGACGCTTGATGGCGGCTCGGTCAGGCTATTGGGCCACCCGTTTATCGACGCCGGACAAGCGGAAAATGCGCTGCCCTGGCGCGCGCGCATTACCAAGCTGGGCATGGTATTCCAAAACTTTAACCTGTTTCCCCATAAAAATGTGCTTGAAAACCTGATGCTCGCGCCGCTGGCGCATTTCCACGAGGAGAAAGAGCCGCTAAGGCAGCGCTGCCTGGCCATGCTGGATAAGGTCGGCATGCTGGAGCACGCCAACAAATACCCGCATCAGCTTTCCGGCGGCCAACAGCAGCGGGTGGCGATCGCCCGCACGCTGGTGATGCAGCCGAGCGTAGTGTTGTTCGATGAGCCCACTTCCGCGCTGGATCCAGAGCGAGTAACCGAAGTGCTGGAGGTCATCGCCCGCTTAGCCGATGAGGGCATCACCATGTTGATTGTCACCCATGAGATGAAATTTGCGTTTTCTATCGCCGATCGGGTGGTGTTTATGGAGCACGGCAATGTGGAGATAGACGCCGCGCCCGGCGATATTCTGCAAATGCGCGATCATCGGATTCACCGTTTCATTCAGGATATGGGGCCGAAAGCATGCTCAGTTTAAAAATTGAAATACCGGAAGACGCCTCGCTGGAGAACGTTCCCGCCTTCCAACGCATTGCGATATTGCTGCGGGAAAATATCATCAACGGCAACCTGCGGGCAGGCCAGGCGCTGGCGGAGAACGAACTGACCACGCTGTGCGAC
This sequence comes from Gibbsiella greigii, assembly GCF_039540155.1. NCBI lineage: Bacteria > Pseudomonadati > Pseudomonadota > Gammaproteobacteria > Enterobacterales > Yersiniaceae > Gibbsiella > Gibbsiella greigii. Next base: position 678,742 of record NZ_BAABEM010000006.1, read on the forward strand.
ACCTCGCGCAATACCCTGCGTGAAGCGCTGCGTTTTTTGCATGGCGAAGGGTTGGTCAACTACCACCACCATCGCGGGGTGTTCGTTTGCCAGTTCACGCAACGCGACGTGCGGGATATTTATAAGGCCCGCCGCCACCTGGAAGTGCTGGCAATACAGGCCGCCGACACCATCAGCGCGTTTCATCTGCAAAAAATGAAAACGCACCTCGATCAATCCGCCGCCGCCGCCGATGCCAATGACTGGCGCACCTTCGGCACGCACAGCCTGCGTTTTCACCAGCGCATTGTCCATATGCTGGGCTGCGCCCGCTTTAACGATTTTTTCAGCGTGCTGCTGGCGCAACTGCGCCTGCTGTTCGCCACCGGCGAACACGAGCCGAGCTTCCAACGCCCCTGGCTGGAACGCGATCGGGCGTTGTGGGCGCTATTGTGCGAACAACGCAAAGAAGAAGCCTGCCAGGCGCTGACCGCCTATCTCGAGCAGTCCGAACAACAAATTATGAGTGCGTTCAACACGCGAATGAATGGAGTTTAATATGTCTTCTTATCCTGCCGCATACCAAAGCACCAAAGGCTCCGCCCTGGATGTCGACCGCGATTTTTATCAGGCGCTGGCCGACGGCAAGCGGCTATTGACCGCGCAGCATCGGGTGCCTATTCGCACCGGCTTCGCCTGGGAAGTGCCGGCCGGCCACCTGTTTCGCATCACCACGCCGGAAGGCCCGCAGGTGGGCGATTTGAATATCTGGAACCGCCATAATCCACGCGAGAGAATGTGGGTGGCGCGCACCCGCCAACTGCAGCGCGCCCATTTATCCACCTTTGATCGCCTGTGGTCGAACCTGCCGTTTATGCGCCCGATCGCCACTATTACCGCCGATACGCTGGCGGACTATGGCATTGATGAACACGGCGGGCGGGTGCACGATCTGCTGGGCACCCGCTGCGATCCTTATGTGAACAAATTGCTGACCGGCGAAGACTTTGACTTTCACTGCCACTCCAACCTGACGCGGGCCGTGCAGCCCTATGGGCTAACCGAGTTTGACGTGCACGATGTGATGAACGTGTTCCAGTGCACCGGCCTGAACGATGAAGACAAATACTTTATGAAGGCCTGCCCGGCACGCAAGGGCGATTACCTGGAGTTTTTTGCCGAAATCGATCTGCTGTGCGCCATTTCCACCTGCCCGGGCGGTGACTTATCGCTGCCGATGTGGGGGGATGACGCGCAGGATACGCTGTCTGTCTGCCGCCCGCTGGGGATCGAAATCTACCGGCCGGACGCGGCATTGCTCACCGGCTGGCAGCCCCCCGCTAGCCCTGACTACCAAGGCAACCACGGCCTGCGCCTGCAAAAGAGCAATGGGTAACCCCAGCGCGCCCAGGTGCGGCTCAACGCCGCACCTGCATGGCGGATATACTAATGCCCTCCCCAATGCGCCCAATAAAAATTACCCTGATTATGCCCCGCCCAGGTAGGCCTTGCGCACTTCCTGATTGCTCAGCAGTTCCGCGCCCTGGCCGCTTAGGCGAATCTGTCCGTTGACCATCACATAGCCGCGATCGGAGAGCTTCAGCGCGTGGTTGGCGTTTTGCTCCACCAGGAAAATCGTCATCCCTTCCTGCGCCAGCTCGCGCAGGATGCTGAAGATCTGTTTGACGATCAGCGGCGCCAACCCCAGGCTGGGTTCATCCAACAGCAGCAGCTTTGGCCGGCTCATCAGCGCGCGGGCAATCGCCAGCATCTGCTGCTCACCGCCAGACATGGTCATCGCCCGTTGGTTACGCCGCTCCTTCAGGCGCGGGAACAGCGCGAACATGCGCTGTATATCCTCATCAATATAGTGATTGCCTATAGTAATGGCGCCAATCAGCAGGTTTTCCTCCACGCTCATATCCGGGAAAATACGCCGCCCCTCCGGCACCTGGGCGATCCCGCTGCTGGCGATAAAGTGCGTTGAACGCCGGCTGATATCCTCCCCCTGAAACAGGATCTGGCCGCCGCTGATGCGCGGCTGGCCGAAGATAGACATCAGCAGCGTCGATTTACCCGCGCCGTTGGCGCCGATCAGCGCCACCGTCTCCCCCTGATGAACCTGCAGCGATACCTGTTGCAATGCCTGTATCGGGCCGTAGTGCACATCCACATCGCGAAATTCCAGCATCACATCACTCATCCCGCCAGTTCCTCCTCATCGGCGCCCAGATAAGCGGCGATCACGCTGTCGTTATTTTGGATCTCCTTCGGCGTACCGCGGGCGATCACATCGCCGTGATCGAGCACGATCACATGGTCTGAAATTTCCATCACCATGCCCATATCATGCTCAATCAGCAACACGGTAATGCCGTGCTGCTGCCGCAGGAAACGAATAATCCGGCTCAGGGTCGCCGTCTCTACCGGGTTCAGCCCCGCCGCCGGTTCATCAAGGCAGATCATCTCCGGCACGGTGCACATGGCGCGGGCAATCTCCAGCCGGCGCTGCTGGCCGTAGGACATCTCGCCCGCCAAGCGGTTGGCGCAATCCACCAGTTCCACAACCTCCAGCCAGTAGAACGCGCGATCCAACGCTTCGCTTTCCGCTTTGCGGTAGGCCGGCGTATTAAACACCCCGGCGAGCAGGTTACGGTTGCTCAACATGTGCTGCGCCACCAGCAGGTTTTCCACCACCGACATTTCACGAAACAGGCGGATATTTTGGAAGGTGCGCGCCAGCCCGGCGCGGTTGACCAGGTGGGTGCCGCCGAACATTTTATAGTAGAGGCGCGCGCCCAACTGGGCGGGTTTAATCCAGTCGTCGGCGCGGAAGCGTTGCCCCAGCACGCGGATCACATCCGTGGGCCTGTGCTGCGTGTTGAGCAAAATGCGGCCGCCGCTGGCACGATAAAACCCGGTCAGGCAGTTGAACACTGTGGTTTTTCCGGCGCCGTTGGGGCCAATCAGGGCGGTGATGGAACCGCGCGCCACCTCCAGATTAACGTCGTTTAACGCTTTGATGCCGCCGAAATGCATCATCAGGTGCTCCACACGCAAAATCGCATCACTCATGGCGCACCCCCTGCCGCGGCGCAAAGCTGCTGCGGCCAATGCGCACCAGCCCGCGCGGCCGCCAGATCATCATCAGTACCATCAGCACGCCGAACAGCAGCACACGGTATTCGGCAAAGCTACGCAGCAGTTCCGGCGCCACCGTCAGCACGAACGCCGCCAGCACCACGCCCAGGGTGGAACCCATGCCGCCCAGCACCACAATCGCCAGGATCAGCGCCGATTCAAAAAAGGTAAAGGAGGTGGGGTTAACAAACCCCTGATAGCTGGCGAAGAACACCCCGGCAATGCCGGCGGTAGAGGCCCCGATCATAAATGCCGAGAGCTTGACCAGCACATGGTTCAGCCCCAGTGAGCGGCAGGCGATCTCATCTTCGCGCAGTGCTTCCCACGCCCGGCCAATCGGCATGCGTGTAAGCCGGTGTTTAATAAACAGCACCAGCAGCACTACCAGGCACAACACCGCGTAAATGAAGATAAACTTCATATTGGGGTTGTAGCTCAGGCCGAAAAACTCGTGGAAAGGCACCCCGCCATCGCGGGCGCGGCGGGAAAACTCCAGCCCAAAAAAGGTGGGCGACGGCACGGAAACGCCGTTCGGCCCGCCGGTCAGCGATACCCAGTTATTGAGCACCAGACGGATGATTTCGCCAAAGCCCAGGGTGACGATCGCCAGATAGTCGCCGTGCATACGCAGCACTGGGAAACCGAGCAAGGCGCCGGCCAGCGCCGCCATCAGCGCGCCCAGCGGCAGCATCGCCCAGAACCCCAGCCCAAGGTACTGGTACCCCAGCGCCAGCCCATAGGCGCCGATGGCGTAAAACGCCACGTAGCCCAGATCGAGCAGCCCGGCCAGCCCTACCACAATATTCAGCCCCAGCCCGAGCAGCACGTAGATCAGCCCGAGGATCGCCACAGTCAGCAAATATTTGCTGGCAACGAACGGCAGCAACAGCGCCAGCACGGCAAACAGCGGGATAATCCAGCGCAGGTTGCTTTTGGCGCCGAGCGGCCGCACATAGACGCCGTCGTTGCCTCCCTCAAAGCGGGCCTGTAGCCTGCGCCCCGGGCCGGTTTGCAAAAACAGGCTCAACAACAGGCGCCCGGCCATCACGATGGCGATAATCCCTACCAGCCGCTGCGGTTCAAAATTAAAGCTGTAGCCATTGAGCACAATGCCAACGATAGGGCCGAACACGATCAGTGCAATCAGCCCCGCCAACACGGCATCCATTAGGCTGCGTTTGATATCCAGCCCTGAGTGTACTTGGGTTTGCGACATAGCGGCTCCTTCACACTTTGGCGATCATTGGCCGGCCCAACAGGCCCTGGGGGCGGAAAATCAGGATCACCACCAACAGTGCGAACGAGAAAACGTCTTTGTAATCAGAGTTCACCATGCCGGCAAACTGCGCTTCGGCCACGCCCAGCAACAGCCCGCCAAGCATCGCACCCGGCAGAGAGCCAATCCCGCCCAGCACCGCCGCAGTGAACGCTTTGATGCCGATGATAAAGCCGACGTAAAAATCGAAGGTACCGTAGTTCATGGTGACCAGCACCCCGGCCAGCCCGGCCATCGCGGCCCCGATCACAAACACCGTCGAGATAACCCGGTCGGTATTAATCCCCAGGATGGACGCCATTTTGCGATCCTGCTGGGTGGCGCGGCACACGCGTCCTAACCGGGTGTGCTGGATGATATAGGTGAGGATCGCCATGCCCAGCAGCGAAGCAACCAGAATAAACACTTTGGTATAGGTGATCTGGATGATGCCGCCGTCGAAGTTGATGCGGAACACACCGTCGAGCAGCGTCGGGATACCCTGCTGGCGCGGCCCTTGGCTGATTTGCGCGTAGTTTTGCAAGATCAGCGACATGCCGATGGCGGAAATCAATGGCGCCAGGCGAGTAGAGTTGCGCAGCGGCTTATAGGCGATACGCTCAATCACCCAGCCGTAAACGGCGGTCACCACAATGGTAAAGGCCAGCGTGCCGAGGATCAGCAGCGGGAAAGATTGCAGGCCGAAGAAGGAAAGCAGCGCCAGGCCAATGGCACACAGGTAGGCAGAGATCATATACACTTCGCCATGGGCGAAGTTGATCATGCCGATAATGCCATACACCATGGTATAACCAATGGCGATCAAACCGTATACCGCGCCCAGGGTCAGGCCGTTAACCAACTGTTGCAGAAAGAAAACATCCATAATAAGCAGTCTCGCCTGTGGCAGGCCGCAAGCTTAACAACAGGCGGCCAAAAGGGGTTGGGGTACAGGCCCACGTTCACATGGGCCCGTCGAAGCGCCAGCCAGGAATCACAGCTGGTGGTATTTCCCTTGGTCATCCCACTGATAAACCACGTAGTCGGACACTTTCAGATCGCCTTTGCTGTCCCAGGCTTTTTTGCCCATCACCGTATCCACATCGTGTGATTTCAACCATTCGCTGGCCTTGGCGCTGTCTTTGCCGCCGGTAGCGCTGAAGGCAGCGGCGATGGCCTGAATAGACGCATAGGAATAGAGGGTATAGCCTTCCGGCTCAAAACCCGCGGCCCGGAACTTGGCGATCACCGCTTTGCCGTCCGGGATCTGGCGTGGATCGCTGCCGAAGGTCATCAATACGCCGTTGGTGTATTGCGGCCCGCCGGCGGCGGTAACCAATTCTTCCGTCACCACACAGTCGCCGGAGAAGAACTTCGCCTGCACGCCCTGCTCACGCATTTGGCGTACCAGCGGGCCGGCCTCTGGGTGGCAGCCGCCAAAGTAGACCACGTCCGGCTTCACAGAAGCGATTTTGGTGACCAGCGCGTTGAAATCCTTTTCACCGCGCGACAGCCCCTCATACATCACTTCTTTCACGCCGCGTTTGGCAAGCGCCGCCTTGGCCGCATCCGCCAACCCTTGGCCATAGGTATCTTTGTCGTGGATGATGACGATGTTTTTCGCCTTCAGTTTGTCGATCATATAGTCGGCGGCAATCCCACCTTGCTGATCGTCGCGGCCGCACATGCGGAACATGTTGGTCATGCCGCGTTCGGTAATCTGCGGGTTGGTGGAACCGGGGGTGATCGCCAGAATACCGGCTTCGTCATACACCTCGGAGGCCGGCATGGTGGACGATGAGCAGAAATGCCCCACCACGGCGGCAACGTGCTCCTGATCCACCAGCCGGTTGGCGACGGCCACCGCCTGTTTCGGTTCACAGGCGTCATCCCCCTGCACCAGCTTGATCTTTTCCCCCTTGATGCCCCCAGCGGCATTAATATCCGCGGCGGCCTGCGAGGCCCCACGCCAATATTGATCCCCATAAGTGGCATTCGGGCCGGAGAATGGCCCGGCAACGCCAATAACAATATCGGCATGAGCATAAAAAGCAGAACTAAAACAACCGATAAGCAGAGCAGCGAGCGGACTTTTCATCAATTTCACTGACATTATTCTTTTCCTCAGCACTGTTTTAGCGGACGCCGGCGGCGTGGAGTAATCACGTTTATGTGTAGATAGAAAAAATAAATTACGCGAGGGCCTAATGAGACGCCCCCCACAATTCACTAGCAAAAATCCCGCCAGTCTTGAAATACCGCCATTTTTTTTACTTTTCTTGCGCCATCAGGGCGGAAAAGGTGAAGCGCTGGCGAGCAAAGCAGGCATAACGGGGGGATTTAGCCATTCGGTAAAGGCGGCCGCCATGGCGCATAGGTCGGCGGCGCTTGGTTTGCACCATTCAGGTGCAACGTCGGGGCATACGGTGGTGGTATCGGTTAATGGGTTAATTCATTAATCTCAAAGACGATTGATTTGGTGAGTGGAGCACCGGGGTTGAAGCCATTGAAGGCGCCGAACGGCGGAACGGCGCATAGGCGAAACCGCCAGGACGGCGCAGAAAACAACGGCGTCGTGGCGACCAAGAACACCATACAGACAACTCAGGCCGCAGCTACAGGACGGGAAGCCCAGCAATCAGAGTACATGATATTACCATCCAGATAATGCCATGTAATTTTCTCGTACCGAAACTCCACAACCTCCATATGATTAAATTTATCTTTACTGATATCTTTAATATCCAGCATGACAGGCATCACATTTACCACTCGCACATTCTCCAGCAAGACGTTAAAATATTCCTCTTCCTGCCCGGCGTAATTAATGCGATAAAATTTTAACTCTGCTGATTTCAGTGTTTGCCCGGTAGTCAGCGCCTTATAAAGGTAAGAAGATGATGAATCAACTTCCTTTTCAATCATGTACGCCATATGCTGGCACGTACCGGTAATCTTGCCGCTGGCATCATCCGTAAGGATGTTAACCATGTGATGCATGCCCAATACTTCAATACTGTCCTCCCGACCTGTTACATTAACAGAACCTTTAATTAAGTTACCGCCATCGTCTTTTAAAAACAAATAAGCTGGGATCGCCATTTTTTAATTATCCTCGTTAAATCCGTTTGAAGTTCCAATCACGTTAACCATCGTATCTATACATGCTTTACTTGATGGCACTTTATAAAGTGCCCGTATAGCATCCACGACATATTGATTAAATTGCAGCTCTGTCAGACTGTAGAATGGCAACCCGCACACTACCCCTAGGCTAAGCGGAGTATATTGCTCGGTTATAATACTGAGGACACCAGAAGGATTATGTGGGATAGCCGTGCCAACAGCTTCACTCAGTGTTTCGGCAGAATCAGCATCGCTACCGGGGGCCAGTAAAGCGGCGATTTTAATCCAATCTCTACCGCCTTTTCCAATCTCCCCAGTAACATATTGCCATTCTTTCTCATTATCGGCATACAAGCCGGATATAACAGCCTGTGCACCTTTCAGCTTAATTTGCTCTGTCAGTTGCGGCGCAGTTGGATGAGCAGCAAAAGCAGACACAGACAACAGGCAGGAGGCCAATACCGTTTTTTTCATCATTTTACCACCAGCATTGTATCGCCACTGTTTATAATCTGCTGCCTGCGGGCAACACCATCAATGATGATGCACCCCTGAGATGCAGTATGCGCTCCAGATTTTTTACCACCGTGAATACGGAAACTATCACGCCCAAATGTATTCGTACCTAAAATCGGCTGTAAAATAATGGTTACTCTTGTCACGGTATCGTGAGACCCGGCAATCCTGTAATGGCCTTTGGGTATTGGCCCGGTACTTCTTTCCCGCTCCATTGCTGGATTGTTTTCCCCGGCACCTACGCCGCTATACCCTTTTGAAAAAAAAGCCCTATTGTGAGTAAGCACACCTGTGCTTTGATTGTATTCCCACGACATAATCATTCCTTTTTTGTGGTTAATCCCATCGACATTACGTTACATCACCCGAAAGATCTTTAACTGCGAACAAATGAGAATGTATATTATTTACCAGTATCAAACATGTTTTTTCTCTCACTTTCAGACTCGCAATATGAGCCGGGTGTAACAATTAACCAAAGGCGCAGGCGGTAACGGGCTGCGGCGCTGCAAAAAACGACGGCATGGTGGCGACTGAAACCTCACCGAACCACATCAAATCTCACCGCCCTGGTACGGAACACAGCCCAAAACCCCGCATGCCGAAATGAAAATGGTTGGCGTGTGCCGCGTTATAATCCGGCCCCAACGCATTGCCGAAGTAATCACACCCTGCCAGATTCAACTGCTGGAGCAACGCCGCCTTCTCCGCCGGTCGCTGCCAGTTATCCAGCACGCTAAGCCGCTCGCCGTTTTCCAAGCGGAAGGCCGCCAGGTCCCAGGCTTCCGCCGTGGCGTGTTCGCTTAACCGCCCCTGCGCCCGGTGGTAAACGTTGCGGCACGCATAGCTGCCCAGATGGTCAATCCGCACCAGCGGCGAATTCAACGGGCTTTGCGCGGTGAGGGTTTTCGCCTCCATCACAAACATCGTACTGCTGACCGCCATCGCGCAGTTGCTGAGAAAACTGCTGCTTAAAGCCACGCCGGCAAATCGCTGGATACGCACCGGCGCCGGCAGCGGACAGTTGCCCGTCACCGGGGTCGCGGTGCTGAAAGTGACGAAACCGGCGGCGCGGGCGCGCTCCAGCACCGCCATACAGGCAGCCGGATCGTCAACCAGGCGTTTGAGCTTGTAGTGGGTAATCAGCGTGGGCGGATCGCTCACCGACAGCGGCGCAAAAGGGTTATAGGCCGCCGGCAGATAACGCAGGCCCCAGGGCAGCATTAGCGCCAGCGCCGCAATAATCAGTACCCATCCCAGCAGGGGCTTCACGTTAGCGCGGTTCCTTACGATGGAATTAGTGATAAGGAACCAGTATAGCCCCAACCAGGGCCGGTATGCGGACAAGGCCGCCGGCAAGCGGCGGCCTGGCAGGGTTACAGCGACATATCAACCACCACGCGGCCGGTAATATGGCCTTCGCGCATGCGGGTGAAAATATCGTTAATGTTTTCTAACGGCTCGGCCGTCACCTCCGCAGCCACTTTTTTATGGCCGGCGAAATCCAGCGCTTCCTGCAGATCCTTACGCGTGCCGACAATCGAACCACGCACCGTGATGCCATCCAGCACCATATCAAAGATCGAAAGATCGAACCGGCCCGGCGGCAACCCGTTAAGCACCATAGTGCCGCCGCGGCGCATCACGGTCGTCGCCTGAGCGAACGCCTTCGGCGAAACGGCGGTTACCAGCACGCCATGCGCCCCGCCGAACTGCTCGTGGAACCAGGTGCCGGGATCAACCTCTTTGGCATTGGCGACCACCGTGGCCCCCAGCTTTTTGGCAAATTCGAGCTTATCGTTGTCGATATCCACCGCCGCCACGTTCAACCCCATGGCGCGGGCATACTGGATCGCCAAGTGCCCCAGGCCGCCAATGCCGGAAATCACCACCCAGTCACCGGCTTTGGTGTTGGTCATTTTCAACCCTTTGTACACCGTCACGCCGGCGCACAGGATCGGCGCAATGCCGATAAAGTCGACGCCTTTGGGCAGGATCCCCACATAGTTGGCGTCCGCCAGGCAATATTCCGCAAAGCTGCCGTTGACCGAGTAACCGGCGTTTTGCTGGGTGTGACACAGGGTTTCCCAACCGCCCAAACAGTGTTCGCAATGCCCGCAGGCGGAATAGAGCCACGGAACGCCAACCCGATCGCCCTCTTTCAGGTGTTTCACGCCTTTGCCGACGGCCACGATATGGCCCACGCCTTCGTGGCCGGGAATAAAGGGCGGGTTGGGTTTGATCGGCCAGTCGCCGTCCACCGCGTGCAGATCGGTATGGCAGACGCCGGTGGCCTCTATTTTGATCAGGATCTTGCCTGGGGTGATTTCCGGCACCGGAACGTCGTCAATCACCAACGGTTTGCCAAAGGCGTTAACCACAGCGGCTTTCATCTTTTTCATAGTAACCTCGTATTTTGTAGGGATAACAGGGCATTTTCTAGAACAGACCGAGTGGCTTGGTGTCATAGCTCACCAGCAGGTTTTTCACCTGCTGATAGTGCGATAAGGCAACCTTGTGGGTTTCCCGGCCGATGCCGGAGTTTTTATAACCGCCGAAAGCGGCGTGGGCCGGGTAGATGTGGTAGCAGTTGGTCCAGACGCGGCCGGCTTTGATGGCCCGCCCCATGCGCCACACCCGGTTGGCATCCAGCGTCCATACGCCGGCGCCCAAGCCGTATTCGGTATCGTTGGCCAGCGCAATGGCTTCCGCCTCATCTTTAAACGTGGTGATGCCGATCACTGGGCCGAAAATTTCCTCCTGGAAACAACGCATGCCGTTGTGCCCTTTGATCAACGTCGGGTGGATGTAGAAACCGTTGCGCAGCGCGGCGTCGTGCCGCACCTGCGAGCCGCCGGTCAGGATCTCGCCGCCCTCGTTTTTGGCGATCTCGATATAAGAAAGGATTTTGTCGAACTGCTCTTTCGATGCCTGCGCGCCAACCATGGTGGCGGTATCAAACGGATCGCCTTTGTGAATGTTGGCGATGCGGGCGAGCACCTTCTCCACAAACTGCGGGTAAATCGACTCCTGCACCAGCACGCGCGACGGGCAGGTGCACACTTCACCCTGGTTGAAGAAGCCCAAAATGACCCCTTCCACCGCCTTATCAAGGAACTCCGGCTCACCGCGGAAAATATCCTCAAAGAAAATATTGGGCGACTTGCCGCCCAGCTCCACGGTGCTGGGGATAATGTTTTCCGCTGCGCAAGACAAAATGTGGCGCCCAACCAGGGTTGAGCCGGTGAAAGCGATTTTCTCAATGCGCTTGCTGCGCGCCAGGGGTTCACCCACTTCAATGCCGTAGCCATGCACCACGTTCACCACCCCAGCCGGCAGCAGATCGCCAATCAACTCCATGAGCACACAGATGCTAAGCGGCGTTTGCTCGGCCGGTTTGAGCACCACGCAGTTGCCCCCGGCCAACGCCGGCGCCAGCTTCCAGGCCGCCATCAACAGCGGGAAGTTCCAGGGGATAATCTGCCCCACCACGCCGAGCGGTTCGTAGATGTGATAGGCCACCGTGTGCTGGTCAATTTCCGCCACGCTGCCTTCCTGCGCGCGCAGGCACCCGGCAAAGTAGCGGAAATGGTCGGCGGCCAGCGGAATATCGGCATTCAGGGTTTCACGGATGGGTTTACCGTTGTCCCAGGTTTCCGCCAACGCCAACGTTTCCAGATGGTTTTCGATGCGATCGGCAATCGCCAGCAGCACATTGCTGCGCTCCTGCACACTGGTTTTCCCCCATGCGTCTGCGGCAGCATGGGCGGCATCCAACGCCAGCTCAATATCTTGCGCGTCGGAGCGCGGGAACTGCGCCACATCTTCACCCGTTACCGGTGTGGTATTGGTGAAGTAGTTTCCGGAAACAGGTTCAACAAATTTACCGCCAATGTAATTCCCATAACGCGTTTTAAAAGCGATACGCGCACCGGGCTGTCCAGGATGAATATATTTCATGAGAAGCTCCTCATCAGAAAGTGACGCTACAGTGGCCATACGCGCAATGCGCCGGCACCGTGAGGCATAAGCATCTCTTATGCCAACTGAGGAAACTTATTGAGGGAAAGAGTAAAAGCTCTATTTTAACAAACAGTTATCAGAAATATTCCGTGAAAGATTGAACAAGAACGGGGGAGAAAAATGATTTACTGTTTCGTTTTTGTGTCGCATGTCGCAACAACAAATACACTAAAATGATACATAAAAATCACATTGAATTATCCTGGAGCGCGCGATGCCACAAAGAATAGCGAGCCATTCCCGGCATTCTGTACCCTGCGTCACGGCCCCTCACCTCTCCGGCCTGCTGACCGACTCCTGGCAACGCAGCCAGCGCTATGGCCTGTGCCGTGATGACGAAGCGCTCCCCTATCTGCCCAGCGCCCTGCTCAAAGAAGCTCAAGAACAAAACCACTGGATTGTCTCTATCGCACGCCCGTTGCTCCGGCGGCTGACTGCCGAGATCATCAGGCGAAACGCCATCCTGGTGGTGGCGGATGCCTCCGGGCTGGTGCTGGAAACCTGCGGCAATCATGATTTTCTGCATAAAGCGGAGCGTATCGCCCTGGCGCCGGGCAATTTGTGGGGAGAACACGCCCGCGGCACCAACGCAATCGGCACCGCGCTGGCGCTGCATACGCCCTGCGAAGTGGCGGGCGCCGAGCATTTCCTGGCGCAAAACGCCACGCTATTTTGTTCCGCCGCGCCGCTATTTCGCCCCGACGGCCACATCGCAGGCATTTTGGATCTGTCCGCCCCCGCCCAGCAACCCCATCAGCAGGCCGGCAGGCTGATTCGCCAGGCGGTGCGCGATATTGAATACCACTGGGTGAAAAACACCGTTTCCGCCCGGCGCTGGCTGCTGCGCCTGCACAGCGATAGCAGCCAGCTCGGCAGCACGCAGGAACTGCTGCTGGTGTTTGAAGACGATGTGTTGATGGCGGCCAACAAGCTGGCCATGAATGCGTTCCACCTGGCGCCAAAACACATCGGCACCCTGCAGTTCGACAACCTGTTTGCACAATGCCCACCGGCAGGCGGCCTGCAAACGCTGCTGGCCAGCAACCAGCAACGGTATTTCGCCACCCGTTCCGCGCCGGCGCAGCGTTACTTCTCGCTGGCGCCGGCGGAAGACCCCCTCGAAGACAACGGCATCAATAAAGAGAAGGCGCTGCGGATACTCAACGCCGGCATCGCCCTGTGCATTACCGGTGAAACCGGCTGCGGCAAAGAGCACTTCAGCCACCGCCTGTATACCGCCAGCAAATGGCAACACGGGCGTTTTGTGGCGATCAACTGCGCGGCGCTGCCGGAAAACCTGATTGAATCCGAGCTGTTTGGCTACGTTCCCGGCGCTTTCACCGGCGCCAACCCCAAAGGCTATATCGGCAAACTGCGCGAAGCCGATGGCGGCGTACTGTTCCTGGATGAAATCGGCGATATGCCGCTGGCGCTGCAGACCCGCCTTCTGCGGGTATTGCAGGAGAAAAGCGTCACGCCGCTAGGCGGCAGCCGCGCCTTCCCGGTGAATTTCGCCCTGATCTGCGCCACCCACCGCGATCTTGCCGCTATGGTGCAGGCCGGCGAATTCCGCGAGGATTTGCTCTACCGCATTCAGGAATACCGCCTGCACATTCCGCCATTGCGTGCATGGCCGCAGGTGCCGCGTTTGATCCGTCGTCTGTGGCAAGAACTGGGCGCAGAGCATCGCGACATCGTGCTGCCGGAAGAGGTTGTAAGCCACCTTGCACGCCAACCATGGCCGGGCAACGTGCGCCAGTTGCTGAGCGTGCTGAAGGTGCTGCTGGCGCTGGCCAATGACGGTGACAGAATTAGCCTGGCGGATCTGCCGCAAGAGATCGATCCCCCTCTCCCACCGCAAAGCGCCCCCGCGGCGCCAGAGGCGCTGGATGAACAGGCGGCGATTCGCGCAGCCAACGGCAATATGAGCCTGGCGGCGAAAAAGCTGGGGATTTCCCGCAGCACGCTCTACCGCCGGCTGGAAAGGGCGAACTGCCAGTAGCTTATCTTCTCCTGCATCCTGCACGACGCGATGCGTTTACCGTGGGGTGGTTTGTTGCCCTGACCAATGGGCCATTTCCTGGGCAATAAACCAGCTCACCGGATCGCCGTACATGTTCTCAATTACGGCGCCAGACGGCCAGGCCGCCGGCAAGAAAGAACATCAGTGCGGCGCTGATGCGATTGAGCCTTTTTAAGCCGACCACCGTGAGTAAGCGCGCAGCCTGCATGCCGCCAAAGGCGTAAAGCAGCATGATAGCCACATCTATCGCCACCGTTGTGCAAGCAAACGCAACGTATTGCGGCACCAGGGGATGATTGACAACGATAAACTGCGGCAGGAAAGCGGAAAAAAACAGCAGCCCTTTCGGGTTTGACAACGCCGCCAGCAGGCTGCGCATAAACGCCCGCTTGCCGCTGCGCTGGGTGGCCGGCTCACCGGCCAGCGGTTTTAACATCGCCGGCGTTGAGCGCCATAACTTCCAGGAGAGCCAAAAAAGGTAGCCGGCGCCAAGCCATTTTACCACTGAAAACAACGTGTTGGAGGCAAGCAATAGCGAGCCTAGCCCCAGCGCCACCATACCAATCAGGATAAAATCGGAAAGCGCTGCCCCGGCGACCCCCATCAAAATAACTTTCTTGCTTTTGCTCACGCCGTTTGTCAGTGCGAGCAACATGGTTGGGCCGGGTATCACCGTAACCGCCAGCGATGCCAGCGCGTACATCAACACGGTTGTCAACATTGTACCACCCTCAAATACCCCATCGTATTAGTACAATGATACGCTTTTAATCCCGACAGGCAACGGCAGTGGCCATGCTTATTCGCCCTGATTAAACAACGGGATAGCCTTGCCCACGATATAGCGCTGCCGCAGCCGCGCCGAGATGGCGTCCATCACCATGACGATCACCACCAGGATCAGCGTAATAAACATCACCACGTCCCAGTTCCACAGGCGCATGTTTTCCGCATACACCAGGCCAACGCCTCCGGCCCCGACAAAGCCCAGCACTGCGGCGGAACGGGTGTTGGATTCGATCTGGTACAGGCTCAGCGCTAAAAACGTCGGGAAGGATTGGGTAAAGATGCCGAAGCGGTGCTTTTGCAACACGTTGGCGCCCACCGCGTTCAGGCCGCGGCCCGGCGAGCGCTCCACCGCCTCATGCCCTTCGGCATAGAGTTTGCCGAGCAGGCCGACATCCTGCATGACGATCGCCAGCACCCCGGCCAGTGGCCCCAACCCCACGGCGCGCACGAATATCAGCCCCCAGATAGCCATATCAATACCGCGGAAAATATCCAGCAGCCGGCGCACCAGCAAGGCAATCGGCCGCAGCAGGCGGCCCTGCATCACATTACGGGCGGCAAAGAATGAGATCGGCAATGCCAGCAGCGTGGCGGTGATGGTGCCGGCAAACACAATCGCCAGCGTGATGGCGATTTGCGAGAGATAGTAGCCAAACGGCCAGTTAACAAAATCTTTCCAGATGAACATACGGGCAAAATAGCGCCCCAACTGCTGAACACCGTTGATCCACTGCGCCCCACTGATGCCAAACGCATGAAAAAAGAACAGGTAATAAAACACGATCGCCAATATCAGCAAAGTAACGCGGCGCAAATACCGCCGCTGTATCTGGAACAGTTCCGGATGTTCGGTTTTCATGCGTGCCACGTCGGGCTGTACAACCGCCATCATGCTGCTCTCCCCTCTACCACGACGCGCCGTAAACGCCCGGAGACGCTGTCCAGCAAGGACACCACAATAATAATCAGCAGCAGGGTGATGCTGACCTGATCGTAACGATCGAGCTTGATGTTGGTCATCAACTCCTGGCCGATCCCACCGGCGCCGACCAGGCCGAGAATGGTCGACGAGCGGAAGTTAATCTCCATGCGCATAAAGCTGTAGGAAAGAAAAATCGGCTTGACCTGTGGCCAATAGGCAAAGCGCATCCGCTGCAGCTTGCTGGCGCCGCAGGCCGCCAGCCCGCGTACCGGCTTGTCCGAGACGCTTTCAATCGCCTCATAAAACAGCTTGGTCAAACTGCCGATGGTATGCAGCGCCAGCGCCAAAAAACCGGGGATAGCGCCGATGCCGAACGCCATCACGAACATCACCGCCCAGCCCAGCTCCGGCATGGTGCGCAAAAATGCGACCACCGCCCGGATAGCAAAGCGCAGCGGCGCCGGGCTTTGGGTGTTGGCAGCGGCGAAAAAGGCCAGTATCGCCGCCGCGATGACCGCCACCACGGTAGCGGCCAGCGCCAGTTGCAGCGTTTCCCAAATCAGCGGCAGCTGTATGTGCAAACGGTAGCCCCAATAGGCCAGAGAGCCTTCGGTGCGGCCGTCGGCGAACAGCAGCCGCCAGTGCAGCACCGGCAGCGTTTCACGCAGGTAGTCAAAGAAGTTCGGCAACGCATGCCAGATGGTCGCCAGATTGAATTCCGCCACTTTGCCGGCGCCAAGAAACAGGCCGGCCAGCAGCAAAGACCAAAGCAAGGCATCACGCTTTTGCCGCCCTTTGATCTGTTGGTAATAGCGCTCAAAATCGTTATTCAAAACAGTATCCTGTAGGCTCTTAATCAGCACAACGTCGGTCGCCCCTCCCTGATGCAAAGCCGGGCTACGGCTTACACCGCACCCGGCCAGTCCCGCCGTTCAGCAGGGGCGCAATAGCCAACCGTTAACCGCGGCCGCCCTTCATCAATTCGCGTTTCAAGTCGATGATGTTTTGATAGTCGGCCAGGGTTGCCGGGCCGATATGCTGCGTGCCGCCCATCGCTTTAATGAAGCAGGCGTGCTGTTCTTTATCCAGCTTGTGAATGGCGGCAACCACTTTTTGTTTAAAATCCGCCGGCAGTTTGTTGCTGACCAGCACCGGGCCGTTCGGGATCAGCGGCGATTGCCAGATAATGCGGATTTGCTGCATCAGATTGGGGTGATCCATCCGGATCAGGCGGGTAAAGGCACCCACGGTATAGCCGGTGTTGTAATCCCCCACCATCGATGTCCAAGTAACGGCGCCGTCAAACTGGCCGTTCAGCACACCGAGGATGTCCTGCTCATGGCCGCCGGAGAAGGTGACGCTGGAGAAAAAGTTGTTGTATTTGTCGTCGCTATTGCCGCCAAACGTCTTTTTAAACGTTTGATCGGGGATCAGGAAGCCAGAGGTGGAATCCGGATCGGCAAAGCCAAAGGCTTTTCCTTTCAGATCTTCCAGTTTTTTGTAGGGGCTGTCGGCTTTGACCACCACCACCGAGTGATAGCCGCGTGACTGATCTTTATCGTCCACCGCGATCCCGACGATATCCACCGCGTTAGGATCTTTCAGGTACACCGAGGCAAAAGATGACGGAGACATACTCAGCACCAGGTCCACTTTGCCGCCCAGCAGCCCTTGGATCACGCCGGTGTAGTCGGAAGAGTTGCGCAGCCGGGTCTCAACGCCCAGCTCTTTATCGAAGAACTGTTTGACGCACTGATTATCACCGATCTGCTGCGTGGCATTCTGCCCGCCCAAAATCCCCAGATTAAGCTCTGTGGGGGCTGCAGCCACGCCAAATGCCATCAGCGCGCCGGTTAACATCGTGGTCAAACCAAGGATCTTTTTCATGTTGTCGCCTGCTGTTGTATTAAAAAATAAAGGATGCAAAAAAGTGTTAATTCAGTTGATTGACCTCATCGCCATACAGCGTATGAAGCAGCGTTTCGTCTAATTGTGTGGGGTGGCCATCAAACACAATGCGGCCTTGGGCAATGCCGATCACCCGCGTACAGTGGCTTTTCACCAGTTCAACCGAATGCAGGTTGACCATCACACTGATCCCCTTCTGGCTCACTTCGCTCAGTACATCCATGATGCGGCGGGTATTTTTCGGATCGAGCGAGGCCACCGGCTCATCTGCCAGCAGGATTTTGGGCTGCTGCATCAGCGCACGGCAAATCGCGACGCGTTGCATCTGGCCGCCGGAAAGGTTTTCCGCACGCTGCAAGGCCTGCGGCAACATGTTTAACCATTGCAGCAGTTCAATGGCGCGCGCGCGGTCTTCGTCGGAGAACACGCGGAAGATGGATTTGAGCGTTGAGGTTTGGCTAAGGCGGCCGAGCAATACGTTGGTGAGTACATCCAGGCGGGGCACCAGGCAAAAATCCTGGAAGATCATACCGCAGTCAGTACGCCACTGGCGCATTTGGCGGCTGTTCAGCTTGATCACATCCTGCTGCTCGCCGTTAGCGCCGTAATTGATGATTTCGCCGTCAGTGGCGGAAATGGTGCCGTTGAGCATATGCAGCAACGTCGATTTCCCAGCCCCGGAGCGGCCGATCACCGCCACCAACTCGCCGGCGTGCAGATCGAAGTTGATATCGTCCAGTACCCGGCGCTGCGCCGTCCAGGCTTTGCCCAGCCCGCGCACGGAGAGCACCCGTGCCTGGCGAACCGGCCGCAGCTGCGTGCAGTATTCAGGAGCGGATTTCAATAGTGCCTGTGCCATCTTGGTATCCGTTTATTAAACATGAAGGTTGCCACTTATTAAGGGCAAGCAATGTGATCTCTTTATGACTGTTAAATGATTAAAAGATGAACAAACCGCGACAGCCTATAACACCAGGATCTGGCCGTCGTAAGCGGCGGCTACGCCGGGCGGCAAAGCGTTATCGATCAGCCAGTTATCTACTTCATGGTTTAAATGGGTTAGCCAGCACTGCGCGGGTGACAACGCCTGGCAAATCGCCAATGCCTGGGTGACATCGTTGTGGTTACGCGGCGCGGGCTGCGTGGGTGGGTGGCTGCAGTCCAGCACCAGGTGCGTGAGCGGCTGGGCGCGCAAGAACTGCAGGCTTTGCGCCGGCAGGCCGGCGGTGTCGCATAGCCAGGCCAACCGTCGGCCCTGGTACTCAAACAGGTAGCCGTAGGTCAGCTTCGAATGAATCAGTGGGATGGGCGTGACGCTCAACGCCCCGAACGCCATCGCCACAAACGGCGTGACCGGCGGCTGAAAGGCCAATAACCCCGGGTGTTTGAACAGATCGTCGCAGCCAGCGTCATCCGGCGGCCCATACACCGGGATAGCGGCACCCACGCCCCAGCGCAGCGGGAACAGCCCCTGAACGTGATCCATATGATAGTGGGTCAGCAGGATGCGCCGCAGCTCGCCAGGCCGGAAGCGCTGTTCCAGATGGCACTGCCCGGCATCCAGCAGAGTGCTCTCCCCGTCACACTGGATCAGCGCGCTACAGGGGCCGCGCCGGTATAATGGCAATTGCGCAGCCCGCCGGCAGCTCGGGCAATCGCAGCCAAAGACCGGTACCTGTTGCGCCCCGCCGGTGCCCAAAAAGGTGAGCCTCATGCGTTTTCCTCCAGCAGCCGGCGCAGCGTCGCCACCGTGGCGGCCAACGGCCCGTCGTTACGCAACTGCAGGCCGTGCGGCGGCGCGGCTTCGCGTGCGCGCAGCAGCCGTTGTTCAATCTCGCTGTCGCTTTCCCGGCCACGCACACGCAGGCGCTGCGCCAGCACCGCCGCCGAGACCTGCAGGCACACCGGCAGCAACTGTGCACCATAGCGCGCCGCCGCCTGCGGCAGATGCAGCCTGGAACCGTTGGCGATCACATCCCACCCCTGGGCCAGCCACAGATCCACTTCGATTCCCAGCGCATAGCGGTAGCGGTGCGCCTGCCAGTCAAGGGCGAACAGCCCGCGCGCCCGGCGGCGCAAAAATTCGGCTTCGCTCAGCGCCAGGTGATTTTCACCGCCGGCGTCCGCGGCGCGGGTGATATAGCGGTGCGCCACCAACATATTGTCAATCGGCTGCTCGCGTAGCGCATTGAGCAGGCTGTCCTTGCCCGCGCCCGATGCGCCCATCAGCCAAATTAAGCGCGCCATCAGTACACCTTCCGGCCTTGCGCCCACACATGCCGGACATGCGCATGGCCGTGCCGGGTATGCGCCAGCACCAAATCGGCACGCAGCCCTTGCGCGATCACGCCGCGATCGCGCAGCCCAACGGCGTGCGCCGGGTTGCGCGTTAATAGCGCCACGGCGCGCGGCAGGTCATAGGGGGCACGGTCATCCTGGGCCAGGCGGAACGCGGCATCGAGCAGGCTGGCGGGATAATAGTCAGAGGAAAGAATATCCAGCAGGCCCTGTTGCGCCAGCTGTATCGCCGAGACGTTGCCGGAGTGCGAACCGCCGCGCACCACGTTGGGCGCCCCCATCAACACCAACAGCCCCAGTTCGCGGGAACGCTGCGCGGCGGCCTCGGTGGTCGGGAATTCGGCAATGGCGCTGCCAATCTGCTGCGATTCGTCAACGTGCTCCGCCGTCGCGTCGTCATGGCTGGCCAGCGCAATCCCCTGTTCGCAGCACAGCGCGGCGATCGCCCGCCGGTTGGGCTGCGACCAGAGGGCCGCCAGGCGCGTCTGTTGCTCTTCAAACTCGGCCATCTGCTGGTTATTGAGTTGGTATTTGCCCTGAAAGTACTCGCGGTATTTCTGCAACGAGGTGTACTGGCGCTGGCCGGGGGAATGGTCCATCAGCGATACCAGCGATAGCCCAGGCGTATGCATCAGTTGCTCAAACAGCGGCACCGTGGCGTCATACGGCAGCTCGCAGCGCAGATGCAGCCGGTGTTCGGCGCGGTTCAGCCCCTGTTCCTGGCTATGGCGGATGGCATCAATCATCTTGGTGAGGTTATCAAGGCGGTGGCCGCCGTCGCGCACGTCACCCACGGCGATCGCGTCCAGCACGGTGGTAATGCCACTGGCCACCATCAGCGCGTCGTGGCTGCTCATCGCCGAATAGGCCGGCCAGTCAACCTTGGGGCGCGGGGTAAAAAACTTGTCGAGGTTGTCGGTATGCAGCTCGACCAGGCCCGGCAGCAGGAAGCCCCCTTCACCGTCTAGAGCCTCGGGTAACGCACTGCCAGAATCGCTGATGCTGCCGATCAGCCCGTTCTGTATCTCTAACGAACCGCAAACGACCTCATTTTCCAACACTAACTGAACGTTATTGATAATCATGCTTGCATTTCCTGGTGGAGAGGCTTCATTACGTGCAGGCGATCGGCCAGGCGCTCGCGTACGGCATCATCGTGGAAAATACCGACGATGGCGGCGCCGCGCGCGCGGGCTTCTTCGATCAACTGCACCACGGCATCGCTGTTGGCGCTGTCGAGAGACGCGGTGGGTTCATCCAGCAAAAGAATCGGGTAATCGGCGATAAAACCGCGCGCGATATTCACGCGCTGCTGTTCACCGCCGGAAAACGTCGAGGGCGCCAACCCCCACAGCCGCTCCGGCACGTTGAGCCGGGCCAGCAACCGTTTGGCGCGCGCTTCGCACACGCTGCGTTCAACGCCACGTTCCAGCAGCGGCTGGATCACCACATCCAGCGTGGAGGTGCGTGGGATCACCCGTAGAAACTGGCTGACCCAGCCAATGGTATCGCGCCGGATGGCCAGCACCTGCCGGGCCGGCGCGTCGACCAGGTCCACCCAGTTCGCATGGTGCTTCACCCAGATATGGCCGCTGTTGGGGTGATAGTTGGCGTATAACGAGCGCAACAGCGTGGATTTGCCGCTGCCGGAATGGCCGTCCAGCACCACGCATTCGCCGGCGCTCACCTCCAGGCTGGCGTCGTGCAGCACCGGCAAGGCCACGCCATGCTGATTGTGTAGGACGAAGGTCTTGCAAAGATGTTCAACGCGAAGTTGTGTGTTCATGTTGTGCTCCAATTGGTCGCCACCCGCCACGCCGGAAAAGACGCGGCGGAATGCACATCAGCCCAGGACAGACGACACCAGCAGTTGCGTATAAGGGTGCTGTGGATCGTCAAGCACGCGGTCGGTCAGGCCGCTTTCCACCACCCGCCCCTGCTTCATCACCAGCAGCCGGTGCGCCAACAGGCGCGCGACGCCCAGATCGTGCGTGACGAT
This sequence comes from Gibbsiella greigii, assembly GCF_039540155.1. Lineage (NCBI taxonomy): Bacteria > Pseudomonadati > Pseudomonadota > Gammaproteobacteria > Enterobacterales > Yersiniaceae > Gibbsiella > Gibbsiella greigii. The sequence goes on from NZ_BAABEM010000006.1 coordinate 700,721, forward strand.
CACCACCGCCAGATTCAGCTCGCGCACCAGGGTGCGCAGTAAATCCAGCAGGCGCGCCTGCACCGACACATCCAGCCCGCCGGTCGGCTCATCCATAAACACCAGCTTCGGCTGGGTCACCAGGTTGCGGGCGATTTGCAGGCGCTGCTGCATGCCGCCGGAAAAGGTGGTGGGCAAATCGTCAATGCGTGAAACCGGGATCTCCACATCCTGTAACCAGCGGCCGGCCTGCCGGCGGATCTCGCCATAGTGGCGCTGGCCCACCGCCATCAGCCGCTCGCCGATGTTGCCGCCGGCCGACACCTGCGGGCGCAGGCCGTCCAGCGGGTGCTGGTGCACCACGCCCCATTCGGTACGCAGCAGGCGGCGCCGTTCGCTTTCACTCATGCGGTAGAGATCGCGCCCCTGGTAATCGACCTGCCCCTGCTGCGGGGTTAAGCGCGCCGAGATGGCGTGCAATAGCGTGGTTTTTCCCGAGCCGGATTCGCCGACGATACCCAACACTTCGCCGGGGAAAAGCGAAAACGAGACCTCCTCAAAGCCCTTGCCCGGCGCATAAAGGTGGGTAAGGTTGTTTACCGCAAGCAGCGGCTGTTCACTGTTCATGCGTTTTTTCCTGCTGCTGATGGCAATAATCGGTATCCGAGCAAACAAACATGCGCGTGCCGCTGTCATCCATCACCACTTCGTCCAGGTAGCTGTGGCGCGAACCGCAGAGTGCGCAAGGCTGCTCCCACTGTTGGACGCTGAAAGGATGATCGTCAAAATCCAGGCTTTCCACCTTGCTGTAAGGCGGCAATGCGTAGATGCGCTTTTCACGCCCGGCGCCGAACAGCTGCAGGGCCGGCATCATATGCATCTTGGGGTTATCGAACTTCGGAATCGGCGACGGATCCATCACATAGCGGTCATTCACCTTCACCGGGTAGGCGTAGGTGGTGGCGATATGGCCGTAGCGGGCAATGTCTTCATACAGCTTCACCTGCATAACGCCATACTCTTCCAGGGCGTGCATTTTGCGGGTTTCCGTTTCACGCGGTTCGATAAAGCGCAAAGGCTCGGGGATCGGCACCTGATAAACCAGGATCTGATCTTCCCGCAGCGGTGTTTCCGGAATGCGGTGGCGGGTTTGGATTAGCGTCGCCTCGGTGGTGCGCTCGGTGGTGGTCGCACCGCTGACGCGCTGGAAGAAGCGGCGAATCGACACCGCGTTGGTAGTGTCATCCGCCCCCTGGTCAATCACCTTCAGCACATCGTTTCCGCCGATCAGGCTGGCGGTCAGTTGAATGCCGCCGGTGCCCCAGCCGTAAGGCATCGGCATTTCGCGGCCGCCAAACGGCACCTGATAGCCGGGGATCGCCACCGCTTTCAGTATCGCCCGGCGGATCGCCCGCTTGGTTTGTTCGTCCAGATAGCCTGGGTTATAACCGCTCAACTCACGCATCGTTATTCTCCTGGTATTCCTGGCGCAAGCGCTTCAACAGTTCCAGCTCGGCCTGGAAATCGACGTAGTGCGGTAATTTGAGGTGCGAAACAAACCCCGCCGCCTCGACGTTGTCGGCATGTGACAGGACAAACTCTTCGTCCTGCGCCGGGCTGGCGACGCTTTCCTGATGCTCGGCGGTTTGCAGGGCGCGATCCACCAGCGCCATCGCCATCGCCTTGCGCTCCGAGCGCCCGAATACCAGCCCATAGCCGCGAGTAAAGTGCGGCGCAGCCCCTGGCGCATCGGTAAAACCGTTGACCATTTCACATTCGGTCAGCAGGATTTCACCGATATCCAGCGCAAAGCCCAATTCTTCCGGTGCGATCTCGACCGTAACAAAGCCGCTGCGGATCTCGCCGGCAAAGGGATGGGTGCGGCCATAGCCGCGCTGCGTTGAGTAGCCCAGCGCCAGCAGAAAACCCTCATCGCCGCGCACCAGCTGTTGCAGCCGGGCGCTACGGGGCGCGGGGTAGCTGGGTGGTTCGCGGGTGATATCCAGCGGTTCGCTGCCGTCATCTTCTTCAAGCGCGGCGAAGCCTTCGCGGGTCATCAGATCAAACATGTGTGGGCACAGCGCCTGCTCCGGCACTTCGCCATGCTGCGGCACCGGCGCTTCACCACCGGCCAACAGCGTGAAATCCAACAGACGGTGCGTGTAATCGTAGGTGGGGCCGAGCACCTGCCCGCCGGGCAAATCCTTGTAAACCGCCGAGATACGGCGCTCGATGCGCATGTTCCCGGTCGCCAGCGGCCGGCTGTCGGCCAGGCGCGGCAGCGTGGTGCGGTAGGCGCGCAGCAGGAAGATGGCCTCCACCAGATCGCCACTGGCCTGTTTGATGGCCAGCGCGGCCAGATCGCGGTCGTAAATCCCGCCTTCGGTCATCACGCGATCCACCGCCAGCCCCAGTTGCTGTTCAACCTGCCGGCAATCCAGCTCGGCCACCTCACGCGCACCGCGGCGCAAATCCTCCTGCAAGCGGTGGGCATTTTCGATGGCTTTTTCACCCCCCTTAACGGCAACGTACATCAGCACACCTCCACATGCGTTGTGCGCGGCAGCGCCATTAATGCCATGCCGCTGGTCAACATCAGATCGATACCTTGCGGGAAAGCGTTGGCGCGCTGGCTCAGGTAGCGGCGCAGCGCTGCCGGCAACCGTGGCGCGACGGTACGCGGCGCCTGTAGCCCCGGCCCGCTCAGGCGCAACGGCTCCCCACCGGCCAGCGCGGCCACCTCGATAATCACCGTGGTGCTTTTTTCCGGCGCCAGATCGTCGCCGGCGGTAAAACGTGAAAAATCGATTGCCGAAGCGGCCTGGATCAGAGCGAAAGGCGCAGCCTGATCCTCGGCCAACGCAGCGCCGGTATGAAAACGCAGGTTGCTGCGCACGGCGTCATCGCTTAATGCGGCGTCGAGCCATACCGGGGTTTCATGATCGACCAGCGTCAACAGCGCCGCCGTAGCCGCCGGCGATACCTGCCCCCAGCCCTGCTGCAACGGCAGCGCCACCACCGTTCCCGGCTCGCTCATCGCTTTCAGGATGCGGCGAAAGGCGTGCTGGGCATCAGCCACCGGGTGATTAAAACTTGCCTGTAACGTCATGCGTTGTCTCCACGTACCAGCGTAAAGAAATCCACCTTGCTGCTGGCGATTTCTCGGGCGCGCTGCAAGCGCAGCGCCTCCCGCTGCGCCGCCAGCGGCTTGATTAACTGTTCCTGCAACAGCCCGTGGTTCTCGCTCTGCTGCAGTAAGGCATCAATCACCGCACATCGCTCAGCATGCGCCTTATCGCGCCCCGCCACATAGCTGTAGCCGCAGGTGCCGTCGGCCAGGCGCACCACGGCGCGGGTGACAGTCATATCCCCCAGCACAAAGCGCTTGCCGGTGCCCCCCATGCGCCCCTGCAAGCGGGCCAGGCCGATCTCCGGAGCGCGCAACAGTTGATACTGCGGCTGTAATTTGAGGGGTTGCCAGCGTTTTTCCAGCTCTGCGGCCGGGCTGTGAGCCAGCACGGAGAGCCACTGTTGGCGTTGCTTTAACTGTTCCATTCAATGCTCCAGCGTCAGTTCGATCATGTCGCCGCGGGTCAGGCTGATGGAGTATTCCGCCATTTCACCGCTTGCGGTTTTGTTGAGGGTGCGCACGCACAGCAAAGGCGCCTGCGGTTCAATTTCCAACAACCGGCTCTCTTTCGCCTGGGCCTGGCGGGTGCTGATGCGCGTTTGCGTGCGGATCAGCGCCTGATCCAGCCGTTGCGCGATAAAATCGTGCAGTGAACCGCTGCGGAACTGTTGCAGTTCGGGCCACCAGGCAAGCTGCGGCAGGAAGTGGTTAATCACGCAGACCGGCACGCCATTGACCCGGCGCAGAGTGCGCAGGTGGATCACGCTGTCGCCTTCGCAGCAGGCCAGGGAGGCAGCCACGTCCTGGCTGGCCGGGCTAAGTACCGCCAGCAACCGCTCGCTGCTGGGCTCGCTGCCCTGCTCCAGCAGGTTCTGGCTAAAGTGGGCCTGCGAATGCAGCGGGTAGTCATAGGGGCGCATCAACACCAGGATGCCGATGCCGTGGCGGCGTTGTACCAGCCCTTTTTTCACCAAATCGTCCACCGCTCGGCGCAACGTATGGCGGTTGACGGCATAACGCTCCGCCAGTTGTTTTTCTGAAGGCAGATAATCACCACTGCGGTAATGGGCACGTAACTCCGCTTCCAACTCGGCGGCGATGGCTTGATAGACAGTGGTCGGATGTCTGGATAACTGCGGCATATAAAAAACTCCATGGCAAACCGGCTGGATAAAAAACATCCCATTAAGATAGAGCACAAGCCTGCAAGAAAAATGTGACCGGGGCGTGAAAGCCAGATGTCGGATTGATGAATAAATCACCATTTCGGGAGACAGCAGAAGCATGGGTAATGGCCGTAAACCGCAGCCAGCAAGGGATAATGCCGGGTTTGGCGTGGTGGCTAGCGGGGCAACATAGCGGGGGCAAAGCGCACAGATTCGTTCGCTGTCATCTTTCTGTTTTATTTTCATCAAAAAAATGTCATCAACGGCGGATAACGTAACGCTGGTTTATCAAAATGTAAAAATTAACTACAAGGGTTTTCTATTCCATGCGTATATACTCAACCGCCCTGCTGACGTTTGCGCTCAGCTTCCCTCTGGTAACCCAGGCCGCTGAGCAAAACGCGGCTCCGGTTAAGGCTAAAAACGTTATCCTGCTGATCTCTGACGGTGCCGGCATCAACACCTGGCATGCCGCCAGCTATTACCGCCACGGCGCATTAGGCCACGAAGCTTACGACGACTTCGACGTAAAATTGTTTGCCTCCACCTATCCGCTGAATACCTCTAACGTTCCCACCCATACGCAAAACGGCGCCGTCACCTTCGATGCCGATAAGATTTGGACCAAAGACAAATCGGATAGCGTGTTCAAAGGCAGCCTCGGCAACTACCCTGGCTTCTTCTCTGGCTACGACTATCTGCGCGCTGATTTCACCGACAGCGCTGCGGCGGCCACCGCGCTGGCATCCGGCCATAAGACCTATAACAACGCCATTAACTGGTCCAACGATGACAAGAAGCTCAAACACATCGGCGAATACGCGGTAGAAAACGGCAAAGCGCTGGGCGTCATCACTTCGGTGCAGTGGAGCCACGCCACACCGGCCGGCTTCCTGGCGCATAACGTCAGCCGCAACGAATACGCGGCTATCGGCAAAGAGATCATTGATTCCGGCCTGGCCACGGTGGTCATGGGTTCCGGGCACCCGTTCTATGACGAAAACGGCAAAGCCACAACGCCGAAAAATGACAAGGCCTACCGCTACGTTGGCGGTAAGGAAGAGTGGGATCGCCTGGTAGCAGGGAAAACCGCCTACAAGCATATCGAAACCAAAGCTGACTTCGTTGCGCTGGCCAATGACAAGTTGAATATGGGCAACAAAACCAAGCTGATCGGCACTGTGCAGAACCACGCTACGCTGCAGTTCAACCGCGATGGCGTCGCTGCCGGCAACCTGCTGCCTAACCAGCCGGATCTGGCAACCATGACCAAAGGCGCATTGAACCTGGTGGCTAAAAACCCGGCCGGGTTTATGCTGATGGTGGAAGGCGGCGCGGTAGACTGGGCGGCCCATGCCAACAACCTGCCCCGCCTGATCGAAGAACAAATTGACTTTAACCGCGCGGTTGAAACGGTGACGGAATGGGTTGAAGAGAACAGCTCCTGGGATGAAACCCTGGTGATCGTGACCACCGACCACGGCAACGGCCTGCTGCTGGGGCCAGACTCCAATAGTGATGCGTTCTCCGACATCGTTAATCAGGGCGCCGGCGCACTGCCGCTGGTACGCTGGCACACCGACACCCACACCCGTGAACTGGTGCCGGTGTTCGCCAAAGGCCCTGGCGCGGACTTCCTGACCCGCGTCGCCAAAGCGAACGCCGGGCTGGCCGCTTACCACGTGCCGGAAGAAAACCAACAGTACGTTGATAATACCGATATCTTCCGCACGGTAGCCAATGCCCTCGGCATTGACACCGCACAACAGCAGTAAGCCTGAAGCAACGCCGCACGCAGCCTGAGCGTGCAGCGTTGTGTTTTCCCGCTTTATCACGAGATGTAAGACATTGATGACTATTTCAGCATTAACCTCAATCCGCGCCCGCTGGCCGCATGCGCTTATGTTGTGCGGCCTGCTTTTGCTGCAAGCCCTGCCCGCCGCACACGCGGCAGAACGCCCCACCGTGCCCACGGCCAGCACCAATGCCGAAGCGCAGGTGATGCGCGCCATCCGCAAAAACGGCGAATTGACGGTCGATTTGCGCTTTGAAACCACCGCCGATACCTTCGGTGGCGAGATTATCTACAGCAACCTGAAGCCTGAAGACTGGAAAAACCAGTTCTACGTTGAAGCCGACGGCCAGCGCTGGCCGCTCAGTAGCGAAGGCCAGCAAAAAGCCCCAGCGGAACTGCGCCTGAACTTCAGTTACGATCGCAAAAAGAACCCACGCGTCGGCACATGGCAAGGCAAGTTTGTCGCCCCGCCGGCCACGGTGACCGAGGTAACGCTGAAGCTGCCAGGATTAGCGCCAATCCCGGCAATCCCGATTATCGATCGCTAAACCACGCCAAATGGCTGCATTTGGCGTGCAAAAAACAGCCTAAGGTTTATACCCAAAATAATTCGAGTTGCAGGCAGGTGGCTTTGCTGCGACAAATTCGTCTGGAACGAATTTGCCTGGCCTCTGGCCTGCCTCCGGTGAGAGACAAGGATGTCTCTCATCAATCCCCAGGAGCTTACTGTAGTAAGTGACTGGGGTTAGCGACAAATCTGCCGGGAGCAGATTTGAACGCTGTTGGCAGCGGCCCCGAAGGGGCGAGGCCCAGGGATGGGCCGAGTAATAAAGCCAACACACCTGCAACTTGAAGTATGAAGGGTACAGCTATCGATTCTATACGCCAAAGCGACTATTCATTATTTTCTATTCCCCTACACTAGCCTGGTTCGCAGTGACTTTTCATTCTTCGGGGGCAATACATGTACAACTTTTCACGCTATCAGGCAAAAGAGCTGGCGCTGGCTTATATGAGCGGTAAAAAGCACGATCTTTCACCGCAGGAGTTTCTGCAACAGTTAAAAATCACCGAAAGATCCTTCGACCACCTGTTGAAAACCGGGGTTGAACTGCCTGCGCACGAGGTGATGGTAAAGAGCTTCTAACCGCAGCCCGCGCTGCCTGCCGAAGCCAGTTCACGCTGCAACCAGAGCAATAAGGCACGCACCGCTGCGGGTTGCTCAGCGCTTTTCGGCCACACCAGATAATAATCGTTATCTTCCAGCCGGCGTGGCGCCGCCAGCGCCTGCAACGCCCCAGTGGCCAGCGCATCCCCGGCGAGCAGCGTTTTCACCAACGCAATACCAAACCCCTGCTGCGCGGCGCGCACCAACAGGCTGGCATCGTTAAACAGCGCCAATTGTTCGCCGCACTCAACTTTACCCTCTGCCTGCCACCAGCAGCGCCAAGGCATTACATCATGCGCCAACAGCGGTAAAGCCTGGGCGCCCTGTGCGAATTCTACCCGCCACTGTTGCGCCACCGCAGGCGCCGCAACCGGCACCACATCGCCGGGGGCAATCCATTCAGCATGCAGCCCCGGCCACTGGCCGCCACCGATGCGGATCGCCGCATCAAAGCCACCGCGCGCCAGATCCTGGACGCGAAGAGAAGCATCAATATCCAGCGCAATCTCTGGGCAAGCCTGCCGAAAAACCGGCAAGCGCGGCAGCAGCCAATAATGGGCAAATGAAGGCAGCACGCTGATACGCAGCACCTGGCTTGCCGCCACGCGGCGCACGCGGCCAATCCCCTGTTGCAGAGCGGTTAAGGTTTGTTCCGCTACCGCCAGCAGTTCACGCCCGGCGGCATTCAGCTTTATCCCGCGGCCCTGCCGTTCAAACAAAGGGTGGCCTATCGCCCGCTCCAGCTGTTGGATTTGCTGGCTGACGGCGCCATGGGTCAAATGTATCTGTTGTGCCGCTGCACGCAGGTTTTCCAGCCGCGCCGCCACAACAAACGCCGGCAGCAGATGCAAAGGGAAACGTTCAAACACCATTGGTTAGCCCTGTTAACCAGAAAGGTTATTTATTATCGATTTTCGCGCCGCAGTAAAGACATTATGGTGGGGCATCATTGATTATCGGAGCGCCTTATGCACCCACGTTTACAGCAGGATTTAGACCAACTACCACAAATTCTTGAATATACCTGCACGTTGGCGCAAGAATTCCTGGCCAATATCGCCACCCGCCCGGTATGCCCAGCGCCTGAACGGCAGCAGCTACCGGCGGAGGAGGCTTCGCTGGCTGAAAACGGCGAAGGCGCGTTAGCGGCACTGGCACACTTCTGGCAACGCTATGCAGCAGGGTTGTCTGGCAGCACCGGCCCACGTTACTTCGGTTTTGTGACCGGCGGCAGCACCCCGGCGGCACTGGCAGCCGACTGGTTGGTTAGTGCAACCGACCAGAATAGCCAGCTAAGCCATGACACGATTGCCGCAGCCGTTGAACTGGCGACCATTGAACAGCTAAAGGCGTTATTGGGGCTACCGGCGGCGTTCACCGGCAGTTTTGTCAGCGGCGCGACCATGGCCAACTTTACCGGCCTCGCTATCGGCCGCCAGTGGTTGGGCCTACAGCGCGGCATCGACGTTGCCCGGCAAGGCCTGTGGGCGCTCGGCCCCCTACAGGTTTTCTCTGCCAACCCGCACTCCAGCAGCGTTAAAGCACTCAGCATGCTGGGGATTGGCCGCGAAGCGCTGACGATCGTTGCTACCCTGCCCAACAGCGAAGCTATCGATCCGATGGCGCTGGAGCGCCATCTGGCCGCAGGCAACGGGCTGCCCACGTTGGTATTGGCCAGCGGCGGCACGGTAAATACCGCCGCCTTTGACAACCTGCCGGCCCTGCTTGCACTGCGGGAACGCTACCCATTCTGGCTGCATGTTGATGCCGCGTTCGGCGGTATCGCCGCCGGCTCCGAACGCTATGCTCACCTATTGGCGGGTTGGCAGCAGGCTGACTCGATCACCGTCGATGCCCATAAATGGCTTAACGTGCCTTATGACAGCGCCATTCAGTTAACCCGCCACCTGGAAGTGCAGATGCAGGTGTTCAACAACCACGCCAGCTATCTGGAGGCGGCCGAGCTGCGCCCGGATAACTACCTGCACCTGACGCCAGAGAACTCTCGCCGTTTCCGTGCCCTGCCGCTGTGGATGGCGTTTAAAGCCTATGGGCGTAGCGGAATACGGGACATCATTGAACGCAACGTCGGCCTGGCACAACAGTTGGGTGAAGCGCTGGCGGCCAGCCCCGGCTTTCGCCTGCTGGCCCCGGTTAACCTGAATATCATCTGCTTCGCCCTTGAGGGAGTGCAAGGCGACGCCGTGGCCGCCCGTGACCGTTTTCTCGCCCGCCTTGACCGCCATGGGGCGGTACGTTGTACCCCCACTGCTTACCAGGGCCAGCCCGGTATCCGCGCCGCGCTGGTTAATTGGATGACGAGGGAACACGATATCCAAATCGCGCTTGATGCAATACGCGCCTGCCGCCAAGAAGCCCAATGACCCGCAGCAGAGATCCGCTGTTTCATACCGCGTAGCAGGAAGGCGGCAAATGGCAGCGGGGTCAGCAATAGGTTAATCAAATAATAACATTTCATTTACACCACCAGTGGCATACCATAGAGAAACTGAGTAGTGCTGAAAAATAAATCATGAATTTTTTTTAAGAATTTTCCCATAAGCGAAAATAAAGCACGCCAGACTGCAAGCCGAGGAATTGCCATAGCGCAGTAAAATTAATGGTTACATACCGCAACCGGGTATTGCTGCAGAAAAACGCCGCCCCCCAATCATCAGAATCACTTAAGATATGCTTACAAATCCAGCGCTCAACTACAATTATCAATAAAATATCGTTGAGTACACGTGCATTTGTTGATAGAACACTCTTATAACATACTTCTTTGTTTTATTTTTTTATCGCTATTTTGTCATATTGCCGCAGTAAAATGGATTTAAATGGGGGGGAATAATATGCCAACAATCATTATGGATTCTTGCAGTTATACCCGACGGGGCTTAACAGACTACCTAGCCGCGCACGGGGTAAAAAAAAAGCACATCAATGCCATTGTTGATATTGATGAACTGCATGAGAAATGCAATAGCCATAAACCTACGCTGGTATTTATTAACGAAGACTGTTTTATACATGAGGCCAACGCGACCGAAAGAATAAAACACATTATCTCTCTTCACCCAGACACCTTGTTTTTTATTTTCATGGCGATAACCAACGTACATTTTAATGATTATCTGTATGTGCGTAATAATGTCATTATCTCATCAAAATCGATCAAGCCAGAAACCATGAATCTGCTGCTCAGGCACTACCTGGAAGGCAAGCCTTCACGCAACGAAAAAGTACCGCTTGATCAAACGCCAGTCACGCTAAGCCGAACCGAATCAAATATGTTGCGTATGTGGATGTCTGGGCAAGATACCATTCAGATATCCGATCAGATGCAAATTAAAGCCAAAACGGTTTCATCCCATAAAGGCAATATAAAAAGAAAAATTAAAACGCATAATAAACAAATTATCTATCATGTTGTGCGTTTAACCGATACGTTGACGAGTGGCATCTTTGTTAACAGCCGCTAGCCAGGCTAAAAGTCGTCTGTAGTACGCAGTGGCAGGTGCTATTTCCCGACCTATTGATGAGTGTGGCCTGCGCCCCACGATCAAAGAGCACTAAGGCGCTGCGGGCGTTTGTATCGTTATACCTCCAAACCCTACACAACCTATAATTAGCGCAGTATTACGATGCATGCGTGAAAATGGCCGGCACGAACCGGCACAGACGGGTAAAATCGTTATTTATCGGCAGGAGAAATCGGCTCAACAAAAGTGCCGTCGTGGCTGTCAATCTCGTTGAAAAACCATACGCCCTCTGGATAGTTCTCCAATGCAACCAGATACATTACCCCTTCGCTGAACTCTTCAACTTCCAGCACCACACCTTCACGCCGCGGCCCACCGTCCGTCTTTACCGAAACCCGATCGTTAACCTTCATGATTTACCTCATTAGAAACAGGCCTGCCAGTGTATTACAGAATAGCGGGGAAAATATACCGTTGCCGCCGAGAGAAAGCGTGCCGCCGGCAGGCGGCTTAGAACCTCTCCCGGTAGGCGCTATTGCCGCAGCCCGTTTGGACAACGGCAACGGACTGCGCGAATAAAACGAAGCATATCGAAGTGGATAGGCTCTTAGTTTCAGGACGTTAATATTTTCGCTTCCTTAACGTTTTAATCACGGAATCCTGATCGCACAACGAGTAAGCTCTTTCCCCAAGGCACTTCCCCCCAGAGAAGTGCCTGTTAATAAAGAAGAAGTAACAAGGAAATTTCGCCCGCCGGCTTGCGGGCTTTTTTTTTGCCCGAAAAACAGGCATAAAAAAACCCGCCTTAGCGGGTTCTTGTTAATCAGCAGAGCTGATTAGATAGCGGTAACGTTAGCCGCTGAAGGACCTTTAGCGCCGTTCTCGATGGAGAACTGTACGTTTTGGCCTTCTGCCAGCGTTTTAAAGCCTTGATCCTGGATTGCAGAGAAGTGTACGAACACGTCTTTGCTGCCGTCTGCAGGGGTGATGAAACCAAAACCTTTAGACTCGTTGAACCACTTCACTTGACCTTTGATCAGGTTAGACATAATTATTTCCTTCGATATAAAATTTAAGCCACCATGGGCATGTTATAGCCGGTCATCAGTTACTTATGGAGGCACTAGAAAGAAATTCGTCAGATGAAGTGCTATCGAGGATAACGCTTTAAATTTGAACCGCTTTAATCAAGATGTCGTGCATAAATAGGTCTGTACCACAGGCCAAGGACATTAACGCACGCCCACCAATGAATAGCAACTCTTTTCGTTGCCGCGAGCGAAAAAGGCCGGCCAACTGTACAGAGTTTGTCTCTTCTGGTGTGCGATGCAGCAGCCGCAACGCCTGTCATCCCCCCGTCACATAACTGACACACAGCCGCCTTATAATCACGCACAGTTATTCCTAGCGGTGCAACTCCAAGGATTTTGTATATGACGACGATTAAAGCGGCAAGCCACCAGGAAGCAGAAAACCTGATTCGCGCTGGCGTAGCCAAAAAAATCGAACTGGCCTACGACATCGGCAGCGATGATTTCTTTCAACTTGCCAGCCAATGGTGTGATAAAGGCGCAAAAATCACCAAAGGCAAAAAATATTTTATCGTTTCACTCAAAGGTTTGCGCATTCCCCCTAACGACTGATCGCCCCCCTATCCTCCTATCGGCCAATAAAAACCGCTCTTCCTGATCATTCCCTCATCGGGGATTTCTGTAAGCTGGCAGAACCATTGACAGCTGGCAACTTCAGCCGGTGCGCTGAATAGCCTAAACCATCACGATGAGGAAACGGTATGCCGAATGATGCGTCATTGCCCATCACCATGAAAGCCATCGAAATCCGCCAGCCAGGTGAACCTGACGTATTGGTAATGACGGAACGCCCGCTACCCACGTTGGAACAGGGGGAAATTCTTGTGCGGGTTGCCGCGGCGGGCGTCAATCGCCCAGATGTATTGCAACGCCGCGGCCAGTATGCGCCACCGCCAGGCGCTTCCGACATTCCGGGGCTGGAGATCGCCGGCGTTGTGGCCGCCATCGGCCCCGGTGCCACCCGCTATGCCATTGGCGAACAGGTTTGCGCGCTGATTGCCGGGGGCGGCTACGCCGAGTATTGCAAGGTGCATGAAAGCAATGCCCTGCCGGTGCCGCAGGGCTTTAGCCTGCTCGAAGCCGCCGCCATACCGGAAACCTTTTTTACCGTTTGGGTCAATGTGTTCCAACGCGGCCACCTGAAAGCAGGGGAAACCGTCTTGATCCACGGCGGCACTTCCGGCATCGGCACGGTAGCGACCATGCTGGCAAAGGCCTTTTGCGCCAGAGTGATCACCACCGTCGGCTCGGAGGAAAAACGCCAGGCCAGCCTGGCCCTGGGGGCGGATGTGGCCATCAATTACCGTACGGCGGATTTTGTTGAGCAAACCCGGCAAGCCACCGATGGCAAAGGCGCGAACGTGATCGTTGATTTAATCGCCGGGGATTATGTCGCCAAAAACTACCAGGCGGCGGCGATGGATGGGCGCATTGTGCAAATCGGCACGCAAAACGGCGTCGCCAAAGAACTGAATCTGATGCCGATGTTGGTTAAACGCCTGACGCATAGCGGCTCCACCCTGCGCCCGCGCAGCGTGGAAGACAAGGCGCAGATTGCCGCCGACCTGCGGCAGAAAGTGTGGCCGATGATGGAACGCGGCGCGCTTAAACCACAGATATTCCAAACCTTCCCGCTGGAACAGGCCGCAGCTGCCCATGCGCTGATGGAAAGCAGCGCGCACATCGGCAAGATAATGCTGGAGCTTGAGTAACCCGAACTCCCGTAGCCAGGCTACGGGAGCAACCGGTTAGCGGAACAGTTTGTCGACCATGTTGGCCAAATCATCATGCTTCACTTCGCCGTCCGCTGAGGCTTTATCAGCCAACAGCGGCAGCCATTGCGCCAGCGTGTCAGACGCCTGAGCCTGCTCAACCCCCAGCTTGTTCGCCAACTGCGCAATGGCATCGCTGCCCAGCGCCTGCTGCACCAGGTTACCGGTGATCGCCAGATTTTCCCCGTTGCCCAGCCAGGAACCGACGATTTCACCCAGTTGCCCTTGCTGTAGCTTATTCAATATCGCCTGCAGGCCCCCTTGCTGCTGAACCCATTGCATGATGGCGGCAATATCGATGCCCCCTTCGCTGCCCTGTTTTTTCAAAACGTCATTCAGCACATTACCTAATACGCCACCCAGGGCGCCATCTAACAAACCCATAATAATTCTCTTTCCGATCGCCAGCCGCAGCCGTGCGATATTTCCTCACCTCAACCAGCGCCGTAAAAGCACGCCGCTGGCATCCTGATACACCCTTGCTGTTATACCGAAAACAACAGCCAATGGCATTAATCGCAGCTATGTTAGCGATTGTTTATCCTTCTGGCGATAGACTTGCTATGAGCAGCCTTCCGTACAAAGGTGTTTATCCCGCCTTACTTTAAACGGTAGTAAGAAGGCCTTGCGGTGACTCAACCTATTTAGGCTATATCGCGTTTTATTGACACAATAACAACGTGGAATATATATACAAAATAATGGTTGCGGGTAAATATTATTTATGGCTGGCTGTGGAGTGTGTTTTTTAGCCATATATTCCCCTAAATACACCACCCCCGAATATAAAGCGATGGCATTATTGGAAAAAAAAACACGGTGAAAGTATGATTACCCTAGGCTAAATAAACTATTCAGGTTGAGGACTAGCGCCAAAATACCAGGAAGACAAAAGGCAATGTTATTAACCCCCACGTTTGATCGCGCTTTTCTACATCCCCGTTACTGGCTGCTATGGTTGGGCCTTGGCGTGCTTTATCTTTTAGTCTTGCTTCCCTACCCGGTCATTTACCGGCTGGGCCATTGGCTGGGGCGAATTGCCATGCGCTTTATGCCACGCCGGCTAGAAATAGCCCGGCGTAATCTGGCGCTCTGTTTTCCGGATATGCCGGTGCAAGAACGCGAGGCGCTGATCGTCAAGAACTTCGAATCCGTAGGCATGGGGCTGTTTGAGGTCGGCATGGCCTGGTTCTGGCCCGACTGGCGGATTGCCCGCTGGTTCCAGATCAGCGGGATGGAAAACATGCATCAGGCCCGCCAGAACGGCAACGGCGTTTTATTGATTGGGCTGCATTTCCTGACGCTGGAACTGGGCGCGCGTATTTTCGGCATGCAAAATCCCGGTATCGGCGTGCACCGCCCGCACAATAATAAGCTGATGGAGTGGGTGCAAACCTGGGGGCGGCTGCGTTCGAACAAATACATGATTGACCGCAAGGATGTGAAGAGCATGATTCGCTGCCTGAAACAGGGCGAGATCCTCTGGTATGCGCCGGATCACGACTACGGCCCCCAGAGCAGCGTGTTTGTGCCCTTCTTTGCCGTCGAGAAGGCCGCGACAACGACCGGCACCTATATCCTGGCGCGCATGGCTCGCCCCGCCATCGTGCCCTTTGTGCCGCGCCGTTTGCCGCACGCCAAAGGCTATGAGCTGATCGTGCAGCCACCGTTGCAACAGTTCCCGCTAAATGATGAAACCCAGGCCGCCGCGTATATGAACCGCGTGGTGGAAGAACAGGTGTTGCTGGCAACCGACCAATATATGTGGCTGCACCGCCGCTTCAAAACGCGGCCGGAAGGCGAACCTTCGCTGTATTAGGCGGTGCCCCGCAATAGGCCGTGGCACCGCGGCCTATTGCGGCGCCAGGCATCGTTTCCCCCTCACTCGCTTTCTTGCAAATACGCCGGGCAAAAACGGCCGCGCCACTCACGGCGATAAACCAACCGCTTAACGCACCATGCAACCGCTCACTGATAATCCGCTGCCTTGCCGTATCCGTGGTTGCGATGATGGCGTACCTCTTCTCCCTGCTGCAAACCTCACCGGCCCCCTGGCTGGATGTTGCAATAAAGTTTACAGCTCAAATAATTAAAGGTGTCTCATGAAAAGAGATGGAATTTTAAAACATATCCCGTGGATGATATTAGGGATCATTGGTGCGGCCTGCCTGGGCGTAGTGGCCTTACGGCGCGGCGAGCACATCAGTGCACTATGGATTATCGTCGCTTCCATCGCGGTGTATCTGGTGGCATACCGCTATTACAGCTTGTATATCGCCACCAAGGTGATGAAGCTGGATGCCAACCGCGCAACGCCGGCCGTGGTCAATAATGACGGCCTGAACTACGTGCCGACCAACCGCAATGTGCTGTTCGGCCACCACTTCGCCGCGATCGCCGGCGCCGGCCCGCTGGTTGGCCCAGTGCTGGCCGCGCAGGTGGGCTACCTGCCCGGCACGCTGTGGCTGCTCGGTGGCGTGGTGTTAGCTGGGGCTGTGCAGGACTTTATCGTGCTGTTTATTTCCTCACGCCGTAACGGCGCTTCGCTCGGTGAGATCATCAAGGAAGAAATGGGGCCGATCCCCGGCACCATTGCTCTGTTTGGCTGCTTCCTGATCATGATTATTATCCTGGCGGTGCTGGCGCTGATCGTGGTTAAAGCATTGGCGGAAAGCCCATGGGGGGTATTCACCGTTTGCTCAACGGTGCCGATCGCCCTGTTTATGGGCATCTATATGCGCTATATCCGGCCCGGGCGCGTGGGGGAAGTGTCGGTGATAGGCATCCTGTTGCTGGTCGCCTCGATTTGGTTCGGCGGCGTCATTGCGCACGATCCTTACTGGGGCCCCGCGCTGACGTTCAAAGACACCACCATTACCTTCACGCTGATCGGTTACGCGTTTATCTCTGCGCTATTGCCGGTATGGCTGATCCTGGCGCCACGCGATTATCTGGCGACCTTCCTGAAAATCGGCGTTATCGTCGGGTTGGCGATCGGCATTCTGATCCTTAACCCGGAACTGAAAATGCCGGCGGTCACCCAGTTTGTTGACGGCACCGGCCCGGTATGGAAAGGCACGCTGTTCCCCTTCCTGTTTATCACCATCGCCTGTGGTGCAGTTTCCGGTTTCCATGCGCTGATCGCTTCCGGCACCACGCCGAAACTGCTGGCCAACGAAACCGATGCACGCTTTATCGGCTATGGCGCCATGTTGATGGAATCCTTCGTCGCCGTGATGGCGCTGGTGGCTGCCTCCATCATTGAGCCGGGGCTGTATTTCGCGATGAACACCCCGCCGGCCGCGCTCGGCATTACCATGCCCGATCTGCATAAACTGGGCACCGAAGATGCGCCAATGATCATGGCTTCGCTGAAGGATGTTACCACTCATGCGGCGGCAACCATCAGCAGTTGGGGTTTTGTCATCAGCCCGGAACAAATCCTGCAAACCGCCAAAGATATCGGCGAACCCTCGGTGCTGAACCGCGCAGGCGGTGCGCCAACGCTGGCGGTGGGCATCGCGCATGTGTTCCATCAAATCATTCCCGCGGCGGATATGGGCTTCTGGTACCACTTCGGCATCCTGTTTGAAGCCCTGTTCATCCTGACGGCGCTGGACGCCGGCACCCGTTCCGGCCGCTTTATGCTGCAAGATCTGTTAGGAAACTTTGTGCCGTTCCTGAAAAAAACCGACTCGCTGGTTGCTGGCGTTATCGGCACCGCCGGCTGTGTTGGCCTGTGGGGTTACCTGCTGTACCAGGGGGTGGTCGATCCGCTCGGCGGGGTGAAAAGCCTGTGGCCGCTGTTCGGCATCTCCAACCAGATGCTGGCCGCCGTCGCGTTGGTATTGGGCACCGTGGTGCTGATCAAGATGAAACGCACCAAATACATTTGGGTGACAGTGGCACCGGCCATTTGGCTGCTGATCTGCACCACCTGGGCGCTGGGGCTGAAGCTGTTTAGCGACAACCCGCAGTTGGAAGGCTTCTTCTATCTGGCTAACGAATACAAGCGCAAAATCGCCGAAGGCGGCGATCTGAGCGCCCAGCAGATTGCCAATATGCAGCATATCGTGGTTAACAACTACACCAATGCTGGCCTTAGCATCCTATTCCTGGTGGTGGTTTACAGCATCATCTTCTACGGTATCCAGACTGCGCTGAAGGCACGCAAGACTCCAGAACGCACCGACAAAGAAACGCCATATGTGCCGGTTCCTGAGGGCGGCGTCAAAGTTTCGTCCTCGCACTAATGGTGATTTAACCGATACCCTGCATAATGAAGGTAAGTTATGCAGGGTATATTGGGAGAAGGCAGATGTTTGGAAACCTTGGCCAGGCCGGGAAGTATTTAGGGCAGGCGGCGCGAATGCTGGTTGGCGTGCCTGACTACGATACCTATGTGCAACACATGAAAGATAACCACCCGGACAAACCGGTGATGACCTACAAAGAATTCTTCCGTGAGCGCCAGCAGGCGCGTTACGGCGGCGACGGCAAAGGCGGCATGCGTTGCTGCTAGGCCGAATAAGGATAAACGATGGAACCCATTGCAGTTACCCTACTGACCGGCTTTCTCGGCGCCGGAAAAACGACCCTGTTACGCTATATTCTGAACGAAGAGCACGGCTACAAAATTGCGGTTATTGAAAACGAATTCGGCGAGGTGCCGATCGACGATGCGCTGCTTGGCGATCGCGCCAGCCGCATCACCACCCTGAGCAACGGCTGCATTTGCTGTAGCCGCGCCAATGAGCTGGCCGATGCGCTGCTGGATCTGCTTGATGGCATTGATAACGGCCAGCTGGCGTTTGACCGGTTGATCATTGAATGCACCGGCATGGCCGATCCCGGGCCGATCGCCCAAACATTTTTCTCACATGAGGTGATCTGCGAACGTTTTCTGCTTGATGGGATTATCACCCTGGTGGATGCCGTTCACGGCCAACAGCAACTCGATCAATTCAGCATCGCACAGGCGCAGGTGGGCTATGCCGATCGCATTTTGTTAACCAAAACGGACGTTGCACCGCCGCATGAAGGCGAAGCGCTGCGCCAGCGCCTGCAACGGATGAACGCACGTGCACCGGTTTACGACGTGACCCACGGCCAGATTGATCTGGCGGTGTTATTCAACGTGGAAGGCTTTATTCTGAACGACCGCCTTAACATCGCCACGCCGGCCTTCCGCCTGATCCCACAGCCGCAAAATAATATCCAGTCGATTGTGGTGTATCTCGATCGCCCGGCGGCACTGGGGCAAATTTCCGATCTGATGGAAAACCTGCTGTTGCAATACGCCGATAGCCTGCTGCGTTACAAAGGCATTCTCTGGATTGAAGACGAGCCACGCCGCCTGTTATTCCAGGGCGTTCAGCGCCTGTATAACGCCGATTGGGATCGCGAATGGGCGCCGGATGAAGAGAAAAAAAGCACCCTGGTGTTTATCGGCATCAACCTGCCGGAAAGCGAGATCCGTGAGGGCTTCGCCGGGCTGAACGTGCTTCAGTAAAGCGGCAACAGAATGGTGGTTGGCGTGGGATATCTGTTCAGGCCCGCCGCGGGATAATCTGGAGTAATTTGCCGATTTCACGTTTTCATCCCCCGAGCAGCAGGCTTTCATCGGCAGCTGACATACAGCATTCGGGCATAGCGTTCAGCGTGAGCGCCGATGCCTGGATGCCTGGATGCTACATAGTTCATAAATCATCTCGTCCTCCCTTAATATGCTTTAGTCCACTAAATCCTGCAGTTCACTGACTGTCGCTCCGCTGGATAATTCAGCCAGATGACCAAACAAAGGATCCCACTCCTGAATATCCAGTTCCGCGATGAGATTTTCCCGGGAAAACGGATCGGCATTGATCATCGCTTTTACTTCTTCAAGAGTGTCCGCCCTGAAAATGAGAAAACCTGCCCGCAACGGCGTATTTTTCAGGGGGCCGGAGGCTATGAGCTTCCCTTTCTGAATAAGATCCTTCAGATAGAGCACATGTTCTCGAACAAACGTATTCCACTCTGTTCCTGCTGGGTGATCCATTCTTACAATATAGATACTCATTATTTTCCCCCTCACTGTATGCATGATGTCTGGCGAGTGTAGAGAATAACGAGAATGGTTAAAATGGCCGGATAAGATGTACTGAAACAACCAGGCGTTGTTAATGCCGGATAAAATATGGCTCGTCTGAACGAGCCAATCAGGCCCGCGGTTGTTAGGCACCAGATCGCGCACGGCCAATGGGCCCCAGATGTGTAACGCCAAAGCCTGTGGAATCTTTAAGGCCATAGCCTAGCGCACGGTCAAAGCCAATGTGGGCCACCCAAATTATACCGGCTGTCACTGCCACGGGCATCGACAAAAAGATACCTGCTGCCAATATCACCAGGGCACCGATGAAAGAATGCGCGAAATTGTACAACACCGCGCCAATCCTCGAACTGGCTAAGTAGCCGCAGAAAGATAAATCTGGCGCAAAAAAGAACAAAGTAAAAATGCCCCAGCCGCTACCGAACTTCGTATAGGCAAGCAAACTGACCACGAGAACGCATACCCCTTCGACGCGAAGCAAAGCCCGCACGCCGCCTGATGTTGCACCTACCATAGTTTTTTCCTAACGCCTCACACCTGAGTTAAACCGCGTAGCACAGCGGTTCGGTTTGAATGAATGACTAGATCTGCATGTTTAATTCACACAATGAAGGATCACGCAGGAATACGCAGCAATTCTGCAGGCATAAAATGGCAAAAAAAGTTTTGCTATATGACCGGAAGGTCAACGTTACCCCATAACAGGATAACCCAATGCTAAAAAAGGAAAATCAGTAGGGTGTTTAGCTGCAGTTATATTCTATGTGGGTGGTTGATCACAGAAAAGTTATAGCGTAAGTGATTGAATAATGGCGGAGAGAGAGGGATTTGAACCCTCGGAAGGGTTGCCCCTTCAACGGTTTTCGAGACCGTCCCGTTCAGCCGCTCCGGCATCTCTCCAAGAAGTGCTTGCTATCATGCACCATTTTACGGCACTTTTGTAGAGTAAGCCCCCCAGCCGGATGTTCAAGTGACGACTTTACGAGCAACACGATGATTAAATGGCCGTGGAAAGCGAACCAACCGCAAGCAGAAACGCTTGCCTCTTGGCAGGATGCCTTGGCGATCCCCTTGCTGTCTTTGTTGAACGAACAAGAACAGCGGCGGTTAATTGCCGTTGCCAGCCAATTCATGCAAAACAAACGTATTGTGCCGTTACAAGGCCTAGCGCTGACATCGCAAATGCAGGCGCGCATCGCCCTGCTGTTTGCCTTGCCAGTGATGGAACTCGGGGCGGAATGCCTGGATGGCTTCAATGAAATTCTGCTTTACCCTTCGCCTTTTGTTGTTGAGGACGAATGGCAAGACGACATCGGCCTGGTGCATACAGGGCCGATCGTGCAGTCGGGCCAAAGCTGGGAACAAGGGCCGATCGTGCTCAACTGGAAAGATGTGCAAGACTCGTTTGATCTTTCCGGTTTCAATCTGGTGATCCACGAAGCCGCCCACAAGCTGGATATGCGCAACGGCGGTATTGCCACCGGCATTCCCCCTATTCCGATGCGCGACGTCGCAGCCTGGGAACACGATCTGCACGCCGCGATGGACAATCTGCAGGAAGAGATTGATATGGTGGGAGAAGAGGCGACCAGTATGGATGCTTATGCCGCTACCGATCCCGCCGAATGCTTCGCCGTGCTGTCGGAGTATTTTTTCAGTGCGCCGGAGTTGCTGGCCAACCGCTTCCCTGCCCTGTACCAGCATTTCAGCCGTTTCTACAAGCAGGATCCGCTGGCGCGTATACAGTGCAGTCTGGGCGATAATTAATCCTGACGCAGTTGACCACCGCTCATTGTTCAGATGCTGAGCAGTCGCGCTGAATTTACCAATTTTGCGTTGACACTCTTCGGGGGGCTGGATATGATGCGCCCCGTTCACACGATTCCTCTGTAGTTCAGTCGGTAGAACGGCGGACTGTTAATCCGTATGTCACTGGTTCGAGTCCAGTCAGAGGAGCCAAATTCTTGTTTTCATGCCGCTCTGCGAATTCTTATGTGATATCGATTCAATGAGTTAGCGTGAAAAGTCCTCCCGGTGCATTTTCAGTTTTCCCTCCGCATCGGGAGAATTTGGTGGTCAGATTTGGGGTCAAGTTGGTTCGATGACGGAGTGACCCCCATATGCCCCTTACCGACGCGAAAATTCGTACTCTCAAACCTTCCGATAAACCCTTTAAAGTCTCCGACTCCCACGGTCTGTATCTTCTGGTCAAACCGGGCGGCTCACGTCACTGGTATCTCAAATATCGTATTAACGGTAAAGAATCCCGTATTGGATTGGGTGCCTATCCTGCCATCTCCCTCTCTGATGCCCGGCAACAGCGTGAAGGTATCCGCAAAATGCTGGCGCTGAACATCAACCCGGCACAGCAGCGGGCCGCTGAACGTGGAGCCAGCGCACCGGAGAAAGTGTTCAGGACCGTGGCACTGGCGTGGCACAGGAGCAATAAAAAATGGTCGCAGAATACCGCTGACCGCCTGCTTGCCAGCCTGAACAATCATGTCTTTCCGGTGATTGGTCACCAGTCCGTCACGAAGCTTAAACCCCGTCATTTCATTGGCCTGCTTAAAGGCATTGAGGAAAAAGACCTGCTGTGAAGTGGCACACTGAATTTGGCCACCTGAACAGAGGTGATATGCTCACCTCAGAACAATACAGGTGCTCCAATGAAAAAAAGAAATTTTAGTGCAGAGTTCAAACGTGAAGCGGCTCAGTTGGTTGTCGAGCAGAGCTACACCGNATTTTCCTCTTCCAGTTCTTTGAGGCGGGTCATCATGGAAGCATCCATCCCGCCAAAGCGTGAACGCCACTTATAGAAACTGGCGTTGCTCATGCCATGCTCGCGGCACAGTTCGGCCACCGGCGTTCCTGCCTCGGCTTGCTTCAGAATGGACATGATCTGGCTGTCAATGAAACGTGATTTTTTCATAGAGATCTCCCCGGTTTGAAGTGGCACACTGAGTTTGGCCACCTTAACAGAGGTGATATGCTCACCTCAGAACAATACAGGTGCTCCAATGAAAAAAAGAAATTTTAGTGCAGAGTTCAAACGTGAAGCGGCTCAGTTGGTTG